>JAKFBZ010000053.1:0-3127 GCA_036676945.1 Marmoricola sp.
CGGGACCGGCGAATCGGGCGCCACCGTCACCGTCTCGGTCGACGGCGCCCCGATCGGCACCACCACGGTCACCGGCGGCGGCACCTGGACCCTGACCCCGAGCACCCCGCTCGGCCAAGGACCCCACACGGTCAACGCCGTCCAGACCGATCCGGCCGGGAACACCAGCCCGGTGTCGAACACGAACACATTCACCGTCGACAGCACCGCTCCGGCAGCCCCCGTCATCCATACCCCCGCCGACGGGTCGGTCACCAGTGACACGACTCCGACGATCTCCGGGATCGGCGAAGCCGGTGCCACGGTCGAGGTGTCCATCGACGGCACCCCGATCGGCACCACGAATGTCACTGGTGGCGGGACCTGGGCGCTGACGCCGAGCACCCCGCTTGCCCAAGGACCGCACACCGTCGACGCGACTCAGACCGACCCGGCCGGCAACACCAGCCCGGCGGCCTCGAACGACTTCACCATCGACACCACCGTCCTAGCCCCCGTAGTCCTGACTCCCGCCGACGGGTCGGTCACCAATGACACGACCCCGGCCATCACCGGGACCGGCGAACCGGGGGCCATCGTCAGTGTCTCGGTGGACGGCACCCCGATCGGCACCACCACCGTCACCGGCGGCGGCACCTGGACCCTGACCCCTGCGACGCCGCTCAGCTCCGGCGAGCACGACGTCAACGCCACCCAGACCGACCTCGCCGACAACACCAGCGTGGTGTCGAACACCAACACCTTCACCATCGACACCACCGCGCCGGCAGCCCCGGTCATCGCGAGCCCCGCCGACGGGTCGATCGTGCATGACCGGACCCCGCCCGTCTCCGGCACCGGCCAACCCGGTGCCACGGTGGAGGTGACTGTCGACGGCACTGTGGTCGGCACCGTCCCCGTCTCCGGCGACGGCACCTGGACGTTCGATCTGACCGACCCCCTCCCCGACGGACCTCACACCGTGACGGCCGTCCAGACCGACCCGGCCGGCAACACCAGTCCGCCGGACTCGAACAGCTTTACCGTCGACGTGGTCGACCCGCTGGCGCTGACCGATGTCCCGAGTGGCCAAGGCACCGTTGACACGACACCGACCTTCAGCGGCACCGGAGAGCCGGGCAGCACCGTGGAGATCTCGATCGACGGGATCTCGGTCGGAACCATCATCGTCGCGGACGACGGCACCTGGACCTTCACGGTGAGCGACGAACTCGCGTGCGGCGAGCACGAGATGACCGCGCAGACAGTGGGGAACTCCGAGCCGCCGCAGACCACGACGTTCACGATCATCTGCGACGACGAGAACGAGCTTCCGGAGACGGGGATGTCGGGTCGGGCCAACGACCTCGCAGGCCTCGGGCTGGCCCTCCTGCTGGGTGGCGTGGTGCTGGTACGCCGCGGCCGCCGCGGCCTGCGTGCTGCCGCCTGATCCGTCGGCAGCGGGAATGATCGTGGTGGGCCCCGTGGGACTCGAACCCACAACCCGCGGATTAAAAGTCCGCTGCTCTGCCAATTGAGCTAGAGGCCCGGCGCATGAAAAGAACTCAAGGAACAAGGAAAGAAGGAACCCGGGGAACAATCCACACGCGGGAACTGTAGCCAAGGGTCGGACTGCGCGGTGCGCTGGTGCCTGTGCCGGCTGACACCACTAACCGTTCCGGTTGACCCCAACGGCGCAACCAGGCACGGTCGGCCGGGCACTTGCTGCTGCAGGTGTCGGGCGCTGCCTTAGCGCCGGAGTGACGCGCTCTTCGCGGCAGATCCGGACACTTGCTTGGCGAAAATGCGGCCACACAGGTGCAACGCTGGACGCTTGTCGGACGACGTAGGGGTGTGACCGATTTGGAACTGAGCGACTCGGAGATGCCGGTGCTCGAGGAGACCTACCGCGAACTGCGGCTGCCGTTGCTCAGGCTTGCCTTCCTGCTGACCGGTTCCCGTGAGACGGCCGAGGACCTCGTGCAGAGTGCCTTCGCCTCGGCGCAGCCACGCTGGCACCGGATCGACGATCAACCGGCCTACCTGCGCCGCAGCGTGGTAAATCTCGCCAAGGACGGCCAGCGTCGGGAGTTCCGACGTCGCAGGCTGCTTCGGTCGGAGCCGGAGCCTGTCACGGCGATCCCGGAGCTCGACGAGACCTGGGCCCTGGTGCGCCGACTGCCCGTCGCCCAGCGTGCAGTCGTGGTCCTTCACTATTACGAGGACCTGGCACTCGTTGAGATCAGTCACCTACTCGATCGTCCCGCGAGCACCGTGCGCTCCGACCTGCGCCGCGCCCTTGACCGACTTCGGAAGGACCTGCCATGACCGCGCCCCTCGACCACCAGCACGAACTGGACGAGCACCTCCGCCGCACCCTGGCCGCCGTCGCCGCCACCGTGCACGAGGATCCGACGGACGACGCAGCACCATCCCCCCGTCGCTCCCGGCTTCGCCGGCGGCTACTCATGGGTGGCGGCGTGACGATCGCTGCCATCCCGCTGGCCGCAGCCGCATGGGTGCAGTACGGCCCCGAGTACGTCGACGGAATCCCACCCGCCAACCCGATCATCAGGGGCAATCTCGACGGCGAGCGCTACTGGGTCATGGACGGCCGGGAGATCCCGCGCTGCGCGGACTTCCCCTCCGGCATCGAGCTGATTGCCGAGGAGAACAACATCATCGGCCAGGAGTGGAACACGGTTGGCTCCTTCTTCGGCCCACCCACCAAGGACGGATGCGCGCCGCGACGCGCAACCGTCCGACCTGAGTACACCTACGACTCGGACGGCGGCGTGAAGGTCGGCGACGGGATGCTGTGGATGGGCGCCCTCCACCCAGACGTCGACCAAGTGCGGGTCACCCTCGCGGGGGACCAGCCGTTCGATGCCAAGACGTTCGTGCACGAAGGGGGTACCTACTACGTGCTGGAGGTGCCACCAGGTACCGCCACGTTCAGGGTCGATTACTTGGTCGACGGTGCGGTCCTGAAGCCTCTCCCTGGGGAGAGCGCCGAACACTCCCTGTCCGACTAGACATCACGCACCACCCACCATCCAGGCCCCGACACAACCGGCGACCGCCCCACTCCAGGTGTCAAATGACCCATGCCTGTGCGCGCTCATTGCGGCAGATCGAACCCGTGTCC
>JAKFBZ010000054.1:0-7076 GCA_036676945.1 Marmoricola sp.
CGACGTACGGCGCCAGCGCCCGGCGTACGGCGTCGGCGTCAGCGGGCTGGTCCGGCGGGGTCGCGGTCGCCGCGACCGGCTCGGCGACCGGCTGCTCGGGCAGGTCGAGGCCCGCGGGCGGCTCGATCGCTGCCGGGCCGGACCCCTCGTCGGAGAGGTCTCCGAAGAGCCGGTCGGAGAGGTCGAAGGCCACGATCGCGAACGCGCCGGCGACCAGGGCCAGCACCAGGACCTCGGGGAGCCAGCGCAGCACGGCACGAGCCCGGTGCGGCTTCTCCCGCTCCGGGCGAGGGTGGCGTTCCTCACGCAACGGCACTTCTCCGACCCCTGGATTCACGTTCGACGACAATGTGCGGGAGACTAACCGTGTCACCTGAGACCCGGACATCGCGCCGGGGCCGGGTCCCCCATTCTCACCCGTGCAGCAGCAGTCGGAAGGAAATACCGTGCTGGAGTTCGACGTCCTCGTGGAGATCCCCAAGGGCTCCCGTAACAAGTACGAGGTCGACCACGAGACCGGTCGTATCCGCCTCGACCGGATGCTTTTCACCTCGACCGCGTACCCGGAGGACTACGGGTACATCGAGAACACCCTCGGACTCGACGGCGACCCGCTCGACGCGCTCGTGATCCTGCAGGCGCCGACCTTCCCCGGCTGCCTGATCAAGTGCCGCGCGATCGGCATGTTCCGGATGACCGACGAGGCCGGCGGCGACGACAAGGTCCTCTGCGTCCCGACGCACGACCCGCGCCTGGAGCACCTGCGCGACATCGACCACGTCTCGAAGTTCGACCGTCTCGAGATCCAGCACTTCTTCGAGGTCTACAAGGACCTCGAGCCCGGCAAGTCCGTCGAAGGCGCCAACTGGGTCGGCCGCGCCGAGGCCGAGGCCGAGGTGCGTGCGTCGTTCGAGCGGCTCAAGACGCAGGGCGCGCACTGACCTCGGTCAGCCCTTGACCCCTCGGAAGTAGCCGATCGCCCCGGACATCTCCAGGGTCACGTCGGTGAACCCGGCCTCGGCCATCCAGTCGATGACCTCGGCCTTGGTCGCGCTCGGCCCGAGCAGGCCGGAGAACCGGCCGACGCGTCGGATCGGGAGCGTCCGGAAGCCCGTGTCGTTGAGCAGCGCGCTGCCGGTGATCACGCCGCCGGCGTGCGTGACCCGGCCCATCTCCAGCACCGCCAGGTGCGGGTCCGGGAAGCAGTGCAGGCCGGTGAAGGAGACCACCAGGTCGAACTCGCCGTCGGCGAACGGCAGTGCGCCGACGTCGGCCAGCCGGGGCTCGACCTGGTCGGCGACGTCACGGCCGCGGGCTGCCTCCTCGGTCCGGTCGAGCATCGTCTGCGAGATGTCGGCGGCGACGTACCGGATCCCCTGCCCCGGGCGGAGTCCGCGCAGCGCGACCCCGCCTCCGCACGGGACGTCGAGGACCGACGACCCCGCCGGCTGGCGCCCGATCTCGGCGGCAGCGGCGTACAACCGGCCGAGGTCGCTGCCGATACCGATCCGCCAGATCGCGCCGCCGGCGCGCGGATGCTCGACCGACCAGTCGTAGAAGGACGCCCACAACGGGTCCTCGCTCCAGCCGCCGAGACCGGGGAGTCGCATCCGGTCCAGCATCAGGCGTCCTTCGCCGCGGCGGCCGCTCGGGCCGCTGCGTAGTCCTCGAGCATCTCGGTGCGCTGCATCTCCGGCGGTACGGCGAACCCGTCGACGAGGTCCTCCGCGATCGGTCGGACACGGCGGCAGAGCGCCGAGATCTCCCGGCTGATCGCCTTGGACCGTTGCGAGGAGAGCCGGCCGTGCTCCATCCACCAGGCCCGGTCGGCCTCGATCGTGGTCAGCGCGAACAGGTCGCAGAGCAGGTTCAGCGCGACCTTGTTCTCGCCGTCGGGGACCGAGGCCACCTTGGCGACGAACGCCTCCAGCACGAGTCGTTCCACGTGCGCCCGGGCCGCGCCGATGACGTGGTCCTGGCAGCGGCTGAAGACCTCGGCCGGCTCCATCTTCGAGTCCATGCCGCGCTTCAGCCGGCGGGCGACTCCCGAGAGCATGTGCTCCTCGCGCCAGCGCAGCATGGCCAGCTGGTACTCCGGGTCGAGCAGGCCGGCGTCGGCGTTGGCCCTCGGGTCCCCGTCGTCCCCGCCGCCGCCGTCGTCGAAGCCCGGCAGCACGTCCTTGATCCGTTCCACGAGCTTGTGCACCGCGGTCCGCTCGATGACCGTCTCCACCGCCAGCCCCGCGACGAAGCGGACCATCCCGAGCTGGTCGAGCTCGCCGAAGGACGAGGAGTAGTCGGTCAGCAGCCCCTTGGCCACGAGCTGGAGCAGGATGTGGTTGTCGCCCTCGAACGTGGTGAACACGTCGGTGTCCGCCCGCAGCGCGTCGAAGCGGTTCGCGGTCAGGTAGCCGGCGCCACCGCAGGCCTCGCGGCACTCCTGGATGGTCTCCGAGGCGTGCCAGGTGCCGAGCGCCTTGGTGCCCGCGGCGCGTGACTCCAGCGCCCGGCGGGTCCGCTCGTCGACCTCCTCGGTGGCGGAGAAGACCGCGTGCAGCTGCCCGGCGAGGACCTCCTGGGCGAAGTGCAGCGCGTAGGTCCGTGCGACCAGCGGGAAGAGCCGGCGCTGGTGCAGGCCGTAGTCGAGCAGCAACTCCTCGGGCCCGCCGGGATTGCCGAACTGGCGCCGTTGCAGCGCGTACTTGACCGCGATCGACAGCGCGACCTTGCTCGCGTTGATCCCGGCGCCACCGACGCAGACCCGGCCCTGGACCAGGGTGCCGAGCATCGTGAAGAAGCGGCGGTCCGGGTTGTCGATGTCGGAGGAGTACACGCCGGTCTCACTGACGTCGGCGTACCGGTTGAGCAGGTTCTCCCGCGGGATCCGGACGTCGTCGAACCAGATCCGGCCGTTGTCGACCCCGTTGAGCCCGATCTTGCTGCCGTCGTCCTCGATCCGGATCCCGTCGAGGACCCGGCCCCGGTCGTCGCGCAGCGGTACGACGAAGGCGTGCACCCCTTGCGAGACCCCGCCGATCTCGAGCTGCGCGAAGGCCACGGCGACCTTCGCGTGCGCGGCGGCGTTGCCGATGTAGTCCTTCCGCGAGGCGTCGTCCGGGGTGGTGATGACGAACTCACGGGTCTCCACGTCGTACCGGGCGGTCGTGCCGAGCGCCTGGACGTTCGACCCGTGACCTGTCTCGGTCATCGCGAAGCAGCCGAGCAGGTCGCCCTTGATCAGGTCGGCCAGGTAGGCGTCGTGGTGCGCCTTCGTCCCGAGCTGGAGGATCGCCCCGCCGAAGAGCCCGAACTGGACGCCCACCTTCACCAGTACGGAGAGATCCCCGAACGCCAGCGTCTCGAAGGCGGCGACCGAGGCGCCGATGTCCCCGCCGCCGCCGTACTCGACCGGGAAGCCGAGGCCGGTCTGCCCGGTGCCGGCGAGTTCCACGACGAGGTCGCGCACGCGTTCCCGGAACGCGTCCCGGTCGAGCCGCTGGGCGTCGGTGAGGACGTCGGCATGCTCGGCGAGGCGTTTGCGGGTCAGGCTGCGGACCTCGACATACGTGCCGTCGAGGAGGGCCGTCAACGCCGGAACGTCGACGACGGGAGGGGTGGCGTCGGTCGCGGTCTCGGTCATGGCCTCACTCTGCCAGGGTTTCGACGGGCGAAACCACCGGGAGGTGGAGCGGAACTGGCTACGGCCGGCCGAAGTAGTCCGGCGGGACCCAGTAGTACATCGAGTTGATCTGCACCGGCTGTCCGGTCCGCGGCGCGTGCAGGATCTGGCCGCTGCCGATGTAGAGGGCGACGTGGTGGATCGTGTTCGGCGAGGTGCCCCAGAACACGAGGTCGCCGGCCCGCAACTGGCCGACCGTGATGTGCTTGCTCTGCTGGTACTGGGCGGCGGAGTAGTGCGGCAGCGACACCCCACCGGCACGCCACGCCATCATCGTCAGACCGGAGCAGTCCCACGCATCCGGGCCGGCGGCGGCCCAGACGTAGGGCTCGCCCAGCTGGGCACGCGCGAACCGGATCGCCCGGGCGGCCCCCTCGCTGGTCCCGGCGGGGATCGGGAGGCCCGGGAGGCCCCAGCCGCCCTCCTCCGGAAGGTTCTCCAACTCCTGGTTGGTCTGGTCGACCTGGTCGGTCTGGTCCTCGACGTCGTACTTGGCCTTCTCGGCCTTGTCCTTCGCCTGGGCCGCCGCGGCCGCCGAAGCCTGCTGCTGGGCGACCTGCTCCAGGCCGTGCTGGCGCTTGGTCGCCAGCGCGACCGAGATCTTCTGCGCCTCGGCAAGCTCCTCGATCAGAGTGCGGCGCTGGCCGGCGATGACTGCCGCCTGGCTCTGCGCGCTGTTGGCGGCGGCCGCCGCGGCGTCGCGCAAGGACTGCGCCTGGTCGGCCATCGCGGCCTGCGCCTTCTCGGCCTTCTCCGCCTTCTCGGTGGCGACGTGCGCCAGGGCGGCCAGGGCGGTGTACTCGTCGTACGTCGCCTGCATCGAGTCGGTGGCGCTGTTGACGACACCCCAGCGGTTCATGATCCCTTCGGGACCCTCGTCGCCGAGGAACGCCTTGACCCCGTTGAGGGAACTGCCGTCGAGGTAGCTCTGGGTGACCAACTGGGCGACGCCGGCGCGTTGCGCCTCGACCTCGGCCAGCGCGGCTGCGGCGTCGGCCTTCGCCTTCGCGGTCGCCTCCTGTGCCTTCTGCAGCCGCCACATCGCGCCGTTGTACGCCTCGGCCGCGACCTCGGCCTGCTCGGCCGCGCTGTGCAGCCGCGCGGTCGCCACCGCGAGCTCGGCCTGGAGCGAGGCGACGTCACCGGCCTTCCGCGCCGCTGCCTGCTTGGCCGCGTCGACCTGGGCCTGGGACGGCATCCGCGGGTGCTTGTCGGCCTGGGCGGAGGTGGTCAGGGCGACCAGGGACGCCAGGGTGGCGAGTACCGCCACCGCCGCGCGCACACTCGATCGCACCGTTCGAACCCCCGTTCGTCATGGCTTGGTCCCGGCCGCTTCCCTGGCGCGGAACCCGTCGAAGGTAACCTCATTCGTCACACAAGGAACGATTTTTACCGAACTCGGTTACCGAACGCACGGCGTGTCGCCTTGACGGTCTACACCAGTGCCTCCCGTCCTAGACGGTGAGGCGGTCCCGATCCGCGCCGTCGTCGGCGGCGTCGTCCTCGTCGAGCGGGACGCTGCTGGTCGAGGTCGTCGGGTGCGAACTCCGCCCGCCGCGGTCGAACTTCTGCCCTGTGCCGAGCGCCGCGAGGTACACCGCGATCACCGCGATGAACAGGCCGGCGATGTCGTCGGCGATGTAGTGCCAGCCGAAGTAGGTGGTGGCCAGGATCGTCAGGCCCGAGTAGACCCAGAGCCCGATCCGGAAGGCACGGGTACGCAGCGTGTACTGGCCGACCAGGGCCAGGGTCACTGTGATCGCGACGTGCAGCGATGCGAAGCCGGCCACCGATTGGACGCCGTCGGCGAACGGGTCGAACAGGATGTTCTGCCGCCCGTTGAAGAGCCCGTCCTGCAGTTGCGCGACCCCGGTGTCCGGGAGGTCGGAGTAGAGCCACGGGAAGAAGAAATTGGGACCGAGGGTCGGGATCGCGTAGTAGCTCGCGGTGCCCAGCGCCCAGCACAGGCACTGCGCGGTGATGAACCAGTACCCGTAGCTGACGTTGCGCGACCACACCGCCCAGACGACCACCGAGACCGGGACCATCGGCAGGAAGATCAGATAGATCGCCGACAGGATGTGCGCGCTGACGCTGGTGCCGAAGACGTCGTGCAGCAGGGTCGACGGGTCGTGGCCGAACAGCAGCCACTCGTCGAACCGGTGCAGTGCGTAGTCGTACTTCTTCGGCCGGCCGTCACCGTCGGACATGATGAACGGCAGGAAGTTCTTCAGGTTCCGGTAGCTGACGTAGGTGACGTAGAAGGAGACCAGCCCGACGACGACCAGGGTGATCCGCTCGCGCGTCCAGTGCTCCTTGATCAGCAGCGAGGCCTCGGCCTTGTACCGGCTGGGATTGCCGCGGGCCCGGTAGAGGGTCCGCGGGACCACGTCGGCGATGAACGCGCCGAGCACCAGAAGGGGCAGCCGGATCCAGGCCGGGCCGAGGAAGCCGTCGGGGTCCCGGATCGGGTAGCCGAGCGACTGGCTGCAGATGATGCAGAGCGTGCCCATGATGACCGCGACGGACACCAGCATCGCGTACGCCCGTCGACCCGAGGGGCGCGGGGCGGTGGCGGTGTCCTTCACGAGTCGGAAGTCTATGCAACGACCGTTCAGGTACGTGCCGGGAGTGCCGCTATCCGGTCTGTGACAACGGCGACACGGACGGTCTCACCGGCCCTGGCCGGGTGTCCCGGGTCGGCGACCCCGGCGAGTCTGCCCAGCCCGTCGACGTCCAGTTCCAGGCGGACCTGCTCGGGCCGCACCCGCGCCGAGAGCACCGTGGCGGTGAACGGCCCGTCGGCGCGTACGGCGATCGCCGAGCGGCGCAGGGCGACCTCGGTCCAGGTCGCGGCCGGGTCGATGACGGCGCGCAGCCGCGCGGCCGCGGCGCCGTCCAGGACGGTTGCGTAGCCGAGGAAGCCGGCAGCCCAGGCGTCGGCCGGGTGCGCCCAGACCTCCTCGAGCGTCCCGGCCTGGACGACGGCTCCGTCCCGCATCACGGCCATCCGGTCCGCGACGGCGAAGGCCTCGTCGTGGTCGTGGGTGACCAGCAGGGCCGTGGTCCCGGCCCGGCGCAGGATGTCGTGCAGGTCGGCGGCGAGCCGCTCGCGCAGCTCCCGGTCCAGCGCGGAGAGCGGTTCGTCGAGCAGGAGCAGCCGCGGGTCCACCGCCAGCGCCCGGGCGAGCGCGACCCGCTGCCGCTCGCCGCCGGAGAGCGTCCCCGGCATCCGGTCCTCGTAGCCGGCCAGGCCGACGAGCTCGAGGAGCTCGGCGACGCGCTCGCGGACGACCGGGCGCGGACGGTGCCGCAACCGGAGCGGGTAGCCGACGTTGCGACCGACGGTGGCGTGCCCGAACAGCTGGCCGTCCTGGAACATCAGCGCGAAGCCGCG
>JAKFBZ010000055.1:0-30735 GCA_036676945.1 Marmoricola sp.
GCGGTGACGAACACCTCCTCGCCGTACGCCTTGCGCAGCGCGTTGACCGCGCGCCGCATGATGCTGTCCCCGGACGTGAGCGGGGTCAGCGGCTTCGGGTGCGGCTTCCCCAGACGCGTGCCGAGACCGGCAGCGAGGATGACGACCTGAATGGCCACGACAACTTCCCTTCGTCCGTTGGACAATCGCGTCATGTTATCGACCGACCGCCTGCTGATCCGCCCCTGGACCCTCGAGGACGCTCCGGCGGCGTTGGCCATGCTGAGCCTGGTCGAAGTGGTGAAGTGGCTCGGGGACGGTCCGCCGGTCCTGACCAAGGACCTCGACGAGGCACGGGAGAAGGTCGAGCGCTGGCGCGGCCGGGACAACCCGCCGCTGGGCCACTGGGCCATCGAGGTGACCGACGGCAGCGTCCTGCACGGGCGCGTGATCGGCACGGTTCTGCTGCTGACGCTGCCGAACAGCGACGGCGAGGTCGAGATCGGCTGGCACCTGCACCCGGATGCCTGGGGCAACGGCTACGCACCCGAAGCGGCCCGAGCGATCCTGCGTCGAGGCTTCGACGGCGGGCTCGACGAGATCCACGCGGTCACCCACCTGGACAACGACAAGTCGATGGCGGTCTGCCGGAAGATCGGGATGGTCCATCACGGCACCACCGACAAGTGGTACGAGGACCCGTCGCAGTACTACTCGCTCACGCGGGAGGAATGGGCGGCGGCCCAGGAGTCGACTCAGGCTCGCTGAGCACCACGACGGCCATCCCGGCCAGGATCAGGACCAGCCCGACGACCGCTCCCGGACCCGGGACCTGGTCGAGCCAGAACCCGGCGATCAGCGCGGCCCCGGGGATCTCCAGCAGGAGCGCCAGCGAGACGACGGTCGGGGTCACGGTCGCGAGCAGATGGTTGAACACCGAGTGCCCGAGCAACTGGGCCGTGAGCGCGAGGACCACCAGCCAGGCCCACTGGTCGGCCGGGTAGCCGAACAGGTCCTGGCCAGCCACCAGAGCCGCGACGAGCAGGGCGACGGCGGCGGTTCCGTAGACGCCGGTCGTGTAGGTGGTGGTGCTCATCCGCTGACGCACCCGGCCTCCGATCACCGCGTACGCCGCGACCGCGACCGATCCGATCAGGGCGAGCAGGTCGCCGGCCAGTGCCCGGGTCGAGACCGACAGGTCGACCCCGGAGACGACCACGGCGCCCACCGTCGCGACGAGTACGCCGACGATCACCCTCCCCGGGACCGGGGCCCCACGGACCAGGTCGAACCCGACGATCCAGATGACCTGGAGCGACACGATCGCGGTGGACGACGCGACCGAGGTCATCGCCAGCGAACTGATCCAGAAGCCGAAGTGGGCGGCGAGGCAGAGCCCGGCGACCAGCACCGCGAGCACCTGGCCGCGATCGAGGGACGCCACCTCGGCCCGCCGCCGGGTCAGGGTCACCGGCGCCAGGACCGCGGTCGACAGCGCGTTGCGCCAGAACGCGATCGCGAGCGCGGGCACGATCAGTTGCGCCATCAACGGCGCCGCCAGCGAGACGGCCAGGACGCCGACCGCGAGCAGGCCGAGCGTGCTCGCGCCCAACCGGGACGTCACGGGACCCGGATCTCGCCACGTGCGATCGGGTGCACCCGTCCGGACACGCGGACCCGAGCGACCGAGCCCTCCGCAGACTCGACGACCCCGGAGAGCAGCGACGGGCGGCCCATCTCGAGCCCCTGGGAGATCCGGTAGGCCGCTCCGTCACCGAGCAGGCCCCGGGCGTGCAGGGCGAGCCCGAGCCCGGTGGCAGCCGAGCCGGTCGCCGGGTCCTCGGGGATGGCCAGGTCCGGCACGAAGACCCGGCTGTGCACCTCCAGCGGGGCGGAGCCGGCGCGGGCGGCGTACAGGTTGACGCCTTCGAGCGGGTCGTCGGTCGCGGGCAGGTCGGCGACCTCGCGCACCCCCGCGCGGCCGACCCGGGCGCGCCCGACGGCGTCGTCGTGGACCGGCAGGTGCACGAACGACAGGCCGGTCCCGGCGATCCAGGCGTCCCCGTCCCGGTCGCCCTCGTCGAGGCCCAGGGAGGTCAGGAGCGCGGCGACCGCGGTGGCGTCGAGCGGGCCGAGGAGGTCACGCGGGGTGGCCGCGAGCTCGACCTCGGCTCCGGGCCCCTCCCCGATCCGGACCCCGATCTCGCCGGCTCCGCACTCCTGCACCGCCGAGCCGCCGGTGAGCAGGCCCCGCTCGCGCAGCACCCACGCCGTGCCGAGGGTCGGGTGGCCGGCGAACGGGATCTCGCCCCCGGGCGTGAAGATCCGGCACCGGTAGCGACCGCCGTCGACGGGGGTCGGGAAGGTCGCCTCGGAGAAGTTGAACTCCCGGGTCAGAGCAACCAGCGCGCTGTCCGGAAGGTCGGCGGCGCCGTGCACGACCGCGAGCTGGTTGCCCGCGAACGGGTCCTCGGCGAACACGTCGACCACGTCGTAGGAGAGGAAGGTCTCGGGCATGATCACCATCCTGCCCGCACGGCGACCGAAATCCCGTGGCCGAACCCCCTACCCTTGAACCTCGTGAGCACGACACCGACCCGCGTCTTCGCGGCCCGCCTCGCCGGGCTGCCGGTGTTCGACCCCCAGGGCGACCAGGTCGGCAAGGTCAGGGACGTCGTCGTCGTGCTCCGGGCCGAGGTGCGCCAGCCGCGTGTGGTCGGACTGGTGATCGAGGTGTTCGGCCGGCGGCAGA
Source organism: Marmoricola sp. (assembly GCA_036676945.1). Lineage (GTDB taxonomy): Bacteria > Actinomycetota > Actinomycetes > Propionibacteriales > Nocardioidaceae > Marmoricola. Next base: position 2,732 of record JAKFBZ010000055.1, read on the forward strand.
TCTTCGCGCCGATGACCAGGGTGACCAACATCGACTCCGGTCAGGTGATCACCACCGGGCTGCTGAACATGCGCCGCTTCGAGTTGCGCAGCACCGAGACCCTGGTGATCGGGCAGATGCTCGACCGCAAGGTGAAGGTCAAGAGCACCGGCGTCGAGGGGTCCGTCTTCGACGTCGCGATGGAGCAGGCCCGCACCCGCGACTGGGTCCTGTCCCGGGTCGCTCTGCAGGAGCCGAGCAAAGGCTTCCGGCGACGCGGGCAGACCCACGTGGTCGAGTGGGACGACGTCGACGGGCTGCACCAGCGCCAGGCCAACCAGGGCGCCACCCACCTGATCGCCTCGCTCGCCGACCTCAAGCCGGCCGACGCCGCCAACGTCATCCACGCCCTCCCGCTCGAGCGCCGCAGCGAGGTCGTCGCGGCGATGGACGACGAGCGCCTGGCCGAAGTCCTCGAGGAGCTTCCCGAGGAGGACCAGGTCGAGATCCTCGAGCACCTGTCCCACGAGCGCGCGGCGGACGTCCTCGAGGAGATGTCGCCCGACGACGCCGCCGACCTGATCAACGACCTGCCTCCCGAGACCGCGCGCCACCTGCTGGAACTGATGGAGCCGGAGGAGGCCGAGGACGTCCGCCGGCTGATGGAGTACGGCGAGGAGACCGCCGGCGGCATGATGACGCCCGAGCCGGTGATCCTCTCCCCGGACGCGACGGTCGCCGAGGCGCTGGCACGGGTCCGCAACGAGGACCTCACCCCGTCGCTGGCCGCGCTGGTCTACGTCTGCCGGCCGCCGCTGGAGACCCCGACCGGCAAGCTGCTCGGCATCGCGCACATCCAGCGCCTGCTGCGCGAGCCGCCGTCCGAACTCGTCGCCGGCGTCCTGGACACCGGCGTCGACTACCTGCACGCCGACGCCACGCTCGAGGACGTCGCCATCTTCCTGGCGACGTACAACCTGGTCGCCGCGCCCGTCGTCGACGAGGAGCGTCGCCTGCTGGGCACCGTGACGGTCGACGACCTTCTCGACCACCTGCTGCCCGAGGGCTGGCGGGACCGCAAGCTGGGGCGTGCGTGATGACGCCGGAGAAGAAGGTGGAGAAGAAGCTCGACAAGAAGGTCGACAAGGTGGGCGACGACCGCCCTCGTGCGCGCCTCGACGTACCGCTGGAGATGCGTCGGAACGTCGTCGGCCGCAGCGTCGTCCGACGTCCCGCGGACCACGACCGGTTCGGCCGCTTCGCCGAGCAGTTCGCCCGGTTCATGGGGACCGCGAGCTTCCTGATCTGGATGACCGTGTTCGTCCTGTTCTGGGTCGGGTGGAACGCGCTGGCCCCGGAGGACCTGCGCTGGGACGACTACCCGTTCATCTTCCTGACCCTGATGCTGAGCCTGCAGGCGTCGTACGCCGCTCCGCTGATCCTGCTCGCCCAGAACCGGCAGGAGATCCGCGACCGGGTCGTCACCGAGCAGGACCGGCAGGCCAACGCCCGGGCGCACGCCGACATGGAGTTCCTCGCTCGCGAGGTCGCGTCGCTGCGGATGGCCATCGGCGAGGTCGCCACCCGCGACTTCCTCCGCTCGGAGCTGCGCGGACTGCTCACCGAGCTCGACCAGCGCGACTCCGAGCCGGACGAGGGTGATCATCCTCATGCCCAGGAGAGCGACTCCCGGCCGGAGGCCTGATCCGCACGACGTAGGCTGGACCCCATGACATCCCCTGTCCTCGCGCAGGTTCAGGCTGCCCTGGCAACCGTGAACGACCCAGAGATCAAGCGACCCATCACCGAGATCGGCATGGTCGACTCCGTCGAGATCGACGACACCGGCAAGGTCGCCGTCCGGGTCCTGCTCACCGTCGCCGGCTGCCCCCTCAAGGACACCATCACCCGTGACGTCACCGACGCGGTCAGCAAGGTCCCCGGCGTCACCGCCGTGGATCTCGACCTCGGCGTGATGACGGCCGAGCAGCGCGCCGGCCTCCAGGAGGTCCTCCGTGGCGGCCAGGCCGCCCGGGAGATCCCGTTCGCCCAGCCGGGCTCGCTGACCAAGGTCTACGCGGTCGCCTCCGGCAAGGGCGGCGTCGGCAAGTCCTCGGTGACGGTCAACCTGGCGCTCGCGATGGCGGCCCAGGGGATGAAGGTCGGCGTCCTGGACGCCGACATCTACGGCCACTCGGTGCCGGCGATGCTCGGCATCGCCGACAGCCGCCCCACCCAGGTCGACGACCTGATCATGCCGGTGCCGACGCCCAGCGGCGTCTCGGCCATCTCGATCGGGATGCTCAAGCCGCGTCGCGACCAGGTGGTCGCGTGGCGCGGCCCGATGCTGGACCGGGCCCTGGTCCAGATGCTCGCCGACGTGTACTGGGGCGACCTGGACGTGCTGCTGCTCGACCTCCCGCCCGGCACCGGAGACGTGGCGATCTCGCTCGGCCAGCACCTGCCGAACGCGGAGTTCCTGGTCGTGACCACCCCGCAGGAAGCGGCCGCCGAGGTCGCCGAGCGCGCCGGGACGATGGCCTCGATGCTGCACCAGCGTGTCGTCGGCGTGATCGAGAACATGAGCTACCTGGCCTGTCCGCACTGCGCGGAGTCCGGCACCGAGCACCGGTTCGAGATCTTCGGTTCCGGCGGCGGGGCCCGGGTCGCGGACACCCTCACCAAGCGCCTCGGGTACGACGTCCCGCTGCTCGGCGAGATCCCGATCGACATGTCCCTGCGCGAGGGCGGCGACGCCGGCAAGCCGGTGGTGGAGTCCGACCCGACCTCGGTGGCGGCGCGTGCCCTCACCGCGGTCGCCACGACGCTGTCCGGTCGCGGCCGCGGTCTGGCCGGCATGCAACTCGGCCTGACCCCCACCTCGAAGTTCTGAGCGGGCGGCCAGGCGTTCGCGAGGTCCGCTTCAGGGACCGCGGCTAGACGGGTGATCCCAAGGGGTGCGCAAGCGAGCGTCGCTCAGTGCGTGCGATGGCAAGGCGGAGGAGCGAAGGCGGCCGTCAAGGCCGTCGAGTGACGACAACGCAACCAGCGTGCGTGATGAGTGGGGCGTAGCGCGCTCCCCTTGGTATCAGTCGTCTAGGATCCGGGCATGTTCGACGTCGGCGTCTGGGAGATCCTCGTGATCGTCGTCATCGGCGTGATCGTCTTCGGGCCCGACCGCCTGCCCGACTACGCCCGGCAGGCCGGCCGGATGCTGCGCCAGGTCCGCCAGTTCGCCCAGTCAGCGCAGAGCGACCTGCGCAAGGAGCTCGGTCCCGAGTACGCCGACCTCAAGCTCTCCGACCTGGACCCCCGCACGATGATCCGCAAGCACGTCCTCGACGGACTCGACGACGACCTCGCGGCCACCCCGACCGCACCGGTCGACCGCCTCGGTCCGGACGAGAAGCCGCCGTTCGACACCGAGGCCACCTGAGCGCGGCGCCTAGGCGTCGCCAGGCGTGGTGCATGGCAAGGCGGAGGAGCGAAGGCGACCTTCAGCGGAGCGCAGCGGAGCGGTCGTCGAGCCGACGACAACGCAGCCAGGTGCCGCGGATGGCGGCGCCTAGCCGACCTTGGCTTCGAGGCCGACCGAAATAATCAGAGTCCTGCCGCCGCGCCTGACCGTCAGCTTGATCGTCTCGTCCGGGCCGTGGGACCGCACGGCGACCACGACGTCGCTCGAGCCGCTGACCCGCTGCCCGTCGACCTTGGTGATCACGTCGCCGACCTTCAGGTCCGACTTGCTGGCCGGGCCACCGGCCACGATGCTCTCGACGGTCGCGCCGTCGAGCGTCCTGGTGCCGCGGACGTTCGCGCCGATGACCGGGTAGAGCGCCTTGCCGGTGCGGAGGATCTGGTCGGTGGTCACCAGGACCTGCTCGATCGGGATCGCGAACCCGACGCCGATGTTGCCGCCCTCGTCGCTGGTCACCGAGGAGCCCAGGGACGCGATCGCGGAGTTGACCCCGATCACCTGTCCCTGCAGGTTCACCAGCGGGCCGCCCGAGTTGCCGGGATTGATCGCCGCGTCCGTCTGGACGGCGTTGATGTAGGAGGAGTCGCTGCCGTCGCCGGTCGTCACCGGGCGGTTCACCGCACTGATGATGCCGCTGGTCACCGTCGCGGTCAGACCCAGCGGCGAACCGAAGGCGACCACGGTCTCGCCGACGCGCATCTGGTCGGCTGAACCCAGGGAGATCGGCGGGATGTTCTCGGCCCCGGCGACCTTCAGGACGGCGAGGTCGTAGACCTTGCTGCGTCCGACCACGGTCGCCTTCATGTGCCGGCCGTCCTGGTCGATCACGTCGATCGGGCCGTCGTCGGCGGCGGCCTCGGCGACCACGTGGTTGTTGGTGATCACGTGGCCCTGCTTGTCGAACACGAAGCCGGAGCCGGTGGCGCCCTGCGCCTTGCCGTTGTACTCGGCGATGATCTGCACGGTGCTCGGCAGCACCTTCGCGGCCACCGAGGCGATGCTGGTGTTGTCCGCCGGAAGCGGCGGGGCGGTGCGGCGCTCGACGGAGAGGATCCCGCCCGAGGAGTCGCCGGACGTCTCGTCGTCCTCGCCGATCAGCGATCCGCCGATCACGCCGCCGATGATGCCGACCACCAGGGCGAGCGCGCTGATCAGTGGCCAGGTCCAGCCGGGGAGACGTCCGCGCTCGGTCTCAGCGGCGGCGACGGCGACGGGGGGAAACACCGGCGTCTGTCCGTACGCCGCACCGGGCCCGGCCGGGAACGCGGGCGGCCTGGGGTAGGCGATCGTCGGCTCCGGGGGAGCGACCGGTGCGGGTCCGAAACCGCCGTTCACGGCAGATGCCGGGTCCGGCGGTGTGAGCGGCAACGGCGACGTGGGCTCGGCCTGGTCCGGTACTGCCCCGTCAGCCGGGTCCACCTCGGACTGCTCAGGCTGCGACTCGTACCCGGGCTCCGCCGGGGGCGGACCGTTGTCCGGGCTCTGGTTCGACGTCTGGTCTTCCGGGTCGCTCACACGACCTATCTTGACCTACCGCCGAAAAGCACGTTCACCACGTCGGCCGAAAGGCCGGTCCCCGGGTCGTCGCGCAGCACACCGGTCGAGCCGTTGCGGGTCGCTCCGGGAGCGATCGAGGCGGGGGTGTCGATCCGGGCGGGGTTCCGGCCCGGCACCTCTCCGCGGCCGGCCGGCGGCGAGGTCACCGCCATCAGCGCGACCACGGCGAGTCCGACCGAGCCTGCTCCGACGAGAGCGCCTGCAGCCCGGCGCCGGGTCGAGCGGCGTTCGATCTCATCGACCGTGGCCCACGCGTCGACGTCGTACAGAGCGCCGAGGAGTCCGGCCGGTGCCGCCACCTCGGTCGGGCCGGCCAGCCCGGCGAGCCGCTGCTTGATCCAGCCTTCGCGTTCGACCAGACGACGGCACCCCGGACAGCCGAGGATGTGGTTCCAGGCGCGCTCCTCCTCGGCGGTCGACAGCTGGCCGTCGATCAGCGCCGAGGCGTTCGACCCGATGTGTCCGTGGAGCTTGAGGATCATGCCGGCGGCCTCATCGCGACTGCCCGGCCAGTTGTGGGCCGGCGACCCGGACCCGACCACCGGTCGGGGCGCGGTGCGCCAGTGCCTTGCGCAGGAGTGCGCGCCCGCGGTGGATGCGCGAACGGACGGTCCCCATCTTCACGCCGAGCACGTCGGCGATCTCTTCGTAGCTGAGGCCCTCGACATCACAGAGCACGACGGCCGCACGGAAGTCGGGCGGCAGCTCGGCCAGCGCGCTCTCCACGTCCGCGTCGAACATCTGGTTGACGAATGCGACGTCCGGGGTGGCGACCGGGCTGGGCAGCCTGTTGTCGGCATCCTCGGGCAGCGCATCGAAGCGGATCCGGCTCTTGCGACGGGCCCCGTCGAGGAACAGGTTGGTGGTGATCCGGTGCAGCCAGCCCTCGAAGGTGCCGGGCTGGTACGTGTGCAGCGAGCGGAAGACCCGGACGAAGACTTCCTGGGTCAGGTCCTCGGCGTCAGGTGCGTTGCCGGTGAGCCGGTAAGCGAGCCGGTAGACCCGGGCGGAGTGGTCCTCGACGATCTCGTCCCACGTCGGAACCCCGGGCGTGCCTGCCGTGTCGGTGACCTGGCTCATGGCGGGCTCCTTGCTCGAGCGCTGCGGATCCGGACGTCGGACGATCAACCTTTGTTCCCTTCCAAGCTAGGCGTGTTTCTTGAGAGGCAGCTGAGACCGGCCTGTGCAACGGTGCCGGATCGGACCGACGGTCCGAACAAGACCACTCAATCCCACAACGGCCCGGGTGGCGCGAGTGTTCCCGGCGCGCTCCCCCGAACGGAGGCCCACGCGGCGATAGAGTCCCTCCAACGCCGATCGAGGAGGACGTCATCGTCACCGCACCCAAGCCCGCGAGCTGGACCTGGTCGGAGGAGTACGTCGCCGAGGACGAGGTCCTCGCGAACGCACGGAGTCGCGCCGAGGAGGTCGGGGTCGTCCCGATCGGATCCGGCGGCGGAGCGGCGCTGCGGTTCCTCGCCTCGGTGCTCGACGCACGCGCGGTCGTGGAGATCGGCACCGGGACCGGCGTCTCCGGACTCTGGATGCTGCGCGGGATGCGACCCGACGGCGTCCTGACTTCGGTGGACACCGAGGCCGAGCACCAGCGCCTGGCCAAGGAGACCTTCACCGAGGCCGGGATCCCCTCGCAGCGGGCCCGGCTGATCCCGGGCGCCGCCCTGGAGGTGCTCCCCCGCCTGACCGACGGCCACTACGACATCGTCTTCGCCGACGGCGACAAGCAGGAGTACCCCGAGTACCTGATCGAGGCGCTGCGGCTGCTCCGCCCGGGCGGCGTGGTGGTCTTCGACAACGCGCTGTGGCACGACCGGGTCGCCGACCCGGCGCAGCGCGACCCGGACACGATCGCCATCCGTGAGCTCGGCCGCGCCGTGGCCGACCACGAGCAGCTGGTCCCCGTCCTGCTGCCGGTCGGCGACGGCCTGCTCATGGCTAAGAAGGTCTGGGTACCGGAGGCTTAACAGCCGCTGGGACTGAGCGTCGTCAGACGTAGTGCATGGCAAGGCGGAGGAGCGAAGGCGTCCTTCAGCGGAGCGCAGCGGAGCGGACGTCGAGTCGACGACAACGCAGCCAGGCGCTGCGTAAGGCGGCGCTCAACTCAAGGGGACCTGCCATTCCAGCAAAGTCCCGTGGGGGTCCTCGGGGCGCAGGCTGAACTTGCCGCCGAGATCGAGCGCCCGGCGCCGTACGTTGCGCAGACCGCTCTCGGTCGGCATCTCGGTGATCCCCCGACCGTTGTCGGAGACCCGCAGGGTCAGGCGTTCGTTGCTGACCTCGACCTCGACGACGCAGGCATCGGCGTCCGCGTGCCGGGCGACGTTGGAGAGCGCCTCGCGCAGGGTCGCCACCAGATGCTCGGCGACGTCGCGCGGCACCCCGCTGTCGAGGTTGCCCCGCAACCGGACGAACGGGGTGAAGCCGAGGACCGGGATGTACTCGCGGGCGAGACCGCGCACCTCGCCCTTCAACGACCCGGCGTCGTCGCGCTTGAGCTCGAAGATCGTCGACCGGATGTCACGGATCGTCGTGTTCAGCTCGCTGACAGCTTCGTCGAGGCGGCCCTGGACCTCCTCGACCAGGACCGTACGACGCAGCCCCTGCAACTGGAGCGCGGTCGCGAAGATCCGCTGGATCACCGTGTCGTGCAGGTCGCGGGCGATCCGGTCGCGGTCGGCGACGAGCATGTGCTCCTGCCGCTCGGAGAGACCCTGGGCCCGGTCCAGCGCGAGGGACGCCTGGTCGGCGTACGCCACGAAGAGCTCGGCGTCCGGGAGCGAGACGCCGATCCCGGCCGTCGGGACCACGACGACCAGAGAGTGCCCCGGAACCAGCCGGGAGAGCATCGGCACCACGACCGTCGCACGGTCCCCGGCTGCGGCGATCACCACGCGCTGGCTCTGCGCCGACTCCGCGATGACCGGCCCCGCCGAGGCCAGCACGGCGTCGACCTCGGCGTCGGAGAGGCGTGGGCGGTCACCGTCGCAGTGCTCGACGCAGACGACACCGCCGTCGGCCTGGATCACCGCGACGACCAGCGCGTCCGCCACCTGGCAGAGGCCGGCGGCCACCTGGCGCAGCGCCACCGGGACGTCGTCGGAATCCTCCAGCGCATGCGAGAGCACCAGGCTCGCCTCGAGCCAGATCTGTCGTCGTTGGCTCTGCAGCTGGCTGTGCGCATTGCCGATCACGAACCCGGCGACCTGGGCGAGCACTTCGAGCATGGACTCGTCGTGCTCGTCGAAGCGTTGTCCGTCGCGCTTCTCGGTCAGGTAGAGGTTGCCGAAGACGTTGCCCTGCACCCGGACGGGGACGCCGAGAAAGGTCGTCATCGGCGGGTGGTTCGGCGGGAAGCCGATGGCGCGTTCGTGCGCGTTCAGGTCGTCGAGGCGCAGCGGTCGCGGATCGTCGACCAGGACACCGAGCAGGCCCTTGCTGGTCGGCATCGACGCGATCCTGGCCCGGGTCTCGTCGTCGACCCCGTGGATGACGAACTCGCCGATCTCGCCGTCGGCGTCGAGGAGGCCGAGGACGCCGTACTGGGCATCGGTCAGGGCGCAAGCGGCCTGGACCAACCGGTCGAGGGCCCCGCGCAGATCGAGGTCGGAGGTGATCATGGCGATCGCGTCGAGCAGCGCGCGAGCGTCCTGATCGACGCTGATCCCCTGCTCGGACGTACTCACCGACTCAGACTAATGACTACCGGGAACGAAGGGTCCGGTTCAGCCCGAGATCGTGGCGTTGAACCGGGCCAGCCCGTCGGCGAGGACGTCGATGTCGGTGGGCTCCCAGTCCGACAGCCGTTCGCCGAACTTGCGGCGCCGGTCCGTGGCGGCCTCCTCGAACCGGCTGATCGCCGCCGGAGCAGCGGCCAGGATCGAGGCGCGGCCGTCGTTCGGATCCGGGGTCCGCTCGACGAAGCCGAGGTCGAGGAGCTGTCGCACCACCCGGCTCACCGCACCTTTGTCGAGCGCGAACATGTCGGCCAGGTCGGCCGCCCGGCGCGGGCCGAAGTCGACCAGGGTCAGCAGCAGCGAGTACGACGTCGGGTTGAGGTCGGGATGGATCGCGATCGCACGCTCACCGATCCCCTTGCGGACCTTGCGCAGGAGCATCCCGATCTCGTGCTCCAGGTTGCGCAGCGCCTCGTCGCGGCGGCCGGGGGCGGTCATCGGACCGGCTCCGGCACCGGGACGGCCTCGGCCGGCGCCGCCGTCGCGGGCTCGCCGAGCGTCGTACGCAACGGCACCTCGCGGATGAACAGCACCGCGATCAGGGCGGCGACCGCGAACGGTGTGGCCACCAGGAACAGCTCGCCGGTCGACGCACCGAAGGCGTGTTCGAAGACCGCCCGGACCGGCCCGGGGAGCGCGCCCAGGTCCGGGATCTCGTGGCTCTGCGTCCCGTTGGTCGCGATGCCGATCCGGGTCAGGCCGGTGACGACCTTGTCGGCGACCTGGGCGCTGAGCAGGGCTCCGAGAGCGGAGACCCCGATCGACCCGCCCATCGAGCGGAAGAAGGTGACCAGCGCGCTGGCCGCGCCCATGTCCGCGGCGGACGCGTTGTTCTGCACCGCGAGCACGAGGTTCTGCATCGTCGAGCCCAGGCCGACGCCGAGGATCGCCATGAAGACGCCGATCACGACCAAGGAGGTCTTCTCGTCGATGGTGCTCAGCAGAGCGAGTCCGGTCACGACCAGGACCATGCCACCGACCAGGAAGTTCTTCCAGCGCCCGGTGGCGGTGATCACCCGGCCGCTGACGATGCTCGAGACCAGCAGGCCGCCGACCATCGCGATCGACATCAGTCCGGCGTGGGTCGGGCTCATCCCGCGGGCGATCTGGAAGTACTGCGACAGGTACACGGTCGCTCCGAACATCGCGATCCCGACGAAGACGCTGGCGATCACCGACAGCGACGTGGTGCGGTCCCTGAACAGGTGCACCGGGATGATCGGTTCGCGGGCGACCTTCGCCTCGACGTACACCGCGGCCGCGAGCAGGACGACGCCGAGGGTCACGAGCAGGTAGCTGGTGGTCGAGGCCCAGCCGAAGTCGTTGCCGGCGAGCGAGACCCAGATCAGCAGGGCGGAGACACCGCTGACGATCAGTCCGGCACCGAGGTAGTCGATGCTGACCTCACGACGTACGACGGGAAGGTGCAGCGTCTTCTGCAGCACCACGAACGCCAGGGCTGCGATCGGGATGCCCACGTAGAAGCAGGACCGCCAGCCGAGGCCGGGCACGTCGACGAGCAGGCCGCCGATCAGCGGGCCGCTGACGGTCGCGATCGCGAACACGGCGCCGATGTAGCCCGAGTAGCGGCCGCGCTCGCGCGGCGGAACCATCGAGGCGATCACGACCTGGACGAGGGCGGTGAGGCCGCCGACGCCGAGGCCCTGCACGGCGCGAGCCCCGATGAGCACGCCCATCGAGGGTGCGGTCGCCGCGATCACGGAGCCGATCACGTAGATGACCAGGGCGCTCTGGACGAGCGCCTTCTTGTCGAAGAGGTCGGCCAGCTTGCCCCAGATCGGGGTCGAGGCGGTCATGGTGAGCAGCGTCGCGACGACGACCCAGGTGTAGCCGGACTGGCTGCCGTTCAGGTCGGTGACGATGCTGGGAAGGGCGTTGGCGACGACGGTGCTGGAGAGCATCGCCACGAACATCGCGAGGAGCAGGCCGGAGAGGGCCTCCATGATCTCGCGGTGTGTCATCTGGCCGGAGGTCCCGGCCGACACGGGTGCAGAAGTCATAGTTGCATCTTGCAACTATTTAGTTGTGTTTGGCAACTTGATGTGAGCGGTGTCACCGGCAGCGGAAAGCAGCGACCCGCAGGCGTCGGGCCGGATGGCCCGGGCCGGTGGACGACCGGTTCGCCTGCGGGTCGGGTGACTGCTGTGGATTCGCCGGCAGTGCCGACGATGCCCCGGGACTCCGCTCAGGGAACGGAAAGGGGCCGGGCGCTGCTAACGAGCAGCCACCTCACTTGTCCTAGAAGTTCTCATTTCCTGGACCACCTCCTTTCCGTGTGCCACCACGGTACGTCGGGGCCCCCGGGCGGACAAAGGGTTTTGTCAGCTCGCCACGGCAGCCGTGAACTGGGCGTTGTAGAGCCGTGCGTAGGCGCCGTCGGCGGCGAGCAGTTCGTCGTGCGTGCCCTGCTCGACGATCGCCCCGTCCTCCATCACCAGGATCAGGTCCGCGTCCCGGATGGTCGAGAGCCGGTGCGCGATCACGAACGACGTACGGTCCGACCGCAGCGCGGCCATCGCCTGCTGCAGCAGCAGTTCGGTACGCGTGTCGACCGAGCTGGTCGCCTCGTCGAGGATCAGCAGCGCGGGATCGGAGAGGAACGCCCGTGCGATCGTCACCAGCTGCCGCTCACCGGCGGAGAGGTTCGAGCCCTCTTCGTCGATGACGGTGTCGTAGCCGTCGGGCAGCGAGTGCACGAACCGGTCGACGAACGTGGCGCGCGCGGCTTCGAGGATCTGCTCCTCCGTCGCGCCGGGGCTGCCGTAGGCGATGTTGTCGCGGATGCTTCCCTCGAAGAGCCAGGTGTCCTGCAGCACCATCCCGGTCTGGGACCGCAGGGCGCCGCGCGGCATCGCGGCGATGTCGACGCCGTCGAGGGTGATCCGCCCGCCCTGCACCTCGTAGAAGCGCATCACCAGGTTGACGAGCGTGGTCTTGCCGGCCCCGGTCGGGCCGACGATGGCGACCGTGTGACCGGGATCGGCGACCAGGGAGAGGTCGCGGATCAGCGGGTTGGCCGGGTCGTAGGAGAAGGACACGTTCTCGAAGCGGACCTCACCGCGACGGAGCTCGGGGGCGGCCGGCGCCGCATCGCCCTCGAGGTCCTGCTCCGGGGCGTCGAGCAGTTCGAAGACCCGCTCGGCGGACGCCACGCCGGACTGGAGCAGGTTGGTCATCGAGGCGACCTGCGAGAGCGGCTGGGTGAACTGGCGGGTGTACTGGATGAACGCCTGCACCTCACCGAGCGAGAGCGCTCCGCTGGAGACCCGGAGCCCGCCGATCACCGCCACCAGGACGTAGTTGAGGTTCCCGATGAACATCATGATCGGCATGATCAGGCCGCTGACGAACTGGGCCGAGAACGAGGCCTTGTAGAGCTCGTCGTTCTCCTCCGCGAAGACCCGCTCGGCCTCGGCCTGGCGGCCGAAGACCTTCACCAGCGCGTGGCCGGAGAACGTCTCCTCGATGTGCGCGTTGAGGCGACCGGTACGCCGCCACTGCTGCACGAACATGCCCTGCGAGCGCTTCATCACCCGGACCGTGACCACCATCGACAACGGCACCGAGATGAGCGCGATCAGAGCCAGCAGCGGCGAGATCCAGATCATCATCCCGAGCACGGCGAAGACCGTGAGCACCGAGGTCAGCAGCTGGCTCATCGTCTGCTGGAGCGACTGACTGACGTTGTCGATGTCGTTGGTGACCCGGGACAGGAGTTCGCCGCGCGGCTGCTTGTCGAAGTAGCTCAGCGGGAGCCGGTTCACCTTGCCCTCGACGTCGGAGCGCATCCGCAGGACCGTGCCCTGCACGACGTCGTTGAGCAGGTAGCCGGCCAGCCAGGCCAGCGCCGAGCCGAGGACGTAGACGGCCAGCACGATCAGGAGGACGTGCGCCACGGCATCGAAGTCGACCCCCTGCCCGGGGACCAGGTCCTTCATCGACGCGATCATGTCGGCCTGCCGGTCCTTGCCCTCGGCCCGCAGCGCCTCGACGAGTTGTTCCTGGGTGGTGCCGGCGGGGATGTCCGGGTCTCCCCCGAGCAGTCCCGCGAAGATCAGGTCGGTCGCCTGGCCGAGGATCCTCGGACCGATCGCACTCAGCACGACGCTGAAGACGGTCAGCGCGAGGACGGCGATCACCTTGATCCGATCTGGCCGCATCAGGCCGATCAGCCGCTTCGCCGACGGCCCGAAGGTGGAGGCCTTCTGACCGACCATGCCGCCGCCGAACGGGCTGCGACCGGGGCCGGGTCCTGCGACGACCCGTTCGGTCTCCTTCAGCCGACCTGAGTCCTGGGGTTCCGCCGCGACATCCGGGGTCGTCATGCCGCCTCCTCCGCGCTCAGCTGGGAGGAGACGATCTCCTGGTAGGTCCGGCAGTCGTCGAGGAGTTCACGATGGGTGCCGCGCCCGACGACTTCACCGTCCTCCACGACGAGGATCTGGTCGGCGTCCCGGATGGTCGAGACGCGCTGCGCCACGATCACCACCGTCGCGTCGGCCGTCACCGGTTTCAGGGCGGCGCGGAGCCGGGCGTCGGTCGCCAGGTCGAGCGCGGAGAACGAGTCGTCGAAGAGGTAGACGGACGGCCGGCGGATCAGCGCCCGCGCGATCGCGAGCCGTTGCCGCTGGCCACCGCTCACGTTCGTCCCGCCCTGGGCGATCGGGGCGTCGAGGCCGTCAGGCATCGCCTCCACGAAGTCACGGCCCTGGGCGATCTCGAGGGCCGCCCACATCTCCTCCTCGGTGGCGTCGGGCTTCCCGTACCTGAGGTTGCTGGCGACGGTGCCGCTGAACAGGAAGCCCTTCTGCGGCACCAGGCCGAGCTGCGCCCAGAGCGTCTCGGCGTCCAGGTCGCGCACGTCGACGCCGCCGACCAGAACCCGGCCCTCGGTGGCGTCGAACAACCGCGGGACCAGGTTGATCATGGTCGACTTGCCGGCACCGGTGGAGCCGATGATCGCGACCGTCTGGCCGGGGCGCGCCTCGAACGAGACGCCCCGGACCACGCCGACGTCCGCACCCGGGTAGGTGAAGCCGACGTCGTCGAACCGCAGCACCCCGGGCTCGCTGAGCTCCGTCACCCCGACCGCCGGCGGGACCACCGACGAGTCGGTGTCGAGCACCTCGACGATCCGGTCGGCACAGACCGCCGACCGCGGGATCATCATCATCATGAAGGTCGCCATCATCACCGACATGACGATCTGCATCAGGTAGGACAGGTACGCCGTCAGGTCCCCGACGTTCATCGACCCGGCCTCGACCCGGTGACCGCCGAACCAGAGCACGGCCACCGAGGCGACGTTGGCGACGAGCATCACCGTCGGGAACATGCCCGCGAGCCAGCGACCCGCGGTGATCGAGACCTCGGTGAGCTCGGTGTTCGCGTCGGCGAAGCGGGCGGTCTCGTGCTCCTCGCGGACGAAGGCCCGGACCACGCGGACGCCGGTGATCTGCTCCCGCAGCAACCGGTTGACCTCGTCGATGCGCTCCTGCATCAGCCGGAAGCTGGGCACCATCCGGGAGACGATGAACCCGATCGAGACACCGAGCACCGGCACCACGAGCGCCACCAGCCACGCCAGGCCCGGGTTGACGTGGACGGACATCACGATGCCGCCGACCATCATGATCGGCGCCGAGACCATCAGCGTGCCGCCCATCAGCACGAGCATCTGCACCTGCTGGACGTCGTTGGTCTCGCGGGTGATCAGCGACGGCGCACCGAAGTGCTGGACCTCGCGGGCCGAGAAGCTCCCGACGCGTCGGAAGATGCCCGCGCGGACGTCACGACCGAAGGCCATCGCGGTGCGCGCGGAGAACCAGACCGCGACGATCGAGCAGGCGATCTGCACCAGGGAGACCAGCAGCATCAGACCGCCGTGCCGCACGATGTAGCCGGTGTCGCCGTTGATCACGCCGTTGTCGATGATGTCGGCGTTCAGGTTCGGCAGATAGAGCATCGCGACCGTGCCGACGAACTGGAGTCCGACGACGATCGAGAGGTCGCGCCGGTAGGGGCGCAGGTACTCGCGGACCAGGCGCAACAGCATCAGTCACTCACTCTCGGCACGGCCGCCAGGCCGTTCAGGACGGTGTCGACGATCTCCTCGGGCGACATCAGGTGCCCGTCGGTGATCTCGGTGTGGCTTCCCGCGAAGGTGAGCAGGCGCAGCACCCGGACCAGCTCCTCCGGGCTGACGCGCAGCGCCTCGGCATCCGGTAAGACAAGCGCGGTGATCGCATCGGTGACCTGGGCCCGCCAGACCCGGCGCCCCTCCTCGTCGGACTTCACGCTGTCCGGCGGCCCGAGCATGCCGAGCGCCCGGATCAGCCCGAACGAACTGATGAACCGGTCCTGCATCAGGGCGGTCACCGCGATCAGGCGCTCGCGCAGCGGCAGGGTCACGTCGACCTCATCGAGGAGCGACACGAAGGTGCCGGCCTGGAAGGCGTGCACCACCGCGGCGTCGACGAGCTCGTCCTTGCTCGCGAAGACCCGGAAGATCGTGCCCTCGGCGACTCCCGCGGCCTCGGCGATCTGACGGGTGCTGACCGCCCGCCCGTGCTCGTGGAGCAGCGGCAAGGTGGCCTCGATGAGCGCGGCACGGCGTTCGTCCGGCGGAAGAGCGGGGGCACGGGGAGTCACCGTGCCAGTTTAAGTGAGTGAGTACTCACTCACAACTGGATAAGCAACGACCCCCGCCGGGGGTACCGGCGAGGGTCGCTGCGTCGTACTGATCGCTACTGGACGACCCCGAGCGCGTTCACGACTCCGTCGCCGTAGAACCCGTTGAACGCGGGTGTTCCGACGCAGGTCGCGGTCCACTCTGCCGAGCGTCCCTCCTGGAGGTAGCTCTGGACCCCTCCGGCAGGGCACGCGTGGTCAGTGGCGGTGCCCAGGAGCAGGGCACGGACCGCGTCCGGTGCCAGTCCGAACTGTCCGGGGGTCAGGTTCGACCCGTGCGCCGCGACAGCGAGAGCCGCGACGCCGGTGGCGTGCGGGCTGGCCATCGAGGTGCCCTGCAGGAAGGCGTAGTAGCCGCAGGCAGTCGTCCCGGGCTCCGGGTCGGCCTGACATTCCTTCTGCACGCCGACCGCTTCACCGGCGGGAGTGATGTTGCCGGCCTCGTCGACCGATCCCTGCTCCTGGAGCACGTGCATCGGGTACGACGACAGGATCAGGTTCTCGTTGACCCGGTACGACGGCGTCCCGAACCCGTCGCGGAACCAGCCGCCGGGCGCGGAGACCTCGACCTCGCCGGAGGTCAGATCGGTCGTGTAGTTGGAGAAGTCCGACTTCCTGCCGGACGGACCGAGCGAGTCCACGCCGATGACGTGCGGTCCCTCGACCGGCAGGTCGACGCAGGTCCCGTTGTCGATGGTCCGCTCGTGGGCCGCTCCGGCCGGGTAGTCCGGGCTGCTGAAGTCATGGCGCGGGTTGGCCAGGTCCTCGTGGTTGTTGCCGGTCGAGCCCACCAGGGTCACGTTCCGCTCGTGGGCGTAGTCCAGCGCCCGGTTCATGGCCGTGATGATCACGTCCTGCTCGGCCGCCTGCTCCGGGCTGTCCTCGGGTGCTCCGCCGGTGCAGTTGTAGAGCCACGGGTCGACGTAGAAGCTCATGTTCACCACGTCGATCCCGGCGTCTCCGGCGTACGTCAGTGCGTCGACGGTCGGCTGCAGGAAGAAGTAGCCGCTGTCCTGACCTGCCTTGAGGGCGACCAGGTCGACCTTCGGGATGACCCCGCTGACGCCGAACCCGTTCATCGCGGCGGCGACGGTGCCGGCGACGTGGGTGCCGTGCCCCCCGTCGTCCTCCCAGACCGGGTCGAGGCAGCTCGGGACCTCACACGGCCCGTCGATCCCCTCGATGTCCGGGGCGAAGTTGCGCGACCGGTCGTAGTCGAAGTTCGGGTGCAGGTCCGGGTGGTCGCCCTGGACACCGGTGTCGATGATGCCGACCCGGACCCGGCGCGAACCGAGCGTCGTCGCGTGCGCCTTGTCGGCGTTGATCATCCGCATGCCCCAGAGCTGTGCGTCCAGCGGATCGGACTTCGCGGGCTTGCCCGGCTTGGCCGGGCTCGGCTTCGCGGGCTTGCCGGCCTTCAGTGCGGCCAGGTTCTCGCGTTCGACCGTCTGCGGCCGGTCGCTCGGCGCGTAGCCGATCGAGCGTTCGGCGGCGACGCCGCTGACGCCCTGCACGGCACCCGCGCGGGTGCGGAACGCGGCATCGGTCGACGAGACCGTGAGCATGCCGATGGCTCGGTTGACCGTCTTGACGGTGGCACCGGTGGCCGCCAGGCGGCGGGCGACGGTGTCGACCGACGCGTCACGATCGGCCAGGACGACGTACGTGGTCGCTGCCTGTTGGCGTGCGGCCGACGGTACGGGGCTCGCGGTCGACGTCCAGGTTGTCCCTGCGACTGTCGCGACGAGCAGAACGGCGGCCGAGGTGACGGCCGCCGCGAGGTGACTTCTGCGCATGCAAATACCTCCGAGAAGAGGCGGGCGGCCCGATGCCGTCCGCACCCTTGCGAACCTACGGGGCGAGTCGTGCGATGCGCCACCCCTCGGGCTGCCGCCGGTAGGCCAACCGGTCGTGCATCCGGCCGCGCCGGCCCTGCCAGAACTCGACGACCTCCGGGACGACCCGGTAACCGCCCCAGTGCGGCGGGGCCGGGATCTCGCCGTCGCCGAAACGTGCCTCCGCCTCGGCGTACGCCGCCTCCAGCTCGGAGCGCGCCGCGACCGGCTGCGACTGGGCCGACGCCCAGGCGCCGAGTTGTGCGCCACGGGGCCGGGTGGCGAAGTACGCCTCGGTCTCGGACCGAGCTACCGGCGCCGCACTCCCCTCGATGCGTACCTGCCGCTGCAGCGGGTACCAGCCGAACAGCAGCGCGCAGCGCGGGTTCGTCGCGAGGTCGCCACCCTTGCGCGAGGAGTAATTGGTGAAGAACACGAAGCCGGTCTCGTCGATGCCTTTGAGCAGCACGGTCCGCGACGAGGGCACCCCGTCCGGCGAGACGGTCGCGAGCACCATCGCGTTCGCCTCGAGCAGACCCGCAGCTGTCGCGTCGGCGAACCAGCGCCCGAACATGACCATCGGGTCGGGATCAGCGTCCGACTCGTCCAGTCCACCGAGCTCGTACTCGGCCCGGAGGGCGGCCATGTCGTCGGGGTCCACGCCTCTAGCCTAGGATCTGCGAGGAGTCCGGCGTTGGTGATCCCCGCGTCGACACGGCACGAGCCACCCTCGCCCGCTGCGCGTCTCCCGCGCTCCGGCCCGGGTCGGCTCCCCTCAGGTTCCGCCTGAGCTGACAAAGGAGTCGCCACATGACTGAGGTACACCACGGACTGGAAGGCGTCATCGCCTTCGAAACCGAGATCGCCGAGCCCGACAAAGAAGGCTCCGCGCTCCGCTACCGCGGCGTCGACATCGAGGAGATCGTCGGACGGATCCCGTTCGAGAAGGTCTGGGGCCTGCTGGTCGACGGCGCCTACGAGCCCGGGATGCCCCCGGCCGAGCCGTACCCGCTCCCGGTCCACTCCGGCGACATCCGCGTCGACGTGCAGAGCGCGATCGCGATGCTGGCGCCCGCCTGGGGCATCAAGCAGACCTATGACATCGACGACGCGCAGGTGCGCGAGGACGTCGGCCGCGCCGCGGTGATGGTGCTCTCGTACGTCGCCCAGGCCGCCCGTGGTGTCGGCCAGCCGATGGTCCCGCAGAAGGAGGTCGACAAGGCCTCGACGATCGCCGAGCGGTTCATGATCCGCTGGCAGGGCGAGCCCGACCCGCTGCACGTCAAGGCGATCGACGCCTACTGGTCCTCCGCCGCCGAGCACGGCATGAACGCCTCCACCTTCACGGCCCGGGTGATCACCTCGACCGGCGCCGACGCCTGCGCCGCGCTCTCCGGCGCGGTCGGCGCGATGAGCGGCCCGCTCCACGGCGGCGCCCCGGCCCGCGTGCTGAGCATGATCGAGGACGTCGAGAAGTCCGGCGACGCCACCGCGTACGTGAAGAAGCTGCTGGACGACGGCGACCGCCTGATGGGCTTCGGCCACCGGGTCTACCGCGCCGAGGACCCGCGCGCCCGGGTGCTCCGTCGTACGGCGCGCGAGCTGAACGCACCTCGCTACGAGGTCGCCGAGGCGCTGGAGAAGGCCGCGCTGGCCGAGCTCAAGGAACGACGCCCGGACCGCGTGCTCGAGACCAACGTCGAGTTCTGGGCGGCCATCGTCCTGGACTTCGCCCAGGTCCCGCCGCACATGTTCACCTCGATGTTCACCTGCGCCCGGACCGCGGGCTGGTCGGCCCACATCCTGGAGCAGAAGCGCACCGGACGCCTGATCCGTCCGTCGGCCATCTACACCGGCCCGGCGGCGCGCAAGGCGTCCGAGGTCGACGGGTACCACGAGGAGTGGGCGCTCAGCTGAGCTGAGGTCTCCCGCGACGACGTCGGGAACGGTCCGCTGCTCAGCTCGCCGCCGGCCGACCGCGTCGTCCGCGGATGAAGCCGACGCCGAGCACGACCACGACCAGGGCGGTCCCCAGGATCAGCACGATCCTCGGGGCGGCCTCGGCGACGGCCGGCATCGTGGAGCCCCCGAGGTAACCGAGGCCGACGGTGGCGCTCGCCCAGGCGAGGCCGCCGACCAGGTTCCAGAGGTGGAACCGCCCGGTGCCGACGCCCGACGCCCCGGCGAGCGCCGGGGTCGTCGCCCGGAACAGCGCGATCGAGCGACCGCCGACCAGGGCGACCGGCGCCCGGTCGCGCAGGTGCGCCTGTGTCCGGCCCAACCGCTCGCGGTGCTTGTCGAAGATCCGGATCGTGAAGAGCCGGTGGCCGAACCGGCGGCCGAGTCCGAAGCCGATCGCCGCGCCGATCACCGCCGCGGACGCGATGCCGGCGTAGACCACGAACCAGGGCACGTGGCCGAGCCCGGCCATCACTCCGGAGAGGACAGCCGCCTTGCCGCCGGGGACCAGGAACCCGACCACGAACGCGGTCTGGACGAGTACCAGGGCAACCGCGACAGCGACCAGGACCGTCGGGTCGAGGTCGTCCAGATCGGGGAAGGCCGGCACGCAGGCAAGTGTGCCCGACGGATGCTCAGCCGAGCGCGCGGCCGAAGCAACGCGACAGTTTGGCGTCCTTGTAGAAGCCGAAGCCCGGGATCGGGACGTAGCCGGAGGACTCGTAGAGCGCGATCGCCTCGGGCTGGGCGAGACCGGTCTCCAGGATCATCACCTCCACCCCCTCGGCGCGGGCCGTCTCCTCCAGGTGGGCCAGCATCGTCCGGGCAAGACCGGCGCCGCGGGCTGCGGCCACGACGTACATCCGCTTGATCTCGGCCGTGACGCTCGAGCCCAGCGCCTCGACGTCCGAGCGCCGGCGCCACGCGCCGGTCGCCACCGCCTCGCCGTCGCGGTAGCCGACGAAGAACGCGCCGCTCGGCGGCTCGAAGTAGTCCGGCCGGATCGGGGTGTCGTCACGGCTCCCGTAGCGGGCGACGTACTCGGCCTGCACCTCCTCGACGAGGCGGGCGGCATCCGGGTCGCCGATGGAGCAGCGGACGACCTGCCAGGGCGCGGGCGGCTTGTCCATCAGGTCCTTTTCGTTATGCCTAGGCTGGTCGGTGCTGTCACAATAGATACCGGCTGACAGCGTCGTCAGGACCCACCCTTCAACTTCAAGGACCCGAAGTGAACGACGCGATCAAGATCCCTGACAGCCTCAAGCCCGCCGACGGACGCTTCGGCGCCGGCCCCTCCAAGATCCAGACCTCGCACCTGGACGCGCTCGCGGCGACGGGCGACGCGCTGATGGGCACCTCGCACCGCCAGGCACCGGTGAAGAACACCGTCGGCCGGGTCCGCGACGGCCTCGCCTCGCTGTTCAGCCTGCCCGAGGGCTACGAGGTCGTGCTCGGCAACGGTGGCGCCACGGCATTCTGGGACATCGCGACCTTCGGTCTGATCGAGAAGAAGTCGCAGCACCTGACGTTCGGTGAGTTCTCGAGCAAGTTCGCGAGCTCGGTCAAGGCCGCGCCCTGGCTGGACGCCCCGACGGTCATCAGCTCCGACCCCGGCTCGCGTCCGGACGCGGTCGCCGAGGAGGGCGTGGACGTCTACGGCTGGGCGCACAACGAGACCTCGACCGCCGTGATGGCCCCCGTCGTCCGTCCCGCCGGCGCAGACGCGGGTTCGCTGGTGCTCATCGACGCGACCTCGGGAGCCGGCGGCCTGCCGGTCGACCTGACCGAGACCGACGTCTACTACTTCGCTCCGCAGAAGTGCTTCGCCTCGGACGGAGGCATCTGGTTCGGCATCTTCTCCCCCGCCGCGATCGAGCGCGCCGAGCGGATCCAGGCTTCGGACCGTTACATCCCGCCGTTCTTCGACCTGAAGACCGCGATCGACAACAGCCGGCTCAACCAGACCTACAACACCCCGTCGGTGGCGACGCTGTTCCTGATGGCCGAGCAGCTGGACTGGATGAACTCCCAGGGCGGGCTCAAGGGCATGGTCGAGCGGACCACGGCCAGCTCCGACGCTCTTTACGGCTGGGCCGAGAAGACCTCATACACCACGCCGTACGTCGCGGACCCGGCGAACCGTTCGCTGGTGATCGGCACCATCGACTTCGATGAGTCGATCGACGCCGACGTCGTCGCCAAGACCCTGCGCGCCAACGGCATCGTCGACACCGAGCCGTACCGCAAGCTGGGGCGCAACCAGCTCCGGATCGCGATGTACCCGGCGATCGACCCGGCCGACATCGAGGCGCTGACCGCGTGCGTCGACCACGTCGTCGGCACTCTCTGACGGCCGGCGCTATAGGTTGACGCACATGCCGATCGTCACTTCCTCCGAGGGTCTGAGCTTCCGCGACCTCGTCTTCTCCGACTTCGACCGGTACCGGCCGGGCTCGGCGGCGTCGTGGCGAGCGGTGTTCATGCTCGCCATCGGCAACCCGGGCATCGTCGCGTCGATGGTGCTGCGCGCCCAGCAGTGCGCCTTCCGGTCGGGCAGGACGCGCCTGGCGTCGGTGCTGCGCTCGGTCGGCATGTACCTGTTCAGCGCTGACTTCGTGCCGGGCATGGACATCGGCCCCGGCCTGTTGATGCCGCACCCGAACGGGATCACGATCGGCAACGGCCTCCGGGTCGGCGCCAACGTGTCCTTCGGCAGCGGCATCACCGCGGGGGTCAAGCAACCCGACTCCCCGCCGGACGACGGGTTCCCGACGATCGCGGACGGGGCGATCGTCCTCGCCAACGCCGTCCTGGCCGGACCGGTCACGGTCGGCAACTACGCGCAGGTGGGCGCCAACACCGTCGTGCTCTCGGACGTCCCGGACCACGCGGTCGTCTTCGGGGTGCCCGCGCGCAAGGTGGCCCAGCGCGACGGGATCATCCCCGGTTCCTACGAGGTGGTCGCGGTAGCACCGCCGAAGCCGGTCAAGAAGGCGGCACCGGCGGCCGACGCCGACGGATCCGGTACCCCGGCCGAGTAGCCCCGCAGCTCAGGAGCCGGGGCAGAGCGAGCAGGTAGGCGGCCCCAGCGCCGGATCGTGGAGCGCGACGAACGTGTCCACCTCCCGCGAGTGGATCAGGTCCCGGTGGGCGGCTACGACCTGCCGCGGCCAGTCCCACCACTTGATCCGGAGCAGCGCTTCGCGGGTCGACTCGTCGAAGCGGTACTTGACGTGCCTGGCCGGATTTCCGGCCACGACGGAATAGGGCTCGACGTCCTTGGTGACCACCGCCCGGGCGGCGACCGCCGCTCCGTGCCCGATCTCGACGCCGGACATGATCACCGCCTCGAAGCCGACCCAGACGTCCGAGCCGATGACGACCGGCCCGCGGTCGACGACGTCCTCGTGCCGGGTGACCCACTGGCCGTCCTCGTCATGCGCGTGCATGAGGCTGACCCAGTCGAGATGGTGCTGGCCTCCGGTGATCACCACGGCGGTGTAGTGCAGGCCGCAGTACTTGCCGACGTGCACCGAGGCGCCCTGGCCGCTCACCGAGTCGAGCAGACGGATCGGTGCGAAGGTCGGGTCCTCGAAGGTCAGCCGGTGGCGCGGGTCGTCCCAGTGGATGATCTCCGCGCCGTCCACCCAGTAGCGGACCCTGGCCTTGACCTTGCTCCCGACCCAGCCACGGAATCCACGTCGACGCCCCACCCGCATTCGACTGTCCACGCGCCAGACGCTACTCCCGCGTCCACCGGCGCGCAGGCGGTTGGAATTCAAGGGGCGGAATCAGGCCGCCCGGCAGAGCTCGCAGCTCGGGTCACCCAGCGCCGGGTCGTGGCCGGCCACGAAGCCGGCAACGTCCGGGCCGTTGATCTGGGAGTCGTGGGCAGCGACCTTCTCGACCGGCCAGTCCCACCACTTGATCCGGAGCAGCGCCTCCCGCGTCGGCTCGTCGAACCGGTACTTCACATGCTTGGCCGGGTTGCCGCCGACGATCGAGTACGGCTCGACGTCCTTGATCACCACGGCGCGGGTCGCGACGACCGCGCCGTCACCGATCGTGACGCCCGAGGTGACCACCGCCTCGAAGGCGATGAACACGTCGTTGCCGATCACCACCGGGCCCTTGCTGTGGATGGCCTCGGGGTGGTTCACCCAGTTGCCGTTCGCGTCGACGTACGTGTGCTGGGTGGAGACCCAGTCGACGTGGTGCATGCCGCCCGGGAGGATCACCGTCGTGTAGTGGATGCCGGTGTACTTGCCGACCTTGATCGGGACGTCGCGATCGGACGGGACCGATTCGATCACCCTCATCGTCGGGTACGTCGGGTACGCCGCGTCGACGTTCACGTCTCCGTAGGTGTCGAAGTAGCGGTACTGGTGTCCGTTGACCCACAACCGGACCCGTGCTTTGACCTTCGCAGCCAACTTCTGACGGAGCCCGCGCGGCTCCACGACCTGCATTCTGCTGTCCACGAGCGCACCCTACCCAGGGGACTCAGAGGTCACCCGGAAAACGCGCGACCTGTCGGACCAACTCGTCGTGGGCACGCCCGCCGAAGGCCACCATCCGCGCCTCCTCCACCCCTGTCGGGCTGGCCTGCAGCGTCTCCAGCGCAGCCGCCACCGCGTCGTCGAGGGGCCAGCCGTAGGCCCCGGCGGAGATCAGCGGGAATGCGATCGTCCGCACGCCCAGCTCGTCGGCGACGGCGAGCGCCCGCGCGTAACAGGACGTCAGCAGCCCGCGATCTGTCTCACCGGCGTGCAGGTTCGGCCCGACGACATGGATCACCCAGTTGGCCGGGAGGTCACCGGCCGTCGTCCAGCCCGCGTCGCCGGTCCCCAACCCCCGCGGGAACCGCCGACGGCAGTCCTCGAGGATCGCCGGCCCTCCCGCAGCGTGGATCGCCCCGTCGACTCCACCGCCTCCACGCATCGCCCGGTTGGCCGCGTTGACGACGGCATCCACCTGCTCGGTGGTGATGTCGCCCTGGACCACGGTGATCTTCATCGAGCCCCTCCTCACGGTCTGTTGCGGTGTTGTCCCGCCCGTCGGCGTCGCCAGGTCCACCCGGCCGCGAGCAGGCCCAGCAGAGCAGCGGCCGCGACGAGGGCGGCGGTCGGGAAGGACGTCCGGGCCTCCGTCTCAGTATCGACCTGGGCGGCGCTCGCCGCGTCGGCGGTCGGGGACGGCGTCGGCTCGGCCGGACGCATCGCCGTACGTACGTCGTCCGGTAGCGCCACCTGCAGGACAGCGCTGTTCGCCCCCTCCGAACTCAGCCGGATCCGTCCGCCGGGTCCGATCGAGACCCCTTCGCCCTGCTCCTGGTCCGGCAGCTCGAACTCGGCCACCTTCCGGAAACCGGGCACGGTCCGCACCTCGGCGCTCCCGTAGCCACGGACCAGCACATGCCGGCCGTCGGGGAACAGCGCCGCGTCGGTCGCGAACACCGAGACCCGGCCGACGGGACGGAGCCGGTTCGCCCCCGACCCGTCGAGGTGACGCGGAGCGACGTACACGGTGCCGCCGAGGATCCCCTTGGTGACGACGTGCAGACGTCCGCCTGCGACGAAGAGCGACTCGGCGTCGTGCGCGCCGTCCGGGTAGACCAGGTCGTACGCCGGTGCGTCGACGTCCCGCTCGCCGGTGCCGACCGGGACCCGGAAGACCCGGACGGCCGGGCGCACCCGGCGGTTGTCGCCGATGTCGGCCGCCCAGACGGCGGCCGGGCCGGCCGGGGCCAGTGCCTCGACGTCGAGGACCGAGTCGGCGTACTCGGTGCGCCCGATCGTCGCACCGGTACGGGGATCGATCAGGTAGACCACCGCATCGTCACCCGAGTCGTTCGTGGTCACCATCGTCGACCCGCGGTCGACCAGGCCGCTGGACTCGTCGATCGCCGGATCCGTGAACGAGAACACCGTCCGGGTCGCCAGCACGACGACCAGCGCGAGCAGCACCGCTCACCCGTCCAACAGCGCCGCGAGCCGCGGCTGGACGTGCCAGGTCTCGGTGAGCTCGGCGACCTCGGCCAGCGCCCTGTCGCCGGGCGCGCCGGTGGCGACGGCTCGGATCAGGGTGTTGCGCGGCGTGTGCTGGCTGCCGACGAACTCGACGACGTCGACCCGGTAGCCCCGGGTGCGCAGCAGTGCCGCCCGGACGGCATCGGTGAGGGTGTCGGCCAGCCGCTCGCGGAGGATGCCGTCGCGGAGCAGGGCCGGGAACGGCAGCGGTCCTTCGTTGTCCCGCAGTTGCCGGGACAGGTCGTGATGGCAGCACGGCGCAGCGAGGACCAGCGTCGCCTCCCAGCCGACGGCACGGGCGAGCGCGTCGTCGGTGGCGGTGTCGCAGGCGTGCAGGGCCAGCACGATGTCGGGGCGTTCGGCGAGCTCGACGTCGTCGATCCCCGCGACCAGGAACGTCACCTGGTCGGCGATGCCGAGCGCCTCGGCCACCTCGGCGTTGTGCCGCCTGGACTGCTCCTTCACGTCGACCCCGACGACGTGGGTCGGCAGCCCCCGCACCCGGGATAGCCAGGCGTGGGCCGCGAAGGTGAGGTACGCGTTGCCGCAGCCCAGGTCGACCACCTGCAGCGGGCGCTCGGCGCTCGGCGCGAGCCGTCCGGCGGCGAGCGCGTCGTCGACGGTCGCGGCGAGCTCGCGGAGGAACTCCTCGACCTGGCGGTACTTGGCACGGCGGCTCGGCTTGACCCGGCCGCTCTCGTCGCTGATGCCGAGGGCGCGCAGCACCGGGTCGTCCTCGGGGAGGAGACGGGCCTTGGCACGGTCGTGGTCGCGCGCCGGCGGCGGACCGGAGCGGGGCTGCACGCTGACCACGGCGTCGCCGCTCTTGGTGATCCGGAGCTGGAGCGTCTCCTCGGTCGTCTCGACGTGCCAGTTGCCGAACGGCTCGGCGAAGAGTTCGTCGAGGACGACGGCCGCGTCCTCGTGGTTGCTGGTGTGCGCCTGGGTGTCGTCGTACCGGGTCACCTGGAGTCGCCGCCCGCTCTTGAGGTCGACGTAGCGGAGCTCGACCCTCCGCCAGGCCGGCCGCGCTCCCTTGCGCCGGCCGCTGGCCAGTGCGCGGACCAGGGCGGTGTCGTCGAGGACCCGGTCACGGACCCGGGTGAGGGCGTCCTCCAGCGGTTCGACCATCGCGGGCTACTTGGCCAGCTTGGCGATCACGACGATCAGGATCAGGCCCACCAGGGCACCGGTGATCACCAGTCGTCGGTACCGGGGGTTCATGCGGCGAGTCTAGGGGGCGCCCTCAGGCGGCCAGCGCCTCGTCCTCCACGACGTCGACGGCCAGCACGCGGCGCGAGAGCCAGCGCGACCGGGAGCCGCCGTACAGGGCCGCCGCGAGCAGCACCCCGGCGATCGACATGGCGCCGCCACCGATCAGGGTCCACCGGGCCCCGAAGGTGGCACCGACCCAGCCGACCAGTGGCGCGCCGAGCGGCGTCCCGCCCATCACCACCATCACGTACAGCGCCATCACCCGCCCGCGGAGCGACGCGTCCGTGGACAGCTGCACGGTCGTGTTCGCCGCGTTGAGCATCGTCAGCAGGCTCAGGCCGAGCAGCGGGGTCAGCAGGGCGAAGGTCAGGTAGTTCGGCATCAGCCCGAGCGCGATCTCGACGGCGCCGAAGGCGAGGCCGGCCACGATCACCAGGCCGGGGCGCGGGCGTCCGATCCTGCGGGCGCCGAGGAGGGCACCGGTGAGGGATCCCAGCGCCAACGTGCTGCCGAGCAACCCGTACTCGCCCGGACCCTTGTCGAAGACCTGGGTCGCCATCAGCGCCGAGGTCATCTGGAAGTTCATCCCGAAGGTGCCGGCGAAGAACGCCGCGACCATCACCATCTTCAGGTCGGGCCGGCTGCGCACGTAGCGGACCCCGTCGCGGATCATCCCCTTGCCCTGCGGCGCGCGTTCGGCCGGCGTCAGCTCGGTGGCGCGCATCAGCCGGAGGGCGGCGATCACCGCGAGGTAACTGAGGCCGTTGACCGCGATCACGATCCCGGTCGCCCGGACTCCCGACCCGAGAGCGGCGATCAGCAGACCGGAGAGCGCCGGCCCGACGACCCGGGCCAGGTTGAACGAGGCCGAGTTCAGGCCGACCGCGTTCGACAGGTCGTCCGGCCCGACCATCTCGCTGACGAACGCCTGGCGGGCAGGCGCGTCGAACGCAGCTCCGGCTCCGAAGAGGAAGGCGAGGGTGAAGACCATCCACGGCTCGACCACGCCGGTCACCGCGAGGACCGCCAGGATCAGCGAGGTGCCGCCCATCCAGAGCTGGGTGAGCTGGAGCAGTCGCCGCTTCGGCATCCGGTCGGCGACGAGCCCGGCGTACGGGGAGAGCAGCAGCATCGGGAGGAACTGCAGACCCGTGGTGAGCCCGAGGGCGACGCTGGCCTCGGCGGCGCTGCCGTGATGGAGCTGGAGCACGAGCCAGTCCTGAGCCACCCGTTGCATCCAGGTCCCGGTGTTGGAGACCACGCCGCCCAGTGCGAACAGGCGGTAGTTGCGGATGCGGAGGGCTCGGAAGGTAGGACTCACGGCCTCCCTCGCTTCGCATCGGTCGGCACGAGAGCCCTGGGACTGCTCTGCCCCGTTGCTCGCTCGGTACGCTCCCTCACTCTGCTCCTGTCACTGGGTGGCCAGCCGGTCGATCAACGGGGCGACCCGACGGAGCAGGTCGCGTTCTTCGGGGGTCAACGCCTTCAG
>JAKFBZ010000056.1:0-18024 GCA_036676945.1 Marmoricola sp.
TGAAGCTCAGCCTTCCGCCGGCTCCAGCGTCAGGCTGATCGAGTTGATGCAGTAGCGCTGGTCGGTCGGCGTGCCGTAGCCCTCGCCCTCGAAGACGTGGCCGAGGTGCGAGCCGCAGTTGGCGCAGCGGACCTCGGTGCGGACGCTGCCCATCGAGCGGTCCTCGATGTACTCGACGGTGTCTCCGGCGAGCGGTGCGTAGAAGGACGGCCAGCCGCAGTGCGAGTCGAACTTGGTGTCGCTGCGGAACAGCTCGGTCTGGCAGGCGCGGCACTTGTAGACGCCTGTCGTCTTGGTGTCCGTGTACTCGCCGACGAAGGGGCGCTCGGTCCCCGCCTGACGAAGGACCTGGTACTCCTCGGGGGAGAGCTGCTCACGCCATTCGGCGTCGGACTTCTCGACCTGGTAACCCATGCCCCCACAGTACTGAGCGGCACCAGCGAATCGACCTCGTGCGCTTACGAAACGATGACGGGCCGATACGTTGGTGCCCATGGCGAAGGCGACTCCCGCGATCGAGATCGATGCCGGCGGACGAGCGGTGCGCGTCAGCAGTCCCGACCGGGTGATCTACCCGGCGACCGAGACCACGCCCGAGGTGACCAAGGCGATGGTCGCGCAGTACTTCGCGGACGTCGGCGACGGCCTGATGCGCGCGCTCCGGCACCGGCCCACCGCGTTGGAGCGCTGGCCCAAGGGTGTCCAGCCGGGGATCAAGCTCGGCACCGGGCGGCCGGGGGAGAAGGCCGACGCGTTCTACCAGAAGCGGGTGCCGATGGGGGCGCCCGACTACCTCGAGGCCTGCGAGATCACGTTCCCGTCCGGGAGGACCGCCAAGGAGGTCTGCCCGACCGAGATCGCGGTGCCGGTCTGGTGCGCCCAGATGGGGACGCTGACCTTCCACCCCTGGCCGGTACGCCGCGATGACGTCGATCACCCCGACGAACTCCGCATCGACCTGGACCCGCAGCCCGGGACCACGTTCACCGACGCGGTCCGGGTCGCCGGGGTCGCCAAGGAACTCCTCGACGACCTCGGCCTGGTCGGCTTCCCCAAGACCTCCGGCAACCGCGGCGTGCACATCTTCGTGCGGATCGAGCCGCGCTGGGACTTCGTCGACGTGCGGCACGCGGCGATCGCGTTCGGCCGGGAGTTGGAGAAGCGCGACGACGGGGTCACCACGGCCTGGTGGAAGGAGGAGCGCGGCGAGCGCATCTTCGTCGACTTCAACCAGAACTCCCGGGACCGCACCATCGCGTCGGCGTACTCGCTGCGGCCGATCCCCGGCGCTCCCGCCTCGACCCCGATGACCTGGGACGAGCTCGCCGGGGTCACGGACCCGAAGGAGTACAACCTGTTCACGGTCCCGGAGCGGTTGGTCGACGGGGACCCCTGGGCGGGCATCGACGACGTCGCGTGTTCGCTGCAACCGCTGCTCGACGCCTTCGAGGAGCAGGGCGCGGTGGAGATGAACTACCCGCCCGACTACCCGAAGATGCCCGGTGAGCCGCCGCGGGTGCAGCCGAGCAAGAAGGTCGCTGCGCACTGGGACGAGGACGGCAACCGGATCGAGGAGTGAGCGCGAACCGCTCCGGGCCGCTAGGTTTCCGGCCATGACCGAACAGAACGACCTGGCCGAGGCGACCGCTGCCGTGCATTCGCTGATCCCGATCATCGGTGCGATGGGACTCGAAGTGATCGAGGCGTCGCCCGGACGGGCCGCGGCCCGGATCCCGGCGGAGCCGAACGTCAACCACTTCGGAGTCGCGTACGCCGGCTCGCTGTTCACGGTCGCCGAGATGCTCGGCGGGATCATCGGCGGGTTCTTCGAGGTCCCCGGCGCGATCCCGTTGGTGAAGCGGGTCGAGATCGATTTCACCCGCCCCGCGATGACCGCTGCGACCGCACGGACCACCCTGTCCGACGAGGAGATCGCTCGGGTCCAGGACGAGGCGACGGCGAACGGCAAGGCGAACTTCGAACTCCTCGCCGAGGTCACCGACGAGGACGGCACCGTGGTCGCCCGGACCCACGGCTTCTACCAGTTGCGCGTGATGGGCTGAGACAGCCCGACCCGGCTCGCCGGGCTTCGACCCGGGCCCCGACGGCCCTGCTCAACCACCAGGGGTTGGGGCAGGCTCAACCACCGGGGCTGGGGCATGTGCCCAGCCGCGTGCAGCGACCAGCATCAGAGCCCGCTGATCCCTTCGCCCTCGCCTGCCTGCTCGTCGAAGCTCTCGTGCTCGAGGAGATGCAGCACGGGTACGCCGAGCTTCCGGCGTGCCCGCGAGGTCCAGTCGAGATGGAAGAACTCGGCGACCACGTGCGGGCGGGTCAGGATGATCGCCTCGCGGGCGTCGACCTCGGTCACCTTCGTGGACAGCGCCTCGATCGGGTCGGTGCGCACCAGATCGCCGACCGCCTGGGCGCCTGCTTCGACAAGGCGGTTCACCGAGTTCTGCACGCAGGCGCGCGCGTTGTCGAGGAGGCCCTGCTGCAGCTCCTGGATGGTCTCGGGGTCCATCGCCAAGGTGGCGGTGCCCATCGTGTCGCCCACCCCGAGACTGCCGAGTCCGGACTCGATCCGGGCCGCGCTGTCCTCGACCGGGGCGAGCAGGTGGTACAGCACCGGCTCGTCGATGCCCTCGTGCAGGCTGCGGACCTGCCTCGCATCGAGAGCGCTCAATTCCTGCTCGATCAGCAGGACAACGTCGTAGTCGCTCATCACGCCTCCCTGCCAGGTTTCGCGTCGAATTCCTCGACACCGAACACTCTAGCGAGGTCGTAGGTCAGTGGCTCCTCCAACTGCTCGTAGCCGCACGACTCGGGGTCGCGATCGTCGCGCCAGCGCTTGAACTGGGCCGTGTGGCGGAAACGACGACCCTCCATGTGCTCGTACCCGACCTCGAGCACGCGCTCGGGACGCAGGGGAGTGAAGGACAGGTCCTTGCCGCTGCTCCACCGGCTCTGGGTGCCCGGCACCCGGTCCGGATTGGCGATCGCCCACTCCTGCCATTCGCCCCACGGGTGGTCGCCGATCTCGCAGACCAAGGGTGCGAGTTCGTCGATCAGTTCGGCGCGCCTGGCCTCGGTGAACGACGCCGCGACCCCGACGTGCTGGAGTTTGCCGTCGTCGTACAGGCCGAGGAGCAGGCTGCCGAGCAACGGTCGGTCCGGGGTGGAGTTCTTGTGCTCGCGGTAGCCGGCGAGGACGACGTCCGCGGTCCTGGCGTGTTTGATCTTCAGCATCGTGCGCGCGTTCTCCTGGTACGGCGCGGACATCGGCTTGGCGATCACCCCGTCCAGACCCGCGCCCTCGTACTCCTCGAACCACGCCTCGGCCTCGGCCGGGTCGTTCGTCGTCCGGGTCAGGAAGACCGGGCCGGACAGGCCGGAGAGCGCCGTCTCCAGCCGGGCCCGGCGTTCGGCGAACGGGAGGGCGGTCAGATCCTCGTCGCCGAGCGCCAGCAGGTCGAAGGCGACGAAGCCGGCCGGGGTCTGCTCGGAGAGCAGCGTCACCCGCGATTTCGCCGGGTGGATCCGCTCCTGGAGGACCTCGAACTCCAGTCGCGGACCGATGGCCACGAACAGCTCACCGTCGAGGACGCAGCGCTCGGGGAGCAGCTCCTTGCAGGCCTCGACCACCTCGGGGAAGTACCGGGTCAGCGGCTTGGTGTTGCGCGAGGTGATCTCGACCTCGTCGCCGTCGCGGAAGACGATCGCGCGGAACCCGTCCCACTTGGGCTCGAAGCTCAGCCCGCCGTCGAACTTCGCCGGATCGGGGATGCCCTTCACCGACTTCGCGAGCATCGGCCGGACGGGTGGCATCACCGGGAGATCCATGACTCGGAGCCTAGCGACCGACCTCGCTAGGCTCCGAGCATGATCTCCGACCTGCTGCGCCTCCCCGCCGGACGGGTGGACCTGACCGCGATCGACACCCGCGGCACGCCGGGCTTCGACGGGGACAAGGCCGACGCGCAGAAGGCACTGCCCGCGCTCGGACCGGAACTGGCCGACCTGCAGGAGAAGTTGTTCGCCCACGGCTACGTCGACTCCGACCGCCGGTTGCTGCTGGTGCTGCAGGGGATGGACACCTCCGGCAAGGGCGGCGTGCTCAACCACACCGTCGGGTTGCTCAGTCCGAACGGGATGCGACTGAAGTCGTTCAAGAAGCCGACCGAGGAGGAGCTCGCGCACGACTTCCTGTGGCGCGTGGAGCGGGAGGTGCCCGGTCCCGGCGTGATCGGGATCTTCGACCGTTCGCACTACGAGGACGTTCTGGTGGTCAAGGTCCACGGGCTGGCCGACCCGGCCGAGATCGAACGCCGGTACGACGCGATCAATGCCTTCGAGAAGCGCCTGGTCGACGAGGGCACGATCATCGTCAAGTGCATGCTGCACGTCTCCAAGGACGAGCAGAAGGAACGGCTTCTGGCCCGGCTCGACGACCCGACCAAGCAGTGGAAGTTCAAGCCCGAGGACGTCGACGAGCGCGGCCACTGGGACGACTACCAGGCGGCGTACACGGCCGCGCTCGAGCGGTGCAACACCGAGGCGGCCCCCTGGTACGTCGTGCCGAGTGATCGCAAGTGGTACCGCAACTGGGCCGTGGCCCAACTGCTCCGCGAGGCCCTCGACGGGCTCGGACTGGACTGGCCGCAGCCGGACTACGACGTCGCCGAGCAGCGTGCTCGCCTGGAGGGTGAGGGTTCGTGACGCCGGCAGATTCCTTGGCCGACTCCCTGGCTCATGTCTCCGCGACCCGGTTCGTGGCACCGTTGCGCGAAGGCGGCTCGCTGCCCGGTCTGATCGAGGCCGACGACCTGGGCACCTACGTCTGCAAGTTCCGCGGCGCAGGCCAGGGGCTCCCGGTCCTCGTCGCTGAAGTGATCGTCAGCGGTCTGGCCGACGCGCTCGGTTTGCGGACCCCGCGGCTGGTCACTGTCGACCTGACCGAGCCGATCGCGCGGTACGAAGCCGACGAGGAGGTCCAGGACCTGCTCAATGCCAGCCTCGGCCTCAACCTGGGGGTCGACTTCCTGCCCGGGTCGTTCGGCTTCGATTCCGCGGTCAGCGTCGACCCGGCGTACGCCGCCCGGGTGATCTGGCTGGACGGGTTCGTCGCCAACGTCGACCGCTCCTGGCGCAACCCGAACCTGCTCGTCTGGCACGGCGAGGTCTGGGTGATCGACCACGGCGCCTCGCTCTACTTCCACCACGCGTGGGCGGGCGGTCTCACCGACCCGGCACGGTTCGCCGACCAGCAGTGGTCGGTCGCCGATCACGTCCTCGGCGCCTACGCGGACGCCGTCGCACCCCTGGCCGACGGACTCGGCGACCTGGTCACCGACGACGTGCTCTCCAGCGTGGTCGGCCGGGTCCCCGACGAGTGGCTGGTCGGACCGGTCGGTCCCGACGAGATGCGGGCGGCGTACGTGGCGTTCCTGCAGGCCCGCCGGGACGGCTCGCGCGCCTGGCTGCCGCAACGGGGTGCGGCATGAGTACGGAGCGCCTGGCGTACCAGTACGTGATCCTGCGCTGCGTGCCGCGCGTGGACCGCGAGGAGTTCATCAACGTGGGCGTCGTCGTGTACTGCCAGCGGGCCGAGTTCCTCGCTGCCGGTTGCCGGGTCGAGCCCGAGCGGCTGGCTGCCCTCTGGCCGGAGCTCGACGCGGACGCGGTCAGGTCGGCGCTGGCGTTCGTCGATGGAGTCTGCCGGGGCGACGCGGCCCTGGGTGCCGCGGCATCCGGCGACCTCGGCACCCGGTTCGGGTTCCTCAAGGCGCCACGCTCGACCGTCGTCCAACCCGGCCCGGTGCACGGTGGCACCACCATGGATCCGGCCGCCGAGGTCGAACGCCTGCTGGACCACCTGGTCCGCTGAGGACCGACGGCTGCGCTCAGAGCTCGGCGACCGCGGCCACAGCCCGGTCGAGGTCGTCGGTGCTCACGAAGTAGTGCGGGGACGCCCGGACCACGGCATCGAGCCCACGGGCGGTCATGTCCAGTCTCGTCGAGGACGCCTCGCTGACCGAGACGGTCACGCCGCCTTCGTCGAGCCGGGCCTGCACCTCCGCCGGTGCGACGCCGTCGACGGTGAACGAGACGATCCCGCACAGATCCGGACCGTCCTCGTGCACGGTGACCCCGGGGAGACCGGCAAGCCCGTCTCGCAGGGCGTTCGCGTTGGCACGCACCGCCGCCTCGACCTGCGCCGCACCCAGGCCGAGCAGATGATCGACCGCGGCCCCGAGCCCGAGGCGGCCGGCGATGTCGGACTCCCAGAGTTCGAAGCGGGCCGCGTCGGGTCGCAGCTCGTAGGCGTCAGCGGCGGTCCAGGTCGCGCCGCGCATGTCCGCGGCGGCGGGCTCGAGGTCGTCGAGCAGGCTGCCGCGCACGTAGAGGAAGCCGGTGCCACGGGGTCCGCGCAACCACTTGCGGCCGGTGGCCGAGAGCGCGTCCACCCCGAGTGCGGCGACGTCGACGTCGAGCTGTCCGACCGACTGGCACGCGTCGAGCAGCACCAGCGCACCGACGGCACGCGCCAGCGCCACCACCTCCCGGACCGGAGCGACCCGGCCGCTGTTCGTCGGCACCTGCACCAGGGAGACCAGCCGGACCCGTTCGTCGAGGAGGACGTCGAGGGCCTCCAGGTCGACGCCGCCGGCGGGGGAGTCCGGGACCACCTCCACGCTGCAGCCGTCGAACCGGGCACGCTGGAGCAGGGCGATCGCGTTGCTGGCGTACTCGTTGCCGCAGATCAGGATCCGGTCGCCGGGGTGGAACCGGAGCGCCGTCACGAACTGCGACCAGGACCGGGTGGCGCTGTCGGTCAGCGCGATCTCGTCGGGTCGGCAGTTCAGCAACCGCGCCAGGGAGGACGGGAGCGCTGCCAGGTCCTCGGCGCGCTCGGCCGCGGCCCGGTAACCCCCGATCTCCGCCTCCCGGCGCAGGTGTGCGGTCATCGCCTCGGTGACCGGCGTCGGCGGCAGCGACGAGCCGGCGCTGTCCAGGAACGACCGGTCGAGGCAGCCGGGGGTGAGCGCGCGCTCGGCATCCAGATCGATCATCGGCCCATCGTGCCGCACCGACGTCGCATCACCACGCATGCCGGCGGTGAAGGCGGGGCACTAGGGACCCGGATGTGAACAAACGCTGACGTCTGGGGCACGGTCTCGAAAATGTCGGCGTGGGTCCCTAGGCTCGAGCGAGCTTGATCGGTGGCGCAACGAGCGCCCGCCCGGTCGGGCGAGGAGGTTCCACCGGCATGACGACGACCTTCTGGGACAGCGAGTCCCTGGTCACCCGGTACGACGAGATCCGCTCCCACACCGAGCGCCTGGCAGCCCCGCTCTCCCCGGAGGACCAGACGGTCCAGTCGATGGCCGACGTGTCGCCCACGAAGTGGCACCGCGCGCATGTCACCTGGTTCTTCGAGACGTTCCTGCTGGCCGAGAACGAGCCGGGCTTCGCGCCGTACCAGGACAAGTACTGGTTCCTCTTCAACAGCTACTACGAGGCCCTCGGCCCGCGCTTCTCCCGGCCCGACCGCGGCGTGATCACCCGGCCCGGCGCGCACGACGTCGGCGTCTACCGCGAGAACGTCGACGCGCGGATGCGCGACCTGATGGCGGGCCTGGACCAGGGCACGCTGGACAAGCTCGCCTCGACGATCGAGCTCGGCTTCCACCACGAGCAGCAGCACCAGGAGCTGCTGCTGATGGACATCAAGCACGTGCTGTCGATGAATCCGTTGCAGCCGGTCTACGCGGGCTCGCCGAGCGCGTCCGTCGACAGCGACCAGCTCGGCTGGGTCGACCTCGACGGCGGCCTCGTCGAGATCGGGCACCGCGGCGACGGGTTCAGCTTCGACAACGAGCTGCCCCCGCACCAGGTCTGGCTGGAGCCCTACCGGCTCGCCGACCGGCTGGTGACCAACGCCGAGTGGCTCGCCTTCATGGCCGACGGTGGCTACCGCCGACCCGAGCTCTGGCTCTCCGACGGCTGGGCCCGGGTCAATGCCGAGGGCTGGCGGGCGCCGTTCTACTGGACCGAGCTCGACGGGGTCTGGTTCGAGCACACCCTGCACGGCACCTTCCCGGTCAACCCGGGGCTGCCGGCGAGCCACGTCAGCCACTACGAAGCAGACGCGTACGCAGCTTGGGCCGGCAAGCGCCTTCCCACCGAAGCCGAGTGGGAGCACGCGGCGCTTGCCCAGGGCGACGCGGAGGTGATCGGCAACCTGGCGGACGCCGAGACCTACCACCCGCGCGCCGCCGGCCCGTCGACCGGAACGTTGCGCCAGCTGTACGGCGACTGCTGGGAGTGGACCTCCTCGGCCTACCTGCCCTACCCCGGCTTCCACCCCGCCGACGGCGCGATCGGCGAGTACAACGGCAAGTTCATGTCCAACCAGATGGTGCTGCGCGGAGGGTGTGCGCTCACTCCTCCCGGACACGCGCGGGCGTCGTACCGCAACTTCTTCCCGCCCGGCGCCCGCTGGGCGCTCTCCGGCGTCCGGCTCGCCGACGCCGGCCCCTCGACAGGAGCCACCCGATGAACGCCGTGAAGCCGCCCGTCGTGTCGGTGCTGCTCGATCCCGACTGGGCCAGTGGTGAGCTCGTCCACGACGTACGGCGCGGGTTCGACCGACACCCGCGCACCCTGCCGCCCAAGTGGCTGTACGACGACGTCGGCTCGGACCTGTTCGACGAGATCACCCGGCTCGAGGAGTACTACCCGTTCCGCGCCGAGCGTTCGATCCTGCTCGAGCACGCTGACGAGATCGCCACCGCGAGCGGAGCGGCGACTCTGATCGAGCTCGGCAGCGGGACCAGCGAGAAGACCCGGATCCTGCTCGACGCCTTCCACGCCACCGGCCAGCTGACCCGGTTCGCCCCCGTGGATGTCTCCGAGGCCACCCTGCGGGACGCCTCCGACCGGATCGCCGCGCGCTACCCGGGCCTGGAGGTCGAGGCGGTCGTCGGCGACTTCACCCTGCACCTGGCCCACCTGCCTCGCGGCGGCCGGCGGATGGTGGCGTTCCTCGGTGGCACCATCGGGAACCTCTACCAGGAGGAGCGCGGCGCCTTTCTGGGCGCGCTCGCGGACACGCTGGAGTCCGGCGACTCGCTGCTGCTCGGCACGGACCTGGTCAAGAGCTCGGACCGGCTGATCGCGGCGTACAACGACGAGCGCGGGGTGACCGCCGAGTTCGTCCTCAACTCACTGCGCGTGCTCAACCGCGAGCTCGGCGCGGACTTCGACCTGGACGGCTTCTCCTACATCCCGTTCTGGGACGCGCACATGGAGCGGATGGACCTCCGCCTCCGTGCGGAGATGCCGCAGCGGGTCACCGTCCCCGGCGCGGACCTGGTCCTCGACCTGGCCAGCGGCGAGGAGATCCGGGTCGAGATCTCCACGAAGTTCCGGGTCAGCAAGATCGCAGCCGAGCTCGAGACCGCCGGCTTCGGGGTCACCCGAGTCTGGACCGACGAGGACGGCGACTTCGCGCTGACGCTGGCGACCAAGCCCTGAGCTGTCGCAGAGATCGATTTCCCGTTCCCGCGTCATGACCGGTCCTCCCGAACGTTCCTAGAGCGACGACCAGCACCCGGTCGACCGGACGCGCAGCCGAGCTTGCGCACACATGACCTGTGGGGGTCTTCACCATGGCTGTCCTGCGCTCAAAAACAGCTTCGTTCGCTGCCATCGCCGCCGTCCTGGCCATGCTCCTCGGTGGCCTTGCGACCTCGGCCGACGCGGCGTCCTCGCCGACCAAGCCCGTGTCCCCGTACGGCGCCAACAACTGGGCGTGCAAGCCCAGCGCTGCGCATCCGTATCCGGTGATCCTGGTGCACGGCACGTACGGCGACCAGCAGTCGGCCTTCGACTACCTGTCCTGGTACATCACGGCGTCGGGTTACTGCGTCTTCGCGCTCGACTACGGGTTCTACGGGACCAATGCAGTGGCAAGCTCGGCTGCGGAGTTCAAGGTTTTCGTCGACAAGGTGCTGGCCGCGACCGGGGCTGACAAGGTCTCGATCGTCGGCCACTCACAGGGCGGCACCATGCCGCGCTACTACATCAAGTACCTCGGCGGGTCGTCGAAGGTCGACGACCTGATCGGCCTCGCGCCCGGCAACCACGGGACCACCTGGAAGGGCCTCACGACCCTCTTCCCCGGCTTCTACTGCCAGGCATGCCACGACCTGATGGCGGGTTCCCCGTTCCTGGGGACGCTGAACAGCGAGGACGAGACCCCGGGTGACGTCAGCTACACCAACATCGTCACCACGGCTGACACGGTGCTCACGCCGTACACGTCGGGCTACCTCACCGCCGGGTCGACCGTCACCAACATCCGGATCCAGGACTACTGCCCGTCGAACACGACGCAGCACGTCCAGGTGCCCCTGGACCCGGCGTTCATCCGGATCGCGGCGGACGCCCTGTCGCACGCCGGGCCCGCCAACCCCGCGTACCGGCCGAAGTGCACCTGGTAGCCGGCCGAGCCGCAAGCACACGCGCAATCGGTTTGCGTGCTCCGCTGACGCGCTTGGAAGGTTCAGCGGTGAAATCAGCCCGTGACTCGTCGCGTGCTGCCGTCGGCGAGGGTCACGGTGTAGGTCCACGCTCCCATCACCTCGCGGTTCTCGCTGCTGGGTCGGGCCGATGGCCACCAGGCGGCAAAACGCCCGTTGGAGACGGAAGCCTCGACGTCGGGACCGGCGGGGGTGTGCACGGTGACACCGGTGACATCACTGCCCACGTAGCCCTGGACCCAACTGAACCATCCCTCGTCGGTAGTGAACGGCCAGCGACCCGGGGTGCTGACGCTGCCCACCGTGCTGTCGGTCTCGACGATGCGGTCCCGAGCCACAACGGGCGCCGCGATGGGGTCCGGGTCGTAAGTCCCGAAGAATCCTTCACTCTTGTCCACGGGGTCCTGCTGCCCGACGAGGTCGTTGGGCATCAGGCACGCCGCTTCTGCCTGGCGGCCGGCGACGAGCACGTAGGTCCATCCGCCTCGTCGCTCTGCGCTCACGACCCGTTCTCCCTGGTCTGGCATCGCGAGGGCTGCGCGGCACGTGGTGGCAGCCGTGGTCGCGGCCGCGGCCGTGAGCGGCTCGGGCTTCGGCGTCCACGACGCGAACGCGGAGCCGCCGCCCAGCAGCAGTACGGCGCCAGTGGCGCCAGCGGCGCCGATCAGACCCGCCGGCACGAGCAGTCGGCTCCGACGCGGCCGATCGGGCTCCGCCGGGACTGGATCATCGCCGGGGGTGGTCAGGATGCGGGCGAACGTCGCGTCGGCGCGCTCGAGCTCCGCCTCGGTCAGGACGGTCGTCGGTGCAGGGTCGAGGTCGCGCAGAGCGGCGGTGGTCATGGTGTCGACGGTGCGCTTGTTCATCGTGAACTCCTGTCGGAAGCAAGGCGGCCGGGTGGGCGGGCACCGGCGGTGGGGGAGTCGACGTGGCTCCGCAGAGTGCGCCGGGCGCGGGACAACCGCAGGCGAAAGGCGGTAGACGAGATGCCCAGTACGGCGGCCGCCTCGGGCGCGCTGAGCCCGTCGAGGACGGAGAGTGCGATCGCCTCTTGGTGCAACGCGCTCAGGAGCGGCCAGGCTGCGGCGATGTCGACCCGGTGGGCGACCAGATCGGGGTGCTGGCCGGCATCGGCGGGACTGTGACGGACTTCGGCGAGACGGACCGCGACGGCTTCGTGCCTGTTGTCGCGCCGCCGGGTGTTCTGGAGAGTCTTGCGTGCCACGCCGAAGAGCCACGCGCGCGCCGCTGACAGGTCGGCGGGCACATCGTCGAGCCGGCGCCACGCGACGAGCATGACCTCACCGACAACATCCTCGGCGTGGGTCGCATGAACGCGCCTGCGTACGAAGCGCAGCAGGTCGACGTACACCGAGTCGTAGATCTCGCGGAAGCGCTGCTCGCGCTCCCGCTGCGACGAAGTGGCGGAGTCCATACCCTGTCCTTGTCCGAGTCCGCACAAGTGTGTCGCAGCAGATCGCCTGAAAGTTCAAAGGCGGGTACGTGTGTCCCCTGCAGGAACTCGGGGTCGCTCAGTCGCGGTGTTCGCCAGGACTGGCGAACAGACCTGTCATCGTCCTGTTCAGGTCGTCGCCTTCGGTGCCAGGTCTGGACTGAGGTTCTCGGAGACGAATGCAGCGATGTCGGCTTTGGTGAGGTTCCCCGTCGCGAGAAGTCGTTGAGCCGTGAGGAGCAGGTCGTTCGAGGCGGACAGTTCCAAGGCAATGCCGTCGGGATCGCGAAAGTTGAGGTGGTAGCCCATCTCCATGTCCCGGATGGGGGTGTAGGTGACTCCGTGCTCGTCGAAGCGGCGCTCCCACTGTTCGAGTTCCTCACGGGAGGCTGCAGTGAGCCCGAGGTGGTCCATCCCTGTGTGGAGCTCGGTGAACGTGCCTCCATGCGCGTCGGGATGCTTGATCAGCGCCAGGATGAACCCGGTGGAGGGATGCATGCAGATGCGTCCGTATCCCACGTCCATCACGACGACGAAGTCCAGAACCTCGGTATAGAACTTCTCGCTGGCATCGAGGTCTGTCACCGTGAACGACACGTGGTCAATGCCGGCGAAGGTCACCATGGGTCCTCCTGGGTGGGAGTACCGATCCTCCTCTCGGTCCCGATCGGTCTCAAGTGCCCGCGTGCAGTCGCGACTGATCTCGCTCGGCGTAGCTCTCCCGGCATTCCTTGTGTCCGTGATGTGGTGGTTGAGGCAGGCCGACTGAGTTGATCTGTCCGTGACCGGGAAGCTTGTGAGACTGCCCGCGCATAGAGTCGGTGCATGGGTTCGAGTGCCGCGGAGATCGCCGATGCGTATGTTCGATGGGTTGCTGACGGGGACTTGGCGATCAAGGACGTGTGTTCGCCCGAGTTTCGCGACCATGTGAGCGGGCTCGGAGTGGAGGTCTTCGACGTCGTAGGTGGTTGGTTCGAAGCGAGCTTTTCTGATCGCACGGTCGAGCACCACCTGACGATGTCCGACGCAGACCGGGTGCTCATCTGGTTTACCGTCCGGGGCGTTCATATCGGCAACGGATTCCCCAGGATGGTCGACCTCCCGGTGGTTGGAGCCGAGGTGACCTGGCCGCAAGTGCACATTCTTCGTGTCGACGGAGGCAAGGTCCGCGAGCACTGGGCGGTCCGGGACGACCTCGCCATGCTGGAAAGCACACAACGGGAACGGAATGGCTGATCGGCGCTGAAACCTTCGGAAGCGGGTCCGTATCCGGGGGGTTGTGACTCAGATGCGGCGGAATGACTGCATGGCGATTCGTCGAACCCTCCACCTATCGTGAGGCGTCACTGGCCGAAGGAGATATCGATGTGGGTGCAGCTCATCAAAGCGAAGGTGAAGCCTGGGACCGATTTGTCGGCCCTCACCGATGTGCTGCAGGCAGCCGAACAACCCGAGTCGGGTCTCCTTCGGGAGATATTCATGCACGACCAGAAAGATCCCACCTCGGTCTACGTCCTTGCGATCTTCGAGAACGAGGAGAAGGCACGCGAGCGCGAGCAGGATCCGCGCCGTACTGAAGGCCAGCAGGCGATCCAGGCGTTTCTGGCCAATGCGCTTGCGGCCCCGCCGGAGTTCATCGACCTGAGCGTCACCACGGACTGGGTTCCGTAGTCGGTCACCCGGGCCGCGGGCTGCATCTCGGCGGGTCGCGCCGCTCGGGCTGATCCTCGTATCGGTTGGCACCCTGTGCAGTCGTTGATCTCGTCACGACCGGGAATCGCATAACCGGAGGGTTGTGAGATGTCCGGATCTGCCGATGAGCGGAAGGACTTCACACGAGGCATCGGCCTGTGGTTCACTTTACAAACGGTATCCATTTGTATACCGCCACCGAATGAGCCCACACGTCCGAGACAGTCCTGCCGGGGCTTGCGCCTTCGCGACAGCCGCTCCTGGGAT
This sequence comes from Marmoricola sp., assembly GCA_036676945.1. GTDB lineage: Bacteria > Actinomycetota > Actinomycetes > Propionibacteriales > Nocardioidaceae > Marmoricola. The sequence goes on from JAKFBZ010000056.1 coordinate 13,960, forward strand.
TGCCTGATCCGGGTGAGAAGGTCCCCGCGCTCGCACTCCGAATCAAACCGAGAACGGGAAGAGAGCCGTCATGACCAAAGTTGGACCGGCAAGCGAGTTGACACCGGGCAGCGTCACACGAGCCGGGGAGTACGCCGTCGGCAACAACGGCGACCTCTTCGCTGTGACACGGAAGTGCAGGCACCTGGGAGGCAACCTCGACGAAGGAACCATCGCAGCCGACGGCTGTCTCGTCTGTCCATGGCACGCTGCGAAGTACGACGTGCAGACTGGTCGGATGGTTGCAGGCCCGCAGGGAGTCTTTGCCAAGGTCCCGGGCCTCGGAGCGCTCTTCAAGGCCCTGACCCGAGTCGTGCCGCTCGGCAGAGCGAACGTCGAAGTACGCGAAGGCGACGTCTACATCGTCAAACCTGACTAGGACCTGTCTATCGGCACGGCTACGTCACGACCGTCGGCTCTCGACCGTCCGGATCTGCCGCGCCTCAACTGCGGCGGAAGACGCGCCTCCGGGGCGGTGTCGGCGGGCGCCGTTGAGCTCGTTACCGAGAAGTGCTCTAGGCGTCGAGCACAGCCTTGGGGAGTCGACCACGGCTGACACGGCTTGGGTCGCGCAGAACCGCAACCGATGGAGCCCGAACTGACGACCTATCCGCGCGAGCCCTTAGCCTTCTTCCTGAGAAACCAGGAAACTGGGATAACCAGGGTGGCGAGCACTGCGTACAGGTAGAGCCAATCACCCTCGAAGCCATTTATTGCCCAGCTTGCGACAACTGCAACGAGCGCCGAGACAAAGATTGCTACTTCGAGTCTTTCGGATCGTGATGTCACAAATCCAGTGTAGTTCGCACCGCGTTCATCAAGCCGTTCTGAACTATCCGCATCTCGGCAGATCCGGTCAGAAGCCACACCGACAGCGCGCATGGACCGAGTCATTTCCTTGGCTCGCCGGACGATCCAGGAGGGGACGGGCCTTGCCCTCTGCGCCCTGAGTTAGAAGCCAAAAGCGACTTCTAAGCGTTCCGAACGGAGCACGAATGCATTCCGCTTCTCAACGGAGTTATCGCAGGTCACAGGCCGTTTATGCAGGTCAGGACGGCAGAACCTAACCAACCCCGGAGGCGGTGGGTCGGGCTTTGCAGTCCGGACTACATCGGGACTTCCCTCGGCATTTCTTCGCTTTCGTGCTCGTCTCGTTGTTCCCGCCTGCACGATGTCCTGGTGGTGGTGGTGGTGGAAGGCAGGACGCACGAGCTACGCGGACGACGATCAGTGAACGACCGAACCCGGCATGTGCTTCAGCCGGCAGCCTTCCCCGCTGACGGGGCGAAGTCGTGGAGCGTCTGGTCACCGCCCCGAACGACCAGGCACGTCGATTCCGGGACCTCCCGCCAGGCACCGCGCAGGTCGCCCAACGGCTCGGACACCACCAGCCTGGTGTCGTCGGAGAGCTGGTGGAGCACTGGGTTGTCGGGGTATTGGAGGCGGAGGGTCGCGATGTCCTCGTTGTGGAACAGCGATCGGGACCTGCCCTCGCTCGAGTAGCGGAAGGCCCAGGTGGTCTCACCGTCGGTGGTGGCGACGGTCATCTGGATCGGGTGCTGGACCCCGTGCCGGCGCCCTGTCTCCTCGATCAGCCCGACCGCCGCGGCCACCGCCGCTGGTGGGTCCTTCTCGAGTCCGAAGGTCAGTGCGAGGAAGAAGAAGAGCTCCGAGTCCGTGGACCCCTCGATGTCCGGATAGAGCACTGGGTCGACGGCCAGGGCCAGGTCACGCTTGACCGACGGAAAGTCCGCGATGGCGCCGTTGTGCATCCAGAGCCAGCGGCCGTGCCGGAACGGATGGCAGTTGGTCTGCTGGACCGGGGTGCCCGTCGTGGCACGGATGTGGGCGAAGACCCGTCCGGCGGACGCATGGGCCGAGAGCTCACGCAGGTTGCGGTCGTTCCAGGCCGGCTCGGTACTGGTGTAGATGCCCGGGGTGTCCTGGGCGCCGTACCAGCCGACCCCGAAGCCGTCCCCGTTGACCATCTCCGCGCCCAGGTGCGACTGCTTGCTCTGCACCACGAGTGAGTTCTGGGGTTTGAAGAGAAGATCCTCCAGGAGCACCGGGGAACCCGAGTACGAGAGCCAACGACACATGTCCGACCTCACCTTCTGTTCGTCGCCCTGTCGACGGACGATCCCTCCATTACACCCACGGTGCGGAGGTTCCGTACTCACCCGCTGCGGGTGAGCACGCACTGGGTGAGAAGTCGGTAGTGTTTTTTCGCAGACTTGGACGTCGAAGCCGTACGCCGCCTCCACGCCCGATGTCGGCCATGCCTTCCAAGAAGTCATCGGCGCCGTCGGGCAAATAGTCATCGGGGTCTTCAGGCGGAATGCTTCCGGGGAAGATGAACCTGTAGTGCAAGTCCGCCAAGGAACTGATCGCCATCGTAGGTGTCTGCATGACTGCGGTGACGACTCACAAACCTCCGTCTGCGGACACCGGCCCCTAGGATCCGTTCATGCAACGAACACTGCGTCTCTGCGCAGGCCCCGCCTTGTTCGGCGTGGCCGGAGTGCTGGGGCTCCTCGCAGCTACAGGGGTAGCTGGATTTGGCGCGGGCGTACTCGCCATCCTGTTCGTGCTGGTCGGCATCTGGATGCTGCCCTCTGCGAAGACGCTCTCCAGGTCACAGCGACGGTCTTAGCTGCTTCGGATTGGGCCATCTCACAACCCTCCGTTTGCTATCAGTCGCGGAGCGTCCGTCATTGTTTCGGCGGTGGCCAAGCCCACGGCGGCTCGTGACCGGAAAGATCGCTCGCTGAGTCGAGCCAAGGCGCTGGGTTCTCAGCCCACCCCGCGATCTGTTCGCGAGTGCCGTCCGCGAGGGTTGCCCACACCTCGGTGTCGGCCGGCCGCCAGATCACCAACGAATCCGGGTAGTACGAAACGTTCAGGTACTGCGTTCCGGTATCCGCGCTTAGGAAGGTCAGTAGCACCTTCTCGTGGGGTGGCAGGTGATATTCCATCCCTTCGGGCTCAATGTTCAGGGAGAAGCGCGCTTCATCTCCCGACTCGACCAGCATCTGCATCTCGCGGGACGTCATTCCGCAAGCGTGCCACGAGGCGCGCTGACAGCACCTGTCCGGAGAGCGTTCACAACCCTCCGGTTGCGCGACACCGCTTCGAACTGTCAGTCGGCTCGCTGTTGTTTGAGCTGTCGCGTTGAACGATGACGCAGCGACTGTGGCCGTTGGCGTGACGCAGCCAGGGCCGAGAGCTCGTCCACGACGGCACTCGCAGGTGCACCCTGCTCAACCCAGCCGACTGCCAGATCCGCCCAATAGTCAGTGCCTGTGAGCGCGAAGCGAATGAGATCGGCAACGTCGTACGGACGGTCCCGTTCAGTCGAGTACGGCGTTTCAAGATCGATCAGGTACGGCAGCATCGGATGCTCGGGAGTGCTCACGAGTCAAGTGTGCAATGGCGGGCACGTTCCCACCGTGTCACAACCCTCCGTTTGAGAAAGCCGGAGCGCCTGCTGGGAAGATAGAGCGATGAAGTCTGAGCAACAGCAGCTTGACGAGAGCTTCGCGCAAATGAAGCACCCCGTTCGCGGTGTCGTCGTGGCTTGGACCGGGCTGTATCCGTTCTGGGGCGGCGACTCGAACTTTGGCTACATCCACACGCGTCGCCGAGCATTGGCTCTCACGTCAGAAGGCCGCATTGAAGTTTGGACGACTTGGTCCGGTCTGCCGAGCAAGATGCTCGTCTCATCCCCACCGGAAGAGTTCAAGTTCGTTCGACAAGGCAGGCGATACAACCGTCACAGCGTCGGCGGGTACCGGGTCTGGACGAGATCTACTGATCGGGCAGTCCTGGACACTTGGCTGCGCTCCGCCGAATGAACGAATCCCTCCGCTTGCGAGACCGCTTGGACGCTAGGGCAGCCTGCCTGGGCGAAGCGGGACGGCCTCGCCCCGGGCTCGAGAGTTCTGTTCGGACTGTTGGCGTTCACGCTCGCCGGCAAGTGCCGAGTAGTAGGCCGGATCTCCCCGAAGGATGCGGGGATCACCTTGA
>JAKFBZ010000057.1:0-83693 GCA_036676945.1 Marmoricola sp.
GATCACCCGGGCGCAGACCGAAGCCGCGTGCCGGGCCGACGGGATCACCTGGTGGGAGGACCCGCACAACACCGATCCGCGGTTCACCCGTTCCCGGATCCGTCACACGGTGATGCCGACGCTCGAGCGCGAACTCGGTCCCGGGATCGCCGATGCTCTGGCGCGCACCGCCGATCAGATCCGCGACGACATGGAGGTCGTCGACCGGGTCGCCGAGGAGCTGTACCGGGACGCCGTGCGCGACGGCGCCCTGGACGTCGATGCCCTCGACGAATCCGTGGACTTCGCGCTGGTGACCCGGGTGGTACGACGCGCAGCGATCGAGGCCGGTGCGATCCCCGACGAACTCACCCGCACCCACATCCTGGCCGTTGTGGGCATCTTCGAGAAGACCGGCAAAGAGATCCAACTCCCCGGCCACATCACCGCCTACTCCGACGGCGCGACCGTGCGCTTCAAGCCGACCGTCGCCTGACCCGTCGACACCGCGTGGTCGGCCGCACCGAGCCAGCCGACTGCTGAGCGCGTTCACCCCGGTCAATGGTCCGAAAGGGGGGATGACCGCGGTCCCTTCGCGCTGCTAGTCCTGGAAGCACCGACCGTCCGGGCGAGAAGGGTGCGAGTGATGGACTTCCTGGAGCTGCGGGTTCACGGGGTCCACGGCACCTCTCCCGGCGCGATGCTCGGCGTCGCCGACGGGGAGGTCGGTCAGGTCGCGGGGGACCGGTTGACCGGGGTCTACCGGACCACCGGGGATGTCCCGCTGCGGACCCAGGAGATCCCCGGAGAGGCGCAGACCCCGGCGCACACGGTCGCCGTCGAGGCCTACTCCTGGGGCGCGCTGACCTCGGGTGTGAAAGGCGTCCTGGGCTGGCTGAGCAGACTCGGCTGGCTGCTGCTGCTCCCGTTCGCCCTCGCGAACCTGGCGTACTGGGCCCGCCTCGAAGTCGGCAACACCGGCTGGCGGGCGATCTGGGGCGTGCGGGTGGTCCGGCTCTCGAGCCTGGCGCTGACCGTCTTCATGGTGCTGATGCCGTGCATGATCGGCGTCGACCTGCTCGGCTGGCAGTGCTTCCGCGGCGGCGTACCCCAGTGTGCGCACGTGCCCGGGGCGCTCGACTTCATCGCCGAGCTGACGCCGACGCAGCGGCTGTTCGTCACCAGCCTGATCCCTCTCGCGGTCGTCCTGCTCCTCGGGTTCCTCTCCCGGCAGACGATGACCGCCTACGAGCAGGTGCGCCCGGACTACGCGAAGGGCGACGCGGTGAAGCTGACCGAGACGAGCGGTCCGGTGCCGGTGCTGCGCCGTCGGTACCTCTGGTCCGCGGCCGCGCGCACCCGCCGTCTGCAGAGCCTGCATCTCGCCGCAGGGATCTCGACCGTGATCGTCTTCGTCGATGCGCAGGTGCTGGTGCGGACCTGGGACGGCGACAGGATCACCCTGATCCCGCTGGTGATCGGCGGGCTGGTGATCGCGTGCAGCGCCGTGCTGGTCTGCCTCGAGCACGACCAGGACCTGGAGACCGGCGACGGCCCGCGGTCCGCGAACGCGCTCCGTCACGGCGCGGCCGCGAGCGTGCTGGTGGGGGTGGCCGCCGTGGCCTTCGCCCTCCAGGGCGTCAGGTTGTGGCGCTACCACGGTGAGTTCAGCGAGACCGGCACCTACTCGGGCAACAACGTCTGGTTCATCACGCTGTTCCTGGTCCTGACCGTCCTGCACCTCAGTGTCTTCTTCCTCGAACGGCTCGCGTTCACGGCAGCGACGCTGAAGGTGGTCGTGGTGGCCGTGATCGTCAGCGGCATCGCGGGCTGGTGGGTCGCGACGCAGTACGACGTGGTGGCCGGCGCCCTGGTGGTCGCCGGGATCTGGTTCTGCGTGCTGCTCCGCTGGCACTCGTTGCAGCCGGGCGACAACGGAAAGGCCTGGCGGGGCGCCGGCCCGTCGGTGCTCCTCGCCGCCGCGGCCTGGATCGGGCTGCTGTTCACCTCCAGCGCCGTCATCGGGGCCGCCGACCTCTTCAACGGCAACGACCGTTCGGTGGGCGATCTGACCACCTCGGTCGCGACGACCCCCGCCGCCGAGCAGGACGAGTACGCGGCATCGGGCCGGGTCGTGATCCACAAAGCGCGGTACGCCGTCGAGGGTCAGCGGCTGGTCCTTTACTCGGGCAGGGTCTCCGCTGACCACTTCACCCAGGGCTCGGGCACCGACGAGATCGGCCGGACCAGGATCACCGGCGGCCGGGCGACCCTCGAACTGCCGGTCCCCGGTCTCTCCTACGAGCGCAGTTGCGCGATCGAGCCGGGCCGTCCGCAGCGCCCGTGCCTGGTCGGTTCGTCGGCGTTCCGGAACCGAGGCGACCTGGGACTGATCGACACCGAGGCGACGCTGATCCCGCGATCCACCGAGATCGGCAAACGGGGCCGGATCACGCTCGACCCGCGCGACGAGTTCGTGACGACGATCGTCGTACCGCAGGTGCTGGTGTGGACGCCGCTGGCACAGGTGCTCTGGCTCTTGCTGGTCATCGTCGGGCTGGGTGCCTGCGTCTTCCGGTTCGCCCGCAACGCCGGCCGCGACGTCGCCGCCGGACTGCCCGACGACGAGCAGATCGCCGAGCCGGACAGCCGGATCCCGCGGCGGGATCGGGGTGCGTGCCGGACCCGCCGCGTGCGCGCCGCGTTCAGTCACCGGGCGGAGACGCTCCTCGACGTCATCGGCACCATCACCGGCCCGATCGCGCTGGCGCTGATCCTGTTCTCGTTCACCGGCCAGGCGCCGTGGGAGCTGTGGCCGAAGACGCGCAGCATCGCCGACTTCGCGATGTACGTGACGATGCTCGCCGCCGCGGGCCTGGTCCTCCTCGGCTCGCACCTGCGCCGTTCCGAATCGACCCGCAAAGCCGTCGGCGTGATCTGGGACCTGACCACCTTCTGGCCGCGGGCCGCGCACCCGCTGGCGCCGCCCTGTTACGCCGAACGTGTCGTCCCCGAGCTCGACCTCCGCACCCGCTGGGCGCTGAACGCGCACCCGCGCAACCAGGTGGTGCTCTCCGGGCACAGCCAGGGCTCACTGATCGTCGCGTCGATGGCGAGCCGGCTGGACGACGCCTCCCTCGGCCGGATCCGGATGCTCACCTACGGAAGCCAGATCCGGGCTCTGTACGGGCGGGTGTTCCCGGCGGTCTTCGGTCCCGATGCGATCGGCTACTTCCCGAGCGCCGGCCCGGCACGACTCGACGAGGGGTTCCCCGACGTCGGCTACGGGACCGAGCTGCCCGACTACACCCCCGACCCCGGAAGTCTGCGCGCCCGGCTCGAGACGGCCGGCAGCACCTGGGTGAACCTGTTCCGGCGCTCCGACCCGCTGGGGTTCCGGGTCTTCTCCGACAACGACAGCCGTCTCGACGTACCGGTCCCGGAGGTGCCGCCCGTCGCCGCCGGGGATCCCGGCCCGGTGGTGCGCACGCACAGCGGCTACCAGCACACGCCTGAGTACCGCGATCTGGTCTGCTCGTGGGCCGGAGAGGTCCGTTACGAGGACGTCGTCGACCCCGAGGACGTCGGCTACGTCCCGGTGATCCCGCGCTCGTGAGGGCGGCTCAGAGGAGTTCCTTCGCGAGCAGCTCGAGGGTGGTCTCTCGTGCCGGGGAGGCGTCGACCGCTGTCCCGGTGAACGCACCGGCGACCGGGTGCACCATCACCTCGTCGACCCCGTAGGTCGAGGCGAGCTCGCGGAGCTGCTCGGCGGCCGTCCCGGGGTCGCCGATCACCCAGCGTCGCCGCATCGCGTGCACCAGCGGGAGGTGCGCGTCCGGGACCGGGTCCGCCTCGGCGTCCTCGATCAACCGCTGCGGGCGCAGCGTCCCGCCGGTCCGCAGCGTGACCATCGCCTGCAGCTGGGGCTCGGCCAGCCGCTCGGCCTCGGCCGCCGTCTCGGCGACCACGGCGTTGACGGTGAGGAAGGTCCGCGGCTCGGCGAGCTCCTCGGACGGCTGGAAGGCCTCCCGGTAGAGCGCGAGTGCCTCGGCGGTGCCGTTGCCGGAGAAGTGGTGCGCGAAGACGTACGGCAGCCCGCGGTCGGCCGCGAGCCGGGCCGAGTAGTCGGAGGATCCGAGCAGCCAGACGTCGGGTCGGGAGACGGCGGCGGGGGTCGCGTTGAGCGCGTGCATCCGGCCGGCGACCTGGAGGCCGACCCCACCCGGGCTCATCATCGCGATCACGTTGTCGACGTACGACGGGAACTGCTCGACGGCGTCGTCGGTGACGCCGCCGGCCCCGTGGCGCAGCGCGTACGACGTCACCGGGTCGGTGCCCGGTGCCCGCCCGATGCCGAGGTCGATCCGGCCCGGGTACGCCGCCTCGAGGAGGGCGAACTGCTCGGCGATCACCAGGGGCGCGTGGTTGGGCAGCATCACGCCGCCGGACCCGACCCGGATCCGGTCGGTCGCGGCGGCCACCATCGCGATCAGCAGCGGAGGGTTCGTGGCGGCGACGGCGGGCATGTTGTGGTGCTCGGCCAGCCAGTACCGGTGGTAGCCGTGCGCGTCGGCGACCCGGGCCAGGCTCCGCGTCGCCGCGAGGGCGTCGCCGGTGGTCTGGTCGGACCGAACGGGCACGAGGTCGAGCACGGAGAGCTGCATGTGTGCCCCAACGCGCGCGTGGGCCCGGATCTTCCCCGGCCGCTGCCTGTGGCAGGCTTGCACCATGGACGCCGCGGACGTCGAGGGGGACCTCGTCAACATCCTCTTCACCGAGGAGCAGATCCAGACCAAGCTCAAGGAGCTCGCCGAGAAGATCGAGGCCGACTACGACGGCCAGGAGATCCTGATCGTCGGCATCCTGCGCGGCGCCGTCATGGTGATGGCCGATCTCGCCCGGGCGTTCAACCGCCACGTCGAGATGGACTGGATGGCGGTCTCCTCCTACGGCTCGGGGACCAAGTCGTCCGGCGTCGTGCGGATCCTCAAGGACCTCGACACCGACATCACCAACCGGCACGTGCTCGTCGTCGACGAGATCATCGACACCGGCCTGACGCTCTCCTGGCTGGTCTCCAACCTCGCCTCCCGCAACCCGGCCTCGCTGGAGATCTGCACCCTGCTGCGCAAGCCCGAGGCGCAGCAGATGGAGGTCGGCGTGAAGTACGTCGGCTGGGACATCCCGAACGAATTCGTCGTCGGTTACGGACTCGACTACAAGGAGCGGTACCGGAACCTGCGGGACATCGGCACGCTGGCGCCGCACGTCTACAGCTGAGGGTTTCGACAGGCCCAACCAACGGGCCTGAGGGGTGCCGAGACCCGCTGGAGGGCCGAAACGCACCGCGCGGAGGCGCGGACTTCCCTCGCCTGAGATGATGGCGGGCGTGAAGCGAATTCTGCGTGGTCCCTGGTTGTGGATCGGTCTCGGCGGTCTGGGCGTGATCCTCGTCCTCCAGTACGTCATCCCCAACGGCGGATACACCGAGGTCAACACCTCGACGATGACGGCCCACATCAAGAAGGGCGACATCGAGAAGATCACCTTCGTCGATGGCGGCGACCAGGAGATCCGCGCCGAGCTGACCAACGGCAAGAAGCAGATCGCCACCTGGGTGGACGGTCAGCAGGTCGCGCTCGTCGAGGAGGTCCAGAAGCAGGTCGACGAGGGCAAGATCGAGAAGTTCAACGTCAAGAACCCGCAGCCCAGCCTGCTCGGCTCGCTCGCGGCGACGATCCTGCCGTTCATCATCATCGTGCTGATCTTCCTGTTCCTGATGAACCAGGTGCAGGGCGGTGGCGGCCGGGTGATGCAGTTCGGCAAGTCCAAGGCCAAGCTGATCAGCAAGGACATGCCGAAGACCACCTTCGCCGACGTCGCCGGCTGCGAGGAGGCGATCGAGGAGCTCGGCGAGATCAAGGAGTTCCTCCAGGAGCCGGCGAAGTTCCAGGCCGTCGGCGCCAAGATCCCCAAGGGCGTGCTGCTCTACGGCCAGCCCGGTACCGGTAAGACCCTGCTCGCCCGCGCTGTCGCCGGCGAGGCCGGCGTGCCGTTCTACTCGATCTCCGGCTCGGACTTCGTCGAGATGTTCGTCGGTGTCGGTGCCTCCCGGGTCCGCGACCTGTTCGAGCAGGCCAAGGAGAATGCTCCGGCGATCGTCTTCATCGACGAGATCGACGCCGTCGGCCGTCACCGCGGCGCCGGCATGGGCGGCGGTCACGACGAGCGCGAGCAGACGCTCAACCAGCTCCTCGTCGAGATGGACGGCTTCGACGTCCGTGGCGGGGTCATCCTGATCGCCGCGACCAACCGTCCCGACATCCTCGACCCTGCCCTGCTGCGCCCGGGCCGTTTCGACCGCCAGATCAGCGTCGACGCCCCTGACCTGAAGGGTCGCGAGCAGATCCTGAAGGTGCACGCGCGCGGCAAGCCGATGGGTCCCGACATCGACCTGCTCTCGGTCGCCCGCCGTACGCCGGGCTTCACCGGCGCCGACCTGGCGAACGTCCTCAACGAGGCCGCCCTGCTGACCGCGCGTCAGAACGGCAAGATGATCGACAACGCCGCGCTCGACGAGGCCATCGACCGGGTCATCGCCGGACCGCAGAAGCGGACCCGCCTGATGAGCGAGAAGGAGAAGCTGATCACGGCGTACCACGAGGGCGGCCACGCCCTGGTCGCCGCGGCGCTCCCGGGCACCGACCCGGTGCACAAGATCACGATCCTGCCGCGAGGGCGGGCCCTCGGTTACACGATGGTGCTGCCCGACGAGGACAAGTACTCCCAGACCCGCTCGGAGATGCTGGACAAGCTCGCCTACATGCTCGGCGGCCGTGCCGCGGAAGAGATGATCTTCCACGACCCGACCACCGGCGCCGGCAACGACATCGAGAAGGCCACCGCCCTGGCCCGCGCGATGGTCACCCAGTACGGCATGACCGAGCGTCTGGGCGCGATCAAGCTCGGTGAGGCCGCGGGCGAGCCGTTCCTCGGCCGGGACATGGGCCACACCAGGAACTACTCCGAGGACGTCGCCGCGATCGTCGACGACGAGACGAAGAAGTTCCTCGCCACCGCGCACCAGGAAGCCTTCGACATCCTCGAGGAGAACCGGGACGTCCTGGACGCACTCGTGCTGGCCCTGCTCGAGCGGGAGACGCTCGACAAGGCCGAGGTCGCGGAGATCTTCCAGCCGCTGCGGCTGCGTTCCGCCCGGCCCGCGTGGACCGGGTCGCCGGACCGGACGCCGTCGGCGATCCCGCCGATCGACGTGCCGCGCTCGGCCGGCAACGGCGCCGCTCCGGACGTCGCCGCCACTGACGCCGAGGCGGAGGGCGGGCTGATCCTGACCCCGCCGAACGAGGACGGTGACTCCTTCGGCGAGACGCCGAACCCCGGCAACGTGCCTGGGGCCACCTCGTGAGCATCGGCCCGGTGAGCGAGGAATCGTTGCGCCCGATCGGCGAGTTCGACCACGACCGCGCCGAGGCCGCCGTCCGCGAACTGCTGTACGCGATCGGCGAGGACCCGGAGCGCGAGGGGCTGAAGGAAACGCCGGCGCGGGTCGCGCGTGCGTACGAGGAACTCACCGCCGGCCTGCGGATGACCGCGAAGGACGTGCTGACCACGACCTTCGACATCGGTCACGACGAGATGATCCTGGTCCGCGACATCGAGCTCTGGTCGATGTGCGAGCACCACCTGGTGCCGTTCACCGGCGTTGCGCACGTCGGGTACATTCCCGCCGAGTCCGGCAAGATCACCGGCCTGTCCAAGCTGGCCCGGCTGGTCGACCTCTACGCCAAGCGCCCGCAGGTCCAGGAGCGGCTGACCACCCAGGTGGCCGACTCGCTGATGGAGATCCTCGAGCCGCGCGGAGTGATCGTCGTGATCGAGGCCGAGCACCTCTGCATGACCATGCGCGGCGTGAAGAAGGCCGGTGCCCGCACGATCACCTCCGCGGTACGCGGCATCATGCACAACGCCGCCACGCGATCCGAGGCGATGGCGCACATCAACGCATCGCGCTAGAGCGGTACGCCCAGTGCTGACGCCGTTGACGCCGCGGACCGTGGCCGGACTGCCGGCCGCCGACCGGCCGTTGGTGATGGGCGTGGTCAACGTGACCCCGGACTCGTTCTCCGACGGGGGCCGGTGGCTCGCGTCCGACAGTGCCATCGCGCACGGCCGGGAGCTGGTGGCGGCCGGGGCCGACCTGCTCGACATCGGGGGCGAGTCGACCCGACCCGGCGCGACCCGGCCGCTGGTCTCCGAGGAACTGGCCCGGGTGATCCCGGTGATCACCGCGCTGGCCGGGCAGGGCGCGGTCGTCTCGGTCGACACGATGCGGGCCGAGGTGGCGGCGGCAGCGCTGGACGCCGGTGCGCTGCTGGTCAACGACGTCTCCGGCGGCCTCGCCGATCCGGACATCCTGCGGGTGGTCGCGGAGCGGGACGCGGCGTACGTGGCGATGCACTGGCGGGCGCACAGCGACGTGATGCAGCAACGGGCGTCGTACGCCGACGTGGTGACCGAGGTCCGCGACGAGCTCGCCGCGCGGGTCGAGGCGGCGCTGGCGGCGGGGATCGACCCGGCGCGGCTCGCGATCGACCCCGGTCTCGGCTTCGCCAAGACCGCCGAGCACAACTGGGACCTGCTGCGCGGCCTGCACCGGCTCGACGACCTGGGTCTGCCGGTCCTGCTCGGGTCCAGCCGGAAGTCGTTCCTCGGTGCGCTCCTCGCCGACGGGAGCGGGGAGCCCCGCCCGGTCCTGGACCGTGAGGACGCGAACGTCGCGCTGACGACGATCGCCGGCCTGCTCGGCGTCTGGGCGGTGCGGGTGCACGAGGCGCGGGCCAGTGCGGACGCCCTCCGGGTGGTCCAGCAGCTGCGCGGTCTCGAATTTGGCCCCTCCTCGGCCGCAGGTAAGGTCATCGAAGATGAGTGATCAGTTGGCGGTGCGCGGCATCGAGATCCATGCACATCACGGTGTGTTCGACTTCGAGCGTCGGGACGGCCAGCTCTTCGTGATCGACCTGGTGCTCGGCCTGGACACGGCGCCGGCGGCAGCCGGCGACGATCTCGCCGCCACCGTCGACTACGGAGCGCTCGTGACCGCGGTCAAGGCCGCGGTCGAGCAGGACCCGGTCGACCTGATCGAGACCCTGGCGCAGCGCATCGCTGACGTCTGCCTCGGGTATGACCTGGTCGACCAGGTGGAAGTCACCGTCCACAAGCCGCAGGCCCCGATCGACGCGACCTTCTCGGACGTGGCCCTGACCATCACCCGGAGGCGCACGTGACCGAGTCCCCCAACCCCGCCGTCGTCAGCGCCGACACCCTCACGGGCGAGATGCACCCGATCCGCCGGGCCGTGCTCTCGCTCGGCTCCAACCTCGGGGACCGGATCGAGAACCTCCAGGGCGCGATCGACTCCCTCGGCGAGACCCCGGACGTCTGGGTCACCGACGTCTCGCCTGTCTACGAGACCGCGCCGGTGGATGCGCCCGACGGCTCCGACGACTTCCTCAACGCAGTCGTGCTCGTCGACACCACGCTCTCGGCGCGGACGCTCCTCGAGCGCGCGCTGGCGATCGAGACGGCCTACGGCCGCGACCGCACCGGGACCGCGGAACGCAACGCCCCGCGGCCCCTCGACGTCGACCTGATCGTCGTCGGGGACCGCCACGTGGACGACGAGCACCTCTCCCTGCCGCACCCGCGGGCAGCCGAACGTGCCTTCGTGCTGGCGCCGTGGTTCGACGTCCAGCCCGACGCGGAGATCCCCGGCTTCGGGGCGGTCGCCGACCTGCTCGAGAAGACCGGCCGGGACGGCGTCGTGCGCCGCGACGACGTCGGGCTCGAACTGCAGTGACCCGCGAACTGCCGCCGCAGCGGCAGGACGACCTGCCCGAGGACGCTCCCGGGGGGACGATCCGCCCGACCGGCCCCGGTCCGTTGGTCGTGATCGGCCTGATCGGGCTCTTCCTGGGCTGGGCGGTCCGCGGCCAGAGCCTCCGGGCGGACGCCCCGACCCCGAGCGTCTCGTGGCTGGCGATCGGCGTCACCTGGTTCGTCGCGCTGGTCGTCGCCGGGATCGCCTACCTCACCTGGCGCACCGTGCACCGCGAGCGCCGTCGCCTCAGTGCCCAGCAGGGGCTGGCCCGGCTGGTCCTCGGCAAGACGATCGCCCGGCTCGGAGCCTTCGCGTTCGGCGGGTTCCTGGGCTCGGCGATCTCCTACATCGGCGTGAGTGGTGAGAACGCCCAGCAGGCTGTGCTCCACGGCCTCTTCGCCGCCGTCGGCGCCGCGCTGGCGCTGACCGCGGGCCTGCTGCTCGAGCACGCGTGTCGGGTGCCGCCCGGACAGGTCTAGCGACCTACCCTGGTCGACATGGCAGCCAACCGTTCCACCGGTCGCTCTCCGGAGCGCCGTCGGCAACGCAGCGTCCGCATGACCGTCGCGGTCTCGCTGCTCACGGTGGCCACTCTGGCCGTCGCCCTCGCCCTGCCCTCACAGTCCCCGGCGCTGCTCAGTGCGGCCGCCGTCACCGCGATCGTCCTCGCCTGGGCCGCGGTCCGGATCGTCTGGACCGAGGTCCTGCAGTCCCGTCGCGAGAACGGCGCCGACCGTGCCGCCGCCGCGCACGCCTACCGGACCCTGTTCACCGAGCGTGCCGCCGAGCACGCCGAGTTCACCACGGCGATGACCGAACGCCTGGCCGCCTCGAACCTGACGCTGCGCGAGCTCCAGGGCGCTCTGGTGGTCGCCCAGCGCGACGCCGTCGAGCAGCGGCTCAGGGCCGAACGCGCCGAGGGCGCGACGACGGTCGCCGAGGAGCGCGTCGCCGAGCTGGAGAAGTCGATCGCGATCCTGGTCGCCGAACGCGAGGCGGAACTGATCGACGACGAGCCGGAGCGAGGCTCGCTCGACGATCTGATGTCCTTCGACGAGAAGGTCGCCCACGCCGCGGGCAAGCACTCGGCCGAGGACACCGCCAAACTCGCCTGACGCCCTCCGGACCTCTCAGTCGCCGCGGTCCGCCCGGACGTCCGCGCGCAACATCGCGTGGATCCCGTTCGGGGTCAGCACGCCCAGGAACTTCGGCCCGTCCGTGACCCCGACGAGTCCCTTGTCCTCGCGCAGCAGCAGGCCCATCGCCTCCTCGAGGGTGGCGCTCGCATCGACCGTGCCGGCCAGATCGGCCGCGCTGACGCCCTCCAGCGGTTCCAGGTGGGCCGGGTCGATGGCCGTCACCGCGAGCCGGCGCAGGCCCCGGGAACGGCCGACGAACTCGGTGACGAAGTCGTCCGCGGGCGCACCCAGGATCTGGGCCGGTTCGGCGTACTGGGCCAGGCGGCCGCCGGAGGCGAACACGGCCACCAGGTCGCCCAGCTTCACGGCCTCGTCGATGTCGTGGGTGACCAGGACGACCGTCTTCCCGAGGTCACGCTGCAGGCGGAGGAACTCGTCCTGGAGCCGGCCGCGGACCACCGGGTCGACGGCGCCGAACGGCTCGTCCATGAGCAGCACGGGCGGGTCCGCGGCCAGTGCCCGGGCGACCCCGACGCGCTGGCGCTGACCGCCGGAGAGCTGGTGCGGGTAACGCTTCGCGAACACGGCCGGCTCCAGGCCGACCAGTTCGAGGAGCTCGAGGGCGCGTGCCTTGGCCCGCTTCCGGTCCCAGCCGAGCAGGCTCGGGACCGTCGCCACGTTCGTGGCGATGTCCTGGTGCGGGAACAGGCCGACCTGCTGGATCACGTAGCCGATCCCACGGCGCAGGGCGACCGGGTCGGTCGTGGTCACGTCGACGCCGTCGAGCAGGATCCGCCCTGACGTCGGCTCGATCAGCCGGTTGATCATCTTCAGCGTCGTCGACTTGCCGCAGCCCGACGGCCCGACCAGGCAGACGAGTGCGTTCGCGGGGACGTCGAGATCGAGCGCGCCGACCGCCACGGTGCCGTCGTCGTACGTCTTGCCGACGCCCTCGAGCCGGATCATCGGCTGATTCATCGGCGCCACGCGCTAGGTTCGGTCCGTGGTCCCATCCCTGGCTTTCCCCTTCGTGGACGGTGAAACGGGCAACTGCCTGACCCGCAACGAATGGATCTGCGGGCGGTACTACTCCACCCGGGCCTCGGACCTGACCGACGCCCTGGTGCAGCACCTGGAGATCGTGCTGATCTCGGTGGCGCTCGGTCTGGTGATCGCGGCACCGGTGGCGCTGCTGGCCCGACGCTACCGAAAACTCGAAGGAGTGCTCGTCGGCACGACCACGGCGATCTACACGATCCCGTCGCTGGCGCTCTTCTCGTTGCTGGTCCCGTTGACCGGGCTGACCCGGAACACGGTGGTGATCGGCCTCGCGCTGTACTCGCTGACGATCCTGGTCCGCAACATCCTCGAGGGCCTGCACGCCGTCCCGCCCGACGTACGGGAGGCGGCCGTGGGCATGGGGTACGCCGGACAGCGTCTGCTGTGGCAGGTGGAGGTGCCGCTGGCGCTGCCCGCGATCATGGCCGGCCTCCGGATCGCGACCGTCTCCGCGGTGGCGCTGACCACGGTCGGCTCGATCCTCGACTACGGCGGCCTCGGAGACCTGCTGGTCCAGGCGACGGCGACCGACTTCAAGGCCCAGGTGCTGGCCACCAGCGTGCTCTGCGTCCTGCTGGCGGTGACCCTGGACCTGGTCCTGGTCGGCGTGCAGCGGCTGCTGACCCCGTGGCGGCGGCGCTCGATGCGCGCGACTCCTGCGGTGGTGGGCGTGTGAACGGCGTCTGGGAGTGGTTCCGCGACGGCGACCACTGGCACGGCGCCAACGGCGTCCCGGAGCTGATGCTCCAGCACTTCCTGCTCACCCTCGCCTCGGTGGTGCTCGCCATCGCCGTCGGGCTGCCGCTGGCGCTCTGGCTCGGGCACCGGCGCCACGGCGGCACGCTGGCGGTCAACCTGACCAACATCGGCCGGGCGATCCCGATCGTCGCGCTGCTCGCGCTGCTCTCGCTGGGGGTGTTCGGGACGGCCGACTTCGGGCCGTTCGGGCGCTCCGGCCTGGCCACCTTGATCACCCTGGCCCTCTTCGCGCTGCCGCCGATCGTCACGAACACCTACACCGGCGTGGCGGAGGTCGACGACGACATCGTCGAGGCGGCCCGGGGGATGGGCATGTCGGAGCGGAGCGTGCTGCGCCGGGTCGAGCTGCCGCTGGCCGCGCCGCTGATCATCGCCGGACTCCGCCTCGCCGTCGTACAGGTGTGGGCCACCGCCACCATCGCCGCGCTGGTCGCCGGTCCCGGTCTCGGCCGGATCATCGTGCACGGCTACGACAGCAACGTGACCGCGGAAGTCGTGGCCGGATCGCTGATCGTCGCCGGGATTGCCCTGTTTCTGGAGCTGTCCTTCGCTCTCGTCCAACGGCTGGTGACGCCGTTGTCGGTGACCTCTGGCTAGTCTCATGCCCGTGGGCTCGAGCGACCGGACCCCACCCGGTCGCGGCCAGGCCTGCCGGACACGCGCAGCGACGCTGCGGGACACAGAAGGCGGAACACCGAATGAAGAACTCACTCGTACGGCGACTCCTGATCGCTCTCGCGGCGCTCGTCCTCCTGCTCGGAGCGGCCGCCTGCGGCAATGACGGCGACGACGACACGGGCAGTACCGACGCGGACAAGGACCTCGGCACGGTCGTGGTCGTCGGCCAGAAGTTCACCGAGGCCGACATCCTGACCCAGCTCTACGCCGCGCTGCTCGACGACGCCGGCTTCGATCCCGAGGTGAAGAACCTGGGCGGCCGCGACGTCTACCTGCAGCCGCTCATCGACGGCGACGTGCAGATCTCCGCCGACTACCTGTCCTCGATGACCGAGGCGCTGAACCGCAAGGCGAACGGCGACGACGCGGCCAAGGTCGCCTCCGCCGACGCCAACGCCACCCTCGCCGAGCTGAACAAGCTCGGTGAGCAGTACGGGCTGACCGCGCTGGCCCCGGCGTCGGCGCAGGACGCCAACGCGTTCGCGGTCACCAAGAAGTTCGCCGAGGAGAACGACCTCAGCACGCTCTCCGACCTCGGCGCCTCCGGGATCGCGGTGAAGCTCGGTGCCAACTCCGACTGCCCGGAGCGCGACGACTGCCAGAAGGGCCTGGAGAACGTCTACAAGATCAAGATCAGCGGCTTCGAGCCCACCGGGTTCGGCAGCCAGGACACGAAGAACGACCTGGTCGAGGGCAACACCCAGCTCGGCTCGGTGGGCACCACGGACGCCACCCTCGACAGCGACGGCCTGGTCATCCTGACCGACGACCAGGCAGTGCAGAACGCGGAGAACCTGGTCCCGATCGTCAACAGCGCCTGGCTGGCGACGCACCCGGAGGCCAAGGAGGCGCTCGACCGGCTCGCCTCGGTCCTGACCACCGCGGACCTCACCACCCTGATCGGCCGGGTCGACCTCGACCGCGAGAAGGCCGAGGACGTGGCCGAGGACTACCTCGAGGACAAGGGGCTCATCTGAGTCCCGCGCTGACCCTGGACCCTCGGCTGGCTCCCTTGCGGGAGCTGGCCGAGGCCTATTCCGCGTCCGCGTCGGTACGCCGGATCGCCGTCGTCGGCAACGCGCCGATGGAGCCGTCGGCCGCGCGCGCTGCCGAGATCGACGCGGCCGATCTGGTGATCCGGGCGAACTCGTTCGTCACCGACCGTCCCGGTGATCCGCCGGTCCAGGGGAGCTGCACGCACGTCGTGCTCTTCTCGCGGATGGTGCCGGCGACGCCGGACTTCTTCGACCGCTACCGCGAGCGGCTCTACGTGTTGCTGGAGCCGATGCGGATGTACGGCCGGCCGGAGGTCTGGCCGGCGAACTGGCCCGACGACCTGGGCTTCGCGGTGGCGCGCAACGACGCGGTCGCGATCCCGATCAACGAGGCACTGGGCCTGCCCTGGCGCGAGCAGCAGCTGGCGCCGACCACCGGGACCACGGCCGCCTGGCTGGCGATGAACCTCTTCCCCGAAGCCGAGGTCCTGCTCACCGGGATCTCCTTCGTCGACGATCCGACGCAGACCGCCTGGCGGCACCAGTGGGGCGACGCGACCGGGGTGGGACCCGAGCACCGGATCGCCGCTGAGGCAGACTTGGTCCGCGGCTGGATCGATTCCGGCCGGTTGCGATTCCTCCCGCTCACAGGAGACGACTGATGTCGAAGCTCGGCTCGCTGCTCACGGCGCTCCGCGAGGTCCGCACGCAGCAGGCCCGCATCGACGAGCTGGAGCGCCAGCTGATCCGGATCTCACCGCAGCTCGCGGCGCTCGAGCAACGGGTCGCGGAGCTGAGCGCCCGCGTCGACGACCCCGACTTCGTGGCGGATGACTCCGAGAAGGCGGAGGCCCGCCGGCTGGTCGACGAGGTCCGCGCGGAGCACGCCAAGGTGCGGGCCCGGATCAGTGCGGCCGTCGTCTTCGAGGAGCGGCTGCGGGTGGTCGAGGAGAAACTCGGCCCCTGACCCGGGTCAGTCGCCCGAGCGACGCAGAACGCGTCGAACCGCTCGCCGGGTCAGACCCGGGTGCGGCTGCTCCTCACGCAGCGGGAGGTCCTGGATCTCCTGGGGCTTGGCCAGGGTCGCCGCCATCACCCGTTCAACGACGGTCATCACCTGGTCGCCGGGGATGGTCGAGTAGTCGCCGATGTTGTAGGCCTTGATCGGTTCGGCCGCGACGATCGCCGGCCAGTCGAAGCCGGCGATGCGGCCGACCCGTTCGTTCTGGTCGCGGTAGCGCTCCTCCAGGACGGCGCGGAACTCGGGCGTCATGTAGATCGCCGACTCCGTGTTCCAGCCGACCTCGGTGCTCGCCTTGGACAGCTCGCTGCGGATGAGCGCGATCCAGCGCATCCGCGCTGCCGCCGGGTTCTCGACCCGTCGGAGCTTGGCCGGAAGGCGGGCGCTGCCCACGAGCGGGGTGAGCCGACGCGCGGTCTCGACGGTCCGCCACCCGGTGCCGACGTTCGTGGTGACGGCATGTCGCGCTTCGTAGGGCACGCCGGTCGCTGCGCAGAAGTCCGCGACAGCGTCCCCGTCCACCAGGTGGGCGCGGGAGAACGGCCGCAGCACCAGATCGACGTCCGGGATCGCGGTGCGCAGCATCTCGACGAAATCGGCGTAGTTCAGGAGGTCGAGCGGGATCGGGCTCCACGATCCGAAGTCCTCGAACGGAAGGTTGATCACGTCCTCGAACTCGGGACGCATGTTGACGAGCCGCTCGACGTAGAAGGCGTTGTAGAAACTGGCCTGGTCGCGTAGGTAGTGCACCCAGCGGATCCGGATACCGGCGGCGCGGAACTTGTCACCGAGCCGGGTCAGCTGTTCGGCGGTGAACGTCGAGAAGTTCTCCGACGAGACAACCGTGGTGGTACTCGTCCCGGCGTTGATCATGGCGGCGAGGTCGTCCCAGGAGCCGAGTCGCGGCGTGAAGCCGGGGGCGCCGCGGAGTTCGGCGTTGAGGTTGTTGTGCTGGTAACCCAGACCTCGTCCGAGGACCGGGTAGGTCGCGTGGCCGAGGTCGTGGGCGGCCTCGGCCCGCGCCAGGTACAGCTGGATCGCGCTGGACCCGGTCTTGTAGATCCCGGCGTGGATGACCAGTGTCTTCGTCATTGGCCCAGCTTCTTCTGCTCGATGTGCGCGTTGATCGCCACCAGGTCGGGGTGCGCGTCCAGGACCGCGATGATCTGGTCGACGTCGAGGGCGGCGGCGTCGTGCTCCTCGATGAGGGCACGGATCAGGGCCAGGTCGTCCGCGGTGTCCAGCGTGACCCGGTACGCCGACGCGTCGGCGGTGCGCGACAGGTTGCGCAACGACATCCGGCCGGAGACGTTCGCGTACAGGTACGGCGTCACGTGCTCGCGTTGCGGCTGCTCGGTCGCCTTCTCGCCGGCGTCGAGCAGTGCCCGCGCGCTGAACACCTCGAAGTCGAAGCCACGCGGATAGGTGCGGTCGAGGCCGTTGGAGACGTAGGTCCACGGGTCGTCCTCGGCCTCGAAGATCTCGATGCCCTTGCGGATCAGGGCGCCGTCGATCAGCGGGCAGTCCGAGGTGACCCGGACGACGGTGGCGAGCGAGAACTCCTCGACGCACCCGGTGTACCGGGCCAGGACGTCGTCCTCACTGCCGCGGTGGACGGACAGGCCGCGCCGGGTCGCGAGCTCGACGATCGGGTCGTCACTGGCATTGACCGTGGTGGCGACGTACACCTCCAGGCCGGCGGCCTCGAGGCGGTCGAGGTGGTGGTCGAGCAGGGTGCGGCCGCCTGCTTCGAGCAGGACCTTGCCGGGCAGGCGGGTGCTGGTCATCCGTGCCTGCGTGATCACGCCGACCCTGCCGCCGGACGGGCGCTCCGTCCGGTCGCTCAAGCGAGGACCTCGGTGAGTGTCTCGACGACCTGGTCGACCTGGGCGTCGGTGAGATCGGGGTAGAGCGGCAGCGACAGCTCCTCGGCGTAGAACGCCTCGGCGTTGGGGCACATCCCGCGCTGGTAGCCCAGGTGGGCGTAGACCGGGTGCCAGTAGACCGGGATGTAGTTCACCTGGACGCCGATGCCGCGCTCACGCATCTTCTCGAAGACCTCGCGGCGGCGGCCCTCCAGGATCCGGATGGGGTACAGGTGCCAGGCCGGATCGACCTCAGGTCGCTGGACCGGGGTACGCAGGCCGTCGACGCCGGCGAACGCGGCGTTGTAGCGCGCGGTGATCTCGGTCCGTCGTTGCTTGAACGCCTGCAGCCGGGAGAGCTGGGAGAGTCCGAGCGCGCAGGCCACGTCGGTGAGCCGGTAGTTGATCCCGAACTCGTGCACCTCCTGGTGCCAGGGCCCCTCGTCGGTGATCTCGAACCGGCCGGCGTCACGGACCAGGCCGATGAAGTGGAACTCGTGGGCGCGCTGGGCCAGGGCGTCGTCCTTGAAGACGGCCGCGCCGCCTTCGCCGGTGGTGAGGTTCTTGGTCGGGAAGAACGAGAGCGTGGTGATGTCCGCCAGGTCGCCCACCGGGCGGCCGCCCGCAGTGCCGCCGACCGAGTGCGCGGCGTCGTCCAGGGTCAGGGCGCCGACCCGGTCCGCGATCGGCTGCAGGGCGGCGTAGTCGGCGGGATGCCCGGCGTAGTCCACCGCCGCGATCACCTTGGTCCGGTCGGTGACGGCGGCGTCCACCGCTCCGGGGTCGAGCAGCGCGGTGTCCTCCTCGACGTCGGCGAAGACGATCTCGGCGCCGAGGATCGACGCGCAGGAGGCAGTGGCGACGAACGTCATCGGGGTGGTGACGACCTGGTCGCCCGGTCCCACACCCGCCGCGGCGTACGCCATGTGCAGGGCGGCGGTGCCGGAGGTGCAGGTGACCGCACGGTGACCGCCGGTGGCCGCGCTGATCGCCTCCTCGAAGGCGGTGACCGTCGGCCCGGTCGTCAGCCAGTCACCGCGCAGGATCGCGGCGACAGCCTCGATGTCGTCCTCGGCGATGGACTGTCGACCGTAGGGGAGCATCAGATGCCCGACTCCAGGACCTCGCGGAGTTCGTCCACGCCCCACCAGATGTCGTTCTTGTCCGAGGCGCAGTGGAAGCCCTCGGGCACCGGCACCGCGTCGGTGATCGGCTGGTAGCCCCACTGCGGGGTCTCCGGCTCGATGACGTAGTACTTGCCGTCCTGGATGATGACCGCGCGGCGGCCCTCCTCCGGGCTGATCATCTCTTCGTGCAGCTTCTCGCCGGGGCGGAGGCCGATGTCGACGAACTCGGCGCCCGGGGCGACCGCGTGAGCCAGGTCGACCACCTTGTGCGAGGGGATGTGCGGCACGAGCAGTTCGCCGCCCTGCATCAGCTCGAAGGTGTCCACCACCATCTGCACGGCCTGCGGCAGGGTGATCAGGAACCGGGTGCAACGCAGGTCGGTGATCGGCAGCTTCTCGCCGTTGTCGTGCATCGCCTTCCACTTCGGGATGATCGAGCCGCGCGAGCCGGTCACGTTGCCGTAGCGGACCACGGCGAACCGGGTCGGGTACGACGCCGCGTAGTTGTTGCCCAGGATGAAGATCTTGTCGGCGGTCAGCTTGGTGGCGCCGTACAGGTTGATCGGGCTGGAGGCCTTGTCGGTGGAGAGCGCGACGACCTTCTTCACGCCGGCGTCGATGGCAGCCTCGACCACGTTCTGCGAGCCCATCACGTTGGTCTTCACGAACTCGAACGGGTTGTACTCGCCGGTGTCGACCTGCTTGAGGGCCGCGGCGTGGACGACGAAGTCGACGTTGTGCATCGCGCGGAACAGGCGCTGCTGGTCGCGGATGTCGCCGATGAAGAAGCGCAGCCGGGGGTCGTCGCCGAACAGCGCGCGCACCTCGAACTGCTTCAGCTCGTCACGCGAGAAGATGATCAGGCGCTTCGGATCGAGGTTGTCCAGGGCGTAGCGGATGAACGCCTTGCCGAAGGAGCCGGTACCCCCGGTCACCAGGATGCTGGATCCCTTGAGAGGGAAACCTTCATGTCGGGACACGTGGCGTCAGCCTTCCGATGCGCGGGAACCGATGGTCATAGCAGGCGTGAGGATACCCTGCGCACAGCCGCCGCCCTCGAAGCCGGGGTCGGCAGGAGGGTGGGTGCAGTGCCGCTGTTGAGCGTGGTCGTGCCGTTCTACAACGTCGAGCGGTACGTGGTCGCGTGTCTGGAATCACTCGGTCGTCAGAAGGACGTCGACCTCGAGGTCGTGCTGGTCGACGACGGTTCGACGGACGGCACCCGGGCACTCGTCGAGGCCTGGTGCGAACGCGATCCGCGCTTCATCCTGCTGACCCAGGACAACCAGGGTCTCGGACCCGCCCGCAACACCGGAGCCAGGCACGCTCGCGGGGAGTTCCTCGCCTTCGTCGACAGTGATGACGTCGTGCCGCCGCACGCGTACGCCGACCTGGTCGGCTCGCTGCTGTCCTCGGGCTCCGATTTCGCGGTGGGCGGCGCGGCCCGGTTCGACGCGCTGGCCACGGTGCCCTCGTTCCTGCACGCCCAGGCGATCACCGGTCCCGGTCGGCGGACGTCGATCCGGGAGCGACCGGAACTGGTGCTGGACCGGATGGCGTGGAACAAGGTCTACCGACGAACGTTCTGGGATGCCGGAGGGTTCGTGTTCCCGGCTATCACGTTGGAGGACTACCCGGTCAGCATCGCCGTGCACACCGCCGCCACCGCGGTCGATGTGCTGCCCCGGATCGCGTACTACTGGCGTCGACGGGACGGCGGCGAGCTCTCGATCACCCAGCGGAGCGCCGAACTCTTGGTGGTCCGGGACCGCTGCGCCTCGGCGGGACTGGTGCTCGACCTCGCTGAGGACCTTCCCGAGCCGGCTCAGCGGCTGCTCCGCCGGCACCTGCTGGAGATCGATCTGTCCACGGTCGTGGACGCGGCCGTGCGACAGCCACCGTCGCGCCGGCCCGAGTACCTGGCGGCAGCCCGCGACCTGGCCGGCAGGCTGGACCGTGCCGACGCGGTCGACTCGCTGGCGCCCTTCTTCCGGGTCCAGACGAAACTGGTCCTGGACGCTGACGGCGATGCGCTGGCGGCCCTGGTCGCGCACGCGGACCGGTACGGCCGCGAAGCTCCGGTGGTCCGCACCGGCGGTCTGCGGCGCCGGTTCGTCGCCGAACTTCCCGGGAGCGAGCGCCTACCGCTGGCCACGAAGGTGGTCGAGGCGCCCGGTATCCAGCTGACTCTCGAAGACGCGGCCTGGTCCGACGACGATCGCGAGTTAGGGGTCCGGCTGCTCGTCGACTCCGACCTCCGCCTCGGTGACTCGGTCGAGGTGAGGGTGGCGTTCGTCGACGCCGAAGGTCGACGGTCCGAGGCACGTCCGGTTCTCCACCGCGGCCCGCGAGCGCTGGTCGGCGAGGACCTGGCAGAGATCGAAGCCCGGGTCGACGTCGCCGACCTGGTGGCCGGTTCCGACGCGAACGGGGGCTTCCGGCAGCTGGTGGTCGACCTGGTGGCGCCCGGCGTACGGCGGACGCTGGCAGTGCTCGGCCCCTGTCACGGACCTGGGCGCTATCTCGCGTCGCGACCTGCGCCCGGACGGGACGGTTTCGAGCTGCAACCCCTGCGGCGTGCCGCGGAGGGTTTCGGCGTCAGGGTGCATCAGCCGTGGGCCCGCGTCACAGGTCTGACGGTTGTCGACGGCACCCTCGAGATCACCGGAGTGGCGCGTGCCGGCGCGGTCCCCGAGGAGGAGCCGGTGCTGGTGGTGCGGGCCGGGCAGGACACCACGCTGTGCCCGGTGCGCTGGGACTCCGATGCGTCGGAGGCGCCCCGGTTCACGGTCGCGGTCGATGCCGGCGCCCTCGCGGTCGACCCGGACCACCCCGATCCGGTCTCGGTGCGCACGACGTACGCCGTCCGGTTGGTTCTCGACGGCGACGAGCGCCCGCTCGTGCTCGATCCGTCCGTCCGGGCCGCGACCGTGGCCGTCGGCACCCGGATGGTGACCGCGAGCCGCAGCACCCACGGTTTCCTGGAGCTCGCCGAGGAGCCGCTGGCCCCCGTCCTCACCGAGGCTGGATGGACAGGTCCCGACCGGCTCCGGCTGGTCGGCCACTGGCCCGACGGGCGACGGTCGGACCCGACGGCGGTCCTGCGCCACTTCGCCCACACCGGCCGGGAAGCGGAGATCGTGGTGCCTGTCGTGGTCGGTGACGAAGGGTTCGCCTTCGAGGTGGACGCCGCCGAACTGGTCCGTGCCCACGAGTCGACCGTCGAGGGTTACGCGGGCCGGTCGCCGGCGCCGTGGCACCTGGTGCTCAGCGCGGACGGTCGGGTCCGCCCTCCGCTGTTCGACCACACCCGGGCAGCGGAGTTCGCTGCCTCACGGGTGATCGCGGGTCGGAGGTTCTCGGTGGCGTTCGTCCGCAACGATGCCGTCCGGATCGCGATCGAACCGGCCGCCGCGCGCTGAGGCCGGTCGGTCAGTCGGTCCGGTACGTCGCCGGGTTCCAGACGCCGCGGGTGTCGATCACGGGCCGGCTGGCCAGCAGTTTCGGGTCGAGCGCGCGGAAGACCTGGTGGTCGACGAGGAGAACGACGACGTCACTGGACCCGACCACGCCCGTGGTGTCCGCCGACAGCGCCACCCCGGCGTCCGCCAGAGAGGCGGGCAGTGCGGCCACGTGCGGGTCGACCACCGTCAGGCGAAGGTCCGGCCGGTCCTCGGCGAGGAGCCGGACCACCTCGACGGCGGGGCTCTCCCGGATGTCGTCGACGTCCGCCTTGAAGGTGAGTCCCAGACACGCGACGCTCGCGCCCTCGGCAGCGACCGCACTGACCTCTCCGGCGACCGAGCGCGGGCGTGAGTCGTTGGTGGTGCGAGCCGCCCGGATGATCGTGGCCTGTTCCGGCGCGGCGGCGACGATGAACCACGGGTCGACTGCGATGCAGTGACCGCCGACGCCGGGGCCGGGGTTGAGGATGTTCACCCGAGGATGCTTGTTCGCCAGCCGGATGATCTCCCAGACGTCGAGGTCGAGGTGCGAACACACCTCGGCGAGCTCGTTGGCGAAGGCGATGTTCACGTCGCGGAAGGAGTTCTCGACCAGCTTGGCCATCTCCGCGCTTCGCGCGTCGGTCAGGGTGACCCGGCCGCGGCAGATGACGCGGTAGAGCGCGGCCGCCCGCTCGGCGCACGCCGGGGTGAGCCCGCCGACGATCCGGTCGTTCTCGACGAGCTCGCGCATGATCTGGCCGGGCAGCACCCGCTCGGGGCAGTGCGCGAGGTGCACGTCGGGGTTCTCGGCGTCCTGGTGCGGGAAGGACAGGTCAGGGCGCTCCTCGGCCAGCCAGGCGCTCATCTGCTCGGTGGTCCCAGGCGGCGAGGTCGACTCCAGGATGATGAGCGCGCCGCGTTCGAGGTGCGATGCGACCGCACGGGTCGCCGCCTCGACATAGGCGAGGTCGGGCTGGTGATCACCCTTGAACGGCGTCGGTACGGCGATCAGGTAGACGTCGGCCTCGGGCACGTCGAGCCGGGCGCTGAGCAGGCCCTTCTGCACCGCTCGCTCGACCGCGGCGCTGAGGTCGGGTTCCGCGAACGGCGCCTTCCCGGCGTTGATCTGGTCGACCACGTCGGGGTCGACGTCGACCCCGAGGACATTGATGCCGTGGCTCGCCAGGGTCGCGCCGGTGGGCAGCCCGATGTAGCCGAGCCCGATTACCGCCACGCCGCGTTCGAACACTGGTCCTCCTGGGTTGAGTGGGTCTTCATCGCGCGCCGGCGGTGAGGCCGGGCGCGAACTCCTCGGGACGCTCGGTCCCGCAGAGCATCGACTCGATGGCGCGGACCGAGCGCTCGGCCGCGAAGCCGTCGCCGTACGGGTTGATGGCGGTCGCCATCGAGGCGTGCGCGACCGGGTCGGTGAGCAGGCGTTCGATCTCGGCGTGGACGACGGCCTGGTCGGTGCCGATCAGCTTGACCGTGCCTGCCTCGGCGCCCTCGGGGCGCTCGGTGGTGTCGCGCAGGACGAGGACCGGGACGGCGAGGCTCGGGGCCTCCTCCTGGACCCCTCCGGAGTCGGTGACCACGATGGTCGCCTTCTTCATCAGGTGCGCGAACTCGGCGTAGTCCAACGGCTCGATGAGCGCGACGTTGGTGACGTCGCCGAGCGACTCGTCGACCACCTCCCGCACGATCGGGTTGCGGTGCATCGGCAGGACGAAGTCGACGTCCGGGTGTAGCCGTGCGCTCTGGGCGATCCCGCGCATGGCAGCCTTCATCGGCTCCCCCCAAGCCTCCCGGCGGTGCGTCGTGATCAGCACCAGGCGTCGCTCCTTGCCGAGCTCGTCGAGCAGCCCGGAGGTGAACTGGACGTCCTGACGGACGGTCCAGTGCAGCGCGTCGATCACGGTGTTCCCGGTGACCACGATCGTGGCCGGGTCGATGCCCTCGCGTTCGAGGTTCGCCCGGGATCCCGAGGTCGGCGCGAGGTGCAGATCGGTGACGACGGCCGCGAGTCGGCGGTTCGCCTCCTCCGGGAACGGTGAGCGCATGTTGCCGGTACGAAGACCGGCCTCGAGGTGGACCACCGGGACCTGGGCGAAGAAGGCCGCGAGCGCGGCGGCGGACGCGGAGGCTGTGTCGCCCTGGACCAGGATGGCGTCAGGCGCGGCCTCGGCGATGACTCGCTCGACGCCCTCGAGGACGCGGCGGTAGATCTCGTTGACCGTGGCGCCGTGGGTCATCAGGTCGAGGTCGACGTCGGGAGTGATACCGAAGAAGGTGTTCACCTGGTCGACCATCTCGCGGTGCTGGCCGGTGGAGACCAGGTACGGCTCGAGAAGCTCGGAGCGCTGCAACGCGTGCACCATCGGCGCGATCTTGATCGCTTCGGGGCGGGTCCCGTAGACGATCATCACCCGTGGGCTCATGACTTCTCCTCGAGGCTGAACTCGCGGAGCATCGTGAGCAGCTCCTGGTGAGCGCCGTGTGCGTCCCCGATAGCTGTCCGGTAACGACACGCCATCGTACTGAGCACGCTGCCGGGCTCGTAGACCGCCCAGATCGGGGTGCCGCTGCCCAGGTAGTCCGACACCTTCGACGGCAGGTAGGGGTTCAGCCCGAGGTGCTCGCTGGCGCGGGTGTCGTTGACCAGGACGACGTCGAAACGCGTGGTCAGGGCAAGGAACTCCAGGTACGGCACGAACGGGTGCACGGAGATCACATCGGCGAGGCCGGCCTGGAGCACCTCCAGGCGGAGGCTGTTCACGGAGTCGACGAACACGTGCAGCCTGACGCGGCGTCGGTCGGGGTTCTCCAACGAGTTCAGCGCGGTGGTCACCTCGTCCAGGCCGCGGTTGGCGTAGAAGACGCCGAAGTAGGCGATGTTGAGCACGTCGGGGTCGAGGTCGGTCCGCGGGTCCTGGATGCCGTAGTAGTACGGCGGCAGCGTCGGGTGGGCGGAGATGATCGAGCGTTCCTTGGCACGACCCGCCAGCGCCTGGTCCCGGCAGTAGCCCATCATCAGGTCGCGCTGGAGCTCGTTGGTGAAGATCACCTCGTCGGCCAGCGCGTAGACGACGTACTCGACCCATTCGTACATCCGGTGCATGTCCGGCGGCGGCGGGAACCCGGCCGCCGTCAGACCGGCAGCCAGCTCCGCGGTCAGCCAGTCGTCACCGATCTCCGGCGGGCGCTTCTGCCCGATCGTGTCCAGCAGCATCGGGTCGGAGATCTCCGCGATCCAGCGGATCTCCGGGCTGCGCAGCTTCACCATCGCGGCGGCGAAGTGCGAGGCGGCGGCCATCGCGCGGCTGTAGACCGAGCGGTAGGGGCCCTTGTGCTGCTCCCATTCGCGAACGGTCTCCAGGGTCTCCTCAGTGAACGTGCGGATGGTGTCCCAGTTGGCGAAGCTGGCCGGACCGCGCAGCATCTTGCGCCTGTCGACCACCGGTGCGGAGACCCACAGCGACGTCGGGTCCTGACCCCGGATGCCTGCGAGCGAGTGCGAGATGACGTCGGTCGGGACGCCGCGCAGCCGCAGTCTCCTGG
Organism: Marmoricola sp.; assembly: GCA_036676945.1. Taxonomy (GTDB): domain Bacteria; phylum Actinomycetota; class Actinomycetes; order Propionibacteriales; family Nocardioidaceae; genus Marmoricola. The sequence goes on from JAKFBZ010000057.1 coordinate 25,525, forward strand.
CAGCCACCATTCCGCTGGTGTCGAGGAACGGCGGGAAGCAGTAGCTGATCGCCAGGTCCCGGGCCGTGTCGTGGTTCACGACGTCCCAGGGCAGGTCGTGCAGTCCGCGCTTCTCGACCTCGTCCTCGACCCGCCGGTGTTCGTCAGGATGCTCGACGAGGTACCTGTGGATCCAGCGGCACTGAGCCCGGATCAGCCGGCGTCCGACGTGGTCGTCCGGGTGCGCCCGCCTGAGCGGTGCCAGGGCGGCGACGCAGTCGAGCCGCTCCAGGACGTTGAACTCCCAGCTGAGGTCGCGGCGACCGACGCTGTCCCCGCGCACGGTCCGCAGGTAGCTTCCGTCGAGGTCGTTCAGGGGCAGCACCGTGAACCCGCTGGCGGTGTAGAGGCCGTACCAGAAGACGACGTCCTCCCCGCTGGACAGGTGCTCCTGGAACAGGCCGCCGCGGGCGAGCGCCGTCGGAACCAGCTTGCCTGCTCCCACCGAGATCGCGCCGACCAGTCGGTCGTGCAGGTCGTCGCTGCGATGGGCCTCGCCGTAGTAGCCCTCGTAGCTGGGAGTGCCGTCGCCGCCGTCGACGACATCGCCGATCGGAGCCATCGGCACGATGCCGGGCCGGACCGCGGCGAGCAGCGAGGAGAGGAACCGCGGGCCGACCCGGTCGTCGTCGTCCACGAAGGTCAGGTACCGACCGCGGGCGGCTCCGATGCCGACGTTTCGAGCGCGTCCGGCTCCGGTGCCACTGGACTCGATGTACCGGAAGACGTGGCCGGGGTGGGCAGCGGCGACCGCGCGGACGACGTCCTCGGTCGGGCACGGCGGCCCGTTCTGGACCACGATCACCTCGAAGCGATCACCCGGAAGGGTCTGCGCGACGAGTGACTCCAGGCACGCCCGGATGCGCTCGTGCCCGAGGTAGGTGGCCATGACCACGGAGACGTCGACAGCAGTCTCGGCGGGCGCGGAGGCGCTCGCCACGTTCATCTGACTACTCAATGAACCGTCCCTCGACTTGGCATAGGTAGTGTAGGTGACCACGGATCGATCATGAGGAGTAAGTATGTTGGACCGTGTCGTCCTCGGTCCGACTGAGGCCGCCGCTGCCGCCGTGTTCGGCCAGGAGCCGAACGATTTCGTGGTCAGCACGTACCGGAACGCGGGCGGCCTGGACGGCTTCGGAGACCTGCGAGTCCTCCAGTTGGCGGCCGGCGACGGCATCGAACCGTTCCTCGACGAAGCGCTGGCCAGGCTCGCGGCCGGTGCGGACCTGACCGTGACCGTCGAATACGGCCCGGTCGCCGGTCTGCTCCGCTCCCGGCTCGCGGCGGTACCGGGTCTGCGGCTGTCCGCGGCCCGGTCCTTGAACGGGGTGCCCGTCGTCGACCTGGCCATCGGTGACGGCTCGGCCGATGCGGCCGCGGTCGCCTGGGACCTCCTCGAACTCGTCGGCTCCGTGCCCGTTGTCGAAGCGGAAGCGCCGCATCCCGTGCGTCTTCCCACCGGCCCCGCCGCCCGCGCAGTGCGGACCGAGCCGGCCGCCGAAGCCGTGAGTGCAGGACCGCTCGGGAGGCTCCGCGGTCGACGCAAGCAGCTGACCGTGCTCGCCTCGGCCGGGCTGGTCGCCCTGCTGCTGGCCGCCGGCGTCCTGGTCGTGATCGGCTCCAGCGACCTCGGCGCGGACGGGGTCGTGGTCACTCTGCTGCTCGGTGTGGTGCTGGTGCAGGCCGCGATGGGTCTGCTGCTGGTCCTCGTGCTCCGCCGCCAGGCGCACGCGCTCAGCGTCCTGGACGGCGTCGAGGGGCGCCTGACAGCTCGGCTGCTCCGACGTACCGACCGCATCTTCGACCACTCCCGCCGTACCCGTGACGAGTTGACCGCCGAGCTCGTGTTCGTGCACAGCTACCTGGCCGAGCTCGGACGTCAGCAGACCACGCAGGGGCGTGCCCTCGAGGAACTGGCCGCCGACCGTGCGGACGTCGCACCGCGGTGACCGCGGCGCCGGCGCTCGTCGCCTTCCGGTGTGACGCGGGTCCGCGGGACGGCATCGGGCACGTCATGCGCTGCGTCGCCCTCGCGGAGGAGTTCGCGACGCGCGGCCACCAGATCGTCTTCGTCGCGGACCTCGATTCGGTCCCGTGGGCCCGATCCCAGGTCCTCGGCCGCGGTTTCGCTGCGGCGGTGCCCCCGACCGATCCGGATGACGACGCGAAGGCGCTGATCGCGCTCCGACCCGACATGGTCGTTCTCGATTCCTACCGGCTCCCGTCGTCGGTCTACGACGACGTGCGGGCCGCCGGTGTCCGGACCCTGGCTCTCGTGGACGGAGACCCGGCGGGCCGCCCGGCGGACCTCTGGCTGGACCAGAACATCGGGGCCGAGGCGGACCGGTGGCCGGTCCCGGACGGCACCACGAGGCTGGCCGGCCTCGACTACGCGCTGATGCGGGACGACCTGCGGTCCGAGCGCCCCGCGACCCCCGACCGGCTCGAGGGGCCGGTCCCGACGGTGCTCGCCTTCTTCGGGGGCACCGACCCGTTCGGTGCGGCCCCCGTGGTCCTCGAGCGCCTGGTCGGCACCGGCCAGCCCTGGCAGGCGACCGTCGTGGTCGCGAACGAGCAGACCGCAGCCGCCTGCAGGGAGATCGTCCCCGCCGCTGGTCAGGAGGTCCGGCTGATCGCGCCGACCCCCACGCTGGCCCGGGAGGCGCGCGCCGCCGACCTGGTGCTCAGCGGGGCCGGCACCTCCAGCTGGGAGCTGCTCTGCCTCGGTGCGGCCGCCGGCCTGGTCTGTGTCGCGGACAACCAGGCGACGTCGTACGAGCGGGCGGTGGAATCCGGTCTGGTGGCCGGGCTCGGGTATCTTGAGGCGCTGAGGTCGGGGCCGGCTCCGGCGCTAGCCGGACTCGTCGGGGAGGCCCCCCGTCGCGCGGAACTGCGCGAGCGCGGTTGGAACGCGGTCGACGGGCGGGGACGCGAGCGGGTCGCCGACGTCTGCGAGGCCGGTTTCCCGAGAACCGGTGACCGGACCTAGGAGGGCGAGTGCACACCGCGAACCACTACTACGGTCACGCGCACGTCTTCGCGGACTACGTCGGCATCCCGTTCCCGACGATGATCGACGGCTACCTCCAGCACGGCTGGAACCTGCACGACGGGTTCGCCGTCGGCACCAACCACGTCCCGGGCACGAAGATGTACGTCTGGGCCGAGTCGGTGCTGCGGCGCGGCTGGGCGATGGGCCGCCGCAACTACCACGTGATCGGGTCGGCCTGGGCGTACCTGCTCGCCCTCCAGGAGGCCGAGCATCGCGTGCCCGAGCCGGCCGAGCGAGCCGGCACGATCTTCTACCCGTTCCACGGCTGGGAGGCCCAGGAGGTCCTCGGCGACCACCAGGCGATGCTGCGTCGGCTGCAGGAGGTCGAGACCGGGCCGCTCACCGTCTGCCTCTACTGGGTCGAGTACGACAACCCCGCGATCCGTGACGTCTACGAGCGGGCCGGCTGTCGGGTGATCACGCACGGGCAGCGCGGCTTCGCCTACCAGGGGACCGACGAGAAGTTCCTCTGGAAGCAGTACGCCGAGCTGCGCGCTCACGAGCGGATCGTCTCCAACCGGCTCGGTTCGGCCATCCTGTACGGCGCCTCGGTCGGCTGTGAGGTCGGCGTGTACGGCGACCCGATGGTCCTCGCCGGTGAGGACCCGGTCTACGGCGGGATCGAGCGGCAGCGCCGCGCCTGGCCCGAGCTGCACCAGGAGTTCGTGCCCCGGGAGTTCGTCGAGCCGCTGGCGTACGCCGAGCTCGGGATCCGGCACGTCCGGGAACCGGCCGAGATCCTGGAGCTCTTCGGGTGGACCCGGGTCCGGTCGCCGAAGCTGCAGGACCAAGGACCGACAGACCGTGAGAAGGGTGCCGCATGACCGAGGGGATCACTCTGCTGGGAGCGGAGATGCTCACCTGGTCCGACGCGGACGGGGAGCGCGGATCGTTCGGCGGCCTGCTGGCCCCGCACCTGCTGCATGACGTCAGTGGTGCCCGGGTGCTGGTCGCGGGCCCGACATCGGCGGCGGTGATCGCCGATGTCGCCTCCCGGGCGGGGACGGTGGACGTCCTGGTCCGGTCCTGGCTGGACGCGCAGGCGCTCCGTGCCGCGCTGCCCGATGCCATCGGCGTCTACTGCGGTCCGCTCGACCGGTTCGCCGTGACCCCGAACAGCTACGCCGCGGTCGTCGCACTGGCGGGGCTCGACCGGCTGCACAGTGCCGAGGACGACGCTCCCGACGCCGAGGCGGTGCTCGCCGATCTGGCCGGCCTGGTGGCCGACGGCGGCGACCTGTTCGTCGCGGTCGACAACGAGGTCGGTGTCGACCGGTTGCTGTCGCTCGACGCGAGCGCCCGGCACGGCGACGCGAACTGGCCGGAAGGTCATGGGCCCGATACCGCCGGCCTCCTGGAGGCGGGCCCGATCGGACCGGCCGAGGTCGTCGACGTCCTCGCCGGCCGGGGACTGACCCCGGTCGAGGTCTGGTCCTGCCACGGCCGGCGCAGCGACCCGCTCGTGGCCGCGCCGGCGGGGCTGCTGGCCGATCGCGCCGCCGACGCGGTGCTGCTCCGGGAGATCTCGCGCGCCTACGACGTCCGGGACCGGGCTGCGGCCTCGTTGAAGGACCCGGCCGAGACGGTCCGCAACCTGGTCCGTGCCGGCCTCGGGGCGGCGACCGCGCCGCTGACCGTGCTGCATCTGCGCCGCGGTCCCGCCGCAACGGCGCACCCGGTGGCGCTGCTCGTGCAGGAGCCCGTCCACGACGGATCGCCTGCTGTCGCCTACCGGCTGGCTCCGGGGCCGGTGGCCTGGGAACGCACGCTGCTCGGGGAATCCGCCACCTACCCGGTCGCCACGGGCGCCGTCCGCGACACCGCAGCACTCGTCGGACCGGTGCCGACCGGGGAGACCCTGGCGGTCGCGATCGAGCACTGCATCGCCGCGCACGACCTGACTTCCGCCGGGGAGCTGGTCCGGCGCTACCGCGACCTGCTCATGGCCGACGGTGACGTGGTCGGACCGGAGCTCGTGCCGGTGCTGCCGAGGACCCTCGCGCTGACCGCTGACGCGCTGGTCCCGCTGGACCGGAGCTGGCGGGCGCTCGCCGCCGAGCCGTGGGCGCCGGTCCTGGTCCGGGGCCTGCTCGACCTCGGCGCCGATCTCCTCGCCCGGGCAGTCAGGCACCCCTGGTCGCCGGCCTCGTCGGCTCGCGAGGTGGCGCGCGCGCTCGCCTCGGCGGCCGGTCTGGAGGATCTGGACACCCTGCTCGACGAGGCTGTCGCGCTCGACCACCGGCTGCGACCGGCCGGGTCCGCGCCGGACTTCGCGGCCCCCGGGAACGCCGGTCAGCTCTCCTACGCCGAGCTCGCCGAGCTCGCCGAGCAACTGGGTGAGCGGGCGGCGCAGGCCGACGCCCACATCGTCTGGCTGCTCAAGCGGATGCAGGTGCGACAACGGGCGCTGCGTGCCGCGCGCGGCCAGATCCATGGGCTCGAGTCGTCACGGGAGATGTGGATCGGGCGCCGGGTGATGGTGATCCGCTCGCTGGCGCGCCGTCGCCGGCGCCGCAAGGAGGCCGCCGGTCAGGTGCCCGAGGGTCAGTGGACCGGAGGCGGCCGCAACCCGGACGACGACGAACTGAGGATCGAGGCCGAGCTGATCCCCCCCGGCTACGTCCCGGACAACGAGCTCGAGGTCATCGCGACCGTCGAACCCGCGATCGACCCGACCCTGGATCCGGACGCCAACCCCCGCTGACCTTCAGAGGAGGTCGAGGGACATCGGGGTCCCCATCTCCACGTCGACCCGGAACACCCGGCCCTCGATCTCCCGGAACGAGTCCGGCGCCATCCCGTCGGCCGGTCGCACCGAGCGGACGTTGTCCGGGCCGACCTTCTCGCCCGCCTTCACGTCCCTGGTGACGAAGAGCGACCGACGGAACCGCAGCCCCTCGGCCTCGATCTCCTTGGGACCGATCCTGGCCTCGCCCATCGCCTGCCAGGCGATCCTGGTCTCCGCGACCAGCGATTCGAACTCGCCCGGGTCGAGGGAGAAGTCGGCGTCCACGCCGCCGTCGGCGCGGTCCAGGGTGAGGTGCTTCTCGATCACGGTGGCGCCGAGCGCGACCGCGGCGACCGAGGCCCCGATCCCGAGCGTGTGGTCAGAGAGCCCGACCTGGACGTCGAGTCCGTCACGCAGCACCGGGATGCCGCGCAGGTTGGACGCCTCCGGCGGCGCCGGGTACGACGCGGTGCAGGAGAGCACCACGACGTCGGAGTTGCCGGTCTCCCGCGCGGCGCGGAGCGCGGCGTCGATCTCGCCCAGGGTGGCGGTACCGGTGGAGATGATCGTCGGCAGCCCGGTGCCGGCGATCGCCCGGATCAGCGGCAGGTCGGTGATCTCGGAGGAGGCCTGCTTCATCAGCGGGACGCCGAGGCCGACCAGGAAGTCGACGGCGGTCGGATCGAACGGAGCGCTGAACGCGATCAGGCCGAGCTCGTTGGCCAGCGAGAAGATCGGCTCGTGCCAGTCCCACGGGGTGTGCGCCTCCGTGTAGAGGTCGTAGAGGCGCCGGTTGGGCCACAGCGGGTGGTCGGCGCTGAGCCGGAACCGCGGCGAGTCCACGTCGAGGGTGATCGTGTCCGCGGTGTAGGTCTGGATCTTCACCGCGTGGGCGCCGGCCTCCGCCGCCGCGCGGACGATGTCGAGCGCACGCTCCAGATCGCCGTTGTGGTTGCCGGACATCTCGGCGATCACGAACGGCTCGTGGTCCGGGCCGATGGCGACCGGGCCGCGCGGGCCGGCGACCTCGATCGTGCGGGTCGAGTACTCGGTCATCACTTGCCTTCCTTGGGCCGGCGCCGGTCCTCGCGTCGCAGGCTGATCGGGTAGAAGACGCGGCCGTCCTCGCGGGTCTCGGGCTCGCCCTCGGTGAACCGGAACCGCCGGTTCATCTGCCGCACGGCCTCGTTCTCCGCGTTGACCTCGCCGGTCAGGACGTCCAGGCCGAGCTCGTCGAAGGCGTAGGCGGTCGCCTCCTTCATCACCTGGATCCAGGCCATCATCGCGGTGCCGTCGGCGGTCGCGGTCTCGTGGTCGAGGAAGAAGCCCCAGGCTCCCGTCCGTGGGCCGGGCCCGTCGAGGTCGAGATCGAAGAAGTTCACGATCCCGAGCGCCCGGTCGCCGTACTCGAAGACCAGGACGCGCCTGCTGCGGTCGTACTGGATCTGGTCCCACCAGGCCAGATGCTCGTCGAGGGAGATCTCGGCGGTGTTGTTGCTGACGGCTCGGTTGGCGTCCTGGTTGCGCCAGTCGCGCATCGGCACGATGTCGAGATCTCCTGCGGGGCGCAGCATCGCTTCTCCTCCAGGTCGGGCCGGGGCCAGGTCAGGCGCAGGCGCAGGGTACGGACGGGTGAATCTTGGTGGAGCATGCCAACGGTAGTCTCCACGCCATGAGTGCCGTGTCCCGCGAGCAGTTGCGCGCCCTGATGGGCGAGGTTCTCGCTGCCCAGGGCAAGACCCTTCCCGACGACGATGCCGCGCTGCTGAGCGACATCGGGTTCCGTTCCCTGGACTTCAGCGAGCTCGCGCTCCGGGTCGAGGACGAGATCGACGAGGAACTGAACTTCGAGGCCGCCGGGCTCCGCCAGATCAACACGATCGGCGACGTGCTCGATCTGCTCACCGAGATCCAGGACCAGTGACCTTCCCCGGTACGAACAACCGCCTGATCGACGTCCGCACCGGCCTGACGACGACCTGGGCCGAGCTCGCGGCGACAGCGATCCCCGCGCCGGCCGCGGTGGTCGTGGACTCCTCCTTCGCCGCGCTCGGCGCCGTCAAGACGCACGCCGAGACCGGCGCGGAGTTCCTCGTGGTCGCCGCCGGCCGGATGGAGCAGAACCTCCGCTCGGAGCTCAGCGGCGCCGGCTTCGCGATCGTGGACCCGGACGGCACCGTCGAGGCGTCTGCTTCGCCGCGTGCCGCCGAGGACGGGCGGCTCTGGCTGCTCACCTCCGGCTCGACCGGTCGCCCGAAGCAGATCGGGCACACGCTCGACTCGCTCACCACGGTCTCCGGAGACCTGGCGCCGCGGGTCTGGCTGTGCCCGTACTCGCCCGGTACCTACGCCTGGTGGCAGGTGGTCACCCTCGGACTCGGGTCGGCGGGACAGGACCTGGTGGTGGTGGACCCCGCGGACCTGGACTCCTGGGTGGCTGCCGGCATCGAGCACGGCATCACCGCGGCGTCGGGTACGCCGACCTTCTGGCGCCAGACGATGATGGCCCACAAGGACAAGCTCGCCGACGTCCCGCTGAAGCAGATCAGCCTCGGTGGGGAACCGGTCGACCAGGCGGTCCTCGACCAGCTCAAGAACTTCTTCCCCGAGGCCAGGATCTCCTGGATCTACGCGTCCTCCGAGGTCGGCGCCTCGATCGTCGTCCACGACGGCAGGGCCGGCTTCCCGGTCGAATGGCTCGGCCGCGAGGCCGAAGGCCGGCCGAGGATCGACGTCGACGGCGACGAGCTGGTGATCGCCTCCCCGCACCACGGGGCCGGTCTCGATGGAGCGGTCCGCACCGGTGACGCGGTGGTGATCGAGGACGGCCGAGTGCTGATCACCGGGCGGATCAACAGCGACGAGATCAACGTCGGTGGCGCGAAGGTCTCCGCCGGTGTGGTCCGCGGTGTGCTGACGGCGCACCCGGACGTCGCCTGGGCCCATGTCCGCGGCCGCAAGTCGCCGCTGGTCGGGAGCCTGGTGGTCGCCGAGGTGGTGCTGAACTCCGGCGAGACCACCGCCCCCGGCGTCGTCGAGGACCTCAAGGCGTGGAGCGCCGCTCGGCTGCCCGAGTACGGCGTACCGCGGATGATCAAGCTGCTGGATGCGATTCCGGCGAAGGAGACGTTGAAGAGCGATGTCTGAGAACCCTGTTGCCTCCGGGGCGGAACTGACCCCGGTCCCGCCGGCCACCGTCGTACTGATCTCCGGTGCGTCCCGCGGCCTCGGTCTGGCGATGGTCACCGACCTGCTCGAGCGCGGACTCAAGGTCGCCGCGTTCGCCCGGACGGTCACCCCCGAGCTCGACGCCCTCGCGGCGCGGTACCCGGAGACGAGCCACTTCGGCTCGGTCGACATCACCGACGACAAGGCCTGCCAGGCCTTCGTCAAGGAGGTCGAGGCGAAGCTCGGCGTCGTCGACGCGCTGATCAACAACGCTGCCATCGGCCAGGACTCGCTGCACGTGCACACCCCGGCGGACCGGATCGAGCAGATCATCGCCACCAACCTGACCGCGCCGCTGGTGCTGACCCGGTTCTGGTTGCGCCGTCTGCTCGGCAAGGGCCGTCGCGGCCGGCTGGTCAACATCACCTCGATCTGCGGCCAGCGGGGCTACCCCGGCCTGGTCGCCTACTCGGCGACGAAGGCCGGCCTGGACGGCGCCACCCGCTCGATCGCCCGGGAGTTCTCGGGCCGGGTCGTGGCCAACGCCGTCGCCCCGGGGTTCTTCGCCTCGGAGATGTCGGCGGTCCTCGGTCAGACCCAGCTCGACGCGATCCTGCGGCGTACGCCGTCGGGCCGGCTGACCACGCCCGAGGAGGTCGTCCCGGTCGTGCGGATGCTGCTCCTGGAGGACACCAACATCAACGGCCAGGCGATCGTGATCGACGGTGCCGGCTCCATCTGAGCTGCTCGACCGACGGTGGTTGCGCATCGGGTCGGCGTCGCAGGCAGCCGACGCGGTGACCCGCAGCCACCTCGCCGACGGCCGGGTCGTGGGCTGGTACGGCGACCCGGGGGTCGTGATCGACGCCGAGATCGCCGCCCAGCCGGTCCCCCCGGCGCTGGCCGCCCGCTACGGCACCGACGACTTCTGGGGCCGCTGGACCCGCGCGGAGTGCGGGGCCAAGCGCGACGACGTCCCGATCAGCATCTGGCTCGCCGAGCACGGCCTGGACGGCCCGAGCGGCGCGGTCACGCTGGAGCTCGACGGCGTCACGGTTTCGGTCGCCCCGCTCGTGTGACTCACGACACCTGACCGAAGGGGTTACCCCGCGGGGTCGGGCGACGTAGGCTTTTCCCGTCATTGAGTAGTCCGGTACCCCTGGTGGACTGGAACGAAAGGCGATGAGCCCACATGACCCGTATCGGGGTTGTTGGTGCCGGCAGGGTCGGCGCCGTTCTGTCCGCTGCGCTGCGCGCTGCCGGCCACGAGATCGTCTCCGCCGCCGGCGAGTCGACCGCGTCGCACGCCCGCATGGCCGCGCTCCTGCCCGGAGTGCCGGGCGGGAAGCCGACCGACGTCGCGCGCAACTGCGACCTGCTCCTGCTGACCGTCCCCGACGACATGCTCGAGAACGTCGTCACCACCCTGGTCGGCGCCGGTGCCATCCGGGAGGGCCAGTACGTCTGCCACACCTCCGGCCGGCACGGCCTGGCGGTCCTCGAGGCTGCCACCCTCGTCGGCGCCCACCCGCTCGCGATGCACCCGGCGATGACCTTCACCGGCACCGAGGTCGACCTCGACCGCCTGACCGGCACCGTCTTCGGCGTCACCGCCGGTCCGCAGGACCGCGCCGTCGCCGAGTCCCTGGTCGCCGACCTCGGCGGCATCCCGATGTTCGTCCCCGAGGACAAGCGCACGCTGTACCACGCCGGCCTGGCGCACGGCGCCAACCACCTCGTCACGCTGGTCGCGCAGGCGATGGAGCTCCTCGCCGCGTCCGGCGCGGAGGACCCCGCCGCCACCCTGCGCCCGCTGCTCACCGCGGCCCTGGACAACGCGCTCACCTCCGGTGACGCCGCGCTGACCGGTCCGATCGTGCGCGGTGACGTCAACACGGTCCGGGCGCACCTCAACGACATCGCGCAGACCGCGCCGGGCACGATCCCGTCCTACGTCGCGATGGCGAAGGCCACCGCGGACCGCGCCGTGATGGACGGTCGACTGATGCCGATCCGGGCGGTCAAGATCGTCCGGCTCCTCGACGAGGCGCTCGAGAGGGTCGAGCACCCGCACCTCGCCCACGGACAGCGCACGGACGCCGGACGGACCGACGCCGGGTGGACCGAGCAGCTGTGAGGGCCACCCTCCTGCGCGCGGACACGCGTGCGGACCTCCACGGCGCGCTCGCACCGACCCGGGCGGCGGGCCGGCGGGTCGGGTTCGTGCCGACGATGGGTGCCCTGCACGACGGGCACCTGTCGCTGATGCGGCAGGCCCGTGAGGCGATCGGACCCGACGGTGCGCTCGTCGTCTCGGTCTTCGTGAACCCGCTGCAGTTCGGGCCGGGCGAGGACCTGGACCGCTATCCGCGCACCCTCGAGGCAGACCTGGCCGCCTGCGCGGAGGCCGGTGTCGACGTGGTGTTCACCCCGTCGGTCGAGGAGGTCTACCCCCACGGGGTGCCGCACGCCGAGGACGCCGTCGACGTGACGGTGGACCCGGGTCCGCTCGCCACCATCCTCGAGGGCTCCTCGCGTCCGGGTCACTTCCGGGGCGTGCTGACCGTGGTCGCCAAGCTCTTCGGCCTGGTCCGCCCCGACGTCGCCGTCTTCGGGCAGAAGGACTACCAGCAGCTGGCCCTGCTCCGCCGGATGGCCGAGGACCTCTGCCTCGGCATCGAGGTGGTCGGCGCCGAGACGGTGCGCGAGCCCGACGGCCTGGCCCTCTCCAGCCGCAACCGCTACCTCGACCCGGAGCAGCGCCTCGAGGCCGTCGCGCTGTCGCGGACGCTGTTCGCAGCCCGTGAAGCTGCGCACCGTGGTGCCACGGCAGCCCTCGAGGCGGCCCGCGCCGAGCTGCGTACGACGCACCGGGTCGACCTGGACTATCTCGAGATCACCGCCCCCGACCTCGGGCCGGCGCCGTCGAACGGCGAGGCCCGGATGCTCATCGCCGCCCGGGTGGGATCCACCCGGCTCATCGACAACGTCGCCCTGGTCCTCGGGCACGAAGACTCGCTTGAACAACACGGAGGAGACAGCTGATGCTGCGAACCATGATGAAGAGCAAGATCCATCGCGCGACCGTGACGCAGGCGGATCTGCACTACGTCGGCTCGGTGACCGTGGACGAGGACCTCCTCGACGCGGCGGACCTGCTCGCCGGCGAGCTGGTGCACATCGTCGACGTGACCAACGGCGCCCGGCTGGAGACCTACACGATCGCCGGCGAACGCGGATCGGGTGTGATCGGCATCAACGGCGCCGCGGCGCACCTCGTCCACCCGGGCGACATCGTGATCCTGATCGGGTACGGCCAGATGGAGACCGCGGAGGCCCGCGAGTTCGAGCCGCACGTGGTCTTCGTCGACGCCGGCAACCGGATCGTCGGCACCGGCGCCGACCCGGCCGCCGTGGTGGCGGGGATGGGTCCGGCCGGTGACGGCCTGGTCCGCGGGGACCTGGTCGACGCGAGCGCTCGGTAGTCGGCGCGCGGATGACCTCGACTTTTCCGGGCTCGCTCCCCCAGCGCCTCGCCGCCGGCAACCCGGGTTGGACCCGGGAGGCCGACGTCGTCGTGGTCGGATCCGGTATCGCCGGGCTGACCGCTGCGCTGCGGCTGCGTGGCCGGGTGCACAAGGTCCTGGTCGTCACCAAGGACGTCCTCTCGGCCGGGTCGACCCAGTGGGCCCAGGGCGGCATCGCCGCAGCTCTCGGCCCCGGTGACACCCCTCGCGCACACGAGATCGACACGCTCGTCGCGGGCGCCGGCGCCTGCGACGTGGACGCCGTACGGGCGCTGGTCACCGAGGGGCCGGAAGCGGTCCGCGAACTGATCGCCCTCGGCGCGAACTTCGACCACGCCGCCGACGGGGAGCTGTCGCTGACCCGTGAGGGCGGTCATCACCGGGACCGGATCGCGCACGCCGGCGGCGACGCCACCGGCGCGGAGATCCAGCGCGCCCTGGTCGCCGCCGTCGAGGCGGCACCCGAGATCGAGGTCATCCAGCACGCCCTCGCGGTCGACCTCCTCCGCGCGGCGGACGGGGCGGTCGCCGGGATCACCCTGCACGTGATGGGCGAGGGCCAGCGCGACGGCGTCGGCGCGGTCCGGTGCCGGGCGGTCGTGCTCGCCTCCGGCGGCCTCGGCCAGGTGTTCTCGCAGACGACCAACCCGGCGGTGTCGACCGGAGACGGGATGGCGCTGGCGCTGCGCGGTGGTGCGGTGCTGCGCGACCTGGAGTTCGTGCAGTTCCACCCGACGGTGATGTACCTGGGACCGGACTCCACCGGTCAGCAGCCGCTGATCTCCGAAGCGGTCCGCGGTGAGGGCGCCTTCCTGGTCGACTTCGCCGGCGACCGGTTCATGCAGGGCCAGCACCCACTCGCCGACCTGGCGCCGCGCGACGTCGTGGCCAAGTCGATCACCCGGCGGATGCACGAGGAGGGCAAGCAGCACATGTGGCTGGACGCCCGTCACCTCGGCCAGGAGTTCTGGGAGCGCCGGTTCCCGACGATCCTGGCGACGGCGCGCTCCCACGGTATTGATCCCGTCACCGAGCTGATCCCGGTCGCGCCCGCCTGCCACTACGCCTCCGGCGGGGTCGCGACCGACCTCTGGGGGCGCTCGAACGTCCCGGGTCTTTACGCGACCGGCGAGGTCGCCTGCTCCGGCGTGCACGGCGCCAACCGGCTCGCCTCGAACTCGCTCCTCGAAGGGCTCGTCTTCTCCCGTCGGATCGCCCAGGTGCTGCCGACCGAACTGCGCCCGCAACAAGACCCCGCCGAGGATCCCCGGGTGCCGGGTGTCGTGGCCGCTGATGTCCGGACGGCCCTGCAGGCGACGATGACCGAGCGCGTCGGAGTGCTGCGCAGCGCCGACGGGCTCGGGATCGCCGCGGTCGAGCTCGCCGGGTACGCCGCGAAGGTCGGCGAGGAGGGCACCGACGCCTGGGAGACCAGCAACCTGGTCTCGATCAGCGCTGCGCTGGCGACCGCGGCGACACTGCGTGAGGAGACCCGCGGATCGCACTGGCGCGACGACTTCGCCACCCGCGACGACGCCGGGTACGCCGGCCACTTCGACGTGGTGATGCGCGACGGGCGCCCCGAGGCGACGTTCCGCCCGGCCGCGGCGACCGACGGCCTCGACGGCGGCCTCGATGCAGGGCCCGACTCCGGGCTGGTGCCATGAGCGCCGGGACAGGGGCCGGGGCCACCAGGATCGCCGCGACGCCGTACCACGCGCTCCCGGCCGTCCTCCTCGACGAACTGACCGAGGCCGGCCTCGACCCGCGCGCCGTGTACGCCGCCATCGTGGCCGCGCTCGCCGAGGACCTGCCGCCCGACGGGACCGGGGTCGACGTGACCAGCGCGGCGACGATCGCCGTCGACGAGACCGGCACCGCCGACTTCGGGGCCCGTGAGGACGGCGTGGTCGCCGGGCTCGGTATCGCCGCCCTGGTCTTCCATTACGTGCTCGGCGACGACGTCACGATCACCGACCGGTGCCCGGACGGGACGAGTGTCGTCAAGGGCGACGTCGTGCTGCGCGTCCGAGGCCCGGTCACCCGGCTGTTGATCGCCGAACGCACCGCCCTCAACTTCGCCTGCCACCTCTCCGGCGTCGCCACCGCGACCGCGGCCTGGGTCGCGGCGCTCGACGGGACCGGTGCCCGGGTCCTGGACACGCGCAAGACGCTTCCCGGCTACCGCGCGTTGCAGAAGTACGCGGTCCGGTGCGGCGGCGGGGTCAACCACCGGTTCAGCCTGTCCGACATGGCCCTGGTCAAGGACAACCACGTCGTGGCAGCCGGCGGCGTCCTGCCGGCGTACCGGGCGGTGCGCGAGCAGTACCCCGACCTGCCGGTCGAGGTCGAGGTGACCGACCTGGACCAGTTGCGCGACCTGCTCGACGACGGCTGCGAACGCGTCCTGCTCGACAACATGAGCGACGAGACCATGGCCGAGGCGGTCGCGATCAAGGAGTCGATGGGACTCAGCGGCCGGGTCACCCTGGAGGCCTCCGGCGGACTCACCCTGGAGCGCGCCCGCTCGGTCGCCGAGACCGGCGTGGACTTCATCTCGGTCGGTGCGCTGACCCACTCGGTCAAGGTCTTCGACCTGGGCATGGACCTGCACGAGAACGAGCCGGAGCGGGGACGCGGATGACGCTGCTCTGTGCCGACATCGGCAACTCGCACACGACGATCGGCCTGCTGGTCGACGGCGAGGTCCTCGACCACTGGCGGGTCGCGACCCTGGAGAGCCGCACCGCCGACGAGTGGTTCGTGCTGCTGCAGGGCCTGATCGCGCAGAGTGCCAGCGACGCCGGCGCCGTCGGCGGGATCGCGGTCTGCTCGACGGTCCCGGCGGTGCTGCACGAGTGGCGCGACATGCTCGCCCGGCACTACGCAGCGATCCCGTCGGTCGTCGTCGAGCCCGGCGTGCGGACCGGCGTACCGGTGCTGATGGACAACCCTCGCGAGGTCGGGGCGGACCGGATCATCAACGCGCTCGCCGCCGCGACCCTGTACGACGGCCCGGCGATCGTCGTCGACTTCGGGACCGCGACCACCTTCGACGTGGTCAGTCCTCGCGGCGAGTACATCGGCGGCGCGATCTCGCCGGGCATCGACATCTCACTGGAGGCGCTCGGCCGTCGCGGTGCCCAGTTGCGCAAGGTCGAACTGCTCCGCCCGCGCACGGTGATCGCGAAGAACACCGTCGAGGCGCTCCAATCGGGGATGGTCTTCGGGTTCGCCAGTCAGGTCGACGGCCTGGTCGCCCGGATGATCGCCGAACTCGGCGTGCCGACCGAGGACGTGCACGTGATCGCGACCGGCAGCCTGGCGCCGGTGGTGGTCGACGAGTGCGGTTCGATCACCGAGCACCAGCCCTGGCTGACCCTGTTCGGGCTGGAACTGGTCTTCGAACGCAACACCTGACGCGGTTTCTGGGCGGGCGTCGTACGTCGATAGCCTGACCCCATGACCGACCAGCCCGCCGACCATGGCGACACCAGCATCGTCGACGACCTGCCCGAGCAGATGCAGGTCCGTCACGAGAAGCGGGCCCGGCTGCTGGAGAGCGGTCGCGAGGCGTACCCGATCACGGTGGAGCGGACCCACGCGATCAAGGAGATCCGCGAGGCCTGGGACCCGAAGCTGGAGTCCGGCGACCTGGAGCCGGACACCCACACCGGCGAGACCGTCGCGATCACCGGCCGGGTGATCTTCCTGCGCAACACCGGCAAGCTCTGCTTCGTCAGGCTCCGTGAGGGCGACGGCAGCGAGATCCAGGTGATGCTGTCGCTGGCCGACATCGGCGAGGAGTCGCTGGCCGACTTCAAGGCACTGGTCGACATCGGCGACCTGCTCGCCGTGACCGGTGAGGTGATCACCAGTCGCCGCGGCGAGCTGTCGGTGCAGGCCGCGGGCTGGCAGATCGCGGCCAAGACGCTGCGGCCGCTGCCCAACGAGCACCGGCCGCTCTCCGACGAGGCGCGGATCCGGTTGCGCTACGTCGACATGATGATGCACCCGGCGCCGCGGGAGATGGTCCGCACCAAGGCGACCGTGCTGCGCAGTCTGCGCAACACCCTCGACCAGAAGGGCTACCTCGAGGTCGAGACGCCGATCCTGCAACTGACCAACGGCGGTGCCGCGGCCCGTCCGTTCAAGACCCACCTGAACGCGCTCGACCAGCCGATGCTGCTCCGGATCGCGCTCGAGCTGGACCTCAAGCGCGCGATGATCGGCGGCGTCGACAAGGTCTACGAGATCGGGCGCACGTTCCGCAACGAGGGCCTCGACTCCACCCACGCGGCGGAGTTCTCGATGCTCGAGGCCTACCAGGCCTACGGCGACCAGTTCACGATGATGGAGCTGACCCGGGACCTGGTCCTCAACGCGGCCCGTGAGCTCGGCCGCACGGTGGTGCCGGGCCGGGACGGCTCGGAGATCGATCTCGAGGCCGAGTGGCGGCAGGCGCCGATCCTGGACCTGGTCTCCGAGGCTCTCGGCGAGGAGATCACCGCGGAAACCTCGACCGACGTGCTGCGCAAGCACGCCGAGAAGCGCGAGGTGGAGCTCCAGAAGAAATGGGGCGCAGCGGAGATCGTCGTGGAGCTCTACGAACAACTCGTCGAGGATTCGCTGATCAACCCGACATTCGTCATGGATTACCCGTCCGCGGTGAAGCCGCTGGCGAAGGCGCACCGGTCCAAGCCCGGTCTGAACGAGGCCTGGGACCTGATCATCAACGGCGTCGAGCTCGCCCCGGCGTACTCCGAGCTCAACGACCCGGTGGTCCAGCGCGAGCGGCTCACCGCTCAGTCGCTGCTCGCGGCGGCGGGTGATCCCGAGGCGATGGAACTCGACGAGGTCTTCCTCAAGGCGATGGAGTACGGAATGCCGCCGGCCGGCGGTATGGGAATGGGTGTCGACCGGTTGATCATGCTGCTGACCGGCGCGGGAATCCGCGAGACGATCCTGTTCCCCCTACTCCGCCCCGAGTGACAAAAAGCTATTTCTGACACCTTCCGGGTACTATTCGAAATGCAATCGGATTACCCGGGGACAGGGGAAAAGAAATGGCACAGAAAGTCAACATCGTGCTTGTCGACGACATCGACGGCAGCGACGCGACCGAGACCGTCAGTTTCGCCCTGGACGGGCGCGACTACGAGATCGACCTCAGCGAGAAGAACGCGCAGAAGCTCCGCGACGCCGTCGCGCCGTACATCGGTCACGCCCGTCGCGGTGGCGGCCGCCGCCGCAACCGCTCCGGTGGACCGAGCCCGGCCGACATCCGGGCCTGGGCGCGCGAGAACGGCTTCGACGTCCCCGACCGCGGCCGGGTCTCCTCCCACGTACGCGAGGCGTATCTGGCCGCGCACTGATTCGGCTCAGGTCCGCCTCGTCGGTGACCGATGGGGTGGATGTGCGGTCTGGGGCGGGGGATCTGCGGGTCTGTTCGCTCAGAGCGGATCGGTCTGTTCGCTGAGAGCGAAGACGGACTTTCCGCGGAACACGTAGGCTGGATCAAAGGTTGAGCAGTCGTGCGGATCGCACGCTGCTCGATCCGCGAAGTCCAAGGAGCGATGCCCATGTTCGAACGGTTCACAGACCGTGCCCGTCGTGTTGTCGTGCTGGCCCAGGAAGAGGCCCGCATGCTCTCGCACAACTACATCGGTACCGAGCACATCCTGCTCGGGCTGATCCACGAAGGTGACGGCATTGCGGCCAAGGCTCTGGAGAGCCTCGGCATCTCGCTCGAAGGCGTCCGCGCCCAGGTCGAAGAGATCATCGGCCAGGGCCAGCAGGCCCCGAGCGGCCACATCCCGTTCACCCCGCGCGCCAAGAAGGTGCTGGAGCTCTCGCTGCGCGAGGCACTGCAGCTCGGCCACAACTACATCGGCACCGAGCACATCCTGCTCGGGCTCATCCGCGAGGGTGAGGGTGTCGCCGCACAGGTGCTGCAGAAGCTCGGCGCCGACCTCAACCGGGTCCGCCAGCAGGTCATCCAGCTGCTCTCCGGCTACCAGGGCAAGGAGGCGCAGACCGCCGGCACCGCTCCGGAGGCCGCCCCGTCCAGCTCGCTGGTGCTCGACCAGTTCGGTCGCAACTACACCCAGGCGGCCAAGGAGGGGAAGCTCGATCCGGTGATCGGGCGCGAGAAGGAGATCGAGCGGGTCATGCAGGTGCTGTCCCGCCGCACCAAGAACAACCCCGTCCTGATCGGTGAGCCGGGCGTCGGCAAGACCGCGTGCGTCGAGGGCCTCGCCCAGGCGATCGTGCGCGGCGACGTGCCCGAGACGCTCAAGGACAAGCAGATCTACTCCCTCGACCTGGGCGCCCTGGTGGCCGGGTCGCGGTACCGCGGCGACTTCGAGGAGCGCCTGAAGAAGGTCCTCAAGGAGATCAAGACCCGCGGCGACATCGTCCTGTTCATCGACGAGCTGCACACGCTCGTGGGTGCCGGCGCCGCCGAGGGCGCGATCGACGCTGCCAGCATCCTCAAGCCGATGCTCGCGCGCGGCGAGCTGCAGACCATCGGCGCGACCACGCTCGACGAGTACCGCAAGCACCTGGAGAAGGACGCTGCGCTCGAGCGCCGCTTCCAGCCGATCCAGGTGGCCGAGCCGACGATCGCGCACACCATCGAGATCCTCAAGGGCCTGCGCGACCGGTACGAGGCGCACCACCGGGTCACCATCACCGACGAGGCGCTCGTCGCCGCGGCGACGCTGGCCGACCGGTACGTCTCCGACCGGTTCCTGCCGGACAAGGCGATCGACCTGATCGACGAGGCGGGCTCGCGACTGCGGATCCGCCGGATGACGGCGCCGCCGGACCTGCGCGAATTCGACGACAAGATCGGTGACGTCCGCAAGCGCAAGGAAGGCGCCATCGACGGGCAGGACTTCGAGGCCGCCGCGCGTCTGCGCGACGAGGAGAAGCAGCTCATGGTCGCCAAGGCCGAGCGCGAGAAGCAGTGGCGTGCCGGTGACATGGATGTCGTGGCCGAGGTCGACGAGGAGCTCATCGCCGAGGTGCTCGCCGTCGCGACCGGCATCCCGATCGTGAAGCTCTCCGAGGAGGAGTCGACCCGGCTGCTCAAGATGGAGGACGAGCTGCACAAGCGCGTGATCGGTCAGGAGGAAGCCGTCAAGGCGCTCTCCCGGGCGATCCGTCGTACCCGTGCCGGTCTGAAGGACCCCAAGCGCCCCGGCGGCTCGTTCATCTTCGCCGGCCCCTCCGGTGTCGGTAAGACCTGGCTGTCCAAGACGCTGGCCGAGTTCCTCTTCGGTGACGAGGACGCGCTCATCCAGCTCGACATGTCGGAGTTCTCCGAGAAGCACACCATCTCGCGGCTGTTCGGTTCGCCCCCGGGCTACGTCGGCTACGAAGAGGGTGGCCAGCTCACCGAGAAGGTGCGGCGCAAGCCGTTCTCGGTGGTCCTCTTCGACGAGGTCGAGAAGGCACACCCGGACATCTTCAACAGCCTGCTCCAGATCCTGGAAGAGGGTCGCCTGACCGACAGCCAGGGCCGCGTCGTCGACTTCAAGAACACCGTGATCATCATGACCACCAACCTGGGGTCACGGGACATCTCGAAGGGCGTCAGCCTGGGCTTCGGCAACGCGTCCGACACCCAGGGCACCTACGACCGGATGAAGACCAAGGTCGAGGAGGAGCTCAAGCAGCACTTCCGGCCCGAGTTCCTCAACCGTGTCGACGAGACGATCGTGTTCCCGCCGCTGACGCAGGACCAGATCATCTCGATGGTCGACAACATGATCGCCTCGGTCGAGCTCCGGTTGAAGGACCGGGACATGTCCCTGGAGCTGACCCAGGCCGCCAAGGACCTGCTCGCCACCAAGGGCTTCGACCCCGTCCTGGGTGCGCGCCCGCTGCGGCGCACGATCCAGCGCGAGATCGAGGACGTCATGGCCGAGAAGATGCTGTACGGCGAGGTCGGCCCCGGCCAGATCGTGCTCGTCGGCGTCGAGGGCGAAGGCAAGGAAGCGACGTTCACCTTCCAGGGCACGCCGCGGGCGGTCCTTCCCGACACCCCGCCGGTCGAGGTGACCGGCGGCGGCGAGGAAGCCTCCGTCTGAGCGAACGTCAGGGCAGAGCGAAGCGCTGGCCTTCCCGCACGACGAGACCATCGTCGAGCAGGGAGGCCAGCGCTCTTTCGCGTTGTCCGGGGTAGGAGGACTCCGCATCGGGCCAGGCAGCGTCCAGCCGACTCCGGTCGACCGATCCCTCGGCGTCACGCAGGACCGCGAGCAGGCGGCCCCGGCACTGGCGATCGGTGCCGGCGTAGGTCTGCACCTTCCGCGCCGGCCCCTGGTACGCCGGCCGGCCGGCGGCGACCCACGCGCACCGATCCGCGATCGGGCAGGCCTCGCACCGCGGGGCGTTCGCCGTACAGACCAGGGCTCCTAGTTCCATCACCGCGACGGCCCAGAGCTCGGGGTCCTGGTCCGGGACCAGTGCTTCGGCGCGCAGCCGCTCGGGCCGGGTCAGCGAACCGGGCGGGAACTCGATCCCGGCCTCCGCCCGCGCGAGGACTCGGCGCACGTTGGTGTCGAGGACCGCGTGCCGCTGCCCGTAGGCGAACGAAGCGATCGCGGCGGCGGTGTACTCCCCGACGCCCGGCAGGGCACGCAGAGCCTCGAGGGAGTCCGGCACCGTCCCGTCGTGCTCGGAGGCGATCGCGACCGCGCACGCGTGCAGGCGGAGCGCGCGGCGCGGATAGCCGAGACGCCCCCAGGCCCGGACCGCCTCGCCGCTCGGCTCGGCGGCCAGCGACGCCGGGGTGGGCCAGCGTTCGAGCCAGGTCTCGTAGACGGGGAGCACCCGTGCGACCGGCGTCTGCTGCAGCATGAACTCGGAGACCATCACCGCCCAGGCGTCCGTGCCCGGACGACGCCAGGGCAGGTCCCGGGCGTTCTCGGCGTACCAGTCCAGGACCGGGCGGTGCAGGTCGTTCACGCCCCGAACCCTACGAGGCGGCCGTGAGCCGCTCAGGCCTCGGTCGGTGAGCCTCCGCCACGGGAGCCCGGAACTTTCCTACGGTTCGTTCATGAGCACCACGTCCCGTCCCCGCGGCCGGCATCCGGCGCGCGTGTACTGGGTGAGGAGGACGGCGGTCCTGGTGACCGCCCTCGCGCTCGTCTTCGCGATCGGGCGTCTGCTGGGGGGATCGGGCGGCGCGCCGGCATCGCCGGACGACACCGCCGGCGCCGTGTCCGCTCGTCCGACCGCCTCGGCCACGACACTGCCGCCGGAGCACGGCCCCTACGGACCGGTCGGCGTGACCACGTCCGCTCCGAGCGGCCGGCCGACAGGCGTCGCGCCGCAGCAGCCGCTCGCGCAGCCGGACGGACCGTGCGACGTCAACGAGATCATCGTGACCCCGACGATCGCCACCGCCACCGCTGGTGCCCCGGTCCGGATCGGCATGGAGCTCACCGGTATCAAGGCGGCGTGCACGTTCGAGGTCTCCTCGAAGTCGGTGGCCGTCCGGATCACCAAGGGCACCAAGCGGATCTGGACCAGCCAGCAGTGCCAGGCGTCCATCACGACACGGTCGCTCGTCGTACGCAACGCGGTCCCGATCCCGATCGTGGTGCGGTGGAGCGGCCGGTACTCGGACGACGAGTGTTCCCGGTCCGCCGGGTGGGCGATGCCCGGCAACTACACGGTGACGGCGGCGGCGATCGGGTCGGAGCCGAGTGACAAGCGGTTCGCGCTGATGAGTCCGCCGCGGCCGATCGTGACCCGCACGATCACGCCCAAGCCGACAGCGACCGCCACGCCGAAGACGCCGGTCAAGACGCCGACGGGCTGATCAGGGCTTCACGGGATCAGGGTTTCGACCCGCCGTCGCGGATTCGCAAGCTCACCCGCGGGCCCGCTCAACCTCTTCGCGGCTCAGACGTAGCGCTCGAGGATGCTCGACTCGGCGAGCCGGGAGAGTCCCTCCCGCACGCTGCGTGCCCGGAGCTCACCGACGCCTTCGACGATCTGGAGCTCCTCGACGCCGGCCGAGAGCAGCTTCTGCAGGGTGTCGAACTGCTCGATGAGGCCGTCGACGACGGTGCTCGGCAGACGCGGGACCTTCGCCAGCAACCGGTAGCCACGCGGCGTCACGGCACCTTCGAGGTGCTCGGTCTGGCCGAGGCCGAGAGCCTTGGCGACCATCGAGATGTCGACGAGATCAGTCGGGGAGAGGGCTTCGAGTGCGTTGAGCACCGCTTCAGGGGTCCGCTTGCGGCGCCCCGTCGGCAGGTAGTCGCGGACGACCAGCTCGCGCTCGGCGTCGACGCCGGTGATCAGCTCCTCCAGCTGGAGCGAGAGCAGCCGCCCGTCGGTGCCGAGCTCGAGGACGTAGTTCTCGATCTCACGGGCGATCCGGGTCACCATCTCGAGCCGCTGGGCGACCACGGCCACGTCGCGCACGGTGACCAGGTCCTCGACCTCGAGAGCGGAGAGCGTCGAGGAGACCTCGTCGAGGCGGAGCTTGTAGCGCTCCAGGGTGGCGAGGGCCTGGTTGGCGCGGGAGAGGATCGAGCCGGTGTCCTCGAGGACGTAACGGGTCTCGCCGACGTACGCCGCGATGATCTGCATCGACTGCGACACCGAGATCACCGGGAAGCCGGTCTGCTTGGCGACCCGGTCCGCGGTGCGGTGCCGGGTGCCGGTCTCCTCGCTGGGGATGGTGTGGTCGGGCATCAGGTGGACGTTGGCCCGCACGATCCGGGTGACGTCGGCGTCGACGATGATGCCGCCGTCCATCTTGGCGAGCTCGCGGAGCCCGGTCGCGGTGAAGGGAACGTCCAGCGCGAAGCCACCGGTCGAGATCGTCTCGACGACCTTGTCGTTGCCGAGCACGATCAGCGCGCCGGTCCGGCCGCGAAGGATGCGCTCGAGGCCGTCGCGCAGGGATGTCCCCGGTGCGATGCTCGCGAGAGTCGCGCGGAGTGCCTCGGCCTCGGCGTCGTCGATGGCTGCCACGGCAGCAACTCTAGAGTGCACCGGGCCCGACGCCGACCGACTTTGGTATCGGAGGTCTAGCCGTGGGTCGCGGTCGCGGCCTCGTCGTCGGTCATCCCGAGCAGCGTCAGGGCGCGTGCGACGTTGTCGATGTCGACGACCCGCATGCCGTCCATGAGCCGGCTCCGCCCGACCACCTCGGGGGTGTCGGCCGGCACAGCGGCCGACCGGAACCCCATCCGGCCGGCCTCGGCGAGCCTGATGTCGAGGTCGCGCACCCGCCGCAACTCCCCCGAGAGACCGAGCTCGCCGACCGCCACCACCTGGCGTCCGAGGGGCTGTCCGCGCCAGGCGGACACGATCGCCAGGGCGATCGCCAGGTCGTTGCTCGGCTCGGTGAGCCGGGCACCGCCGACGCTGGAGACGAAGACGTCGTGGGCGTGCAGGCGCACCCCGGCGTGCTGCTGCAGCACTGCCAGGATCATCGCGACCCGGGCCGAGTCGATCCCGGACGTCGTGCGCCGCGGCCGCTCGGAGGCGCTCGGCGTGACCAGGGCCTGGACCTCGCTGAGCAACGGTCGCCGACCCTCCATCGCCACCGCCACGCAGGTGCCGGCCACCGGACCGTGGCGCACGTCGAGGAAGAGGCCGGTCGGATCGGTGATCGCGACGATGCCGGTCGACGAGAGGTCGAAGCAGCCGACCTCGTCGACCGGTCCGAACCGGTTCTTCATCGCACGCACCATCCGCAGCCGGGAGGAGCGCTCGCCCTCGAAGTGCAGGACGACGTCCACGAGGTGCTCGAGGACCCGGGGGCCGGCGATGCTGCCGTCCTTGGTCACATGGCCGACCAGCACGAGCGTGATGTTGCGCAGCTTGGCCATCCGGATCAGGGCCGCAGCGACTTCCTTGACCTGGGTGACGCCGCCGGGCACGCCGTCGACGTCCGCGGCGCTGATCGTCTGGATCGAGTCGATGACCAGGAGGGTCGGGCGGACCTCCTCGACGTGTCCCAGTACCGCGCCGAGGTCGGTCTCCGCGGCCAGGTAGAGCTCGTCCTCGATCCCGCCGGTGCGATCGGCGCGGAGCCTGACCTGGGCCGCCGACTCCTCACCGGTCACGTAGAGCGTGCGGTGCCCGCGGCGGGCCGTCTGGGCCGCGACCTCGAGCAGCAGGGTCGACTTGCCGACGCCGGGCTCACCGGCCAGCAGGATCGCCGCGCCGGGGACCAGCCCGCCCCCGAGCACCCGGTCGAGCTCGTCGACGCCGCTGCTGCGCGCCTGCGAGTCCTCGATCGGGATCTCGCCGATCGGGAGCGCCGGAGCGGTCACCGGCCCCGCCTGGACCCGGCTCTTGACCGCGGCGCGCTCCACGACGGTGCCCCAGGCCTGGCACTCGCCGCAGCGACCCACCCATTTGCCGGTCTCCCAGCCGCACTCGCCGCACTGGTAACCCGGAGCCGCCGGTCGCTTCGCCTTGCTCGTCGCCATGGGTCGAACATACGTGCGAAGACCGACACATCTCCGGTTGGCGCGCCGTGCTCGTGTCCCGACCGCCTATCCTTGGATCGTTCCAGGCAGCGCAGGACCCACCCAGCCAGCAGGAGGTCGGATGAGCCCGAGCCGACGGCTCACGGGCCCGCAGCCGACCCTGGCCACCGTCGCCCAGCGCGCGGGAGTCTCGCGGCAGACAGTCTCCAACGCCCTGAACAACCCCGAGCTGCTCCGTCCCGACACCCTGGTCCGGGTGCAGGCCGTCATCGACGAGCTCGGCTACACCCCGAACCGTGCCGCCCGCCAGCTGCGGACCCGGTCCTCGCACCTGATCGGGCTCCGCTTCGAGCCCGCGCAGGAGGGCACCAGCAACGCGCTGATGGACCGGTTCGTGCACACCCTCGTCGAGACCACCGCGCGCACCGGCCACCACATCCTGCTGTTCTCCGGCGACCCGACCGACCCGCTGGACGGGTACGACGACCTGCTGCGGGCCACCGCGGTGGACGCCTTCGTCATCACCGACACCTACGCGGGCACGCCTCAGGCGGACCTGCTGCGCCGGGTCGGCGCCCCCTTCGTCACCTTCGGCCGCCCGTGGGACGACCCGTCCGCCCGGCACCCGTGGGTGGACGTGTCCGGTGCGACCGGCGCCCGCCTGGCCACCGAGCACCTCCTCGCCGTCGGTCATCAGCGCGTCGCCTGGCTCGGCTGGGAGGAGACCAGCCGGATCGGCGAGGACCGGCGCAGCGGGTGGGCCGACGCGATGGCTGCGGCCGGGGTCGCCACCGACGGTCTCGGGGTCCGGATCAGCGACAACGTCGACGCCGCCCGGATGGCCGCCCACGAACTGCTCGCGGACGCAGGCGTCACCGGGTTCGCCTGTGCCAGCGACACGATCGGCATCGGCGTGCTGCACGCGCTGCACGAGCGCGGACTCCGTCCCGGGGCCGACGTCGGCGTGGTCGGCTTCGACGACTCCCAGGGCGCCCAGGTCACCTGGCCCGGCCTGACCTCGGTCCGCCAGCCCCTGGAACAGGTGGCGGTCGAGATCGTCGATCTGCTGCACACGATCCTGTCGCTCAAAGCGGTCCAGGAGCCGGCCCGGATGCTGGAGCCCTCGCTCGTCGTACGCCGCTCGACGCTGCGCGACTGATCACCCGAAGGTGCGCCACCACAGGTTGACCGCGTAGTCGACCCCGGTCGCGTCCGGGTGCTCGAGGAGGACCTCGTCGGCCACCGCGGTGGGCAGTTCGATCCGGACCACTGCCTCGAAGTCCTCGCGGCTGTCGAAGGACCAGTCGACGAGCAGCCGTTCCCGCTGCCAACCCTGCGCGATCCAGAACGCCTCCACCGCCGCCGGGTCGACCTCGCCGAAGCCGCGCCGGAACCAGGAGCCGAAGGTCGAGGTGGTGGCGTCGTTGTCGATGACGAAGGCGGCGCCGCCGGGTCGGACCACGCGGGCCAGTTCGGCCAGGCCGGGTTCGCAGCCCGGGCCGAAGAAGTAGGCCCACCGGGCGTGCGCGATGTCGACGCTGCCGGCTTCCAGGGGAAGGTCCGCCGCGGAGCCTTCGGCCACCACCGCGTTCTCGATCCGTCGGGTACGCCGCCGTGCGATCGCCGCCAGCGGTGGGTGCGGCTCCACGCCGACGACACTGCGCGCGGTGGCGGCGAACCGGGGCAGGTGGAACCCGGTCCCGCAGCCGACGTCGAGGACATCACGACCGGTCCAGTCGGCGACGTCCCGCATCGCCGCCTCGATCAGGCCGGCGCGGTCGACGCCGTTGTTCTCGATCTCGTACGTCGCCGGGCTGTCCCAGATGTTCGGGCTGCGTCGTACGCCGGTGCCGGGCGAGGTGGGACCCTCGGTCACGACAGCGTCAGATGCGGACGAGGCCGTTCGCGGTCTGGAAGGCGACGGCCACGATGCCGGGGGTGCCGTTCGGGGCGACCCAGTCGACCTTCACGTCCTCCAGCGGCTGTTCCACCGGGGCGCCGAGCCACTCGGTGACGCGGGCCGGGTCGCCGGCGATCTCCAGCGACTCCAGCGAGATCTTGCCGGTCGCTCCGGTCGACGGGTGCTCGGCCGAGTCGGTCTCCCACTGGATGAAGAACGGGAGCTGCGGGTCGGACTGCAGGCCCTTGACGCCGAGCTGCTTCCAGAGGAGCTCGGTGCCGTCGGGGCGGTGCCGGTTGCCCTTGACGGCCTCGCGGCCGAGGCGGCTCTCCAGCGGTGCGAGGTCGTCCACCGCGACGACCCAGCCCATCCAGCCGCCGCCGAGTTCGGAGCGGGCGCGCACGGCCTGGCCGAACGGCGCCTTGTCGGAAGCGGGGTGGTCGAGGACCTCGACGAGCTCGAGGTAGGTCCCGTCGGTCAGCGGCATGATCCGGTTGCGGGTGCCGAAGCGCGGGTGCACTCCGCCGTCCTGGAACTCTTCACCGAGCAGCGATGACAGGCGAGCGGCGGTACCGGCAAGACCGTCGGGACCGGCAGCGAAGACGATGTGGTCGAGGCGCATGGACCGATTCTCGCCCGATAGTGATCCGGGTCGCACACCGGGGTCACCTTGACCGCCGTCGGCGCCGGGACGGCGGTGTGCGCCGGCTCAGGAACGGGTCGGCGAGGCCGGGTGCAACGCCAGCGCTGATCGCGAACGCAGGTGCTGTTCGCATGCGGACGCGAGGACGTCGTACGCCGGCTGGCCCATCAGGGCGATCAGCTCGGTGGCGTTGGAGAGGTACACCGGCTCGGCACCGACGTGCGCCTCGGTGTTGCCCGAGCAGTACCAGTCGAGGTCATGGCCGCCGGGGCCCCAGCCGCGACGGTCGTACTCGCCGATGCTCACCTCCGAATAGGTCGTCCCGTCGACCCGCTCGACCTCTCGGAAGGTCCGGCGGATCGGCAACTGCCAGCACACGTCCGGCTTGGTCTCGACGAAGTGCACGCCCTCGCGCAGTGCCAGCGCGTGCAGCGCGCAGCCGTACCCACCGGGGAAGTCCCGGCTGTTGTGGAAGATGCAGGCCGAGCCGGTCTCGCCGACGACGGCGAGCGTCTTGCGGTCGCCGTCCTCGACCTCGGTCCACTTCTTCCGGGAGACGGCGCCCTTCTTGTTCAGCGCTTCACCCCGGCGCTCCCAGAGGCTGTCGTCGAGCTTGTCGACCCAGACGGCGACCCGCTCCTCGTCCTCGTCGTCGGAGAAGTGCGCACCGAGCGTGCAGCACCCGGAGTCGGGCGAGGACTCGTAGATGCCCTGGCACCCGTTCCCGAAGATGCAGGTCCAGTTGGAGGTGAGCCAGGTCAGGTCGCAGCGATACATCTGGTCGCCGTCAGCGGGATCGGCGAACTCGAGCCACGCACGCGGGAAATTCAGATCGACCTCAGGCACGAACGAAGCGTACGCGCGGGACGCACCGAACGCCGCGTGCGGACGGCGCAGGTCTCGTCCACCGGGCAGCGGTAGCCTCGACCCATGCGCCTGGGCGTTCTCGACATCGGCTCCAACACCGGACATCTCCTGGTGGTGGACGCACACGCCGGTGCGGCGCCGATGCCGGCCTCGTCGTACAAAGAGCCGCTGCGCCTCGCCGAGCACCTCGACGCCTCCGGCGCGGTCACCGGCGTGGGCATCGACGCGCTCACCGCCTTCGTCGCCTCCGCCCTGGTCCTCGCCGAGGACAAGGGTTGTGAGGAGATCTACTCCTTCGCCACGTCCGCGGTGCGCGACGCCACCAACGCCGACCAGGTCCTCGACCACGTCCACCAGCACACCGGCGCCCGGATAAGCGTCCTCTCCGGCGAGGACGAGGCGCGGCTGACCTTCCTCGCCGTACGACGCTGGTTCGGCTGGTCCTCGGGCCGGCTCGGCGTCTTCGACATCGGCGGCGGCTCGCTCGAGATCGCCGCCGGCGCGGCCGAGGCCCCCGATGTCGCCTGGTCCTTGCCATTGGGTGCGGGCCGGCTGGCCCGCAGCTGGTTCGCCGACGGTCGTCCGGATGAGGACACGTTGCGCGAGCTGCGCCGCACTATCCGTGCGGAGATCGCCCGCGACGCGGGGAGCCTGTTGCGCGGCGGCCCGCTCGATCACGCGGTCGCGACGTCGAAGACCTTCCGCTCGCTCTCCCGGATCTGCGGGTCCGCACCGTCCAGTGAAGGCCTGTTCGTACGCCGGATGCTGCCGGCCACGGAACTCGAGCGCTGGTTGCCGAAGCTGGCTGACATGACCGCCGACGAGATCGCCGCTCTGCCGGGCGTCTCCCCGGACCGGGCCCACCAGGTCGTGGCGGGGGCCTTCGTCGCCTCTGCGGTGCTCGACATCTTCGACCTCGAGGAGCTCGAGATCTGCCCGTGGGCGTTGCGCGAGGGGATCATCCTCGATCGCCTGGACAAACTGAGCGTGCTGGACGGGTCGTGACCACTCCTCCGAGCGGCGGACCGTTGTTCGCGCTGTCGACCGCCTCGGTCTATCCCGAGTCGGTCGCGCACGGCTTCGAGTACGCCGCCCGGCTCGGGTACGACGCCGTCGAGGTGATGGTCAGCATCGACGGTGTCAGCCAGGACGCCGAGAAGGTCCGCAAGCTGCGCGACTACCACGAGGTGCCGGTCTGCGCGATCCACGCGCCGTGCCTGCTGATCACCCAGCGGGTGTGGGGAACCGACCCGTGGGAGAAGCTCGAGAGGAGCGCCGAGATGGCTCACTCCCTCGATGCTGACGTCGTCGTCGTGCACCCGCCCTTCCGGTGGCAGAAGGAGTACGCCGCCGGCTTCGTCGAGGGCATCGCCGGGCTCGAGGAGCGCACCGGCATCGCCTTCGCGGTGGAGAACATGTATCCGTGGCGTGCGACCTCGCGCCGCGAGATGGATGTCTACCAGCCGCACTGGGACCCCAGTCGCGAGAACTACGCCAACACCACCATCGACCTCTCCCACGCGGCGACCGCTCACAGCGACCCGATCGAGATGGCGGTCCGGCTCGGTGACCGGCTCCGCCACATCCACATGACCGACGGCAGCGGGTCGGCCAAGGACGAGCACCTGGTCCCGGGACGCGGCAGTCAGCCCTGCGGCGACTTCCTCGAGCACCTCGCCACCACCGGGTTCGACGGACACATCGTGATGGAGATCAACACCCGCAAGGCAGGCACCCGGGAAGCGCGCGAGGCGGACCTGATCGAGTCGCTCGCCTTCAGCCGGCTCCACTTCGCGACCGAGTCACGCATCTGATGGACGGCGTCACCGTCACCGACCTCCAGGTCGTCCGTGGTGGCAACGAAGTCCTGCGCGGCATGAGCTTCGACGTCAGGCCCGGCGAGGTCGCCGGGCTGCTCGGTCCGTCGGGGTGCGGCAAGACGACCCTGATGCGCGCGATCGTCGGCGTACAGCGGATCACCGCCGGCTCGGTCACCGTCTTCGGCGAGCCCGCCGGAGCCAAGGTCCTGCGCAGCCGGATCGGGTACGTCACCCAGGCGCCGAGTGTGTACGACGACCTGACCGTGACCGAGAACCTGCTGTTCTTCGCGTCCGTCCTGGGCGTCGGCAAGGAGCGGGTCGCTGCGTGCATCGACCTGGTCGATCTCGCCGATCACCGCGACCGGGTCGTCGCTCGCCTCTCCGGCGGTCAGCGCTCCCGGGTCTCGCTGGCGGTGGCGCTCCTGGGCGAGCCGAGCCTGATCGTCCTCGACGAGCCGACCGTCGGGCTGGACCCGGTCCTGCGCCGGGACCTGTGGCAGTCGTTCCACCGGCTCGCGGACGCCGGCGCCGCGGTCCTGGTCTCGAGTCACGTGATGGACGAGGCGACCCGGTGCGACCGGCTGCTGCTGATGCGCGAGGGCCGGATCATCGCCGACGAGTCGCCGTCCTCGCTGCTCGAACGGACCGGCGCCGTGGACATCGAGACCGCCTTCCTCGACCTGGTGCGCGACGACGGAGCGGACTCGTGAACCCGAGAGTCACCATGGCCGTCACCCGCCGGGTGCTGACCCAGTTGCGCCGCGATCACCGCACGCTGGCGATGCTGCTGGTGCTGCCGTGCCTGATCATGACGCTGCTCTGGTGGATGTTCGCCGACCAGCCCGGACCGGGGTTCAGCGCGCTGGCCCCGGCGCTGTTGGCGCTGATCCCTTTCATCGTGATGTTCCTGGTCACCTCGGTGACGACGTTGCGGGAGCGCACCTCCGGCACGCTGGAGCGACTGCTCGCGATGCCGCTGGGCAAGGGCGACTTCCTGGTCGGGTACGCGCTGGCCTTCGGCCTGGTGGCAGCTGTGCAGTCCGCACTCGCGGTGACGATCTCGACGGTCTTCCTCGACCTCGAAGTGGCCGGGCCGGTCTGGTTGCTGCTGGTCGTCGCGGTCCTGGACGCGGTGCTCGGCTCCGCGCTCGGTCTCTTCGTCTCGGCGTTCGCGCGCACCGAGTTCCAGGCGGTGCAGTTCATGCCGGCGATCGTGATCCCGCAGATCCTGCTCTGCGGGCTGTTCATCGACCGCGACGACCTGCCGCCGTTCCTCGGCTTCGTCTCCGACCTGCTGCCGTTGTCCTACGCCGTGGACGCGATGACCGAGGTCTCGGAGAGCACCAGCCCGGCCGTCGCCGCCGACCTGGCGCTGATCGCCGCCTTCGCCGTCACGGCCCTCGTCCTGGGGGCGCTGACCCTGCGGCGGCAGTCCGACTGATTCGCCCGGGGCGGGGGCGGACGCGTACCGTTGATCGGTCGGCACGACGAGGTGCCGACGTCCGTGTCAGGGGAGTAGGGAATTGCTGCGTCAGGTTTTGTTGTCCGTCGCCGGGAGCGGGACGATCAAGGAACTGGTCACCAAGATGCCGGTGAGCAGCGGCATCGTGGCGCGCTACGTGCCGGGGGAAGAGACCGGGGACGCGGTCGACGCGACCCGGGTGCTGGTCGAGGACGGCCGCCTGGTGACCCTGGACTACCTGGGTGAGGACACGCTCGACGAGGACCAGGCCGAGGCGACCGTCGTGGCCTACCTCGACCTCCTCGAATCGCTGGGCCGGCACGGCCTCGCCCGCAACGCCGAGGTGAGCGTGAAGCTCAGCGCGATCGGCCAGGCACTGCCCGAGGTGGGCGCGAAGCTGAGCCTGGAGAACGCCCGCCGGATCGCGCGGGCGGCGCGCAACGTCGGCACCACGGTCACCCTCGACATGGAGGACCACACCACCACCGACCAGACCCTGGCGACGCTGCGCGAGCTCCGCAAGGACTTCCCGGAGACCGGTGCGGTCGTGCAGGCCTACCTGCGCCGCACCGAGGACGACTGCCGCGCGCTGGCCTTCGAGGGCTCCAGGGTCCGGCTCTGCAAAGGCGCCTACAACGAGCCCGCCACGGTGGCGTTCGACGACCGGCACGAGGTCGACAAGTCCTATGTGCGCTGCCTCAAGGTGCTGATGGCCGGCCAGGGCTACCCGATGGTGGCGACGCACGATCCGCGGATGATCCGGATCGCCGGAGCCCTCGCGACACGCTTCGGCCGGGCGCCGGGCAGCTACGAGTACCAGATGCTCTTCGGCATCCGCCCTGAGGAGCAGAAGCGCCTCGCCGCAGCGGGCGAACGGATGCGCGTCTACGTCCCGTTCGGGCAGGAGTGGTACGGCTACCTGATGAGAAGGCTCGCGGAGCGGCCCTCCAACCTGACATTCTTCCTGCGTTCGCTGATCTCGCAGAAGTAGGTCGGCGGCCTGACCTGAGGAAGGGGCTGCGATGACGGTCGCGATCATCGGTGCCGGCGTGATGGGGGAGACCCTGCTGTCCGGCCTGCTCCGGGCCGGGCGTGCCGCGGACGACCTCCTCGTCGGGGAGAAGCGTCCCGAGCGTGCGACGGAGCTGCGCGAGAAGTACGGCGTCAAGGTCGTCGACAACGTCGAGGCTGCTGCCGCCGACACCGTCGCACTGGTCGTGAAGCCGCAGGACATGGCCGACGTGCTGATCGAGATCGCGCCGCACCTGCGTCCCGGTCAGCTGCTGGTCTCCCTGGCCGCGGGCATCACGACCGCCGCCATCGAGAAGCACATCCCTGCCGGCGTCGCCGTCGTGCGGGTGATGCCCAACACCCCGGCCCTGGTCGACGAGGGCATGGCGGCGATCTCGCCGGGCTCGCACTGCGACGAGGAGCACCTGGTCATCGCCGAGGACCTGCTGCGCGCGACCGGCCGCGTCGTCCGGGTTCCCGAGAAGCAGCAGGACGCGGTCACGGCGATCTCCGGTTCGGGTCCGGCGTACCTGTTCTTCGTCGTCGAGGCGATGATCGAGGCCGGCGTCCACCTCGGGCTCCCGCGCACCACCGCGACCGAGCTCGTGGTGCAGACCGTCGTCGGGTCGGCGAAGCTGCTGCGCGAGACCGGGGAGCACCCGACCGTGCTCCGCGAACAGGTCACCTCGCCGGGCGGGACCACCGCCGCGGCGATCCGGCAGTTGGAGGACCACAAGGTCCGAGCCGCCTTCATCACGGCCATGGAAGCGGCCCGCGACCGCTCCCGTTCGCTGGCCGAAGGCGTGGACTGACGGTGCCGGACTGCGTCGGGAACAGCTGCGTCGTCTACGACCGGTCGCTGACCGGCTACGACTTCGGGCCCGCGCACCCGATGAAGCCGTTCCGCGTCGACCTGACGATGCGGTTGGCCGAGGCCCTCGATGTCGGGCTGCTCGCGGTCCCCGCGCCGCACGCGACGGATGCTGACCTGTTGTCGGTGCACCGCCCCGACCTGATCGAGGCGGTACGGCGCAGCAGCGCGGACCCGAGCCTGCACGATCCACGCCACGGCCTCGGCACCGACGACAACCCGACGTTCGCCCGGATGCACGAGGCGAGCCGGCACGTCGTCGGCGCAAGCATCGAGGCAGCGCGCCGGGTGTGGGAGGGCGAGTCGATCCACGCGGCGAACATCGCCGGCGGGCTGCACCACGCGCTGCCCGACCTGGTCAGCGGCTTCTGCGTGTACAACGACATCGCGGTCGCGATCCGGTGGCTGCTCGATCACGGCGCGCAACGGGTCGCGTACGTCGACGTCGACGTCCATCACGGAGACGGCGTCCAGCAGATCTTCTACGACGATCCGCGGGTGCTGACGATCTCGCTGCACGAGACCGGGCAGATGCTGTTCCCCGGCACCGGCTTCCCGGACGAGACCGGAGGGCCGGGGGCCGAGGGCACCTCGGTCAACGTCGCTCTGCCGCCGGGGACCGGCGACGCCGGCTGGCTGCGGGCCTTCCATGCCGTGGTGCCGCCGCTGGTGCGGGCCTTCGCACCGGACGTCCTCGTCACCCAGCACGGGTGCGACTCGCACCGGGACGACCCGCTCGCGCACCTGATGCTGACCGTGGACGGCCACCGGGCCAGCTACCTCGCCCTGCACGACCTGGCCCACGAGGTCTGCGAGGGTCGCTGGGTCGCGACCGGCGGTGGCGGCTACGCGGTGGTCGACGTGGTCCCGCGGTCGTGGACCCACCTGCTGTCGATCGTGGGCGGGACCCCGCTCGATCCCGAGGTCGACGTCCCGGCCTCATGGCGCAACGCGGTCCAGGACCGGCTGGGCATGGCGGCGCCGACGAGGATGACCGACGGCGTCGTGCCGTCGTACCGGGACTGGCGTGACGGGTACGACCCCGAGGTCTGGCTAGACCGGGCGGTGCGGGATTCGCGCCGTGCGGTCTTCCCGGAGCACGGCCTGGACCCGGAACACGATTGACCAAAACATCGTAAAACGTATAAAGCAGACAAAAGTACTTAAAGGTTCAGAAGGGGAACTTGAGTTCACCCCTTCCCCACACGTCACACGAGGCCCTATCCTCGGCTTCAACGTGCACGCGTCACCTCCGGTGGGGAAGCCGGAGAGCGTGCCTTGGAAAGTGCGGTGCGTGATGGGGTCGAACCTGTCCGGAGATATCTCCGAGGTTAAGTTCCTGACCATTGCCGAGGTTGCCTCGGTGATGCGGGTGTCAAAGATGACGGTCTACCGTCTCGTCCACGGTGGGGATCTGCCGGCAGTCCGGGTGGGTCGCTCCTTCCGGGTGAGCGAGGAAGACGTCAACGAGTACCTGAAGAACAGCTTCTTCCAGACCGGTTGAGGCGCTTCTTCGCCGCTCCGCTCCGCTCGGGCGGGTACGGGGCGGCCGGTCAGAGACGTGCGGGACGTGAGACAGCGCACCTTCGATTCGTATCCCCGGTGACCTACGGATAGTCTTGTGCCTTCTGAGAGCCCGAGATCGTGGCTCCGTCGAGCACGAAAAGGTAACCCGTGGGTTCTGTCATCAAGAAGCGCCGCAAGCGTATGGCGAAGAAGAAGCACCGCAAGCTCCTGAAGAAGACGCGCGTTCAGCGCCGTCGTCTCGGCAAGTAACACGCCACAGGGACTCGGAATGGGCCGCGTCGTACTCGTCACCGGGGTCGCACGCGACCTCGGCCGTCGCTTCGCGCGCCAGCTCGCGGCAGCGCCGTCGGTCGACCGTGTGATCGGCGTCGATGTGCAGCCGCCCCGCGGCGACCTCGGCCCGGTCTCGTTCGTCCGGGCGGACATCCGCAACCCCGTGATCGCCAAGGTGATCATGCGGGAGCAGGTCGACACTGTCGTCCACATGAGCGTGCTGCCCTCGCCGGGTACCTCGAGCCGCACCACGGCCAAAGAGCTCAACGTCATCGGGACGATGCAGCTCCTGGCCGCGTGCCAGCAGTCGCCGCACCTCGAGCACTTCGTGCTCAAGTCGAGTACGGCGGTCTACGGATCGACGAACCGCGATCCGGCGATGTTCACCGAGGACATGAACGCCAAACGCATCGGCGGCTTCGGATTCGTCAAGGACGTCAACGAGGTCGAGGGCTACGTGCGCGGGTTCGCCCGCCGCCGGCCGGACGTCCGGGTCACCACGCTGCGCACCGCGAACGCGCTCGGTCCCGGCCTGAACACCCCGACCGCCGCCTACTTCCGGTTGCCGGTGATCCCCACGGTCCTCGGGTTCGACCCCCGGATGCAGTTCATCAACGACACCGATCTGCTCGACGCGATCGAGCACGCCACCCTCAGCGACGTCCGCGGGACCTTCAACATCGCAGGCTCCGGCGTCCTGATGCTCTCCCAGGCGATCCGGCGGCTCGGCCGGCCCGCACTTCCGATGCCAGGCTTCGCCGTCGCGACTTTCGG
Source organism: Marmoricola sp. (assembly GCA_036676945.1). Lineage (GTDB taxonomy): Bacteria > Actinomycetota > Actinomycetes > Propionibacteriales > Nocardioidaceae > Marmoricola. Next base: position 61,660 of record JAKFBZ010000057.1, read on the forward strand.
GTCCGCGATGCGGCAGGCCAGGGTCGCCGACTTCTCCCGCGAACAGGTCGCCTTCCTGGCCTACGGCCGCGGCGTCGACACCACCCGGATGCGGGAGGTCCTCGGCTTCGAGCCGTCGCGCACCACCGAACAGGCCTTCGCGGAGTTCGCGGCCTCCCTCGAACCAGGTGTGATCTCCGAGCGGCGCGTGCGCGCCGCCGAGACGGCCCTGGTCGGCGCCCTCGGAGGCGCCCGCGCAGGAGTCCAGGACGGCGCCGCGCAGCTCAGCGCCGCGCTCGGTCGAGGCGGAGACGGAGATGCTCATGGGTGACGCCGAGATCATTCCGATCGGGACCCGGGGCAAGCCCGGCCGGGGCACCGGGAGCGACAAGCCGTCCAGTTCCGCGCGGAGCCTCGCCGGCCGGCCGCCGGTCAAGAACGGGAAGGCTCCCGCCGCTCCGGTCAACGAGGACGCGGACAGCGCGCCCTCCGGGACGACCAGGTCCGAACCCAGCATCCCGACCCCGCGCCAGGCGCTGCAGCCTCGCCAGCGCCGTAAGCCCGCACCTCCGGCAGAGCCGCCGGCCGCCGAGGCGCCGCCTCTCGCCGACACGGCGTTCGCGTCGTCGACGGAATCGATCGACCTCGGCCAGGCCACCGGCGTCGACCACCGTCACCCGGCCCCGGGGATCCCTGCCGTCGACTGGCTCGCCGGTTTCACCACGGCGGCGATGGAAGTCTTCGGGAACGACTGGGAGCCTCGTCTGGCCGCCTTCCTGGCCTTCCTGCGCCGGCGCCTGACCGGCGACTACACGGTCGACGAGTACGGCTTCGACGCCGAGATCACCCAGCACTTCTTCATGGCCGCGATCCGGCCCATCGCCGAGAAGTGGTTCCGGATCGAGGTCCGCGGGATCGAGAACATCCCGACCACCGGCGGTGCCCTGGTCGTCTCCAACCACTCCGGCACGATCCCGGTCGACGGCCTGATGACCGCGGTGACCATCCACGACCACGCGCACCGGTTCCTGCGCCCCCTGGGTGCGGACCTGGTCTTCCGGATGCCCGTCGTCAGTGAACTCGCCCGCAAGGGCGGCGTCACGCTGGCGTGCAACGAGGACGCCGAGCGGATGCTCTCCGGCGGCGAGATCGTCGGCGTCTGGCCCGAGGGCTTCAAGGGCATCGGCAAGCCGTACAGCGAGCGTTACAAGCTGCAGCGTTTCGGCCGTGGCGGGTTCGTCTCCGCCGCGATCCGTACCGGTGTCCCGATCATCCCGACCTCGGTGGTCGGCGCGGAGGAGATCTTCCCGCTGGTCGGCAACATCCCCTCGCTCGCCCGGCTGCTGGGCGTGCCGTACATCCCGATCACGCCGTTCTTCCCGCTCCTCGGTCCGCTGGGCCTGATCCCGCTGCCCTCGAAGTGGATCATCGAGTTCGGTGAGCCCATCCGCACCGACGACTACGACCGCGGCGCGGCCGAGGACCCGATGCTGGTCTTCAACGTCACCGACCAGGTCCGCGAGACCATCCAGTCGACCCTCTACGGCTTGCTGATGCAGCGGAAGAGTGTCTTCGGGTAAGTGACCGTGGTTGCTGTGCGGGTGCGTCCGTGAGGGGGACCCGCCGCAGCTTGGAGCCCCGTGTCGCCTGTTGCGGCTGCTTCGCTGCCGCAGTGAGGCCGTTGGGCGCCACGCGTCTCCTGTGACGCAAGCCGGCGGGGACCCCTCCCGGCCGGACCCGCCTGGCAGTCACGGTCGCCGGGGGTGGGGGACCTCCGGCTTCGCCGGAGCGCAACGCCTACCGACAACCGACTGCCTTGGACCCTGACGCGGGCCCGGTGAATGTCGCGTGGGGCGACTCGTCAGGGAATCAGACCCTTGGTGACGGTGGTCAGCGTCGTGTTGAGGGTGTCGGTGAGCGGGCTGAGCGGCTCGGTGAGGGACTCCAGGAGCTCACCCACGCCGTTGGTGACGCCGGTCAGGGCGTCGCGCACCGGGGTGCCCTCCGGGCGCGGCAGGCCCGGGAAGGTCGGCAGCGACGGACGGGCCGGGGTGGTCGGCGCTTCGGTGCCGTCGGTGCCCTCGGTGGTCGGCGGGGTCAGCGGGGTCTCGTCGGCGATCTGGCCGGCCGCCTGGGCCAGGGCCTGTGCCTCGTCGGCGTCGGTGGCCGCCTTGACGTCCTCGGCCGGCGTGATCAGCAGGCTGGAGAGCGCGGGGGCAGACGACATCGACAGGAAGCCGCCGGGGGTGTCCGGGCCGCAGGCGCCACACAGGACGCGGGCCTGCTGGTCGAGTTCGGCGATCAGGGACCGGGCGGCGCTGAAGGCGCCCTCGGCGTTGTCCGGAGCATTGCCGGACAGCTTGTCGAGCAGGGTCAGCTGGGAGCCGAGCACCGTGCGCAGGCGGGTGATCTCCTCCGGGTCGCCGTTGCGCTGGTAGGAGACGAAGATCAGGTCCGCTCCGTCGGTCGCGCTGCGCTGGAAGGACGACAGGGTGGACTCGATCTGGGTCGGCGAGGCGTCGTCCTCGATCAGTCCGTCGACCTCGGTGAGGCGGGTGCTGGCCTGACGCAGCAGGTCCTGGCCCTTGCCGGACTCGCTGGAGTTGAAGGAGATCTGCGCGCTCTCGATGCCGCGCTTGATCGGGTACAGCGGGTCGCCCGGGAGCGAGTTCTCCGCAGCGGCAGCGACGCTCGCCGTACCGCCGACGACGATGAACGCGGCAGCGGCGACACTCAGGCGGCGCTGGCGGCGACGGGCGGCGTCGGGGAACGCGACGACCGGGGCCAGCTTGGTGGCGCCTTCGGGCAGCAGGAGGGTGTCCGCGGCGTCCATCAGACGCTCGCGGAGGTTGGCGACGAAATCGGGGCGCGGAGCGGGGACTTCCTGCTCGCGCAGCACGTCCACGAAGGTGAGGAGGTCGGCGTAGCGGTCGGCCACGTCTCCTCGCGTGCCGTCGACCAGGCTCGCGAACTCGTCGGCTGCTCGTCGCGCCGGGCTCAGCGGGGTCATGGCGTCGTTCCTGCTTCCTGACTGGGGTTGTGCATCGGAACCGCGGGGATGGTGCAGTCCGATTTGCGTCCGTACATCCCGTTCAACGAAGAGACGGTGCTCCGGGTTATGCGTGACGTGAACTTCTTAGCCATCATTCACGCTCCCCTGCAGGCAGGAGCTTGGCGAGGTTACGCACCCCGCGGAGCTGGAGCTGCTTCACGGCGCCGCTGCTGCGGCCCAGGATCTCGGCCGTCTCCGCGATGGACAGGCCCTGGAGGAACCGCATGATCAGGCACTCGCGCTGCTCGGTCGGGAGCTCGCCGAGCGCCTTCAGCAGCGACTCGTTGGTCAGCGACGACAACACCTCGATCTCGGGGCTGTCCGTCGTGCTGTCCAGCGTCTGCATGTCCTCGGTGGTCTGCTCGAGGCGGGTGCGACCGGCCTTGAAGTGGTCTGCGGTGAGGTTGCGCGCGATGGTCATCAGCCAGGCACCGAAGTCCTTGCCCTGCCAGCGGAACGAGTGCATGCTCCGCAGCGCACGGAAGAACGTCTCCGCGGTCAGGTCCTCGGCCAGGGTCATCGACCCGACGCGGTAGTACAGGAACCGGTACACCGACGGCTGGTAGTGGTCGTACAGCTGCCCGAACGCGTCCTTGTCGCCGTTGCGGGCCAGTTCGACCAGTGCGATCAGGCGGGTGGCGACCGCTTCGTCCTCGACCGAGGAGGCGGCGAGATCGGCGTCGCCGTGCCCGTTCTCGGGTCCACCGCTGGTTGCCGGTGCAGGTGCAGGTCCGTCACCCTTGCCGGCGTTGCTGCCGGTGTGACGGCGCCGTGCGCCGGAGACGGTCACGGCGTTGGTCAGCAGTCCCTCGCTCGCGAGCCACCAGGGTGCGCTCGCACCGGAAGCGGCGAGAGTGACAGGAGTGAGCGATGGGGTGACGACGAGATCGGCGAGAGCGCGACGCAACGCGTCGAGTCCACGCGCGTACTCGTACGTCGCTCCCATGGTTCGAATCTCCCTCCCGGCCCCCCGCCAGGTATGCGCGATCAGGATAGACGGGTTTCCCTCATTTTGTGAAAGGAACGGAAGACCGACGGGAACGTCCGGAATGACCGTCTATAGACCAGTTCGCCGTCTGCCCCGGTGTTCCCAGGGATTCCGGGTCAGCGCAGCCTGCGCCGGACCGCGGCACCGGCGGCGACACTTCCGACTGCTGCACCGGCGACAGCGGCGGTGAAAGCGCCGGCGCGGGCCGCCTTCCGGCCGGTCCGGTAGTCACGGATCCGCCACCCGTTCGCGCGGGCGTGGGCGCGGAGCCGGGTGTCCGGGTTGATCGCGCACGGGTCGCCGACCATGGAGAGCATCGGCAGGTCGTTGTAGGAGTCGGAGTACGCCGAGCAGCGGCTCAGGTCCAGACCCTCGAGCTCGGCCAGCGCCAGGACCGCCTCACCCTTGGCCGGTCCGTGCAGCATCTCGCCGACCAGGCGCCCGGTGTAGACGCCGTTCAGATGCTCGGCGACGGTGCCCAGCGCCCCGGTCAGCCCGAGCCGTCGCGCGATGATGTTCGCGATCTCGATCGGCGCCGCCGTCACCAGCCAGACCCGCTGGCCCTGGTCGAGGTGCAGCTGGGCGAGTGCCCGGGTGCCGGGCCAGATCCGGTGCGCCATCGCCTCGTCGAAGATCTCCTCGCCGAGTGACTCGAGCTCCTCGACCGTGTGGCCGGCGATGAACGCCAGTGCGGCCGAACGGGCCTCGGCGACGTGTTCGGGATCCTCCACGCCGACGATCCGGAAGTAGGCCTGCTTCCAGGCCGCGCCGACGATGTCGCGGGTCGTGAAGAACTTGCGCCGGTGCAGCCCCTTGGCCAGGTGGAAGATCGACGCGCCCTGCATCACGGTGTTGTCGACGTCGAAGAACGCCGCCGAGGCCGGGTCGGCGTCGACGCTGAGCGCGATCTCGACCTCGGCGTTCGCAGCCGCGGCCTCACCTGCCAGCCGGGAGCGTCGCTTGAGGTTGACCGGCCGGTTCTTGTTGGCACCTGGGGGCGTCACGGGACCAGCCTAGGCCGTGCCGGGCGGGGGCCGGCCAATCAGTCATCGGCAACGCCGCCGTTCCGCCCCTCGTCCAACTCGCCTGTGTCAGACTCCCCGGATGGAGACCAACGTCGCCGATCTCCTGGCCGCGGCCGCTGTCGCAGAGCCGAACAAGATCGCCCTTTCCGAAGCCGCCAGCGGCCGCACCGTGACCTGGGCGGAGCTCAACGATCTGGCCGACCGGGTCGTGCACGGTCTGTCGAGCGCTGGCATGGTCGCCGGCTACCGGGTCATCCTCGCGGCGGGCAACCGGATCGAGTTCGTGGCCAGCTACTTCGGCGTGCTGCGCGCCCGGATGGCCGCGGTCCCGATCAACCCGCGATCAGCGACCGGTGAAGTGGTCCGGATGATCGTCGACTCGGGCGCCCGGATGGTGCTCGCCGACGAGAGCACGATCAGCACCGTCCGCGCCGCCGTCGTCGGCGTCGGCGAAGCGCTCGCCGCCACCGAGGAGTCGGGCGCCGGCACCGGGCAGGTCACCCCGCGGATCGTCACGATCGGCACCACGCTCGAGCCCGGTGAACGCTCCTGGGACCACCTGGTGATGGAGACCGGCGAGGAGGTCCCCGGCAGGACGGACCCGGAGTCGCTCGCCGTACTGCTCTACACCAGCGGGACCTCGGGCAAGCCGCGTGCGGCGATGCTCAGTCACCGGGCGCTGCTGGCCAACATCGAGCAGGCCGCCGCCGTGGTGCCGCCGATGATCACCGGCCGCGACGTCGTCCTCGGCGTCCTGCCCCTCTTCCACGTCTACGCACTCAACGCGGTCCTCGGCCAGGTGCTGCGCCAGCACGCGCGGATGGTCCTGGTCGACGGCTTCGACCCGGAGGGTTCGCTCGACATCATCGAGGACGAGGCGGTCTCGGTGCTGCCCGTCGCGCCCCCGGTCTTCGCCTACTGGATGCAGGAGCCCGGGCTCGAGGACCGGTTCGGCCCGGTCAACACGGTGCTCTCCGGGTCGGCCCCGCTGGACCCGGACCTGATCGCGGCGTTCGAGGAACGGACCGGCCTCAAGGTCCAGCAGGGCTACGGCCTCACCGAGGCGGCTCCGGTGGTGACCTCCACGCAGTGCAGCGAGGACCCGGACCGGCGCTCGGTCGGCGCGGCTCTGCCCGGGATCGAGATCAGGCTCCGTGACGAGAAGGGCCGCGAGCCGGAGGACGAGGACGGCGGCGAGATCCAGATCCGCGGAGCCAACCTCTTCTCCGGGTACTGGCCGGACGGGGCGGACGGCCCCGATGCCGAGGGCTGGTGGCCCACCGGCGACCTCGGGTTCCTGGACTCCGACGGCGACCTGGTGCTGGTCGACCGCCTCAAGGACCTGATCATCGTCTCCGGGTTCAACGTGTACCCGAGCGAGGTCGAGGACGTGATCGCCGAGCTCTCCTCGGTGGCCGGCGTCGCGGTGGTCGGCGCCGACGACCCGCTCACCGGCGAAGCGGTGGTCGCCTACGTCAGGCCCGCCGGCGACCTCGACCCCGAGGCGCTCGCGGCCGACGTGCGGGACCACTGCTCGTCCCGCCTCGCCGGTTTCAAGCAGCCGTCGCTCATCCACGTCGTCGACGCCCTGCCGCTCACCGGGACCGGCAAAGTGCAGAAGGGCCGCTTGCGCGAGGCCGAGCGGCGACGGGCCCTCGGCCTGCTGGAGTGACCCCCGTGGCTGCCAGGGTCATGCTCTACGCGAAGCCGGGCTGTCACCTCTGCGAGGACGCCCGGGAGGTGATCGCCCGTGTCTGTGCCGACGTCGGGACGACGTACGACGAGGTCGACATCACCGCCGACCCCGACCTGGTACGCCGTTACGGGGAGCAGATCCCGGTGACCTTCGTCGACGGCGCCCAGCACGATTTCTGGCGTGTGGACGAGGTGCGGCTCCGCGCGGCGCTGGCTCGTTGAGGGCACCCCGGCGGGTGGCGAAAGTCTCAGCTGTGCTAGCGGGACCCGACCGGAGGCCGGTCTCAGTTTGTTCCCACGTTCACAAACTCTTATGGTGAGTGGGCTGAACGCCTTCTCGACAGGCTCTCTCATCGAGTCCGGGGCGTGCTGCTGGAGAGTTGATCGTGAGCCCTACGCGCATTCCTGAGGCGACCGTGGCACGCCTTCCGGTGTACCTGCGGGCACTGAACGCACTCCTGGACGCGGACACCCGGACGTGTTCCTCGGAGGAACTGGCGACGGCTGCCGGCGTGAACAGCGCGAAACTGCGCAAGGACCTCTCCCACCTCGGTTCCTACGGCACACGCGGCGTCGGGTACGACGTCGAGTACCTCCGCTACCAGATCTCCCGCGAGATCGGCCTCACCCAGGACTGGCCCGTGGTCATCGTCGGCATCGGCAACCTCGGCCACGCCCTCGCCAACTACTCGGGCTTCTCCTCGCGCGGCTTCCGCACGGTCGCCCTGCTCGACGCCGACCCCAGCCGTCAGGGCGAGCTCGTCGCTGGCCTGAAGATCCGCGCGTTCGACGAGCTGACCGCGATCGTTCGTGAGCACGGAGTCGCGATCGGTGTCATCGCGACGCCCGCCGCGGCGGCGCAGGCGGTCTGCGACAAGATGGTCGGTGCCGGCATCCGCAGCATCCTGAACTTCGCGCCGAGCGTGCTCTCGGTGCCCGAAGAGGTCGACGTCCGGATGGTCGACCTCTCCAGCGAGCTGCAGATCCTCGCGTACCACGAGCAGCGCAAGTCCAACCAGGCGATCGCGGGTGGCGACGGAGTGGTCGCATGAGTGTTCTGATCGTCGGTCTGTCCCACAACTCGGCTCCGGTCAGCGTCCTGGAGCAGGTCGCCCGTGACTCCGACGGCACCCTGAAGCTGATCCGCGAGGTGGCCGACAACGAGCACGTCCTCGAGGCGACGGTGCTCTCGACCTGCAACCGGATCGAGGTGTACGCCGAGGTCGACCGCTTCCACGGAAGTGTCGAGGCGATCTCGCGGATGATCCTCAGCGCCAGCAACGAGCTGACCGAGCGGCTCGTCCCGCACCTCTACGTGCACTACGACGACGGCGCGGTCTCGCACCTGTTCCACGTCGCCTCCGGCCTCGACTCGATGGTCGTCGGCGAGAGCCAGATCCTCGGCCAGGCCCGGGAGGCGCTGCGGGTCGGACAGGAGTCCGGCACCGTCGGTCCGGCACTGAACTCGCTGTTCCAGCAGGCACTGCGGGTCGGCAAGCGCTCGCACGCCGAGACCGACGTCGACAAGGCCGGACCGACCCTGGTCTCCGCCGCGCTGGAACGGGCGACCGCCCACCTCGGCCGCACGACCGACCTGAACGCCCTCGTCGTCGGAGCCGGCGCGATGGCGGGCCTCGCCGCGGCGACCCTGTCGCGTGCCGGTGCCTCGCTGGTGATCGCCAACCGGACGCAGGCCCGCGCGCAGCGCCTCGCGGACACCTACGGCGGGCGCGCCATCAGCCTGGACCAGCTCGTCGCCGAGCTCGACGGCATCGACGTGGTCGTCTCCTGCACCGACTCCACCGGCATCCGCCTCGACGCCGACGGGCTCCGCTCGGTCCGTAACGACGACCGCCCGCTGGCGCTGATCGACCTGGCGCTGCCGCGCGACATCGACCCCGCCGTCGCCGACGAGCCGGGCGTGCTGCTGGTCGACCTGGCCACCCTCGCTGACGAGCTGGAGAGTTCCGGCGAGCGCGCCGAGGTCGCCGACGTACGACGCATCGTCGGCCAGGAGCTGAGCGCCTTCCTGGCCGCCCGGCACGCGGCGAGCGTGACGCCGACGGTGGTCGCGCTGCGCACGATGGCGACCGGTGTCGTCGAGACCGAACTCCAGCGTCTGGCCGGACGACTGCCCGACCTCGACGACGCCGCCCGCGCCGAGATCGAGCACGCGATCCGCCGGGTCGCCGACAAGCTGCTGCACCAGCCGACCGTCCGGGTGAAGGAACTGGCCAACGAGACCGGTGCCGTCTCCTACGCCGCCGCCCTGGCCGAGCTGTTCGCGCTCGACCCCGAGGCCGTCGACGCCGTGACCAGGGTGGAGGGCGTATGAGCGACGTACTCCGCCTCGGCACCCGGGCCTCCGAGCTCGCCCGCACCCAGAGCGGCCTGATCGCCGCGCTGATCACCGAACGCACCGGCCGCACGGTCGAGCTCGTCACCGTCTCGACCGAGGGCGACGTCAACAGTGCGCCGCTGGCCAGCCTCGGCGGCACCGGCGTCTTCGTGAGCGCGCTGCGCGAGGCCCTGCTGGCCGACGAGGTCGACATCGCGGTGCACTCGCTCAAGGACCTGCCGACGGCGCCTGCCGACGGGATCGCCCTGGCGGCCGTCCCGCCCCGGGAGGACCCGCGTGACGCGGTGATCGCCCGCGACGGGCTCACCCTCGGCGAACTCCCGGCCGGCTCGACGGTCGGTACCGGTTCTCCGCGCCGGGTGGCGCAGATCGAGGCGCTCGGCCTCGGCGTCGAGCTCGTCGGACTGCGCGGCAACGTCGACACCCGGATCGGCAAGGTGCGATCGGGGGCACTGGACGCCGTCGTCCTCGCCCGCGCCGGACTTGCCCGGCTGGGCCGGCTCGACGAGGTCACCGAGGTGCTGGACCCGATCCAGGTGCTGCCGGCGCCCGGACAAGGGGCGCTCGCGATCGAGTGCCGCGCGGCTGACACCGACCTGGTGACCCTGCTCGCCGACGCCCTCGACGACGCGCACACGCGCGCAGCCGTCGAGTGCGAGCGGACCGTGCTGGCCGAACTCGAGGCCGGCTGCTCGGCGCCGGTCGGAGCCCTCGCCGAGGTCGTCGAGGGCGAGGACGGTGAGGAGCTCTGGATCCGCGCCGTCGCGAGTTCGCTCGACGGCGCACTCGCGGTCCGGCTCTCCGCCTCCGGCGGTGCCGACGATCCGATCGGTGTCGGGCGCAAGCTCGCCGCGGAGATGATCGCGGAAGGCGCCCACGACCTGCTGACCGAGAAACCCCCGGCGGAGGAATCCGCGACTTGACGTCCCACAGCACCACCGACCAGCCAGACCTGAAAAGCACCCGAAGCGGCAGTAGCAAGAAGGCAACAGTGACCAAGACTGCATCCGACATGACCAGCGGCTCGACCGGCCGTCCGACCCGGTGGGTGTCCTTCGTGGGCGCCGGACCCGGTGACCCGGACCTGCTCACGGTGCGCGCCGTGGACCTCCTCCGCGAGGCCGAGATCGTCGTGACCGAGCTCCCGGAGCACGAGAGCCTGGTGCGCTCGTTGCTCGGCCTGCCCGAGCCGGCTCTCGCCGGTGCCGAGGCGGAGTCCGCCGACTCCGACGTCGTCGCGAGCCCGAAGCCGGTCGAGCCGGCCGGTCCGCTCTTCGTCGACGGCGGCTTCGGTGAGGACGGGCAGCCGCTCACCCACGCGGCCCGCGCCAAGGTCGTCATCAAGCAGGCGAAGACCGGTCGTCGCGTGGTCCGGCTGATGGGCGGGGACCCGTTCCTGTACGCCTCCGGTCCTGAGGAGGCGCAGGCGTGCGCCAAGGCCGGCATCGGCTTCGAGATCGTCCCCGGCGTCTCGTCGGTCAACGCGGTCCCGGCGTACGCCGGCATCCCGCTGACCACGAAGAACCACCGCGAGCTCACCGTCGTCTCGTGCAGCGGCGCCAGCATCAACTGGAGCTCGTACGTCGACCGCCCGACCCTGGTGCTGCTCTCCGCGGTCGGGAGCATCGGTGAGATCGCCCGCGAGCTGATCGCCGCCGGCCGGGACCCGCAGACCCCGGTCTCGATGACCCGCACGGGCACGGTGACCACCCAGCGGACCCTGGTCTCGACGCTGGCCAACGTCGCCGCCGACGCCCGCGCCGCTCGGATGGAGGCCCCCGCGGTCACCGTCGTCGGACCGGTCGTCGACCTGCGCGAGCAGCTGTCCTGGTTCGAGAACAAGCCGCTCTTCGGCTGGCGGGTCCTGGTGCCCCGCACCAAGGAGCAGGCCGGTTCGCTCTCCTCGCGGCTGCGCGGCTACGGCGCCGAGCCCGAAGAGGTGCCGACCATCTCGGTCGAGCCGCCGCGCAACCCGCAGCAGATGGACAAGGCCGTCCGCGGCCTGGTCGAGGGCCGCTACGAGTGGATCGCGTTCACCTCGGTGAACGCGGTGCGCGCGGTCCGGGAGAAGTTCGAGGAGTACGGCCTCGATGCCCGGGCGTTCTCCGGCCTGAAGATCGCCGCCGTCGGTGAGAAGACGGCTTCGTCGCTGCTCGACTGGGGCCTGCGCGCCGACCTGATCCCGTCGGGAGAGCAGTCTGCTCGAGGCCTGCTCGAGGACTGGCCGCCGTTCGACGACGTGCTCGACCCGATCAACCGCGTCTTCCTGCCGCGCGCCGACATCGCCACCGAGACGCTGGTCGCCGGCCTGGTCGAACTCGGCTGGGAGGTCGACGACGTGACGGCGTACCGCACCGTGCGGGCGGCCCCGCCGCCGGCGCCGACCCGCGAGGCGATCAAGACCGGCAAGTTCGACGCCGTCGTCTTCACCTCGTCCTCGACGGTGCGCAACCTGGTCGGGATCGCCGGCAAGCCGCACGCCTCCACGATCATCGCGGTGATCGGCCCCGCCACGGCGAAGACCGCCGAGGAGCACGGGCTGCGCGTCGACGTGATGGCGCCGAACCCGTCGGCCGAGGAGCTGGCCGACGCGCTCGCCGACTTCGGTGCGGCCCGGCGGACCTCGCTGATCGAGGCGGACCTTCCGGTCACCAAGCCGTCGGAACGTCGTCCGGCCGGTCGCCGGAAGTCCGCGTCGAAGTAACGGTTCGGTGGTTGAGGTGCGGTTGCGAAGCAACCGCCGCGAAACCTGGTGAGAGGATCGAGGAGTGAGCTTCCCGGAGATCCGTCCTCGCCGGTTGCGGCGTACCCCGGCGCTGCGGCGCCTGGTCGCCGAGACCGACCTGTCGCCGCGCCAGCTGGTCCTGCCGCTGTTCGTCCGGGAGGGTGCCGCCGAGCCGGTCCCGATCTCCTCGATGCCCGGCGTCGTGCAGCACACCCGCGACACGTTGAAGAAGGCCGCGGCCGAGGCGGTGGCCTCGGGACTGGGCGGCGTGATGCTCTTCGGCATCCCGGAGAGCAAGGACGCGATCGGCTCCGGCGCGACTGACCCGCACGGCATCCTGAACCTGGCGATCACCGACGTGGTCGCCGAGGTCGGGGACCAGCTCACGGTGATGTCGGACCTGTGTCTCGACGAGTTCACCGACCACGGCCACTGCGGTGTCCTGGACCCGGACGGCAACGTCGACAACGACCGCACCCTGGAGGCGTACGCCGCGATGGCGCTCGCCCAGGCCGCCGCCGGGGTCGACCTGGTCAGCCCGAGCGGGATGATGGACGGTCAGGTCGGCGCGATCCGCAGGGCGCTGGACGCCGAGGAGCACACCGGCACCGGCATCCTCGCCTACTCGGCGAAGTACGCGTCCGCCTTCTACGGCCCGTTCCGCGAGGCCGTCGACTCCTCGCTCTCCGGTGACCGGCGCACCTACCAGCAGGATCCGGCGAACCGGCTCGAAGGCGTCCGCGAGGCGCGGATCGACGTCGCCGAAGGTGCGGACATCGTGATGGTGAAGCCGGCGCTCGGCTACCTCGATGTCCTCAGCGCGGTCCGTGCGGCCGTGGACGTGCCGGTCGCGGCGTACAACGTCTCCGGTGAGTACTCGATGGTCGAAGCGGCCGCCGAGCGCGGCTGGATCGATCGCGAGCCGGCGATCCTGGAGACGCTGACCTCGATCCGTCGCGCCGGCGCCGACATCGTGCTGACCTACTGGGCCCTCGAGGCCGCCGCGCTGTTGCGCCGCTGACCACGACGGACCTGACAACGACGAAGCCCCCGGCCACTGGCCGGGGGCTTCGCTGCGTTCGGATCAGGCGTGGCTCAGAGGCCGAGCCAGCCCAGGATCGCGGCCAAGGTGTTGGGGATCAGAGACGCTGCGTCGGTCTCGGTCATGCCCACCACCCTGTTCGCACACCTGGCCTTCGCCGCGTCGAGCAGGTGCAGCGGGTCCGGGATGTTGGCGAACTGGCTGTTGCAGAAGCCGAGGGCCTCGGTCACTGTCGCCAGGACGTCGACGACCGGCTGGGTGACCGTGGTCAGCGTGTCCGTCAGTCCCTTGGTCGCCTGGGTGATCGGGTCGGTCGGGACCTCCGGCGTCGTTCCGGGGCCGTCCGTGCCGCCGGTGCTGCCACCGGTGCTGCCGCCCGTACCGCCGGTGGAACCGCCGCTGCTGCCGGCCGGGGTGCCCTTGACCGGCTTGCGGACCTTCACGGCTTCGTGACGGGACTTGATCGTCGAGGAGTAGCTCGGGGAGAACACGGTGCCGCCGTACGTGCCGGACGGGATCGCGCTGTAGTCGCCCTGGCTGTAGGCCTCCATGATCCGCAGCACGAGAGCCACGTAGCTCTGGCTGTGGTTGTAACGGAAGACCGCAGTCTCCTGACCGACCCGGCTCGACAGGTCGTCGTCGCCGGAGCAGAGGTACACGGCCGACGCGAGCGACGCGTCGTCGATGTCCTGCGGGTTGCGCTTGCCGTCGCCGTCGGCGTCGACCTTGACCGAGGACCAGGTCGACGGGATGAACTGCATCGGACCGACCGCGCGGTCGTAGACCGAGTCCTCGTCGAGCTGGCCACCGTCGGTGTCCATGATCGCCTGGGTGCCGCCCTTGCCGTTCAGCTGCGGACCGAAGACGCCCGGACGGCTGACGCCGTCGGCGCCGAGGGTGTTGCCGAGGTACTGGCCGTGGTTGGACTCCACCCGGCCGATGGCCGCGATGAGCTCCCACGGGATGTTGCAGCTGGTGTCCGCGGCGTCGATGATCTGCGCACCGCGCTGGTACGCCGAGAGGGCGGCGGACGGGATGCCGCTGGTCGAGGCGCCCGCGACGACCGCGTCGGCGCTGCCGTCGGGGACGGCCGGAGCGATGGAACCGGGGACCGGGACGCTCGCGGGGGCCTTGATGGCCTGGCTCGGGACCGAGGTGCCGTCGGGGAGGTCGGAGCTGCCGGGCTTCGCCGCGGTCGCGGCGGTGTCGACGCCGGCCAGGCTCGCGGTCCAGAGTGCAGACACGAGGGCAAGCGGCACGAGCGTGGCGGCTTTGCCCTTGCGGCTCTTCAACAATTCGGACATACGGTGAGTCTCCCGGTTCGTATATCGGCCCGATTGCGGTTAAATCGGACGATATGTGTTCAACGAGTATGGTCGCAGAGGGTCACGCTTGACGAACGGACATTTCCCACATTGAGACGCCCGCCCCCCACGCAGTACCCAAGAGACGGGGCAACGCCGGGTTCATGGCGCGGAATTCTGAGAAGTCTTTAGCCGAATCTCAGTCCGTGGCGGTGGGCAGCGATTCGTCGGCTCAGCACGTCGTCGGCGAGAATGCGCAGGTGCAGCCCCAGTCCGAGTCGTGGTTCGACCGTGCCCGTGCCGTCACCCCCGGCGGGGTGAACTCGCCGGTCCGTGCTTTCGCGGCCGTCGGCGGGACTCCGCGCTTCATGGCCTCCGGCACCGGAGCATGGCTGACCGACGTAGACGGGAACTCCTACGTCGACCTGGTCTGCTCCTGGGGCCCGATGCTGCTGGGGCACGCGCACCCCGCCGTCCTGGACGCCGTACAGAGTGCGATCTCCCGCGGTACGTCGTACGGGACCCCGACGACGACCGAGGTGGAGCTCGCCGAGGAGATCGTCGCGCGGACCCCGATCGAGCGGGTCCGCCTGGTGAGCTCGGGCACCGAGGCGACGATGTCGGCGATCCGGCTGGCGCGCGGGTTCACCGGCCGCGACGTGGTCGTGAAGTTCGCCGGCTGCTACCACGGCCACGTGGACTCGCTGCTGGCCCAGGCCGGTTCGGGTCTGGCCACCCTCGGCGTCAGCAGCACCCCGGGCGTCCCGGCATCCTCGGCCGCCCAGACGATCGTGCTGCCGTTCAACGACCGCGCTGCCGTCGAGGCCGCGTTCGCGGAGCACGGCGCCGCGATCGCCTGCCTGATCACCGAGGCCTCGCCCGGCAACATGGGCGTCGTCCCGCCCGAGCCCGGGTTCAACGCCTTCCTCGCGGAGACCTGCCGCCGGCACGGGGCGCTGTTCATCTCCGACGAGGTGATGACCGGCTTCCGCGTGAGTCGCAGCGGCCAGTGGGGTCTCGACGGTGCCGTCGAGGGCTGGACCCCGGACCTGATGACGTTCGGCAAGGTGATGGGCGGCGGGTTCCCCGCCGCGGCGTTCGGTGGTCGCGCCGACGTGATGGCTATGCTCTCGCCCGAAGGTCCCGTGTACCAGGCGGGCACGCTCTCGGGTAACCCGGTCGCGACCGCGGCCGGCCTGGCGACCCTGCGCCTCGCCGACGACGCCGTGTACGCGAGGGTCGACGACGTCGCGGCGACGATCTCGACGGCCGCGAGCCAGGCGCTCGCCGCCGCCGGTGTGCCGCACCGCCTGCAGAGCAACGGCAACATGTTCTCGATCTTCTTCGGCGATCTGCCCGAGGTCCGCGACTACGCGACCGCGGCCACGCAGGACGCGGACGCTTTCAAGGCCTTCTTCCACGCGATGCTGGCAGCCGGTGTCTACCTGCCGCCGAGCGCGTTCGAAGCCTGGTTCGTGTCCAGCGCCCACGACGACCGTGCGGTTCAGCACGTGCTCGACGCCCTCCCCACGGCTGCCGCTGCGGCTGCGGGGATTTCGACAGGCTCAACCTCCGGGGAAGGGACCCGATGAACCAGACGACCGTCCACCTGCTCCGCCACGGCGAGGTCTACAACCCCGAGGGGATCCTCTACGGCCGGGCACCGGGATTCCACCTCTCCGACCGCGGCCTGGCGATGGCCGAGCGCGTCGCCGAGCGGATCGGCGACCGCGACATCACCCACGTGGTGGCCTCGCCGCTCGAACGCGCCCAGGAGACGGCCGCGCCGATCGCGCAGGTCCGCGGTGTCGGCATCGTGACCGACGACCGGGTGATCGAGTCGACCAACATCTTCGAGGGCAAGCCGTTCTCGGTCGGCGACGGCGTCCTGCGCCGGCCGTCGGCGTGGAGGTACCTGTGGAACCCGTTCAAGCCGTCCTGGGGTGAGCCGTACTCCCAGCTCGCCGAACGGATGTGGGCTGCCGTCGAGGACGCGCGGGACGCGGCCGTCGGCCACGAGGCCGTGATCGTCTCGCACCAGCTCCCGATCTGGGTCTGCCGGCTGCACGCCGAGAAGCGGCGCTTCCTGCACGACCCGCGCAAGCGCCAGTGCACGCTGTGCAGCCTGACCTCGCTCACGTTCGAGGGCACCGACCTGGTGTCGGTCGGGTACGACGAGCCGGCCGGCGACATGATCCCCGAGGCCGAGCGCCGCGCCGCGTTCTCCGCGGGCACCGGGTTCATCACCGGCGCCGTCACCGAGCCCAACGACCTGTCCGCGCAGCCGGGCTCGCAGCACCCCGACGAGACCCCTGACGGCGTCGAGGGCTGAACGAACGTGACCGCGACCCGTCGTACCGCCGCGCTGTCGGCTGCAGCCCTGCTGGCGGCCGCGCTGCTGACCGGGTGCGGGTCCGACGTCGGCAGCACCGGCGTCAACGGCTACGTCGACGGCAAGGGCGTGATCACGGTCCTGCCGGCCGATGAGCGGAAGAAGCCCGGCGAGGTGAGCGGCGAGACCCTCGAGGGAGAGCCTGTCTCGCTCGACGACTACGCCGGCAAGGTCGTGGTGGTCAACGTCTGGGGCGCGTGGTGCCCGCCGTGCCGGGCCGAGGCCGACGACCTGGTCAGCGCCGCGAACGAACTCGCCCCCAGCGGAGTGGTCTTCCTCGGCATCAACACCCGCGACAACAGCCGTGACAACGCGCTCGCCTTCCAGGCCAGCCGCAACGTCCCCTACTCGTCGATCTTCGATCCGGGCGGACGCAACCTGCTCGCGTTCCGCGGGACGCTGAGCCCGAACGCGATCCCGAGCACGGTGGTGATCGACGCGCAGGGACGGGTCGCGGCGAGCATCATCGGCGAGGTCCCCTCCGCCCAGACCGTCGTCGACCTGGTCGACGAGGTGAACCAGGGCCAGAGTCAGGGAACGGGACCGTGACCGCTCCGCTGCTCGTGCCCCAGGACCTGGGGACCTGGTTCCAGAACACCGCCGACCACGGCACCCTCCTGATCGCGATCCCGGTGGCCCTGGTCGCCGGCCTGGTCTCCTTCTTCAGCCCGTGCGTGGTGCCGCTGCTGCCGGGCTACCTGTCGTACGCGACCGGGCTCTCCGGCGCCGACCTCGAGTCGGCCAAGCGCGGCCGGATGCTCGCCGGGTCGCTGCTCTTCGTCCTCGGCTTCTCGGTCGTCTTCGTCTGCTACGGCATCCTCTTCGGCAGCATCGGCGGCTGGCTCTTCGAGTACCAGCGCCAGATCACCGTCGTCCTCGGCTGCCTCACGATCCTGCTCGGGATCTCCTTCCTCGGCGCCGTCCCGTGGATGCAGCGCGACCTCCGGGTGCACCGGGTGCCGGCCGTCGGCCTGGCGGCCGCACCCCTGCTCGGCGCGCTCTTCGGCCTCGGCTGGACCCCGTGCATCGGACCGACCCTGGGCGCCATCTTGAACCTGGCCCTGGTGGAGGCGAGCACCGGACGAGGAGCACTGCTCGCGTTCGTCTACTGCCTCGGCCTCGGGTTGCCGTTCATCATCGTGGCGCTCGCCTACCGCCGGATGCTCGGCAGCATCCGCTGGGTGCGCCGGCACCAGCACTGGGTCACCTGGATCGGCGGCCTGATGCTGATCGCTGTCGGCCTGCTCCTGGTCACCGGCTGGTGGGACGTGATGGTCGACCAGCTCCGCGGGTCGATCACCGGCTTCGAGGTGGGCGTATGAGCACGACGTCGCTCGAAGGCCCTCCGGCGTACGGCGCCGAGCCGCGACCCGATCCCGGACCGGCGCCGCTGGCACCGCTGGAGTTCCTGCGCTGGACCTGGCGCCAGCTCACCTCGATGCGCACGGCGCTGATCCTGCTGTTCCTGCTGGCGCTCGCGGCGGTCCCCGGGTCCGTCGTACCGCAGGAGTCGGTGGACCCGCTGCGGGTCATCCAGTGGAAGGACCAGCACTCCACGCTGACGCCGATCTACGAGAACCTCGGCCTGTTCTCGGTGTACGAGTCGACCTGGTTCTCGGCGGTGTACATCCTGCTGATGATCTCGCTGGTCGGCTGCATCCTGCCGCGCACGAAGGTCTACTGGAAGGCCATGCGCGCCCGTCCGCCGCGGCTGCCGCGGAACCTGGCGCGGCTGCCCGCGCACCGCACCTTCAGCACCGACGCCGCGCCCGAGGACGTCCTGGACCGTGCGGGACGCGCCCTGCGCGGCTACCGCCAGGACACCACGACCGACGACGCCGGCGGGTCGGTCTCGGCGGAGAAGGGCTACCTGCGAGAGGCCGGCAACCTGCTCTTCCACGTCTCCGTGGTGATCGTGCTCGTCGGCTTCGCCTTCGGGTCGCTGCTCGGCTTCAAGGGCGGCGTGATCGTGGTGACGGGCGGCAGCTTCGGCAACAACCTCGCCCAGTACGACGACTTCGACCCCGGTGCGCTGTTCTCCCCGAAGCAGCTGAAGCCGTTCTTCTTCACCGTCAAGGACTTCGACGTCACCTTCATCAAGGAGGGGCGCGAGACCGGGATGGCGCACAAGTTCTCCGCCGGACTGGACTACCAGGCCTCGCCGGACCAGCCGACCGAGCACACCCGGATCTCGGTGAACCACCCGCTCAAGGTGGACGGCACCAACGTCTACCTGATCGGTCACGGCTACGCGCCGGTCGTCACCGTCCGCGACGCTGCCGGCAAGAAGGTCTTCTCCGGCCCGGTGATCTTCCTGCCGGAGGACAGCACCTTCCGGTCCTTCGGCGTGATCAAGGTGCCCGAGGGCACCCCGAAGCAGCTCGGCTTCGAGGGCGAGTTCTACCCGACGTACGCGTTCACGATGGAGACCGGTCCGTTCACCGCGTTCCCCGAGGACAAGAACCCTGCGCTCTCGATGGCCGTCTACGCCGGTGACCTCGGCCTGGACAGCGGGGTCCCGCAGTCGATCTACGCGCTCGACAAGGAGAAGCTGACCAAGATCACCGACGACGCCGGGAAGCCGGTCCGGGTCGATCTGCAGCTCGGCAACACGGTGACCCTGCCCGACCAGCTGGGATCGATCACCTTCGACCGGGTCGACAAGTTCGTGAAGCTTCAGATCAGTCACAACCCGGGCGGCTGGATCGCGCTGTCCGGTGTCGTCCTGGCACTGATCGGCCTGCTGGGCTCCCTGTTCATCAGGCCCCGGCGGATCTGGGTCTCGGTACGCCGCCAGGACGGCCGTACGCTCGTCGAAGTCGCCGGACTCGATCGATCGGCAGGCGGGGACCTCGCCGGCGAGATCGACGAGCTGGCGCAGCAGTTGGAGGAGAAGGCGTGAACCACGACCAATTCGGGCAGCTGAGCAACTGGAGCATCGTGCTGGCGGCGGTGTTCTACTTCGCCGCGTTCATCACCCACCTCGCGGAATGGGCTGCCGGGCGCACCGTGCCCGCCGACAGCGAGGGCGCCCTGCTGGGTGCCGGTGAGGCCCTGACCGCCGAGAGTGGGGCGTCTGTCCCCGTCCAGGTGACTGCGGCAGATCGCGGCGCCGAGCGCGGGGCCGATGACGCCGACGACGTCGAGGCCCGCGTCGCGCGGCTCTCGGCCATCGGCTTCAGGCTCACCGTCGTCGCCGCCGCGCTGCACTTGATCGCGGTCGTGAGCCGCGGGCTCGCCGCCGATCCGGTGCGGGTGCCCTGGGGCAACATGTACGAGTTCGCGATGACCGCGACCCTGGTGGTCACGATCGGCTACCTGGCGCTGTTCAAGAAGTACGCCCTGACCTGGCTCTCCCCGATCGTCACCGGGTTCGTCCTGGTGGTCCTGATGGTCGACGTACTGATCCTCTACGACCCGGTGGTCGAGCTCCGCGACGCGCTGCAGTCGCCCTGGCTGATCATCCACGTCATCTCGGCGATCATCGCGACCGGTGCGTTCACCCTCGGCGGGATGGCCTCGGCGCTCTACCTGATCAAGGACCGCTGGCTGCGCAAGCACGAGGGCGAACTGCCGACCCGGGGTTACCTGGCGCGGGTGCCGAGCCTGCTCCAGCTGGACCGGTTCGCCTACCGCACGCACGCGTTCGCGTTCCCGGTGTGGACCTTCGCGGCGCTGATCACCGGCCCGATCTGGGCTCAGGCGGCCTGGGGCCGTTACTGGGGCTGGGACCCGAAGGAGGTCTGGGCGTTCATCACCTGGGTCGTCTACGCCGCCTACCTGCACGCACGCGCGACGGCGGGCTGGAAGGGCAAGGCCGCCGCGATCGTGGCCCTGATCGGCCTGGCCACGCTGTGGTTCAACTTCGTCGGGATCAACTTCTTCTTCGGGAACGGATCGCAGCACTCCTACGCCTGAAGGCGAGCACATGACGAAGGGCCCGACCGCATCGCGGTCGGGCCCTTCGTCAGTCTGCAGTCAGTCAGTCCTCGACGACCTCGGAGGCGAGCGCCTTCTCGATGTCCGGGCTGATCTTCTCCGGCGCCAGCGTCGGCGAGTAGCGCGCGATGACCTTGCCGTCACGGCCGACCAGGAACTTGGTGAAGTTCCACTTGATCATGCTGAGCATCCCGCCCTGCTCGCTCTTCAGCCACTGGTAGAGCGGGTGGGCGTCCTTGCCGTTGACGTCGATCTTCTCGAACATCGGGAACGTGACGCCGTAGTTCTTCGTGCAGAACTCGCCGATCTCCTCGGCGGTCCCCGGGTCCTGGCCGGCGAACTGGTTGCACGGGAAGCCGAGGATCACCAGCCCCTGGTCGACGTACTTCTCGTAGAGCTCCTCGAGCCCGGTGAACTGGGGCGTCAGACCGCACTGGGACGCGGTGTTCACCACGAGAACCACCTTGCCGGCGTACGCCGAGAGATCCTGCTCCTGTCCTGTGAGTGTGTTCGCCTTGAAGTCGCTCAGGGTGGTCATGAGTCTCCTGGGAGGTCGGGACGGTCTTTGGCCTCACGACGCCTGCGCTCGCGATCGAGATCGCGCAGGAAATTCTCGTCGTCGTCGGGGCCGACCGGGCCGCGGGGGACGGGCGGGGTGGGTGCGGGACCGCCGCGATCGTTCCTGCGGTCGATCGCCCAGAAGACGCCGTACAGGACGACGGCCAGGAGCAGCAGGTAGAAGACGAAGCGGATCACAGTGCAAGGGTATCTGTGGGAGGCAATATCCTGTGCGGTGTGAAGCACTTCCTCGTCTACACCGCCCTGCGGATCGCGATCTTCGTCGCGGTCTACGCCGTCCTGCTCGGGATCGCCGCGAGCCTCGGCGCGGGCCGGGACTCCTACATCTGGCTGCTCGTGGGCGCCGCGGTGATCTCGGCCGCCCTGTCGATGAAGCTCCTCGCCAAGCAGCGGGAGCAGCTCGCGCTGAGCGTCCAGCAGCGGGCCGAGCGGGCGTCCGCGAAGTTCGAGGAGATGAAGTCGGC
This sequence comes from Marmoricola sp., assembly GCA_036676945.1. Classification (GTDB taxonomy): domain Bacteria; phylum Actinomycetota; class Actinomycetes; order Propionibacteriales; family Nocardioidaceae; genus Marmoricola. The sequence continues at coordinate 83,203 of JAKFBZ010000057.1, forward strand.
CGAGGACGCCGACTGACACGCCCCAGGGCGCTCTAGCGCGCGATCAGCAGGCCGGCGAAGAGGCCGGCGGCGTAGAGGAGCTCCGCGACTCCGGTGAGCTGGAGCACCGGGATCAGCGCCGGGCCCTTCGCCTTGTCGCGGACCACGAGGGCGTTCGCGCGGATCAGCGGGAGGACCGCGATCAAGGAGAGCAGCGCCCACGGGGTCTCCTCGACCGCGAGGGCGGCGGAGGCGGCGAACGCGGTCGCGATCAGGTAGGTGTAGAACGACCGGGTCCCGTCGTCCCCGAGGCGGACGGCGAGGGTGATCTTCCCCGACTCGGTGTCGGTGGGGATGTCACGGAGGTTGTTGGCGACCAGGATCGCGCAGGCGAGCGCGCCGATGCCGATGGCCGGCCACCAGGCGTAGCCGGGGAGTTCCTCCATCTGGACGAACACGGTGCCGAGCACCGCGACGAGACCGAAGAAGACGAAGACCATCACCTCGCCGAG
>JAKFBZ010000058.1:0-6903 GCA_036676945.1 Marmoricola sp.
CAGGTCTCGCCCTGGGCCGCGACCCAGGTCAACACCAACGGCCTCGACAACGCCTTCACCTACCCCTACGGGCTCTCCACCCCGGCGGCGACGGTGGCGATGCAGGCGCAGCGCTACATGCACGAGTACGGCGCCGTCTCGGCCGACTTCGGAGCGGTGGCGGTCGCGGACCGCAAGCACGCCGCGACCAACCCGAAAGCGTTCTTCCACGGGAAGCCGATCACGATCGAGGAGCACCAGGCCTCGCGGATGATCGCGGAGCCGCTGCACCTGCTCGACTGCTGCCAGGAGTCGGACGGAGCCGTCGCGATCGTGGTCACCACGCCCGAGCGGGCCGCCGACCTCAAGCAGAAGCCCGCGCTCATCACCGCCGCGGCCCAGGGCAGTGCCCCGGACCAGTACGTGATGACCTCCTACTACCGCGACGACATCGGCATCCCCGAGATCGGGGTCGTCGGCCGTGAGCTCTGGCGCCAGTCGGGCCTGGGGCCGGACGACATGCAGATGGCGGTCCTCTACGACCACTTCACGCCGTACGTGCTGATGCAGCTCGAGGAGCTCGGCTTCTGCGGTCGCGGCGAGGCGAAGGACTTCGTCAAGGACGGCGCCATCGAGCTCGGCGGGCGGCTTCCGCTGAACACGCACGGCGGGCAGCTCGGCGAGGCCTACATCCACGGGATGAACGGCATCGCCGAGGGCGTCCGCCAGGTGCGCGGAACCTCGGTGAACCCGGTCCCCGGCGTCGAGCACGTGCTCGTCACCGCCGGCACCGGCGTCCCGACGAGCGGGTTGATCCTCTCCGCCTGATCCTCTCCGCCTGATTCGCTCGCCTGATCTCGGCGGGCGCCTCAGATTCGGGGCCGAGCTGCCGATGAGGAGCTTTCCAGCAGGGCACGGACGCCCTGCTCTTGTTGCCACGGAAGGTGACGCCCATGGCCCTGCCCTCGGTCCTGCACCGGCGCCTCATTGCCGCCCTCGTCCTCGGCCTCGCGGCCGTCACGCTCACCGTCCAGCAGGGTCCGACGCAGGTGAGTCGTGCCGAGAGCACCTGCGGTGGCGCCGAGCGGATCCGCGTGGGCGACACGATCGCCTGTGCGCACAGCGACGAGGCGCCTGTCGGGGTCGACGTCCACGAGCAGCCCACGGTCGCCGAACTGCGTGCCCGCCCCGGTGCAGGAGCCGCTGCTTTCGAAGCAGCCCAGGACCTGGGCGTCCCCGCGACCGAGGTGGCCACCACCGCGACCGACCCGACCGTGCCGTGCGACGGTGACGGAACCTCGGGCTACCGGGTGCAGACGATGTACGTCGTCGAGGCGGGCAGGACCAACCGGTACGCCGACCTGAAGTCGTCCTTCCAGCGCTGGGCCGCCGGCACCGACGACGTCGTGAACCGCTCGGCCGCGTTGACCGGCGGTGTCCGCCACCTGCGTTACGTCACCGAGGCAGGCGGCGCCGGGTGCGTCGCCTCGGTCCTCAACGTCACCGTGCCGGCCGGATCGATGACGTCGTTCGGAGCGACCATCTCCGCCGTCCAGGCGCTCGGGTACACCGCGGCTGGCCGGAAGTACCTGATGTGGACGGACGCGACGAACCTCTGCGGCGTCGCGAGCATGTACACGAACGACGGCGCCACCCAGGCGAACCCGAACAACGGCGCCTACGCCCAGTACGCGCGCGTCGACTCCGGATGCTGGGGTCTCGGCAACGGCACCAACCAGCACTCGGTCGAGGCGCACGAGATCCTGCACACCCTGGGCGGGGTCCAGAACAGTGCGACGCACTCCACCCAGGCCGGTCACTGCTGGGACGAGGCGGACACGATGTGTTACGCCGACGGCGGCAACCACGCGATGGTGCAGATCTGCCCGTCCGAGCGCGAGTTCTTCTTCGACTGCAACAACGACGACTACTTCTCGACCTACCCGGACCCGGGCGGTTACCTGGCGACGCACTGGAACTCCGCGGACTCGCGGTTCCTGATCGGGGGCGGCGACGGGAGCGGCGGCGGCACCCTGGGCAGCCCGACGACCCTCGGGGCCACGATCTCGGTCAACAACCCCGCCGTACCCGGTCTGGCCACCCAGGCTGCCGTGACACCGGCGCTGCCGACCGGACGCACCCTGACCAAGGTCGCCTGGACCTCGAAGCGGACCGACTGCACGTTCGCCACGCCCACCGAGGTCCAGTCGACGGTCACCTGCAACGCGAACGCGTCCGGATCCACGACGGTGACCGCTGTGCTCACCGACTCCACCGGCGCCACGAAGACGGTGACCAGCCCGCTCACCTTCGCCACCGGCGCCCCGCGACCGGTGACGCTCACCCTCGGTGCGGCGGCGCAGAGCGGTGCCACGGCCTCGGTCTGCACCAGTGCCGCGTTCCCGCTGAAGGCACAGGTCGTCGACGTGGCGAGCGGACAACCGGTCAAGGGTCTCTCGGTCGCCTTCACCAAGCAGGTGACGACGTCGACGACGATCGCGACCGCCGGATCCGGAGCCAGCACGCCGGCCGGAACGGTCGTGCTCAACCAGACCGCGAGCCTCGCGACCCGGTACACGGCGAAGACGACGGCAAGCCTCGTCTACGCCGCCGCGGTACCGGCCACGGTCACCGCCACGCCGAGCAAGTGCACGGTCGCGCTGAGCGCCGCCAAGGACGTGGGAGCCGTCTACTACGGCGACCCGGTCACCGTGACCGGGACTCTGACCCGCGAGGTGGGCGGAGCGACGGTCCCGGTCATCGGCGCCTCCCTGCCGGTCCGTCTGACCGCGGTCGTGGGCACGGTCACCAAGGTGCTGGCGCTCGGCAACGCGATCACGGCGGCCGACGGCAGTTTCCGCCTCGCGGTGAAGCCCACGATGTCGGGCACGCTGAGCGTCGAGATCCTCGGCTCCGCCGGGTACGTCGCGGCGAAGGTCGGCCTCGGCACGGTCACGGTGAGCATCCCGCAGACCGCGATCACGGCGAGCGCTGCGCCGACGACCGTCGGCTACGGCGGCAACATCACCGTCTCCGGGACGTTGCGCCGCGACGCCGGCGGAGTGATCACCGCACTCGCGGGGTCGTCGGTCTCGGTGACGGTCACCAAGCCGGGCAGCACCGCGACGCGGGTCGGCACCGCCAAGGTGGGCACGGACGGGACGTACTCGGTCGCGGTCCCGCTCAAGATCTCCGGTGCACTGGCGGTGGCGTACGCCGGTGCGGCCGGTCAACCTGCGGCCACGGCGACTGTCGGCGCCGTGGTCGCAGGGACCTGGTCGACCGCGCTCTCCGCGACCGCCTCGGCCGGCCACGTGGCCAGCGGTGGCTCCGTGACCCTGACCGGGACCCTGACCAAGAGCTTCGGCGGGGGCACCCTGCCCGCCGGCGCGGTCCGGGTCTCGGCGTACTTCACCCCGAGCGGATCGTCGACGGCCACGCTGGTCTCCGGCGTCAGCACCACCGCGGCCGGCACGTTCAGTCTGCGGGTGCTGCCGAAGGCGACCGGGACCTGGACGGTCCGGCTGGCGGGCGTCACCGGTTACGCCGACGCGAGCAGCGCGGCCATGTCAGTGACCGTCGGCTAGAGCGATTGGCTGAGGCCGGAGTCAGTCGAGCTCGTGCACGACGGCGTCCACCACGGCGACCAGGTCGCCGTAGGTGCGCTCCGCGACCCGGCGCTGGCGCTGGTAGGACGCACCGCGGTCGAGGATGTCGCGCACCAGGGCGAGGTCCGCGGCGCAGTCGAGGCGCCGTGCGACCGGCATCAGGTCGTCGAGCAGGTCCCCGAGGTCGTCGCGGAGCAGTCGCTCGTTGGAGGCGGCGTCGAGGATGATCCAGGCGTCCAGCCCGTAGCGCGCGGCGCGCCACTTGTTCTCCTGGACGTGCCAGGGCGGCATGGACGGGAGTTCCTCGCCGCGTTCCAGGCGTTCGCTCAGATGCACCACCATGCAGTGGGTCAGCGCGACGAGCGCTCGCATCTCCCACAGGGTCGAGACGCCGTCGCAGATCCGCACTTCGACGGTCCCGGTCCGCGGGGCCGGCCGGACGTCCCAGCGGATCTCGTCGATCTGCTCGATGACCCCGGTCGTGATCAGGTCGGCGGCGTACGACTCGAACTCCTCCCACGTGTGGAACTGGAACGGGAGCCCGGCGGTCGGCAACTGCTGGAACATCATCGCCCGGTTGCTCGCGTACCCGGTGTCGGTCCCGGCCCAGATCGGGGAGGAGGCGGAGAGTGCCTGCAGGTGCGGGTACCAGGTGAGCAACGCGCTCACGATCGGGATCGCGTGCTCCTTGCGGACGCCGACGTGCACGTGCACGCCCCAGATCAGCATCTGCCGTCCCCACCACTGGGTCCGTGCGATCAATTCCTCGTAGCGGTGCCCCGGGGTCAGCAACTGGGTCGACCACTGCGCGAACGGGTGCGTCCCGGCGCTGTACAGGTCGACACCGAGCTCTGCGGCGAGCGGCCGCACCTTGTCCAGCATCTCGGTCAGCTCGGCCATCGCGCCGTCGGTGTTCTCGCAGATGCCGGTGGTCAGCTCGACGGTGTTGCGGAGCAGTTCCTTGTGCAGGCGCGGCTCGGGCCCGTGCCGCTCGGCCACCAGGTCGAAGAGCTCGGAGGCTTTGTTGGCCAGGTCCCGGGTCTTGGAGTCGACCAACGCGAACTCCCACTCGACGCCGAGGGTCGGACGTGGGGATTCCGCGAAGTCGATGGCCACACCCGATGGTTCCACATGGGAGCATTCCGGGCATGTGGATGACTGCCTTCCTCGACGTACCCGCGTCGCGTCACGAGGTCGTCCGACGGTTCTGGGCGGGGGTGACCGGGTCGACGCTGTCACCGGCGCGTGGGGACGACGGCGAGTTCGCCACCTTCCTGCCTCCGGACGGCGACCCCTACCTGCGGATCCAACGTGTCCGGAGCGGCCCGGCCGGCGTCCACCTCGATCTGCACGTCCCCGGTCAGCCGTTCGAGATCGTCCGTTCACCCGGCGGGATGGTCTGGTGCCGCACTCCCGACGATGAGCAGAGCACCCGGCCGTTGCCGCGGATCTGGGCCGGTGGTCAGGCCAGCCTGGTCGACCAGGTCTGCCTGGACATCCCGCCCGAGATCTACGACGAGGAGTGCGCCTTCTGGGCGGAGGCCACCGGTTGGGAGCTTGCGCCCACCAGTGCGCCGTACATGACACAACTGGTCCGTCCCGACGGGATCCCGCTCCGGGTCCTGCTGCAGCGCCGGGACGAGGGCGAGGGGCCGGTCACCGCCCACCTCGACCTGGCCACCACCGACCGGGCAGCGGAGACCGACCGTCATCGCGAGCTCGGGGCTCGCGTCGAGTCGACCCGGAACCGCTGGACCGTCCTTCGTGATCCCGGAGGTGCGCTCTACTGCATCACGGACCGCGATCCGTACACCGGCTTGCTCCCTGCTTGATCACGTCCTCACCTCCTCCGATGGAAGATGACGCCACCGTCGGGCCCACGCGTGTGGTGGAAGCCGCGGTCGTGGATGCGTTGATGGTGGAAGTGACACAGCGGGATGGCGTCGGCCAGGTCGGTTTTCCCGCCGTGTGACCAGGCTTGCTGGTGGTGGAGCTCGCACCAGGCATACGGGCGTTCGCAGCCGTCGGCGGCGCAGGTCTGGTGTCTGATCCCGAGGGCGGTGCGCTGATGTTCGGTGAAGAGTCGGGCTGAGCGGCCGAGGTCGAGGGGGAGCGAGGCACCGTTGAGGACGGCCGGGAGGAGCCGGGCGTTGCAGGCCAGGCGGCGTACCTCGCCGGCGGAGAGGGACTCGCCGGTGTCGAGGTGGGCGACCTTGAGCGCCTCCCGCAACGTCTCCAGCTCCAGGCTGACCACGAGAGTCGCGGCGGTCTTCGGGTGCAGGTGGTCGGTGGGGAGGTGTTCGAGGAGTTCGCAGAAGGCCTCACCCCGAGCGCGGTCCCAGTCCATGCGGGCTCCGCGGTCACCGACCTGGGCGTGGGTGGCACCCAGGCGTCCTCGGCGGGGTGCGGTGATGGTCTCCAGGACCTTCCGCAGCAGGTGGCCCTGCATCACCGGGATGGTGAAGTGGCCGGTCACGGTGCCGTCGTTGTTGTCGTGCAACGTGAGTCGGGTCTTGGTCCGGGCGTGTCCTTCGAGGTCGCGGACGATCTCGTTCTCGTGCGCGTCGACCACGGTGACGTCGTCCTCGACCGCCGCCAATGCGCGCCGGGCTGCCTTGCGCAGCGCACCCGGGGAGAGGACCTCGGCTTTGGTCAGCAAGGCAGTCTCGACCTGCGCCCTCGCCGGTCCATCGAGGCCGGCAGGAAGTTGTTTGTCGGCGTGGACGATCACCGCTGCATGCTCGGCGCTGATCACACCTTCCGAGAGCGCCCGCTGGGTCGCCGTACGGTGCTCCAAGCCCCTGGCCAGCCTGATCTTGCGTTGGGCGACGACCTGGTCGGTCCGCGCGATCTGCGCCGCCCACTGCCCGGTATTCGCGGCTCCGGTCGAAGTGGCTACGCGGGCGCGATCAGCAGACGCGAGCACGCGCATCTCGATCGCCGCCAGGCGGGCCTTCGCCCGCGCCAACGATGCCAGCAGCGCCGCGTGACCCTGCGCGCTCAGATCGCTCAGATCCAGCGACGAGGCGCGGTCCAAGGAAGCATGCAGGTCCGCCGCCGGGTCCACCCCGGTTCGCTCCTGCAGTGCTGAGGTCATGCATCAATTCTGTTCGAACAAATGTTCGAACGCAATCAAAAGGCTCCTCAGGAGGCAGAAATTTTCTGCAGCTTCGCGATCCACCGTCCGGCGCTGCCGTCGAACGGCGCGTCGCCGGCGGTCATCGAGCCGAAGACTTCCTCACACGACGTCCGCGCGGCGCCGATCACGTCGGCGGGGTAGCCGAGGACGACCTGGTGCTCGGCGAACTCGTCCTCG
>JAKFBZ010000059.1:0-37133 GCA_036676945.1 Marmoricola sp.
CTGCTGGCCGGCCGCGACGTCTGGGTCGTGGAGAACTTCGCCAACACGCTGATCCGGGTCCGGCTGGCGCCGGATCTGGCCAGCGGCACCATCACCGAGTCGATCACCGGCCCGCAGTTCCAGGTGCCGACGACGGTGGCGAAGTTCGGTAGCCGTCTCGCCGTGGTCAACGGCCGCTTCGACCTCGGCTTCCCGCCGCCGTTCGGGACCGGAGCACCGCCGGGTACGACGTTCGACGTCGCCGTGGTGCAGAAGGGCTGAGAAGCACGGAACCCGCAGGTCGCTGACCTGCGGGTTCTCTGCTCGATTGTGGTGTCCGAGGGGGGACTTGAACCCCCACGTCCGTTAAAGGACACTAGCACCTCAAGCTAGCGCGTCTGCCATTCCGCCACTCGGACGAGCGGGCGTAACCATAGCAAAGCGAAGCCCCCGATCCGAATCGGGGTGGCATCGCCAACCGGCTCGCAGGCCGCCGCAGCCACTAGTCTCGGCGCATGTCAGATCCGGCTGCCGTCTGGCGCGACTCGCGGCTCGACGCGAGCATCACCGACAAGCGCTTCCGGCTGAGCGTCGAAGCCCCGCAGAACATCGAACTGCCGGTGGTCGAAGGACTCCTCGCCGGGGCAGCGGAGGTCGACATCACCCCGCCGCCGGGGATGCCCAAGGCCGGTCATTCCAAGAACGCCCACGACGGCAACGGCTTCCGGACCCGGCTCAAGGCGCGCGTCGTCCACCTGCGCACCGGCCGGTCCTCCGTCGTCCTGGTCGCCCTGGACCTGCTGGCCGGGTCCGCCCTCGTCCAGCACGCGCTGGCCCGGCTGATCGACGACACCGACGTGCCGCTGTCCGGTGTCTTCCTGGCCGCCACGCACACGCACGCCGGACCGGGGCAGTACAGCGGGAGCGCCTTCTACAACGACTGGGCCTCCAACCGACCCGGGTTCGACCCGGGGTTCGCCGGCTTCCTGGTCTCCCGCCTGGCCGAGGCCGTGCACAGTGCGGTCGCTTCCCGACGCCCGGCCCACGCCGCGTTCGGCGCGACCGACGTCTGGGGGATGACCCGGAACCGATCGCTCGGCGCGTTCGTGCGCAACCCTGACGCGGATCCGCGGATCGAGGACCAGCGCCGGTACGCCGCGATCGACCCGCGTCTGCACCTGCTCCGGGTCGACGACTCCGACGGGCCGTTGGCCTCCTTCGGCTGGTTCTCGATCCACGGCACCGGGATCAGCCACCATGACGAGTCCTACAACGCCGACGTCTGGGCCTACCTCAACGGAGAGCTCGTCGACCGGGTCGAGCGCGAGACCGGCCGGCGCCCGATCAGCGGGACCGTGGTCGCCTCGCACGGAGACATGACGCCGGCGGTCCGGCCGGGGATGCTCGTCTTCACCGACGCCGAACGGGTCGGGCGGGGGATCGGTGCGGAGGCAGCCGCGCTGCACGCACGACTCGGCGAGGAGCTGAGTGCCGACTTCGCGATCGGCGCAGCGCTCGACGAGATCGACCTGCGCGACCATCCCGAGGTCGACGGGATCCGGCTCGCGAGTCCGCGGATCGGGTGGGCGAAGACCGCCGGGGCGGCGGAGAACACAACTCCCTTCCTGCACCTGCTGCCGCCGTTCCGGGCAGGCTGGGGGCGGCGCCCGCGGGGACCTCACGGTGAGAAGCGGATCGCCGGCACCGAGCTCGGGCACGACCGGCTGGTCGGTCGGCCCGATGAGTTCCCGCAGCTGATCCCGCTGCACCTGCTGCGACTCGGCGACGCCGCGGTGCTCGGGTTGCCGTTCGAGACGACGGTCGAAGCCGGGAGACGGGTCGGTGCGGCGTTGCTGGCTTCGCGACTCGCTCCCGCCCGTGGATTCGTCTCCTCCCTGGTCGACGACCACTGCGACTACCTGACGACCCCGGAGGAGTACACGGCCCAGTACTACGAAGGCGCCTCGACCTTGTTCGGTCCGCGCCAGCAGGAGTGGGTCGCCGGGATGGCCACCCGGGTCGCCGATCGGCTGGCCGCCGGCGAGCAACCGGCCGGCGCGGCCCGGACCTTCGACTTCGAGGTCCGTCGCTATCTCGCCGAGCCGACCGGCGTGCCTGCGCAGCGGCGTACCGGCACGGCCCGGTTCGTCGAGGCCACCGCGACCGAGAACGCCTTCTGGGAGATGTCCTGGACCGACGTCGCACCAGGCGACCTGGTCTGGCACGAGCCGCTGGTCCGGGTGGAGGCGGAAGCGCCGGACGGTTCCTGGTCGACGGCAGTGCACGAAGGGCGGCCCGTCGACGACCAGGGGTGGCGACTCGGGATCACCTACCGCGGGCGCAAGGACGGGGCACACCGGTACGTCGTCCGCTGGTACGCCCCGCCGCTCGGGCGGCCGGGACGACACCGTTTCGTCCTGGTCGGCAACGGACCCCAACCGGAGACGGCAGGAGACCCGTTCGACTGACCGGCTCCTGGGAGGGTCGGACGTGCGCCGGTGGGGCAGGATGGATCCATGAGCGACGCAGTGTCTCCCCAGGCGTACGACCCGGCCGCCGAGGTCGTGGAGATCTGCAGCGACCTGATCGGCTTCGACACCAGCAACTACGGCGACGGCTCCGGGCCGGGGGAGCGCAAGGCGGCCGAGCACGTCGCCATGCTGCTCGACGAGGTCGGTATCGAGGTCGAGGTCTTCGAGTCCGAGCCCGGCCGCACCTCGTTGATCGGCCGGTGGGGCGGCTCGACCGGCGACCCGGTCCTGCTGCACGGGCACCTGGACGTCGTACCGGCCGAGGCCGCCGACTGGCAGGTCGCGCCGTTCGCCGGCGAGGTGCGCGACGAACCGGACGGGCCCTGCGTCTGGGGCCGCGGCGCGGTCGACATGAAGGACTTCGACGCCATGATGCTCGCGACGATCCGGGCCCGGGCGCGGGCCGGCGTCGTACCGGACCGGCCGCTGGTGCTCTGCTTCACCGCGGACGAAGAGGCCGGCGGTGACAAGGGCGCCGGCTACCTGGCCCGGGAGCACCGGGACCTGCTCGACGACTGCACCGTCGCCGTCGGCGAGGTCGGCGGCTTCAGTACGACGGTCCGGGGCCGCCGCCTCTACCTGATCCAGGCTGCCGAGAAGGGGATGGCCTGGACCCGGCTGACGGCGCGGGGCCGCGCCGGCCACGGGTCGATGCGTAACTCGGAGAACGCTGTCACCCGGCTCGCGGCGGCAGTGGCGAGGATCGGCGCACACACCTGGCCGGTGCGGCTGACCCCGACGATGGAAGTCCTGCTGGCCGCCGTCGCCGAACTGGCCGGCACCGAGGCCACCCCGGAGAACGCCGAGGCCCTCGTCGAGGAGTTCGGCCCCGCCGCCCGGATGCTCGGTGCGGTCATCCGCAACACCACCAACCCGACGATGCTCGAGGCCGGGTACAAGGTGAACGTCATCCCGACCGAGGCGACCGCGCGGATCGACGGCCGGTTCCTGCCCGGCTACGAGGACGAGTTCTGGGACACCCTCGCCGTGCTCGCCGGCCCGGGCATCGACATCACCCGCGAAGTGGACATGCGGGCGACCGAGACCGCCTTCGACGGCGACGTCGTCGCGGCGATGACCTCGTCGCTGCTCGCCGAGGATCCCGACGCACTGGTGGCGCCGTACCTGATGAGCGGCGGCACCGACGCCAAGTACTGGACCGCGATGGGGATGCGCTGCTTCGGGTTCGCCCCGCTGCGACTCCCGGAGGATCTCGACTTCACGGCTCTGTTCCACGGCGTGGACGAGCGGGTGCCGGTCGACTCACTCGAGTTCGGCGCGCGCGTCTTCGACAGGTTCCTCGGCGAGCTCTAGGTCCGAGGGCCTAGCTCGCGTACCAGAACAGCAACTGGTTCTGGCGGATGATCTTCCGCCGCAGGATGATCCGGCGGATCCCGTCCTCGGCGATCCGGACCCGGTCCAGTTCCCACCCGCCCTGTTCGGCCCGTTCGGCCAGCAGGCTGGTCACGACGCTGCGGGAGAGATCCCGCGGCAAGGTGAACTCGTCGAACTCGTACTCGACCCCGGGACGCAGGGCGCGGTGCCGGTTGCGGTCGATGTTGCGCTGCTTGGCAGAACTCAACGGGCATCACCATCCGGGTCGGAGACGTCGTCCAGGGCGGCCACGATCTCGGCGGGGAGTTCGCACTCCTCGACGAGCAACGAGGCTTTCAACTGCTCAGCGGTGCGGGCCCCGACGATGGGGGCGGTGACTCCGGGGCGGTCGCGCACCCACGCGAGGGCGACCTCGAGAGGGGAGAAGCCGAGGCCTTCCCCGGCGCGGACCACAGCTTCCACGATCCGCTGCGCCTGGTCGGTGAGGTGCCGTCCGACGAAGCTCGCGAAGTGAGGCGACGCTGCCCGGGAGTCGGCCGGCGTCCCGGTCCGGTACTTCCCGGTCAGCACCCCGCGACCCAGCGGCGACCACGGCAGGATGCCCAGGCCGAGGGCCTGGGCGGCCGGGATCGTCTCGGCCTCGACGCCGCGGGAGAGCAGCGAGTACTCCACCTGGTTCGACGCCAGCACCGCCCGGCCGGGCACCGCACGCTGCCAGGTGGCGGCCTGCGCCGACTGCCAGCCGTTGTAGTTGGAGATGCCGACGTACGACGTCCGGCCCGTGCTCACCGCGTAGTCGAGAGCGCTGAGCGTCTCCTCGAGCGGGGTGTCGTCGACCCAGATGTGCACCTGCCACAGGTCGACGTGGTCGACGCCGAGGCGTTTCAGGGAGGCGTCCAGCGAGGTGATCAACGATCCGCGGGAGGCATCGGTGACCCGTTCGCCGCGCAGGCGCCCGATCCCGGCCTTGGTGGCGAGCACGATCTCGTCGCGGCGGACCACGTCGCCGAGCAGGGCGCCGAGGACGCGCTCGGAATCACCGTTGGTGTACCCGGCCGCGGTGTCGATCAAGGTCCCGCCGGCCTCGACGAAGGCGACCAGCTGGTCGCGCGCCTCGTGCTCGTCGGTGTCCCGGCCCCAGGTCATCGTGCCCAGGCCGAGACGGGAGACCTTGAGCCCGGTGCTGCCGAGGTGCCGCTGCTGCATGGCGCCACGGTAGCGAGCCCGTGCTCAGGAGGAGGCCCCGGCTCGCCGGTGTGTGCCCCACCGTAGGCTTCGCGCCGTGAGCGACTTCTTGATTGCGGTGTTCCTCGGGACGCTCCAAGGTCTGACCGAGTTCCTGCCCATCTCGAGCAGCGCGCACCTGCGGATCTTCCCCGAACTGTTCGGCTGGGAGGATCCCGGGGCGGCGTTCACCGCGGTGATCCAGATCGGCACCGAGCTCGCGGTGCTCATCTACTTCCGCAAGGACATCTGGCGGATCGCCTCGATGTGGCTGCGTTCGCTGGTGCACTCGGAGTATCGCGGGCACGTCGATGCGCGGCTGGGTTGGTACGTCATCATCGGCTCCTTCCCGATCGTGGTCCTCGGCATCGCTCTCAAGGACGTCATCGAGAATGACTTCCGCAACCTGTGGGTGATCGGGACGACCCTGATCGTCTTCGGTGTCATCCTCGGGATCGCAGACCGGGTCAGCCGCAACGACCGGGCGATGAGCGGTCTCGGGCTCAAGGACGCGGTCCTGATGGGCCTCGCCCAGGCCTGTGCGCTGATCCCCGGTGTTTCCCGTTCGGGCGCGACCATCTCGATGGGCCGGTTCCTCGGCTTCGAGCGCGAGGCCGCCACCAGGTTCGCCTTCCTGCTGGCCATCCCCGCTGTGGTCGGAGCCGGGCTCTTCGAACTCAAGGAGATCCCGCACGGCGCCAACAGCTACGGGTGGACCGCGACGATCACTGCGACCCTGGTCGCGTTCGTCGTCGGGTACGCCTCGATCGCGTGGTTGCTGCGGTACGTGTCGACCAAGTCGTACCTGCCGTTCGTGATCTACCGGATCGGGCTCGGCACGGTGGTACTCGCCCTGGTGGCCACCGGCGTCATGAACGCCTGAGACCAGGCGTCTCCTAGAGCCAGCCCGACCGCCGCGCGACGATCCAGATCGCCAGCGACGTGACCGCCATCAGCAGCAACGAGAACGGGTACCCGAGCGCCCAGCTCAGCTCCGGCATGTGCACGAAGTTCATCCCGTAGATGCCGGCGACCAGGGTCGGCGCCGCGATCAGGCCGACGATCGCCGAGATCCTCCGCATGTCGTCGTTCTGCTGGATGCTGATCTGCGCGAGATGGGCCTGGAACGCCGCGTTGAGGAGGGTCTCCAGTTCGTCCATCGTCTCGCTCACCCGGGCGAGGTGGTCGGCGACGTCGCGGAAGTACGGCGCCGCGTCGGAGTCGACCCCGCGGACGGCGCCGCTCGCGAACCGGTTGACCGGGTCACGGAGGGGCTGCACCGCCCGCCGCATCTCGGCCAGCTCGCGCTTGAGGACGTAGATCCGGGCCGAGTCGTTGGAGCGCTGGGTCGCGAAGACCGACGCCTCCACCTCGTCGACGTCGATCACCAGCGCCTCGGCCACTTCCTCGTAGCGGTCGACGACCTGGTCGCAGACCGCGTAGACGACCGCTGACGGGCCGTGTGCCAGCACCTTCTGCATGCCCTCGAGGGAGAGTCTCGCCTCATGGAGCCCGCCGCCCTCGCCGTGGCGGACGGTCACCACGAAGTCGTGGCCCACGAACATGTTGATCTCGCCGGTCTCCACGGCGTCGTCCGCATCGACGTACCAGAGCGTCTTGAGGGTGAGGAAGAGCGACTCGTCGTACCGCTCCAGCTTCGGGCGCTGGTGCGCGGTGAGGGCGTCCTCGACGGCCAGAGGGTGCAGGCCGTAGAGGTGCGCGACCTGGTCCATCTCGGTCTCGCTCGGTTCGTGCAGGCCGACCCAGACGAAGTCCTGGTCACCGGTGGCGCGGGCGCGGACACCCTCGAGGTCGCTGATCGCAGTCCCGCAGTCGACCCGGACCCCGTCGCGGTACAGCGCGTTGTCGACGATCACGCGATCAGGCTAGGACGGCTGGGACGGGGTGGCCCGTAGGCTCGCCCCATGGCAACGGTCATCCTCGCGCGGCATGGCCGCACCCAGGCGAACGCCACCGGTGTCCTGGCGGGTCGGACCCCGGGCGTCCATCTCGACGAACTCGGCCAGGAACAGGCCCGTGCCGCCGCTGCCCGGCTCTCCGGGCTGACGCTGGCGGCAGCCTTCACCAGCCCGCTCGAACGGTGCCGCGAGACCGCCTCGATCATGCTCGCCGGCACCGGCACGCGCGCCCGCGTCGCCCGTGGGCTCACCGAGTGCGACTACGGGGACTGGGCCGGCCGGAAGATGAAGGACCTGGTCAAGGAGGACCTCTGGAAGCGCATCCAGGCGCATCCGGCCGGGGTCCGGTTCCCGGGCGGCGAGTCGATGGCCGAGATGTCGGCGCGGTCGGTCCATGCGGTCCGCGACGCCGACCGCAGGCTCGCGGCCGAGCACGGTGACGGAGCGGTCTGGATCGCGTTCGCACACGGCGACATCATCAAGGCGGTCCTCGCGGACGCGCTCGGGATGCACCTCGACGCTTTCCAGCGGATCGTCGTCGACCCGGCCAGCCTCTCGGTGGTCCGGTACACGCCGCGTCGCTCGTACGTGCTCGCGATGAACACGTCCGAAGGCTCGCTCGCACACCTGGCCGCACAGCCGGAGAAGCCCGACGAGAAGCTCGGCGGGGGAGCGGGCCCGGGGTCGGGCACGGGGTCGGGTCGGACGGGCCGCGCCCGGAAGCGCCCTGCCGGCAAGGGTTCCTGACTCCTCGGGCCTGCGCGGTGGCGAGTGCGCTGGTGTGACGCCGTAGGCTCGGTGCCATGCCTGTCGTCCACCGTTTCGACCCTCCGGAGAGGTTCATCGCCGGCACTGTCGGCGAGCCCGGACAGCGGACGTTCTTCCTCCAGGCGCGGTCCGGGACGCGCGTGGTGAGCGTCGCGCTGGAGAAGCAGCAGGTCGAGATCCTGGGTGAGCGGATCGACGAACTCCTCGACGAGCTGCTCGGCTCGGGCGGCGTCGCCACGGTGATCCCGGCGATCACGCCGGTCGACCTCGTCGACAACGCTCCGCTGGAGCTCCCGATCGACGAACAGTTCCGGGCGGGCACGATCACCCTCTCCTGGGACGTCGAGGACGAACGCGTCGTGGTCGAGGTGTTCCCGGTCGTGGAGATCGACGAGCCGATCGAGGCGGCGGAGGACGAGCTGGTCGACCTGCCGATCGAGGAACCCGAACCCGAGGAACTGTTCGTCGTCCGGTTGACCCCGGTCCTGGCACGCGTGTTCGCGAGCCGGGCCGCCTCCGTCGTACAGGCGGGCCGGCCGTCGTGCCAGTTCTGCGGCGGCCCGGTGGACCCCTCAGGGCACCTGTGCCCGCGCGCCAACGGCTACCGCCGCACGCAGAGGTGAACCTGTCGTGACGACGGTGGACCCGGGCATCGCTGCGGAGACGCTCGCCCTGCTCACCGAGGCCGAACTGGTGCCGCTCGGGCGGATCATGCCCGCCTCGAACCAGACCTGGCTGTGCCGCCTCGGTGACGCCGAGGTGGGTCCGGAGGCCGTTTACAAACCCGTCTCCGGAGAACGGCCGCTGTGGGACTTCGAGGACGGGACCCTCGCCGCCCGTGAGTACGCCGCCCGCGTCGTCTCCCAGACCCTCGGCTGGTCGGTCGTGCCGCCGACGATCCTGCGTGACGGCCCCGCGGGGCCCGGCATGGTCCAGCTCTGGTGCGAGCCCGATCCGGAGCAGGACGCCGTCGATCTGGCTCCCGCCGGCCCGGTGCCGGACGGGATGCTCCATGTCCTCGACGCGCACGACGACCGGGACAGGCCGGTGATGCTGGTCCATGAGGACTCGGCGCCGCTGCGCCGGATGGCCCTGTTCGACATCGTGGTCAACAACACCGACCGCAAGGGCGGGCACGTGCTGGCGATGCCCGACGGTCATCGGTACGGCGTCGACCACGGGGTCTGCTTCCACGTGGACGACAAGCTGCGCACCGTGCTGTGGGGCTGGCACGGCCAGCCGCTGACAGCGGAGGAGTCGGCCGGCCTGAGCCAGCTCGTCGACTGCCTGGACGGACCGACGGGCGAGGCTCTCGCGCCGTTGCTGACCCGTGCCGAGATCGCCGCCGTCCGTCGCCGCGCGCTCCGGCTCCAGCATGCCGGTGTCTTCCCCGAGCCGGGTCCGGGGTGGCCGTCCCTGCCCTGGCCGGCCTTCTGAGTAGTCTCCTCGCATGCGTGCCTGGCCTGCTCCTGCCGTCCCCGCCCTCGACGTCCGGGCGCCTCAGGTCCGCGTGCACGACTCGTCGACCGGCGGTCTCGTCGAACTGGTCCCCGACAGCGGGACCGCGCGGATGTACGTCTGCGGGATCACGCCGTACGACGCCACCCACCTCGGGCATGCTGCGACTTACGTGGCCTTCGACCTGCTCAACCGGGCCTGGCGAAGCGCCGGGCACGACGTGCGTTACGTGCAGAACGTCACCGACGTGGACGACCCGCTGCTCGAACGGGCCGCCGCGACCGGGCAGGACTGGGTAGCGCTCGCCGAGAAGGAGACCGAGCTCTTCCGCAGCGACATGACCGCACTCCGGGTGCTGCCGCCGGACGAGTACGTCGGAGCCGTGGAGTCGATCCCGCTGGTCGTCGCGATGATCGAGCGGCTCAAGGAGACCGGCTCGGTGTACACAGTGCCGAGCGAGGCGGGTGACGGGGACCTCTACTTCTCCGTCTCCGCCGATCCGGACTTCGGGGCCGTCTCCGGCTGGGACCGCGACCAGATGCTGCGCATCTTCCCCGAGCGGGGCGGGGACCCTGACCGCCCCGGCAAGAAGGATCCGCTGGACTGCCTGCTCTGGCAGGGCGAGAACCTCGAGGAGCGTCCCGACGACCCGGCCTGGGACTCCAGCCTGGGACGGGGCCGGCCGGGCTGGCACATCGAGTGTTCGGCGATCGCCCGCGAACACCTCGGGGATGCGTTCGACGTGCAGGGCGGGGGGAGCGACCTGGTCTTCCCGCACCACGAGATGAGTGCCTCCGAGGCCCAGGTGGCCGCCCCCGGGAAGCCGTTCGCCCGGGCCTACGTGCACGCAGGCATGGTCGCGCTGGACGGCGAGAAGATGTCGAAGTCGAAGGGCAACCTCGAACTGGTCTCCCGGCTGCGTGAGCAGAACGCCGAGCCGGTGGCGATCCGGTTGGCCCTGCTCGCCCACCACTACCGCTCGGACTGGGAGTGGACCGGTGCCGACCTCGAACGGGCCGAAGCGCTGCTCGCCCGGCTCCGGACCGCCGTGCGGACGTCCGAAGGTGCGCCGACCGACGCATGCGTCGCGACGGTCCTGGACGCCCTCGCCAACGATCTGAATGCGCCCCGCGCTGTCCGGGCGCTGCACGAGTGGGCCGAGGCGACCCTTGACGGGGTCGACGGGGAGGACGGCGCCGGAGCCAGGATCGCGGTACTGGCCGACGCGGCACTCGGCCTGAAGCTGTAGCGGCCGGTCAGCCCGGACCGCCGGCGCCGGGATCCTCGCGGCGCTTGAGGTAGCGCTCGAACTCACGCGCGATCGCCTCACCGCTCGCCTCCGGGAGGTCCGCGGTGTCCTTGGACTCCTCCAGGCTGCGGACGTACTCGGCGACGTCCTCGTCCTCCTCCGCGAGTTCGGCGACGCCGCGTTCCCAGGCCCTGGTCTCCTCGGGCAGGTCGCCGAGGGGGACCGACAGTTCGAGGAGGTCCTCGACCTGGGTCAGCAGGGCGAGAGTGCCCTTGGGGCACGGCGCCTGCGGGAGGTAGTGCGGAACGGCGGCCCAGAACGAGACCGCCGGCAGGTCGAGCCGGGCGCAGGCGTCCTGCAGGACGCCGACGATCCCGGTCGGGCCCTCGTAGGTCGACGGCTCGAGCTTCAGCCGGTCGTCGAGATCGAGTTCCGTCGCGGTGCCGGTGACCGGGATCGGCCGGGTGTGCGGTGTCTCGGCCAGGAGCGCCCCCAGGGTGACGACGAGTTCGACGCCGAGGTCGTCGGCCGCGGCCAGCAGTTCGGCGCAGAACTGGCGCCAGCGCATGTTCGGCTCGATCCCGCGCAGCAGTACGACGTCCCGGTGCGCGCCAGGAGGGCGGGCCACGAACAATTGGGTCGACGGCCAGGTGACCCGGCGCATCCCCTCGTCGGTGGTCCCGACGATCGGCCGGTTGACCTGGAAGTCGTAGAAGTCCTCGGGATCGACCGCGGCGACCAGCTGCGCACCCCAGACGTCGATCAGGTGATCGATGACTCCGGTGGCCGCGCCGGCCGCATCGTTCCAGCCCTCGAACGCGCTCACCAGCACCGGGCTCACCAGGGGCTCGACGTCGTCGATCTCTATCACTCGTCCAGACTAGCCACGCCTGGTGTCCGTCTTGGTGAAATGTCTGACCAGGTCCGACCACGACCCCGTAGACTTGCTGCGGTCGAGAGGCGTTGCAACGGATCCACTGGGTCCGCCACGCTCGGCGAAAGCATCAAGGACGCCTTCCGATCTGGAAGGAGAAGTCGTGAACGCCTGGGAGCCCCGGACCCGCCCCGATTGCACCGAGGAACTGACCCGCCTGCTCAGCGAGCGGATCATGGTCATCGACGGTGCGATGGGCACGGCTATCCAGCGCGATCGCCCGGACGAGGCCGGCTACCGCGGCGAGCGTTTCGCCGACTGGCCCAGCGACGTCCAGGGCAACAACGACCTGCTCACCCTGACCCAGCCCGGCATCATCGCCGGGATCCACCGCGAGTACCTCGAGGCCGGCGCGGACATCATCGAGACCAACACGTTCAACGCGAACGCCGTCTCGCTGGCGGACTACGGCATGGAGGAGCTCTCGTACGAGCTCAACTACGAGGGTGCCCGGCTCGCGCGCAGCGTCTGCGACGAGGTCGCCACCCCGGAGAAGCCGCGGTACGTCGCCGGAGCCCTCGGTCCGACGACCAGGACCGCGTCCATCTCGCCCGACGTGAACGACCCCGGTGCGCGCAACGTCTCCTACGACCAGCTGGTGGCGGCGTACCTCGAGGCGGCCAACGGGCTGGTCGACGGCGGCTCGGACCTGATCTTCATCGAGACCATCTTCGACTCGCTCAACGCCAAGGCGGCGATCTTCGCGGTCGAGACGCTCTTCGAGGAGCGCGGCCGCCGGTGGCCGGTGGTCATCTCCGGGACGATCACCGACGCGTCCGGACGGACCCTGTCCGGCCAGGTGACCGAGGCGTTCTGGAACGCCGTACGGCACGCGAAGCCGATCGCGGTCGGTCTGAACTGCGCCCTCGGCGCCCCCGAGATGAGGCCGTACATGGCCGAGATCTCGCGGATCGCGGACACGTTCGTCTCCAGCTACCCGAACGCCGGTCTGCCGAACGCCTTCGGTGAGTACGACGAGTCCCCGGAGCGCCAGGCCTCCTACATCGCCGAGTTCGCCGAAGCCGGCCTGGTCAACCTGGTCGGCGGCTGTTGCGGTACGACGCCCGCGCACATCGCCGAGATCGCCAAGGTGGTCGAGGGCAAGCCGGCCCGGCCGGTGCCGGTCATCGACGTCGCGACCCGGCTCTCGGGCCTGGAGCCGCTGAACATCACCGAGGACTCGCTCTTCGTCAACATCGGCGAGCGCACCAACATCACCGGTTCGGCGCGCTTCCGGAACCTGATCAAGGCCGAGGACTACGACACCGCGCTGACGGTCGCCCTCCAGCAGGTCGAGGTCGGTGCGCAGGTCATCGACATCAACATGGACGAAGGGATGATCGACGGCATCGCCGCGATGGACCGGTTCACCAAGCTGATCGCCGCGGAACCGGACATCAGCCGGGTGCCGGTGATGATCGACTCCTCCAAGTGGGAAGTCATCGAAGCCGGCCTGAAGAACGTCCAGGGCAAGCCCATCGTGAACTCGATCTCCATGAAGGAGGGCGAGGAGAAGTTCATCCGCGAGGCACGGCTGTGCCGCAAGTACGGCGCCGCGGTCGTGGTGATGGCGTTCGACGAGGACGGCCAGGCCGACAACCTGGAGCGCCGCAAGGAGATCTGCGGACGCGCCTACCGGATCCTCACCGAGAAGGTCGGGTTCCCGGCCGAGGACATCATCTTCGACCCGAACTGCTTCGCGCTGGCCACCGGTATCGAGGAGCACGCGACGTACGGGATCGACTTCATCGAGGCCTGCGCCTGGATCAAGGAGAACCTGCCCGGGGTGCACATCTCCGGCGGCATCTCGAACGTCTCGTTCTCGTTCCGGGGCAACAACCCGGTGCGGGAGGCGATCCACGCGGTCTTCCTCTACCACGCGATCAAGGCCGGCCTGGACATGGGAATCGTCAACGCCGGCGCCCTGGTGCCGTACGACGAGATCGACCCGGAGCTCCGCGACCGCATCGAGGACGTCGTCCTCAACCGGCGTGAGGATGCCGCCGAGCGCCTGCTGGAGATCGCCGAGCGGTTCAACAACTCCGGCGATCCCAAGGAGGAAGCCGCCGCTGCCGAGTGGCGCAGCCTCCCGGTCCGCGAGCGGATCACCCATGCCCTGGTCAAGGGCATCGACGCCGACGTCGAGGCGGACACCGAGGAGCTGCGGGCCGAGATCTCGGCTGCCGGCGGCCGCCCGATCGAGGTCATCGAAGGCCCGCTGATGGACGGCATGAACGTCGTCGGCGACCTCTTCGGCGCCGGCAAGATGTTCCTCCCGCAGGTCGTGAAGTCGGCACGCGTGATGAAGAAGGCCGTCGCCTACCTGCTGCCGTTCATCGAGGCGGAGAAGCAGCCCGGCGATGCCGAGACCAACAACGGCACCATCGTGATGGCGACCGTGAAGGGCGACGTGCACGACATCGGCAAGAACATCGTCGGCGTCGTCCTGCAGTGCAACAACTACGAGGTCATCGACCTCGGTGTGATGGTGCCTGCCCAGAAGATCCTCGACACGGCCAAGGAAGTGAACGCCGACATGATCGGCCTCTCCGGCCTGATCACGCCCTCGCTCGACGAGATGGTCAACTTCGCGGTCGAGATGGAGCGTCAGGGCCTGGAGATCCCGTTGCTGATCGGCGGCGCGACGACCTCGCGGGCGCACACGGCCGTCAAGGTCTCACCACGGCGTACCGGTCCGGTCATCTGGGTCAAGGACGCGTCCCGCTCGGTGCCGGTCGCCGCCGCGCTGCTCGACGACAAGCAGCGCCCTGCGCTGCTCGAGGCGACCGAGGCCGACTACGCCAGCCTGCGGGAACGGCACGCCCAGAAGCACGAACGTCCGATGCTGACCCTGGAGAAGGCTCGCGCGAACCGGACGCCGATCGACTGGGACAGCTACACCCCGCCGGTCCCGAAGCAGCCGGGTATCCGGGCCTTCAACGACTACGACCTCGCCGAACTGCGCGAGTACATCGACTGGCAGCCGTTCTTCAACGCCTGGGAGATGAAGGGCAAGTTCCCCGACATCCTGAACAACCCCGCGTCGGGCGAGGCTGCCCGGAAGCTGTACGAGGACGCCCAGGACATGCTCGACCGGCTGATCAAGGAGAAGTGGCTGACCGCCAACGGCGTGATCGGCTTCTTCCCGGCGAACGCGGTCGGCGACGACATCGAGGTGTACACGGACGAGAGCCGGACCGAGGTGTTCCAGGTCCTGCGCAACCTGCGTCAGCAGGGCGAGCACCGCGACGGCATCCCGAACCGTTCCCTCGGCGACTACGTCGCGCCGAAGGCGACCGGACTGCAGGACTGGGTCGGCGGGTTCGCGGTGACCGCGGGACTCGGCAGCCAGGACAAGATCCTGGAATTCAAGGCGGCCATCGACGACTACAGCGCGATCCTGCTGGAGTCGATCGCCGACCGTCTCGCCGAGGCCTTCGCCGAGCGGATGCACGAACGCGTCCGCAAGGAGTTCTGGGGCTACGTCGCCGACGAGGAGCTCTCCAACGAGGCGCTCATCTCGGAGAAGTACGTCGGGATCCGGCCCGCTCCGGGCTACCCGGCATGTCCGGAGCACACCGAGAAGGACACGCTCTGGAAGCTCCTCGACGTCCACGCGAACACCGGCATCGAGCTCACCGAGTCGATGGCGATGTGGCCGGGCGCCGCGGTCAGCGGCTGGTACTTCTCGCACCCGCAGTCGCAGTACTTCGTGGTCGGGCGCCTGGCCCAGGACCAGGTGGCGGACTACGCGTCCCGGAAGGGCTGGACGTTGAAGGAAGCCGAGCGCTGGCTCGGGCCGAACCTCGGCTACAACCCCGAGGACTGAGCCACCCTCGTGGAGGCATCAGCCAGCCGTGGGGGAGTCGCCGGCGCAGCTTCGCCGTTCCCCGCGGCGGTCCTCTGGGACATGGACGGCACCCTGGTCGACACCGAGCCGTACTGGATCGAGACCGAGTTCGCCCTGGTTGCCGAGTTCGGCGGCACGTGGTCGATGGAGCACGCCCTGAACCTGGTCGGCAACGACCTGCTGGTCTCCGGGGCGTACATCCGCGAGCACGGCGGGGTGGACCTGACTCCCGAGGAGATCGTCGACCGTCTTCTCGACGGCGTGATCGCCCGGGTCCGGGAGGCCGTGCCGTGGCGTCCCGGCGCCGTCGAGCTCCTGCGCGCCCTGACCGAGGCGGGGATCCCGTGTGCCCTGGTCACGATGTCGTGGCAGCGCTTCGTCGATCCGATCCTCGACGTGCTGCCGCCCGGGACCTTCGGGGCGGTCGTGACCGGTGACCGGGTCACCGTCGGCAAGCCGCACCCGGAGCCCTACCTGAGCGCGGCGGCCCGGCTCGGGGTCGATCCGGCGCACTGCCTCGCGATCGAGGACTCCAACACCGGCGCGAAGTCGGCGGAGACCGCCGGCTGCACGGTCCTGGTGGTCCCGAACCACGTGCCGGTGCTCGAGGGGGATCGCCGGGTGTTCGCCGACACCCTGGTCGACCTCACACCGAGCGACCTGGGCGGTTTCCTGCAGCGCTAGGCCTCGGGCGCTAGGCCTTCTGCGCCCGCTCCCAGCGAGGCTCGGTGTCGGGCGTGGTGCCGAGCTCCGGCAGCGGCGGAGGTCGGCCCCCGAACTCCGGGCAGTACTCCTTGAAGCTGCACCACGAGCACATCGCCGAGCGTTGCGGCTGCCAGTCTCCCGTCTCGTGGGCGACCTTGATCGCGTCGCGCACGGCGAGGACGACGCGCTCGGTGGCCAGCAGGTCGGCGAGGTCGGGGGAGTAGCTCAACGTCTCCCCGTTGCCCAGATAGATCAGTCTCAGCATCGCCGGGACGACCCCGCGCATCCGGTAGAGCACCAGGGCGTAGAAGCGCAGCTGGAACAGCGCCTTCGCCTCATAGGTCTCGCTCGCCGAGCGGCCCGACTTGTAGTCGACGATCCGGACGGCGCCGTCGGCCGCGACGTCGACCCGGTCGATGATCCCGCGGAGGCGGAGGCCGTCGGGCAGCTCCGCCTCGACGTACAGCTCGCGGTCGGCAGGCTCGAGGGCGGTCGGATCCTCCAGCAGGAAGTAGCGGGCCAGCACCGTCCGACAGCTCTCCAGCCAGGCCTCGAGTCCCGCAGCGTCGTCCGGCTCGAAGAGGGACGCCGCCTCCGGTTCGGCTTCGCAGACCGCTGACCAGGCTGCGGTGACCATCGCGGCCGCGTTGGCGGGGGTCCGGTCCTGTGCCGGGAGGTCGAAGAGGTCCTCGAGCACCTTGTGGACCACGGTGCCGCGCGCCGCGTCGACCGACGGGCGCTCCGGGAGCCGGTCGACCACCCGGAGCCGGTAGAGGAGCGGGCAGGTCTTGAAGTCGCCGGCCCGGCTCGGCGAGAGCGAGTCGTACGGCGTCCGCGCACGGGCCGGTGCACCGTCGGGCTGCGTGTCCGGCGCCTGCGGAGCCTCGGTGACCATGGCATTCACCCTAGGCTCCACCGCGGACACAACCCGCTGAGGACAGGGCGCTAGCGTTTCCAGTGTGACCCACCAGCCCTCCGACCCCCCGTCGCGTCCTCCCGGCAGCCTGCGGGTCGGATCGATCAGCGGCGTGGACGTCTTCGTCCGGAGTTCCTGGTTCGTGGTCGCGGGACTGATCGCGGTGCTGCTCGCACCGGCCGTCGAGTCGGCGCAGCCCGGACTCGGCGCGCTGAAGTACCTCGCCGGCCTCGCTTTCGCGGTGCTGCTCTATCTCTCGATCCTGTTGCACGAGATGTCCCATGCCACGATGGCGCGTCGCTACGGCCTCCCGGTCCGCTCGATCACGCTGGAATTCCTGGGCGGTTTCACCGAGATCGAGGGCGAGCCCGCCACTCCGGGTCAGGAGTTCAAGATCGCGGTCGTCGGGCCGCTGACCTCGCTCGCGATCGGCGCGGTCGCGCTGGTCGTCTTCCGCAGCGTCGACGGCGGCCTGATGGAACTCACCTTCGGAGGGCTCGCCGGTGCGAACCTGATCCTGGGCGCCCTCAACCTGGTGCCCGGGCTCCCACTGGACGGAGGCCGGGTCCTGCGGGCGGCCGTCTGGCGTTTCGGCGGCAGCATGCACCGCGGCACGATCGTCGCCGCCTGGGGCGGCCGCATCGCCGCCCTGCTGGTGCTCGCCTGGCCGGTGGCGCGGTCGGAGTTCTCCGGGCGGGAGTCGGACGTCATCGACTATCTGGTGGCCTGCGTCGTGGCCGGGTTCCTGTGGTCCGGTGCGAGCGCGTCGATGACCAGCGCCCGGATCCGTCGCCGCCTGCCGGCGCTCAAGGCCCGGCCGCTGGCCCGCCGGGTCGTCGTCGTACCGGACGCGCTCTCGGTCGCCGAGGCGGTCGCCCGGGCCCAGGAGGCCGGCGCCGGCGGCATCGTGGTGGCGACCTCGAACGGCACCCTGTCCGGGGTCGTGAACGAGAGCGCATTGCTGTCCACCCCCGAGGAACGGCGCGCCTGGGTCCCGATCAGCTCGATCGCGCGGTCGCTGCAGGAGGGGCTGGTCCTGTCCGCCGACATGGCCGGCGAGGACCTCGTCCGGGCGATGTCCCGTACCCCGGCCTCCGAGTACGTCCTCGTCGAGCCGGACGGTACTGTTTACGGCTTGCTCGCAACGACCGATGTCGATGCTGCTTTCGAGGCCACCGCGCACCGATGACGGACCTTGCCGAAGCACCTGCCGCAGCCCAGCGCCACCCGAGGAGACACCCGTGACCGACCCAGTCGCCCCCAACCCCGGACCCGCCTGGTCCGGAGTGACCCGGGGACCGCTGCAGTCCGGCGAGTGGGTCCGGCTCATCGACGCCAAGGGCCGCCGGCACAACATCCGGCTGGCCGCCGGCGCCTCGTTCCACACCAACCGGGGCGGAATCGAACACGACGAACTCATCGGCCGCGACGAAGGCTTCACGGTCACCTCCACCTCGGGGGGCGAGTACCTGGTCTTCCGGCCGCTGCTGAACGAATTCGTCGTCTCGATGCCCCGCGGCGCCGCCGTCGTCTACCCCAAGGACGCGGCTCAGATCGTCGCGATGGCCGACATCTTCCCCGGCGCCCGGGTCGTCGAGGCCGGCGTCGGATCCGGTGCGCTGACCTGTTCACTGCTGCGCGCGGTCGGCCCGACCGGACGCGTCTCCTCCTTCGAACGCCGCGAGGAGTTCGCCGACGTCGCCCGCAAGAACGTGACCCAGTTCTTCGACGGGGATCATCCGGCCTGGGACCTGACCGTCGGGGACCTGGTCGAGGCCCTCCCAGGCGTGGAGGCGGCCGGCACCGTCGACCGGGTCGTCCTCGACATGCTCGCGCCCTGGGAGTGCATCGACGTCGTCGCCGACGCACTCACCCCGGGCGGGGTCGTGGTCGCGTACGTCGCCACCACCACCCAGCTCGGCAAGACCGTGGAGACGCTGCGCGCCCATGGCGAGTTCACCGAGCCGCAGCCGTGGGAGACCCTGGTCCGGGAGTGGCATGTGGAGGGACTCGCCGTCCGCCCGAGCCACAAGATGAACGGGCACACCGGGTTCCTGGTGACCTCCCGGCGGATGGCTCCGGGCAACGCGGCGCCGCGCAAGAAGCGCCGGCCGGCGCCGGGCGCCTACGGCGAGGACTACTCCGGCCCCCGTCCGGCCGACCTGATCGACGAATCACCGGCCTGAGCCCGGCCGCTGCTCCAGTCGGCGATCCGGGGCTTTCGGGCCCGTCCGGAAAATGTTCGAGGTTTTCCCCTACAGCGTGACCAACACGTGACGAATCTCCTGAGCAAGGAGTGATGTGCGCAGGTAGGGTCGAATCAACGAACGCTCCCGGAGGAGGTGAGGTCCGATGACAAGCTCTGGCGCCGAAGAACAGGACACCGCGCAGTTGATGAGCCAGCTCTCGGCACTCGAGGCCGAGGTCGGCGAACTGCGCCGACGACTCGCGGACGCCCCTGAGGGCTCCCGTCTGGTCGAGCAGCGGTTGATCGACACGCAGCGCTCCCTCGCAGCCGTCACCGCGCAGAACGAGCGACTCGCCGGCACCTTGCGTGACGCGCGCGACCAGATCATGACGTTGAAGGAGGAGGTCGACCGGCTGGCCCAGCCGCCGACCGGCTTCGGCACCTTCCTCGCCCGCAACGAGGACGACTCCGTCGATGTGTTCACCGGTGGCCGCAAGCTGCGGGTGACGGTGAGCCCGGCGGTCGACCTGGACAGCCTGACCAAGGGTCAGGAAGTGATGCTGAACGAGGCCCTCAACGTCGTCTCCGCGCTCAGGTTCGAGGAGATCGGCGAGGTGGTGATGTTCAAGGAGCTGCTCGCCGACAACGAGCGCGCGCTGATCATCGCCAACGCCGACGAGGAGAGAGTGGTCCGGCTGGCGGAGCCGCTGCGCGGCGAGAAGCTGCGCGCCGGCGATTCGCTGCTGCTCGACGGCCGGTCCGGCTACGTCTACGAGAAGGTCCCGAAGTCCGAGGTCGAGGAACTCGTCCTCGAAGAGGTCCCGGACATCGACTACGAGCGCATCGGCGGACTGAAGGGTCAGATCGAGCAGATCCGTGACGCGGTCGAGCTCCCGTACCTGCACCCGGAGCTCTTCAAGGAGCACCAGCTGAAGCCGCCCAAGGGCGTGCTGCTCTACGGCCCTCCGGGCTGCGGCAAGACGCTGATCGCGAAGGCGGTCGCGAACTCGCTCGCCAAGAAGGTCGCCGCCAAGACCGGCCAGGAGGGCAAGAGCTACTTCCTGAACATCAAGGGCCCGGAGCTGCTCAACAAGTACGTGGGTGAGACTGAGCGCCACATCCGGCTGGTCTTCCAGCGTGCTCGCGAGAAGGCCAGCGAGGGCACCCCGGTGATCGTCTTCTTCGACGAGATGGACTCGCTGTTCCGCACCCGCGGCTCGGGCGTCTCCTCGGACGTCGAGAACACCATCGTGCCGCAGCTGCTCTCCGAGATCGACGGCGTCGAACTCCTCGAGAACGTGCTGGTCATCGGCGCCTCGAACCGCGAGGACATGATCGACCCGGCCATCCTTCGACCCGGCCGGCTCGACGTGAAGATCAAGATCGAGCGTCCGGACGCGGAGTCGGCGCGTGACATCTTCTCGAAGTACCTCGTCTCCGACCTGCCGCTGCACGCCGACGACCTCGCCGAGTTCGGCGGCGACCGGGCGGCGACCGTCGCGGGGATGATCACCGCCACCGTGGAGCGGATGTACACGGAGACGGACGAGAACCGCTTCCTCGAGGTCACCTACGCCAACGGCGACAAGGAGGTCCTGTACTTCAAGGACTTCAACTCGGGCGCGATGATCCAGAACATCGTCGACCGGGCGAAGAAGATGGCGATCAAGGACCTCCTCGACAACGACCAGAAGGGCCTGCGGGTCCAGCACATGCTGCAGGCCTGCGTGGACGAGTTCAAGGAGAACGAGGACCTGCCGAACACGACCAACCCCGACGACTGGGCCCGCATCTCCGGTAAGAAGGGCGAGCGGATCGTGTTCATCCGCACTCTCATCACCGGTAAGCAGGGCACCGAGCCGGGACGGTCGATCGACACCGTCTCCAACACAGGTCAATATCTCTGAGCGACGCCCGACGCTCAGGCCCGGGCCGATAGCCTTCGCGCCATGACCGTGCGTCGCATCATGGGCACCGAGACCGAGTTCGGGATCTCGGTCGTCGGCCAGCCCCATGCGAACCCGATGGTGGCGAGCACCCGGCTGGTCAACGCCTACGCCAGCGCCGAACTGCACGCGCGGCGCGCGCGCTGGGACTTCGAGGAGGAGTCGCCGCTGCGCGATGCGCGCGGGTTCGACATGGCCCGCGAAGTGGCCGACCCGACGCAGCTGACCGACGAGGACCTCGGCCTGGCGAACGTCATCCTGACCAACGGCGCCCGGCTGTACGTCGACCACGCCCACCCGGAGTACTCGACGCCGGAGGTGACGAACCCGCTCGACGCGGTCCGCTGGGACAAGGCGGGGGAGCAGGTGGCCCTCGACGCCTGCCGGTTCGCGTCGTTGCCGGGCGAGCCGGACATCGTGCTCTACAAGAACAACACCGACAACAAGGGCGCCTCGTACGGAGCCCACGAGAACTACCTGATGCAGCGGTCGACGCCGTTCGGGGACATCGTCAGGCATCTGATCCCGTTCTTCGTCTCCCGCCAGGTCGTCTGCGGCGCCGGCCGCGTCGGGATCGGCCAGGAAGGCCGCGAACACGGGTTCCAGATCGCCCAGCGGTCGGACTTCTTCGAGGTCGAGGTCGGGCTGGAGACGACGCTGAAGCGCCCGATCATCAACACCCGCGACGAGCCGCACGCGGACCCGGAGAAGTACCGCCGGCTGCACGTGATCCTCGGGGACGCGAACCTCGCGGAGATCTCGACCTACCTCAAGGTCGGCACCACGGCGCTGGTGCTGGACATGATCGAGGACCGGTTCTTCACCACCGACCTGAGCGTGCAGCACTCGGTCGCCTCCCTCCGGGCGGTGTCCCACGACCCGACCCTGACCCACCTGCTGACCCGGGACGACGGCAGCACCCTGACCGCGGTGCAGTTGCAGTGGGAGTACCTGCACCTGGCCGCGGCGTACCTCGACGGCAAGTACGGCTCGGACGTCGACGACCAGACCCGCGACGTGATGGCCCGCTGGGAGTCCGTGCTGACCCGGCTGGAACGGGACCCGTTCGAGTGCGCCACCGAGCTCGACTGGGTGGCCAAGCTCAAACTTCTCGAGTCCTACCGGGACCGTGACGGCCTGGACTGGGACGACGCCAAGCTGCACCTGATCGACCTGCAGTACGCCGACATCCGCCCGGAGAAGGGGCTGTACCACCGTCTGGTCCGGCTCGGGCGGATGGAGCGGCTGCTCGACGACGAGAGCGTCACGGCCGCGATGCACGACCCGCCGACCGACACCCGTGCCTACTTCCGCGGGCGGTGCCTGGCCAAGTACCCGGACAGCATCGCGGCGGCCTCCTGGGACTCGGTGATCTTCGACCTGCCCGGTCACGACTCGCTGCAACGCGTACCGACGATCGACCCGCTGCGCGGGAGCCAGGCGCACGTCGGAAAGCTGATCGACACCAGTGACACCGCTCTGGCACTTTTCTCGGCACTGACTCGATAGGGTCGGCAGTACTGGAGCCCGCCACAGGGCAGCGCTCCAGGGGGAGTGGAAGGAGAGCCCGATGGCACAGGAGCACAAGCAGCCGCGGAAGTCGTCCGAGGTCGAGGAGTCGACCGAGGAGACGACGGCCCCGGAGATCGCCGAGCGCAAAGAACAGCTCGACGAGGACATCGACGCGATCCTGGACGAGATCGACGACGTCCTGGAGACCAACGCCGAGGACTTCGTGAAGTCGTTCATCCAGAAGGGCGGCCAGTGAGCGCGACCGGTGATGCCCGCCTTCCGGACGTCTTCCTGACGCCCGGCACGTCGTCGTTCGCCGACTTCCTCGGCAGCGTCGCACCCGAACTGCTCCCCGCCCGGCGCACCCTCCCGCAGGGGAGCGCCGCCGATCTCGCGCCGCACGCGACCACGATCGTGGCCGCGACGTTCAGCGGCGGCGTCGTGATGGCCGGTGACCGGCGCGCGACGATGGGCAACATCATCGCCCAGCGCGACATCGAGAAGGTCTTCCCGGCCGACGAGTTCTCCTGCGTCGGCATCGCCGGGACGGCAGGCCTCGCGGTCGAGATGGTGCGCCTCTTCCAGACCGAGCTCGAGCACTACGAGAAGATCGAGGGCACCACGCTCTCCATGGACGGCAAGGCCAACCGGCTCTCGGCCCTGATCCGCAACAACCTGGCGCTCGCCATGCAGGGCCTCGCGGTGGTGCCGCTGTTCGCCGGGTTCGACCTGCGTGCCGGCCAGGGCCGGATCTTCAGCTATGACGTCACCGGCGGACGCTACGAGGAGACGGCCTTCCATTCGGTCGGCTCCGGTTCGATGTTCGCCCGCGGCGCGCTGAAGAAGCTCTACCGCGACGACCTCGACTCCACCGGCTGCGTGACCGCGGTCGTCCAGGCCCTGTACGACGCCGCCGACGACGACTCGGCCACCGGCGGGCCGGACCTGGCCCGCCGCATCTTCCCGGTCGTGCACGTGATCACCGCCGAGGGGCAGCAGCGGATGAGCGCCCAGGCAGTCGCCGAGATCGCCGACGGAGTGGTCGCCGGGCGGATGCAGCGCCCCGACGGCCCGAACGCGCCGCTGAACGGGGAGAACCGATCATGAGTATGCCCTTCTACGTCTCTCCCGAGCAGCTGATGAAGGACCGGGCGGACTTCGCCCGCAAGGGCATCGCCCGTGGCCGGTCGGTCGCTGTGGTCCAGTACGCCGACGGCGTCCTGTTCGTCAGTGAGAACCCGTCCCAGGCGCTGCACAAGGTGTCGGAGATCTACGACCGGATCGCCTTCGCCGCGGTCGGCCGCTACAACGAGTTCGAGAACCTCCGGATCGCGGGGGTGCGCCTCGCCGACCTGCGCGGCTACTCCTACGACCGGCGCGACGTCACCGGCCGCGGCCTGGCCAACGCGTACGCGCAGACCCTCGGCACGATCTTCTCCTCGGGCGGCGAGAAGCCCTACGAGGTCGAGATCTTCGTCGCCGAGGTCGCCGACGACGCCTCCGGGGACCAGATCTACCGGCTCACCTACGACGGCCAGGTCGCGGACGAGCACGACTACGCGGCCATGGGCGGCGACGCCGAGTCGGTCGCGACCTACCTCAAGGAGCATTTCGAGCCCGGTCTGGCGCTGGACGCCGCCGTCCGCCTGGCGGTCAAAGCGCTCGGGCGTTCCGGCGACGACGAGCGGACGATCCCGCCGGAGGACCTCGAGGTCGCGGTCCTGGACCGCACCCGGCTGCTGCCGCGCAAGTTCCGGCGGCTCCGGGCGGACTCGCTGGCCGGGCTGCTGGCCGGTTCCTGACCGGACCGGCCGGCGTGCGCCTTGGCGGGTTCGCCACGGTTTGGGGTCACACGCCCTAGGCTGGACATGTGGACCGGCGGATCTTCGGGATCGAGAACGAGTACGGCGTCACCTGCACCTTCAAAGGGCAGCGGCGCCTCTCGCCGGACGAGGTTGCGCGTTACCTGTTCCGCAAGGTCGTGAGCTGGGGGCGCAGCAGCAACGTCTTCCTGCGCAACGGAGCCCGGCTGTACCTCGATGTCGGCAGCCACCCGGAGTACGCCACGCCCGAGTGCGACGACATCGTCGACCTCGTCACCCACGACAAGGCCGGTGAGCGGATCCTCGAGGGTCTGCTGATCGACGCGGAGCGCCGCCTCCACGACGAGGGGATCTCCGGGGACGTCTACCTGTTCAAGAACAACACCGACTCCGCCGGCAACTCCTACGGCTGCCACGAGAACTACCTGGTCAGCCGCAACGGGGAGTTCAGCAAGCTCGCCGACGTCCTGATCCCGTTCCTGGTCACCCGGCAGGTGATCGTCGGAGCCGGCAAGGTGATCCAGACCCCGCGCGGTGCGTCGTACTCGCTGAGCCAGCGTGCGGAGCACATCTGGGAGGGCGTCTCCAGCGCCACCACCCGGTCCCGCCCGATCATCAACACCCGCGACGAACCGCACGCCGACGCCGAGCGCTTCCGGCGGCTGCACGTGATCGTCGGCGACTCGAACATGAGCGAGACCACGACGATGCTCAAGGTCGCCAGCTGCGACCTGGTCCTCCGGATGATCGAGGAGGGCGTGGTGATGCGCGACCTCACGATGGAGAACCCGATCAGGGCGATCCGGGAGATCTCGCACGACATGACCGGGCGTCGCAAGGTCCTCCTCGCGAACGGCCGCGAGGCGAGCGTCCTGGACATCCAGGGCGAGTACCTGACCCGGGTCCGTGACTTCGTCGACCGGCGCGAACTGCACACGCCCGTCATCGAGCGGAGCCTTGACCTCTGGGAGCGCGGCCTGAAGGCCGTCGAGTCCGGGGACTTCTCCCTCGTCGAGCGCGAGATCGACTGGGTGATCAAGTGGAAACTCATCGAGCGCTACCGGATGCAGAACGACCTGTCGCTCGGGCACCCGCGGATCGCGCAGCTTGATCTGGCGTACCACGACATCCACCGCGACCGGGGCCTGTACTACCTCCTGGAGAAGCGGGGAGCGGTGGCCCGGGTCACCAACGACCTGGCGGTCTTCCAGGCGAAGTCGGTCCCGCCGCAGAGCACCCGCGCCCGTCTGCGCGGCAACTTCATCAAGCGGGCCCAGGAACGCCGCCGCGACTTCACCGTCGACTGGGTGCACCTGAAGCTCAACGACCAGGCGCAGCGCACGGTCCTGTGCAAGGACCCGTTCCGGTCCCACGACGAGCGGGTCGAGCGCCTCATCGAGGGGATGTAAATCCAGTAGCGCAGGCTCGCTAACCTGTGGCGGTGTCGTCCGCCGTCCGTTCCTCGCGCAGGTCCCTGTCCTGGTCCGCATTCGCCGTGG
Organism: Marmoricola sp.; assembly: GCA_036676945.1. Lineage (GTDB taxonomy): Bacteria > Actinomycetota > Actinomycetes > Propionibacteriales > Nocardioidaceae > Marmoricola. The sequence continues at coordinate 25,837 of JAKFBZ010000059.1, forward strand.
CCGGGGCCGTCCTGCTGGCCGCGTGCAGCGGTTCCGTGGCGAGCGAGGATCTGCGCTCGGCCCAGGGAACGATCACCGGGCTCAACGTGACGGGGACGCCCGGTGACCCTCCGGTCGTCCGGATCGCCGCCCCGCTGAAGGTCACCGAGAGCCGTGACGAGACGCTCGTGTCCGGGACCGGCCCGCCGGTGGCGGTTGATCAGTTGTTCGTCCTCCAGCTGACCATGTACAACGCGCGGACCGGCCGCAAGGCGATCTCGACCTACGACCCCGGTCAGGTCGCGATGGCGGTCAAGGACACCGACGGCACCCTCTTCCCGGTGTTGAACAAGGCACTGGTCGGCGCCCGTCAGGGCAGTCGCCTGGTGCTGGCCGTGACGGCCGACGACGCGTACGGCGAAGCGGGCGCGCCGCAGTACGGCATCGAGCCCGGGGATCCGCTCGTCCTGGTCGCCGACGTCGTCGCCGTGCCTCCCGCCGACGTGCTGCCCGGCATCGACGGCGATCCGGTCCGTCCCCGCTCCGGGCTTCCCCGGGTCCTGCTCGAGGACGGACTGCCCAGTGGCTTCGACTTCGCCGGTTCGCAGCGTCCGGGAGACCTGGTCGTGGTCCCGCTGGTGCGCGGCACCGGCCCGGCGATCAAGCCCGACAGCCTGGTGACGCTTCATTCGCTGGCCCAGGTGTGGGGTACCTCGGTACCGTTCGACGACACCTTCCGCAAGGAACCGGCGCTGGTCCCGATCGGTACCGGGAAGGTGGTCGAGGCCTGGGACCGGGCGCTGGTCGGAGTACGCCGGGGGAGCCGGGTCCTGGTGATCGCCCCGCCCCGCCTGGCGTTCAAGGACGCCGGGAACCCGCCCGCAGTGCCGCCAGGAGCCACCGTCGCGTACGTCATCGACGTCCTCGGCGTGAGCTGACCCGGCCCGAACGAGAAACGAACGAGAGAGGAGACCTGATGACCGCCACGAAGTCCGAGCGCCTGATGAACCTGGTCATCATGCTGCTCGTCTCCCGTACCTACGTGACCAAGGAACGCATCCGCGAGGTCATCGAGGGCTACCAGGGCTCCGAGGACGAGGCGTTCGAGAAGATGTTCGAGCGGGACAAGGCCGAGCTCCGCGCGCTGGGCATCCCGATCGAGCTCGGCTACACGGACCCGTTCTTCGAGGACGAGCAGGGGTACTTGATCGCCCGGGACGCCTTCGAGCTCCCCGACCTCGACCTGGAGTCCGACGAGGTGGCCGTTCTCGGTCTGGCAGCGCGCGTCTGGCAGCACGCGGGGCTGGCCTCGGCGACGTCGCAGGCGCTCGTGAAGCTGCGCGCCGCAGGGTACGACGTCGACCGCGACGCCCTGGACGCGCTCCAGCCCCGGGTCGAGGCGGACGAGCCCGCGTTCGACACGATGTGGTCGGCGACGGTGAGCCGGACGCCGGTGCGTTTCGGGTACCGCCGTCCCGGCGACACCGAGCCGGCCGAACGGCACCTGCAGCCGTGGGGTGTGGTCACCGCGCGTGAGCGCTGGTACGTGATCGGGTTCGACACCGACCGGCAGCAGACCAGGATGTTCCGGCTGAGCCGGGTCGAGGGCGAGGTCCTCAAGGACGGCCGACCGGGTGCGTTCTCGGTTCCTCCGGGGACCGACCTGCGCGCCATCGCGGGCGACCTCGCGCCCAGCCGGCCCGCCTCGGAAGGTGTGGTGCTGGCGCGCAAGGGCAGCGCGGACATGCTGCGGCGTCGCGCCTCGGCAGTGACCGGACCCGTCGAAGGGCCGGACGGGTCGGAGACCTGGGACCGGTTGTCGGTGACGATGTACTCGATCGACGAGCTCGCCGGCGAGGTGCTCGCCCACCTCGGGGACGTCGTGGTCGAAGAGCCGCCGGCTCTGCGCGAGGCGGTGCTCGAGCGCCTCGAGCGGGTCGCGCGCCCACTGTCCGGAGGGCACCGATGAGCGGCACCTCCACCAAGAGCCAGCTGGCCCGCCTGCTCGCCCTCGCGCCGTACCTGCAGACCCGGGGTGAGGTCCCGCTTCGTGAGGTCGCCGCCGACTTCGGGGTGACCCGCGAGCAGATGCTCAAGGATCTCCGGGTCCTGTACATGTGCGGCCTGCCCGGGTTCGGGCCCGGTGAGCTGATCGAGATCAACGTCGAGACCCTCGAGGACGACCCGGACGGGGTGGTCCGGATCGACAACGCCGATTTCCTGGCGCGACCGCTGCGACTGGGCAGCAACGAGGCCTCGGCGCTGATCGTGGCGTTGCGCGCCCTGCTGGACTCCAGCCCGGCCGGGTCGCGCGAGGTCGTCGAGCGGACCCTGGCGAAGCTGGAAGCCGCCACCGAGAGCGGGGCGATGCCGCTGGTCGAGGTCCAGATCCCGGCGCAGCGACGCTCCTTCCAGGTGGCCCGGGCGGACCTCGAGCGCGCCATCGCGGCCGACCGGCAGGTCCGGCTCGGCTACTACGTGCCGACCAGGGACGAGACCACCGACCGGATCGTCGACCCGATCGCGGTGCTGAGGCAGGACGGCCGCACCTACCTGGACGCCTGGTGCCATCTTGCCGAGGACCGGCGGTTGTTCCGCGTGGACCGGATCACCGCGACGAGCGTGCTGGACACACCCCGGGCAGCCAACGACCTCGAACCACGCGACCTGGCCACCGGTCTCTTCGAACCCGGCCCGGACGATCTGCGGGTCCGGCTGCGGTTGTCGGAGGTGATGCGCTGGTTCGCCGAGTACTACCCGGTGCTGACGACCGTCGAGCAGCCGGACGGGAGCCTGGAGGTGACCCTCGCGGTCAGTGACGAGCGCTGGCTGCAGCGCCTCGCCCTCAGGTTCGGGCACGGTCTCCAGGTCCTCGAGCCGATCGACCTGGCCGAACGCGTGCGTGCCGTTGCCCAGGATGCGCTCCGGTTGCAACAGGCCACGGCGTAGCATGGGCACGATTCCCCTACATCACTGAAGAGGACCCCATGACCATCCCTCTCGTCGCCGGCCTGGGTACGCCCGAGCTGCTCATCATCTTCGCGGTCGTGATCCTGCTCTTCGGCGCAACCAAGCTACCGGACCTGGCTCGTAACAGCGGCCGGGCGCTGCGCATCTTCAAGTCCGAGACCAAGGGCCTGATGAACGACGACAAGACGCCCGAGCAGCTGGAGATCGAACGGCGCGACGAAGCAGAGCGCCCCAACCCGACCGACTGACGGGGTCGTGGCGATCGCCAACGCGCTCGGCGCGTTCCGTGGCAAACCCTCCCGCCCGGTCGGCCCCGGCGGCCAGATGGCCCTCGCAGACCATTTCCGTGAGCTCCGGGCACGGCTGCTGAAAGGCGTGGCCGCGATCGTCGTGGCGACGATCGCGAGCTTCTTCTTCTACGACCAGCTGCTGACCATCCTGACCGCGCCGTTCGAGGACGCCAAGGCGCAACTGCCGGACGACACCCGGACCGAGCTGTTCATCTCCGGCGTCGGCGGCGGTCTGATGATCCAGATCAAGGTCTGCGCCATGAGCGGCCTCATCCTGAGCAGCCCGATCTGGCTCTACCAGATCTGGGCGTTCATCCTTCCCGGGCTGCACCGCAACGAGCGCCGCTGGACCAAGCTGTTCGTGATCGTGGCGGGCCCGCTCTTCTTCGCCGGCATCGCGGTCGGGTACTACGTGTTGCCGAAGGGACTCGAGGTCCTGATCTCGTTCACCCCGGCCGACATGGTGAACCTCAACGACTTCAACGACTTCTACTCGTTCATCATCAGGATGCTGCTGGTCTTCGGCCTGGCATTCGAGATCCCGTTCTTCGTGGTGCTGCTCAACCTGGCCGGCGTCGTCTCCGGCCGGACGCTGGGCAAGTACCGGCCGTGGATCGTCCTGGGCACCTTCGTCTTCGCCGCTGTGGCGACGCCGTCGACGGACCCGTTCTCGATGCTCATGCTCGGGATCCCGATGATGCTGTTGTTCTTCGTCTCCGAACTGATCGCCCGCCTCGTCGACCGGCGCCGGGGCCGGGCACGGGCCGATCAGGACGCCTGGGACGACGACACCGCGTCGCCGCTCTGACTCGCGGGCACGGCGGATAGGGTTCGGCTGTGCGCAAGGACCCTTCGACAAGCTCTGGACGGCGGATCGCGGTCCTGACCAACCCGACGTCAGGCAAGGGCAAGGGCAGTCGGATCAGTGACGTCGTCCTGCCGCGGCTGAAGGACGCCGGGTACGACGTCCGGTCCCTGCAGGGCCGCGACGGCGACGAGGCGCTGGACCTCGCTCGCACCTGCGTGGCCGACGGGATCGAGACCCTGGTCGTGATCGGCGGGGACGGCATGGTGCACCTGGCCGTGCAGGCTCTGGCCGGCTCCCAGACCCGCCTGGGCGTCGTGCCCGCCGGGACCGGCAACGACGTCGCACGGAACCTGGACCTGCCGCGCAAGGACGCCGCCGCGGCCACCGACGTGGTGATCGGCGGCAACGAGCGCAGCATCGATCTCGCCCGGATCGGGCACCGCTACTACGTGACCGTGCTCGCCGCCGGGTTCGACGCGATCGTGAACGAGCGCGCCAACGAGATGACCTGGCCGAAGGGTCAGATGCGCTACAACCTGGCGACCCTGGCCGAGCTGCGTACCTTCAGCCCGATCCCGTACGTGATCGAGGTCGACGGTGAACAGCACCGTTTCGAGGCGATGATGGTCGCGGTCGGCAACGGCCCGTCCTTCGGCGGCGGGATGCGGATCACCGAGGGGGCGCTGATGGACGACGGTCTCCTGGATGTCATCGCGATCGACCCGATGAGCAAGCTCGAGCTGCTCAGGACCTTCCCCAAGCTCTTCAGCGGCAGTCACATCGGCAATCCGAAGGTCCATCGCTACCTCGGACGGACCATCACCGTCGCGGCGCCCGGGATCGTGGCCTACGCGGACGGCGAACGGATCGCGCCGCTCCCGCTCACTGTGGAAGTCGTGCCGCGCGCACTGCGCGTACTGGTGCCATGACCGACGTGGCCTCCGGCTCCCAGCTCGCCGATTTCGCGTCCCACTACGAGTTCGGGCTCGACGATTTCCAGATCAAGGCGTGCCAGGTCCTGGAGAACGGCCAGTCGGTGCTGGTGGCCGCTCCGACCGGGTCGGGCAAGACGATCGTGGGCGAGTTCGCCGTCCACCTGGCGCTCGCGTCCGGACGCAAGGCCTTCTACACGACCCCGATCAAGGCGCTCTCGAACCAGAAGTTCAACGATCTGGTCGACCGGTACGGCGCCGAGAACGTCGGCCTGCTGACCGGCGACAACAGCATCAACGGCGACGCACCGGTGGTCGTGATGACCACCGAGGTCCTGCGGAACATGCTCTACGCGGGATCGCGCACCCTGACCGGGCTCGGCTACGTGGTGATGGACGAGGTCCACTACCTGGCCGACCGGTCCCGGGGAGCCGTCTGGGAGGAGGTGATCATCCACCTCCCGGAGTCGGTGGCCCTGGTCTCGCTCTCCGCCACGGTGAGCAACGCCGAGGAGTTCGGCGAGTGGCTCGGCACGGTGCGCGGCGAGACCACCACGATCGTCGAGGAGCGGCGGCCCGTCCCGCTCTACCAGCACGTCCTCGTCGGGCGGAAGATGTTCGACCTGTTCGCCGCCGACAAGCCGGGTGCCGGCGCCCCGGCGGACACCGAGACCCGTGAGCCGGCGGTCAACCCGGAGCTGCTCCGGGTCGCCCGTGACGACCAGTTCAGCGGCCGGATGCGTGATCGGCGCTCGCCGAAGGGACAGCGCCGTCCGGACCGCGCGCGCCAGTCCGGGAACGGGCGCAGGGTCTGGGTGCCGAGCAGGGCCGATGTGGTCGAACAACTCGACCGAGCCGGGCTGCTGCCGGCGATCGTGTTCATCTTCAGCCGGGTCGGGTGCGACGCCGCCGTCAAGCAGTGCCTGAACGCCAACCTCAGGCTGACCACGCCCGCGGAGCGCGAGGAGATCTTCGCGTTCGTGGAGGAGCACTGCTCCCATCTCCCGGACGAGGACCTTCAGGTCCTCGGCTACCACGAGTTCCTCGACGGCCTCACCCGCGGCGTGGCCGCCCACCACGCCGGAATGCTGCCGACCTTCAAGGAGTGCGTCGAGGAACTGTTCCTGCGCGGGCTGTGCCGGGTCGTCTTCGCCACCGAGACCCTCGCGCTGGGCATCAACATGCCCGCCAGGTCCGTGGTGATCGAGAAGCTGTCGAAATGGAACGGCGAGACCCACGCGGACATCACCCCGGGGGAGTACACCCAGCTCACCGGGCGGGCCGGCCGCCGCGGGATCGACGTCGAGGGGCACGGGGTCGTCCTCTGGCAGCCCGGACTCGAGCCGAAATCGGTGGCCGGTCTGGCCTCCACCCGGACGTACCCGCTCCGGTCTTCCTTCGCGCCGTCGTACAACATGGCAGTCAATCTGGTGCACCAGTTCGGCCGGGAACGCGCCCGCGAACTGCTGGAGTCCTCGTTCGCGCAGTTCCAGGCCGACAAGGCCGTCGTCGGCCTCGCCCGGCAGCTGCGCAAGAGCGACGACGCGCTCACCGGTTACGCCGAGTCGGCCTCGTGTCACCTCGGCGACTTCGCCGAGTACGCCGCGCTGCGACGCGAGCTCTCGGACACCGAGACGGGCCTGGCCAAGTCACGCCGCCAGGATCGCCGCGCCGAGGTGATCGCGTCGCTGGAGGCGTTGCGGCCGGGGGATGTCATCGACATCCCGGCGGGACGGTTCTCGGGCATGGCCGTGGTCGTCGATCCGGGGAACTACTCGGACCGCGAGGGACCGCGCCCGTACGTCGTCACCGCGGACCGGCACGCGCGCCGGCTCAGCCTGGTCGATTTCCCGACCCCGGTCGTGCCGTTCACCCGGATGAAAGTCCCGAAGAACTTCAACGGCCGCAACCCGCAGGCGCGCCGCGACCTGGCCTCCACGCTGAAGATCCGCACGCACGGCTTCACCCCGCCGCCGGGCGGCACCAACCCTGGGTCGAAACACGCGGCGCAGCCCGACGGCTCGGACAAGATCGACGAACTCCGCCGGAAGCTGCGTGACCATCCGTGTCACGGGTGCCCGGACCGCGAGGACCACGCCCGCTGGATGGAGCGCTGGTACAAGCTCGACCGCGACGCCCGGACGCTGCGCCGCCGGATCGAGCAGCGCACCAACACCATCGCCCGGCAGTTCGACAGGGTCTGCGAGGTCCTGACCGCGCTGGAGTACCTCGAGGGCGACCCAGGAAACGTCACGGTCACCACCCGCGGTCGCACGCTGATGCGGATCTACAACGAGATGGACCTGGTCACCGCCGAGGCTCTGCGTGTCGGGCTCTGGGACGACCTGGACGCCAGTCAGCTCGCGGCGGTGCTCTCGGCGCTGGTGTTCGAGTCCCGCAAGGCCGACGACGCCCAGTCCCCGCGGATCCCGGGCGGGCCGGTGCGCGACGTGCTGAAGGAGATGACCTCCCTGTGGGCGGACCTGGACGCTCTCGAACGTGAGCACAAGCTCGACCAGCTGCGGGAGCCGGACTTCGGGTTCTGCTGGGCGGCTTTCCGCTGGGCCGAGGGGGACGACCTGGACGAGGTCCTCGACGCGACCGATCTCGCTGCCGGCGATTTCGTGCGCTGGATCAAGCAGTTGCTCGACCTGGCCGGCCAGATCGCCGACGCTGCCGGCGACGGGCCGATCCGCGAGACCGCCCGTGAGGCGGTCCACCGGCTCCGACGCGGGGTCGTGTCGTACTCCTCGGTGACCGACTGAGGCCAGCGTCAGGGCAGCGGGCGGTTCTCGTAGGCCGTGGACAGCACGATCGTGGTCCTGGTGGACACGTTCGCGACCGTCCGGATCCGGGCGAGCAAGGCCTCCAGATCGGCAGGCGTCGCCACCCGGATCTTGAGGATGTAGGACTCGTCCCCGGCGACGGACCAGCAGCTCTCGATCTCCTCGATCGCGGCGAGCCGGACCGGGTAGTCGTCGGGGGCAGCGGGGTCGAACGGCGTGATCGAGATGAACGCCGTGAGGGGTCGCCCGGCCTTCGCGTGGTCGATGGAGGCGCCGTAGCCGGTGATCAGGCCGCGCTCCTCGAGGCGCTTCACCCGCTGATGGACAGCGGACGTGGACAGGCCAGTGGCCTTCCCGAGGTCCGTGTAGGACATCCGGCCGTCGTCGGCCAGGAGCCGAAGAATCTGGCGGTCGATCTTCTCCACGACGTGGAGCCTACTGTCTCGGCGGGTCGGCGTGCCTCGTCCTTTCGCAGAACGAGGAGACCGGCCGGCGAGAGCGACGACACCGCACCCGTCCTCGCCAGGCGTGGGACGGGCGCGGTGTCGCGTGTGTCAACTAACGGGGAACGTCACTCGCCGCCGTTGCCCCGGCAGGCCTCACCAGGACTGGGGACGACGCCCTTGAAGCCTGCGACGACCCACTGGCCGTAGCTCTGGGCGCCGTGGATGGCGACGAAGTCGTCGTCCCCTTCGCCGTTCGGGCCGTTGTCCTCGATCGAGTCGGGCTGGTCCTGCCCGGAGAACGAGCAGATCGACCGTGCCTTGTCGCCGCCGGGGTTGTCCCGTGACGGGTTCTGCCCGGTGTACTCACCGGCGAATGCCGCCGAGGTACTGCCCATGACGAGACCGAGGACCATGAGAGATCCCACTGCAATACGTCGCATGACGTGTCCTTCCGGTAGTTCCCAGTTTGCTACTGACCGAACGCCCCCAACTGAACTGCGTCCATCCGGGAAACTACGCCTTACCGGAACTGGCCGGTATAGCCCACATCGCCTCCCGCACCAGAACCAGAGCTACCTCTAGGGTCGTCGGTGTGAGTTCGTTGATGCTGCTGGACACCGCCTCCCTGTACTTCCGCGCCTTCTACGGCGTGCCCGACACGATGCGCGCACCCGACGGGACCCCGGTGAACGCGGTCCGCGGGCTGCTCGACTTCATCAGCCGGCTGGTCGACGAGTACCGGCCGACGCACCTGGTCTGCTGCTGGGACAACGACTGGCGGCCGCAGTGGCGGGTCGACCTGATCCCGACGTACAAAGCGCACCGCGTCGAGGTGGTCGTCCCGGGCGGTTCCGACATCGAGGAAGTACCGGACCCGCTGGAGACCCAGATCCCGATCATCATCGAGGTGTTGAACGCCTTCGGGATCGCGGTCGTCGGTGCGGACGGGTACGAGGCCGACGACGTGATCGGGACCCTGGCCACCGGCGCCGGAATGCCGGTCGACATCGTCACCGGGGACCGCGACCTGTTCCAGCTCGTCGACGACGCCCGCGGCGTCCGGGTCCTGTACACAGCCCGGGGCGTCGGTCGCCACGAACGGGTCACCGAGAGCGTCATCGTGGAGAAGTACGGCGTCCGCGCGGACCAGTACGCCGATTTCGCGACCCTGAGGGGCGACAACTCCGACGGGCTGCCCGGTGTCGCCGGGGTGGGGGAGAAGACCGCGGCGACCCTGCTCGGCCGGTTCGGGACCATCGACGGGATCCGGGCCGCGGCCCTGGACCCCGAGTCCGACCTGGCCCCCGGACCGCGTCGGAAGATCCTCGACGCCGCCGACTACCTCGACGTCGCGCCGGAGGTCGTCGCGGTGGCCCGGGACATCGACCTGGACGCACCCGACCTGACGCTCCCACGGACACCGGCCGACCCCGAGAAGCTGATCGAGATGGCCGGGCAGTGGAACCTGGAGAGCCCGATCGCCCGGTTGGTGCAGACGCTCACCGACGCCGGCTGACTCAGTACGCCTGCATTGCCGCCGTACGCCGGGACGCCTCGGCGATCTCGGCCGCCCGGAGCGCGGACTCGTCGAGGTCGGCGTGCTGCGCCCACCAGGCCTGGCCGGTGGTCGGCAGCGTGTGGATCGGGTCGTAGTACTGGTAGGTGCGGGTGAGCGCCTCGGCGTCATCGGCCTCCAGCGAGGTCCGGTAGTTCTTCGTCCACTCGGAGATGCCGCGCTCGGTGTCGTAGCCGGAGACCTGGTGCACCCAGCGCTTGCCGACGAACGGCACGTCGCAGACGATCCGCGGAGTGGCGAACCCGGGCAGGTAGCCCATGATGTGGTGCTGCAGACGCTGGGCGTCCGCGACGGAGATCCGCCAGTGCTCGGCGAACGGGATCAGGTCGCACATGTAGAAGTAGTACGGCATGATCCCGGCACCGTCGAGGAGCCGGAAGCAGAGGTCGAGCAGGGCGTCCGGGTCGGCGTTGACGCCGTTGAGGATCACGCCCTGGTTGCGGACGTCTCGGACACCGGCCTCCATCATGGCCCGGGACGCCTCGGCGACGAGCGGCGTCACCGAGTTCGCGTGGTTGACGTGGGTGTGGATGGCCAGGGACACGCCGCGGTCGCGGGCGATCCGGGCGACGCGTTCGACGCCGCTGCGGACGTCGTCCTGGAGCCAGTGCTGGGGGAGGCCCATCAGCGCCTTGGTGGCCAGCCGGATGTCGCGGATGTTCTCGATCTCCAGCAGCGCGGTGAGGAACTCTTCGAGACGGGCGATCGGCATGTTCGCGACGTCACCGCCGGAGACGACCACGTCGCGGACCTGCGGGGAACGACGCAGGTAATCGAGCATCGAGTCGAGGCGCGCGTTGGGCTTGGCGACGAACTTGAGCTTCTCGACCTGGGGCGTCGAGTTGCCGACCAGGTCCATCCGGGTGCAGTGACCGCAGTACTGCGGACACGTCGGCAGCAGTTCGGCGAGCACCTTGGTCGGGTACCGGTGGGTGAGCCCCTCGGCGACCCACATCTCGTGCTCGTGGAGCGAGTCACGGGTGGCGTGCGGGTGCGAGGGCCAGTCGGTACGGCGGTCCGAGAACACCGGGAGCATGTAGTGGCGGACCGGGTCGGCGTACAGCGCGTCGGTGAGCGAGCCCGGGCCCGACGGCACCGTGTTCGGCACCATCGTGTTCATCATCTGCGGGGGGACGAGCATGGACATGGTCGCGCGCTCGGTCTGGTCGCGCTCGAGATCCAGGTAGAACCGGTCGTCGACCAGATCGCCCATCAGCTCGCGGAGTTGGCGGACGTTCTTCACGCAGTGGGAGCGCTGCCACTGCGCGCTGCGCCAATCGTCCTCGGTCACGTCGCTCCAGCCCGGGAACCGGCGCCAGTCGGGCTCGACGAGCTCCACGCGCTGGTACGGGTAGGGCTGGCCGGTCTCCAGGCCGATCGACGTCTCGATGCTCATGGTTGCTCCTCCTGACCGCGATATGCGGGCTTCCGGTCCCGCGCGTCAGTTGTGTGACGGCGGCCACCAATGCCAGAGTAGGAGGAGATCTCCGGTAATGCCACTTTGACACAG
>JAKFBZ010000060.1:0-133611 GCA_036676945.1 Marmoricola sp.
ACGTCACGGTCAGCTTCGAATGCTCGGACGGGACCTCGGGCGTGGACACCTGCTCCTCGCCGACGACTCTCAGCGGTGACGGTGCCGGTCAGAGCGTGACCGGCTCGGCGAGCGACGTCGCCGGCAACGTCGAGTCGGCGACCGCCTCGGGCATCAACATCGACAAGACCGGGCCGACCATCGGGCACACGCTCAACCCGGGCGCCCCGAACGCCAACGGCTGGTTCAACCAGGACGTGACCGTCACCTTCAGCTGCGACGACACACTGTCGGGCATCGTGAGCTGCCTGGCAGACGGCGAGGCGGGGAACAGCAAGACCCTCGGCGAAGGCGCCGGCCAGTCCGTCTCCGGGACCGCCACCGACGCGGCCGACAACACCGCGACGGACAGCGCCACCGGCATCGACATCGACAAGACCGCGCCCACCGTTGGCCTGGTCGGTGGCCCGGCCGACGGCGGGAACTACTACTACGGGTTCGTCCCGGCGGCGCCGACCTGCGACGCCAGCGACGCGCTCTCGAGCCTCGACGGAACGTGCAGCGTGACCGGGTACAGCAACGCGGTGGGCACGCACACGATCAGTGCCACTGCCACGGACCTGGCCGGCAACGCGACCACCACGACCGCGACGTACACGGTCAACGCGTGGACCCTGACCGGGTTCTTCCAGCCGGTCGACATGGGCGGCGTGTGGAACACGGTCAAGGCCGGGAGCACCGTCCCGCTGAAGTTCCGCCTCTTCGCGGGCGCCACCGAGCTGACCAACACGTCGTACGTCGACTCCTTCACCGTGGTGAAGATCAACTGCACCACCGGGGCCGAGGACGCGGTCGAGACGCTCGCGACCACGGGCGGCACCGTGCTGCGCTACGACACGACGGGCAGCCAGTTCATCCAGAACTGGAAGACCCCGAGCACCAAGGGTTGCTACCTCGCGACGATGACCGCCGACGACGGCGGCACCATCAGCGCGAAGTTCCAGCTCAAGTGACCCGCCCCACTCGCTGAACCACGAAGGCCCCTGCCGATGCGGCAGGGGCCTTCGTGCGTCCGGCGCGATTCGCCGTACCGTGAACCCGTGACCGTCTCACCCCAGCGTCTCCAGGTGGCCGCGCGAGCCAACGTGCCGCCCTTCCATGTGATGGACCTCCTGGCAGCGGCCCAGGCCCGACAGGCCAGCCACGGAGACCTGGTCAACTTCGTGGCCGGCCAACCCTCGACCGGTGCGCCGCAGGCGGTGCGCGAGGAGGCCAAGCGACTGCTCGACGAGGACCTTCTCGGCTACAGCGTGGCCACCGGCATCCCGCAGTTGCGACAGGCAGTCGCCGACCACCACCGGCGTACCTCCGGCATCGAGGTCGGCGTCGACGACGTGGTGATCACGACCGGTTCCTCCGGCGGCTTCCTGCTGGCCTTCCTGGCCGCCTTCGAGCCCGGCGACCGCGTCGTGATGGCCCGCCCCGGCTACCCCTGCTACCGCAACGTCCTGACCGCGCTCGGCTGCGAGGTCGTGGAGATCGACTGCGGCCCGGAGACCCGGTTCCAGCCCACCGCCGAGCAGCTCGCCGGCCTCCCGGGACCGATCGCCGGCCTGGTGATCGCCTCCCCCGCCAACCCGACCGGCACGATGATCCCGCCGGAGGAACTGGCGGCGATCGCCACCTGGTGCGAGGAGAACGGGGTCCGGCTGATCTCCGACGAGATCTACCACGGGATCACCTACGGCCCGAGCGGTGCGACCAGTTCCGCCTGGCAGACCTCGCGGACCGGGGTGATCTTCGGGTCCTTCTCGAAGTACTTCTCGATGACGGGCTGGCGGCTCGGCTGGATGCTGGTCCCCGAGGACCTGCGCCGCCCGGTGGACGTGCTCACCGGCAACTTCACGATCTGTCCCCCGGTGCTCTCCCAGTACGCCGCCCTGGCAGCGTTCACCGAGGAGTCGTACGCCGAACTCGACGCGCACGTCGCCCGGTACGCCGGCAACCGCGCACTCCTTCTCGACGGCCTCCCCCGGATCGGGATCGACCGGCTCGCGCCGGCCGACGGCGCGTTCTACGTGTACGCCGACGTCAGCCACCTGACCGAGGACTCCTACTCCTGGTGCACGACGACCCTGGACGCCACCGGGGTCGCGATGGCGCCGGGCATCGACTTCGACACCCGGCAGGGCAACCGGTTCGTGCGACTCTCGTTCGCCGGCTCCGAGGCCGAGATCGTCCGCGGCCTCGATCGCCTCGGGGCCTGGGTGCGATGACCGGACCGAGCACGCCCCGGGTGACCGGCCTCGGCATCCATCCGGTCAAGAGCACGGCGATCCGCCCGGTCGGGTCCGCGCACGTGCTGCCCTGGGGTCTCGACGGTGACCGCCGGTGGATGGTCGTCGACGCGTCCGGCACCCTGGTCAGCGCCCGCGAACTCCGGACCCTGTTCACGATCGTCGCCGACACCCCGGCCACCGTGCCGGGGCTGGCCGTTCCACTCAGGCTGCGGGCTCCGGGACTCGAGGCTCTCGACGTCGTCGAGCCGGAGACGGACCTGGTCGACGTACGACTGCACTCCCACGACCTGCGCGCCCGGCCGGCCGCTGCCGAGACGCACGACTGGATCCGTGCCGCCACGGGCCGCGACGACCTCGCCCTGGTCTGGTGCGACGACCCGGCGCGACGCGCGCTCAACCCGGAGCACGCGCAGCCCGGGGACCACACCGGCTTCGCGGACGGGTACCCGGTCACGCTCGCGTCCCTGTCCTCGCTCGCCCGGCTCAACGACTGGATCACCGAGGGCGCGCTCGAACGCGGTGAGGACGCACCCGAGCCGCTGCCGATCGCACGGTTCCGGCCCAACGTGACGATCGACGGGGCCGACCCGTTCGCCGAGGACGACTGGGTCAGGGTCAGGATCGGCGAGGTGGCCTTCCGGGTGGTCAAACGGGTCGATCGCTGCGTGATGACCACCATCGAGCCGGCGACCCTGGACGGCGGCAAGGAGCCGATCCGCACGCTGGCCCGGCACCGGCTCTTCGACCACAAGACCTGGTTCGCGGTCCACCTGGTCCCGGAGGGGACAGGAGTGATCAGCGTCGGTGACGCCGTGACCGTCGAGCGGTGAGGGACTGCGTCCGGAGGATCTAGTGACCCGGGAGCCAGAGGTCGAAGAGCGCGACGGCACCGGGTCCGCCGACGCCCGCGGTGGTGACCGGTGCGAGCCCCGCGTTCGCTCGCGGCGAGGTCGCCACCGCCACGGTCCGGAACCGGAACCCCACGTCGCCGTTCGTCGACGGAACGAGCGTCAACAGCACCTGCCCGCGACCGGTGGCCGGCACGTCCTGCGCGCGACTGGCGGACGGCGCGAGGGTCCGGACCGGGAGCACCGATGCGGCGGCACCTGCCACCGGCCGGGCGCCCAGACGCCGTACCGGCATCCGCTTGCGCCCGCGGTCGTCCAGATCGGTGAAGCAGTAGCCACGCCGGCGCGCCTCGGTGACGACCAGCGGGACCGCGGCGATGGAGGCCGGTGAGTTGTCGACCGCGTCGTGCTGCAGGACGATGTTCTCGCCGTGCGGGCGCAGCCCGCTGAGGATCCGGTCGGCGATCTGGCGGGCGTTGCCCCCGGCCCAGTCGCGGGAGTCGACCGACCAGAGCACCGGGACCAGGCCGGTGCGGAGGATCGCCGCACGCACCCGCCGGTCCATGCCGCCGTACGGCGGTCGCATCAGCCGGCCGGGGACCACATCGTGCCGGCGCAGCTCGCGTCCGGTCGCGATCAGGTGGGCCCGGACCGCGCGGTCGGAGATCGTCGTCAGCAGGGTGTGCGACCAGGTGTGGTTGGCGATGACGAAACCCGAGCGCTGCAGTTGGCGGGCGACACCGGGCGCGCTGCGCACCCGCTGGCCGACCAGGAAGAAGGTCGCGGGGACGCGCAGGTCGGTGAGGATCCGGATCAGCCGGGGCGTCTGCGTCGGTGACGGGCCGTCGTCGAAGGTCAGCGCGACCGGCCCGTTCGGGCAGGGACGGCGTGACCCGGCGGCAGCGGCCGGCACGCTCAGGCAGACTGCGGCCGTGGCGCACACGAGGACACCGAGAAGACCGACCGAGAGCCGGCGCAGCAACCCCCGGAGTGCCAACGACATGGCACGAAGAATCTCAGGCCGAGAGTGCTCCGGTGAGCACATCCACCACGTGGCGGACGAAACGTTCGTGTCCGAGGCGCTGTCGCGCTCCGGCCTCGCGTGAACGGGCCCGTTCGGCGAGCGCCGCGGTGAGGAACGTCACCAACAGGGCACCGCGTTCTCGGGCCAGGATCGAGCCGATCTCGGGCTCCAGCAGCGCGTGCAACTGCGCCAGCTGGGCCCCGATCACGGTCCCGCCCAGGACCTCGTTGGGATGGGCCGTACCGACGCCGGACCAGTCCGAGACCTGTTCCATGATGCGCAGGAAGTCGCGGCCGTCCTCGGTGCCGAGCAGGTCGGCCGTCGGTGCGACGATCGCCTCGATGACCGCCCTCAGGTCGGCGTCCTCGTCAGGCACGGCCCGCCCGGCCTCCATCACGGCCATGTGCTTGGCGACGATCGCTTCGAGCAGACCCTGGCGCGATCCGAAGTGGTAGCCGACAGCCGAGTCGTTGCGCTGACCGGCATCACGGACGATGTCGCTCAATTTGGCACCCTTGACACCGTCGCGCGCGAAGCGCTGCTCACCGGCCCGGATGAGGCGGGCACGGGTCTGGGTTGCGTCGCGGGCCATGAGAACAGATACTAACGAGCGAGGTTACTAACAATCTCCGTTAGAAGAGGACGGCAATGACGACGATCGCCTACGACCCGCTCGATCCTGCCTTCCTGGCCGACCCGTACCCGGCGTTCGCCTGGCTGCGCGAGCACGACCCGGTCCATCACCACCCGGCCGACCACCGGGCACCGGCGTTCTGGGCGCTCTCCCGGTTCGACGACATCTGGAACGCCGTCCGCGCCCCGGACGTGTTCTCCTCAGCGAGCGGGTTGACCTTCTTCGACGACGAGATCGGACAGCTCGGCATCCCGCCGACGATGGTGATGCTCGACCCGCCGCGGCAGACCCAGTTGCGCAACCTGATCGGCCGGGGGTTCACCCCCAAGCGCGTCACCGTCCTGGAGGACCGGATCCGCGCGTTCGTCCGGGAGCGGATCGCCGACATGGCCCGGACCGAGGCCGACGGCGGGACCGCCGACCTGCACACCCAGTTCTCCAGCACGATCCCCACCTACGTGCTGGCCGAGCTCTTCGGGATCCCGATCGGCGACCAGGCACGGTTCGCCCCGTGGGTGTACGCGATCACCCAGGTCCAGAACGACGGCTTCGCCCTCGACCTGGACAGTGGCGACGAGAGCAAGGTCGCCGCCCTGACCGCGATGGCCGAGATGATGGAGTACTTCACCGCCGCGATCGCCGACCGCCGGGCCGACCCGCGCGACGACCTCCTCGGAGCCCTGGTCGCGGCCGAGACGGTCGGTGCCGACGGCACTGTCGAGCGACTCAGCGACTGGGACATCCTCGGCTTCTGCTTCGTCGTCGTCGCCGGCGGCTCCGACACCACCGCGAGCCTGGTCTCGCACGCGGTGATGCTGCTCGGCGACGCTCCCGACCAGCGGCAGTTGCTTCTCGACGACCCCGGACTGATCGGCGGCTCGTTGATGGAGTTCCTCCGGCTCGAGTCCTCGGTGCAGGGCCTGGCCCGCACCACGACGGCGGACGTGGAGATCAACGGCACCACCATCCCGGCCGGGCAGAAGGTGATGATGCTGTACGCCGCCGCGAACCGCGATCCGCGCGAGTTCGGAGCGACCGCGGACCAGCTCGACGTACGCCGCACGATCACCCGGCACCTGGCGTTCAGCAGCGGGCCGCACTTCTGCATCGGCAACCACCTGGCCAAGCTCCAGGCCAGGGTCGCTTTGGAGGAGCTCCTCGCCGCGCATCCCCAGGTGCGCGTCGACGCCTCGGCGGGCACCCGGCACGAGTCGGCCTTCGTCCGGGGCTGGCTGTCACTCCCGGTCTCGCTGGGAAGCTGAGAAGTTCCTCCCAATTCGTACCCAGTTTCCGGTAATGGTGAATTGCCGAACCTGTGCCAAATAGGATTCCCGGACGGTCAGAGAGGACCGTTCCCTCGGAGGTATCCATGCGTCTCACCCGTCTGCTCGTCGCGGCCGCGGCCGGCACCGCCCTGGCGGTCACGCCGTTCGCCGCACATGCCGACACCTACTCGCACGCCGACGCCGCCGGCGACGTGCAGGTCAAAGGGTTCGACGACGACCCCTCGGCGTTCGTCACCGACCCGAGCCGCGTGCTCGGAGACGTGGTCGGCAGCCGGGTCAGCCACTTCCCCAGGACGGTCAAGGCCACGGTGCGGGTCCGGGAGCTCACCCGCACCGGCCGCGGCGCCCTGACCTGGTACGCCGTCCGGACCCCGGACCGGCTGCGCTGGGTGCTGGTCGACACGACGCGTGGCCGCTGGGCAGGCCGGGTCGCGATGAACACCGCCGACTTCCGGTTCGTCCCGTGCTCGATCGACCACAAGGTCGACTACGTGAACAACACCGTCCAGGTGGTGATCCCGCGGTCCTGCCTCGGCAACCCGAAGTGGGTCCGCGTCGGGCTCGGCATGGAGACCTACGGCGCCACCCGCCAGTGGTCCGACGACGGCCGGGTCACGGCCGACGTGACCAGGGCCGGCACCTACGGCCCCCGCATCTACCGCTGATCCCTCCCCGCACAGGATCTGACAGCACCTGAGCGCTCCGCCGGCCCCTGTCGGCGTACCTCTGCCTGTTCCACCACCAAGGAGAACCATGAAGCTCATCCGCACGCTGGCAGTCAGCACCGCTGCCGCGGTCCTCGTCCTGGCCCCGACGGCCGCGAACGCCGAGTCCAAGGTCCACGTCGACCCGACCGGTGACGTCGCGATGTTCAGCGACGAGGGCCTCTCCGAGGCCGAGGACCCCACCCCGGTGCCGGCGCCCGGCCGGGTCGAGGGCGATATCAAGTCGATCCGGGTCACCCACCTCGCCGCCACCGTGCGGGTCGCGCTCGCCTACAAGGAGCTCAACCGCTCCGGCTTCGCGAGGTTCGTCGGGCTGCGCATCCTCTCCGACAAGGGCGTCCGTCAGGTCGAGGCCGACGCGTTCCGGGGCCGCTGGTACGGGTCGCACACCTTCACCAACGGCAACGACGACGAGCTCCGCTGCGCGGGTCTCACCCACAAGTTCGACTACGTGAAGAACACCGTGCTCATCGTGGTGCCGCGGACGTGCCTGAAGAACCCGCGCTGGGTCCGCGTCGCCGGCATGAGCGGCAGCATGGACACGGACTTCACGATGTACTTCGACGACGCCCGCTCGAGCAACTACTTCGGGGAGAGCTACGTGTACGGACCCAAGGTCCGCCGCGGCTGATCCTGGGTCCGCGGATCTACCGCTGAGCGCTACTTCGTTCGTTCAGGCCTTCTTGGTCAAGAAGGCGAGCATCGCCTCGCGGGCCTCGTCGGAGCCGAAGAGCCGGGCGCTGAGCTCGACCATGTCGTCGGCGTTGGCCTCGAGATAGGCGAGGACGTCCCGGGCGAGCACCTTCTTGGTCTCGCGCAGCCCTTGCGGGTGCGCCTTCAGGAGCTCGGCGCACGCGGCGTCGACCTCGGCGTCGACCTCGCCCGGCGGGACCGCCTTGGTGACCAGGCCCATCGCCGCCGCCTCGACCGCGTCGAAGCCACGGCCGGTGAGGAAGGTGTCGTACGCCGCCCGGCTGGTCAGCCGGGGCAACAGGGTCAGCGAGATCACCGCGGGCGCGAGCCCGAGCCTCGACTCGGTCAGCGCGAACGTCACGTCGTCCCCGCAGATCACCAGGTCGCTGGCGGCGACGATCCCGAGCCCACCGGCGCGGACCGGACCGACGAGCCGGGTCACCACCGGTTTGGGGTGGGTCAGGATGACCCGTTGCAGATCGACCAGTGCCCGGGCGCCCTCGGTCATCGAGCCGTCCGCCGCCTCGGACAGGTCGGCCCCGGAACAGAAGACGCGGTCGGCCGAACGCAGCACCACCACGCGCGCCGCGTCGTCGCCGGCAGCCGTCTCCAGCCGCTCGAAGAGCTCTCCCACCAGCTGCCGGGAGAGCGCGTTGCGGTTGTGCGGCGAGTCCAGTGTGATCGCCGCGATGCCGTCGGCGACGTCGTAGTGCACCAGCTCGGTCATCGTTGCTCCTCTGTTGTCGGACGTCTCGATGAACGGGTGTGTCAGTAGGACTTGGGCAGGCCGAGCGAGTGCATCGCGATGAAGTTCAGGATCATCTCCCGGCTGACCGGGGCGATCCTGCCGAGTCGCGCGGCCAGCAGCATGTTGCCGAGGCCGTACTCCTGGGCGAGGCCGTTGCCGCCGTGGGTGTGCACCGCCACGTCCAGGGTGTTGCAGGCGACCTCGCCGCCGGCGTACTTGGCCATGTTGGCGTACTCGCCGGCGCCGGCGTCGTCGCCGGCGTCGTACAGGGCCGCCGCCTTCTGCATGAGCAGCCGGGACTGCTCGAGCTCGATCTTGGCCTTGGCCAGCGGGTGCGCGATGCCCTGGTGGGTGCCGATGACGTCCTTCCACACCTTGCGGGTCTTGGCGTACTCGACGGCCTTGTCCAGCGCGAAACGGGCCATCCCGTTGGAGAACGCCGCGCCCATGATCCGCTCGGGGTTCAGCCCGGCGAACAGCTGCCAGATGCCGCCGTCCTCGTCACCGACGAGCGCGTCGGCAGGGACCCGGACCTTGTCGAAGAAGAGCGTGAACTGTTTCTCCGGCGCGTGGAACTCCATCGGGATGACCTGCTTCTCCAGGCCCTTGGCGTCGGTGGGCACCACGACCAGGGCCGGCTTGAGCTTGCCGGTCTTCGCGTCCGCGGTGCGGGAGACGACCAGGATCGCGTCGGCCTCGTCGACGCCGGAGATGTAGGTCTTCTGCCCGGTGAGCACCCACTCGTCGCCGTCCTTGGTGGCGGTCGTGGTGATCTGGTGGCTGTTCGAGCCGGCGTCCGGCTCGGTGATCGCGAAGGCCATGATCATCGACCCGTCGGCGATCTTCGGCAGGTAGTGCGCCTTCTGCGCATCGGTGCCGCAGCGGCTGATGATCGTGCCGCAGATCGCCGGGCTGACCACCATCATCAGCAGCGGGGCGCCGGCCGCCGCGGCCTCTTCCAGCACCGCGGCCAGGTCGGCCATGCCGCCGCCACCGCCGCCGTACTCCTCGGGGATGTTCACCCCGAGGAAGCCGTGCTTGCCCATGTCCTGCCAGAGCTCGGTGAGCTTCCCGTCGTTGCGGGTCTTCTCCGTCACGTAGCCGTGTCCGTAGCTGGAGGCGAGCTTGAAGACGGACTCGCGCAGGGCGACACGCTCTTCGGGCTCGGTGAACATCGTGGCGGTCATGCTGACTCCTCGTCGGTTGAGCTTGTCGAAACCACGGCCAGGACGTCGCCCGCCGCTACCTGCTGACCCACGGCGACCGAGAGCTCGAGGACTCCGTCGACGGGGGCGCTGATCGTGTGCTGCATCTTCATCGCCTCGAGGACGACGACCGTCTGGCCGGCCTCGACGGTGCCGCCGTCCTCGGCCGGCGTGGCGATCACGGTGCCGGGCATCGGCGCGAGCAACGAGCCGGCGCTGACCTGATCGGCGGGGTCGACGAACCGCGGCACCAGCCGGTACGACGCCGCGCCGGCGCCGGAGTCGACGTGCACCCGGTCCCCGGTGACGACCACGTCGTGGACGATCCGGACGCCGTCGATCTCGAGGACGACCCGGTCCGGGCCGGCTTCGAGGACGGCGAGTCCGTCGACCGTGTAGCCGTCGCGGCCGCCGAACCATTCGACGGTCACCTCGTCGCCGCCGTTCAGCGGGGCGAGCACGGTCCGTTGCGGCTGGGAGACGACGTTGCGCCAGGCGACCGGGATCTGCTGCTGGACGGTGCGGGCCGCTCTGTCCCGCTCGGCGACAGCGATCGCCGCGGCCGTGGAGGCGGCACGGGTGTCGTGCGGCGCACCCGTCAGGTCGTAGCCACCCAGGAAGTCGGTGCTCACCTCGCCGGCCAGGACCTTCTCGTCGCGGAGCAACCGGACCAGCAGGTCGCGGTTGGTGACGAGTCCGTGGATCCGGGAGCGTTCCAGCACGCCGGCGAGAGTGCGGAACGCCGAGGCCCGGTCGGGACCCCAGGCGATCACCTTCGCGAGCATCGCGTCGTAGTGGGTGCCGACCTCGCTGCCCGATTCGAACCCGCTGTCCAGCCGGGTGCCGTAGGTCGCGAACTGGTCGAACGCCAGGCCGGTGGGCACGTCGAAGGTGTCCAGCGTCCCGCTCTGCGGCTGGTAGTCGGCGGCAGGGTCCTCGGCGTACAGCCTGACCTCGACCGCGTGGCCCCGCGGATGCGTCGGGACGGCAGGGACGTGCTGACCCTCCGCCACGTGGATCTGGGCCTCGACCAGGTCGACACCGAAGACCGCCTCGGTGACCGGGTGCTCGACCTGGAGCCGGGTGTTCATCTCCAGGAACGAGACCTTGTCACCCGACACCATGAACTCGACCGTGCCCGCGCCGACGTAGCCGATCGCCTCGGCGGCCAGGCGCGCTCCGTCGTGCAGGGTCTTGCGCACCTCGTCCGAGAGTCCCGGAGCCGGTGCTTCCTCGACGACCTTCTGGTGACGGCGCTGCAGCGAGCAGTCGCGCTCCCCCAGGACCACCACGTTGCCGTGGGTGTCGCCGACGACCTGGACCTCGACGTGGCGGCCGTTCTCCAGGTACGGCTCACAGAAGACGGTCGCGTCACCGAAGGCGGACGCCGCCTCGTCGGAGGCGAGGGCCACCTGGGCGGCGAGCTCGTCGAGCGACCTGACGATCCGCATACCGCGGCCACCACCACCAGCGGAGGCCTTCACCAGCAGCGGGAGGTCGTCCTCGGTCGCGGCGGCCGGATCGATCTCGCCGAAGACCGGCACACCGGCGTCGGCCATCAGCTTCTTGGCCGCGACCTTGGAGCCCATCGAGTCGATCGACTCCGGCGTCGGCCCGATCCAGGTCAGACCGGCCGCGGCGACGGCGCGGGCGAAGTCGGCGTTCTCCGACAGGAAGCCGTAGCCCGGGTGGATCGCGTCGGCACCCGCGCGCCTGGCCGCCTCGATCACGAGGTCGCCGCGCAGGTACGTCTCGGCCGGAGTGTTGCCCGGCAGCCGCACGGCCCGGTCGGCCTCGGCGACGAACGGCAGCCCCGCGTCGGCGTCGGAGTACACCGCGACGGTGCCGATCCCGAGCCGGCGCGCGGTCGCGAAGACCCGGCGGGCGATCTCGCCACGGTTGGCGACGAGGATTCTGTTGATGGTCACGCAAAGCTCCTAGGTGAAGGCATCTCGACAGGCTCGATGTCCGGCTACATACGGAACACGCCGAAGCGGTCGGTGCCCTCGATGGGCTTGTTGTTGATCACGGACAGGCAGATGCCCAGGATGGTGCGGGTGTCCCGCGGGTCGATGACGCCGTCGTCGTAGACCATCCCGGAGAGGAAGTAGGGCATGCTCTGCTCCTCGATCTGCTCCTCGACCATGGCCTTGATCGCACCGAACCCCTCTTCGTCGAACACCTGGCCCTTGGACTCGGCCGACTGTTTGGCCACGATCTCGAGGACGCCGGCGAGCTGCGCCGGACCCATCACCGCGGACTTCGCGCTCGGCCAGGTGAACAGGAAGCGGGGGTCGAAGGCCCGCCCGTTCATGCCGTAGTTGCCGGCGCCGTACGACGCCGCCATCACCACGGTCAGGTGCGGGACCTTGGAGTTGCTGACCGCGTTGATCATCTGCGCGCCGTGCTTGATGATGCCGCCCTGCTCGTACTCCGCGCCGACCATGTAGCCGGTGGTGTTCTGGAGGAACAGCAGCGGCACGTCGATCTGGTTGGCGAGCTGGATGAACTGGGTCGCCTTCTGCGCCTCCTCGGAGAAGAGCACGCCCTGGGCGTTGGCCAGGATGCCGACCGGGTTGCCGTGGATCTTCGCCCAGCCGGTCACCAGCGAGTTGCCGTAGAGCGGCTTGAACTCGTCGAAGACGGCGCCGTTGGAGGCGCTGCGTCCGTCACAGATCCGGGCGATCACCTCGCGGGGGTCGAACGGCTCCTTGAGGTCGGTCGGGATCAGGTCGAGGAGCTCCTCCGGATCAGCCTCGGGCTCCGCGAACACCGGTTCCACGACGGTGGCCTTCGTCTGGTTGAGCCGGGCCACGATGCGGCGCCCGATCCGGATCGCGTCGTACTCGTCGGCCGCGAGGTAGTCGGCCAGGCCGGAGACCCGGGCGTGCATCTCGGCGCCACCCAGGGACTCGTCGTCGGACTCCTCACCGGTGGCCATCTTCACCAGCGGCGGACCGCCGAGGAAGACCTTCGCCTTCTCCTTCACCATCACCGTGTAGTCGCTCATCCCGGGGATGTACGCACCGCCGGCGGTGGAGTTGCCGAAGACCAGCGCGATCGTCGGGACCCGGGCCGCGGACGACCGGGTGATGTCGCGGAACATCTTGCCGCCGGGGATGAAGATGTCCTTCTGGGTCGGCAGGTCCGCTCCGCCCGACTCCACCAGCGCGATCGTCGGGAGGTTGTTCTCCTCCCCGATCTGGGAGGCCCGGAACCCCTTCTTCAGGGTCCACGGGTTCGAGGCGCCACCCTTGACCGTGGGGTCGTTGGCGGTGATCAGGCACTCCACGCCCTCGACCACACCGATGCCGGTGATCACGCTGGCACCGACGGTGAAGTCCGAGCCCCACCCGGCGAGCGGTGAGAGCTCGAGGAACGCGGATCCAGGATCGATCAGCAGCTCGATGCGCTCCCGGGCGAGCAGCTTGTCGCGCTTGTGGTGCCGCTCGATCGCACGCTCGCCGCCACCGAGGACCGCCTTCGCGTGCTCGGTGTCGAGATCGGCGATCTTGGCGAGCATGGCGGCTCGGCGGGTCTGTTCCTGCGTCATCGAGTCGATCGCCTCGACGTCCGGAGTGGTGGTCATGATGCGTATCCCAACAGTCGTGCGGCCAGGTCGGTGAGTACTTCGGTGGCGCCGCCGCCGATCGGCAGGATCCGGGAGTCCCGGTAGTGCCGCTCGACCTCGGTGCCGTGCATGTAGCCGGTGCCGCCGTGGATCTGCACTGCCATGTCGACGACGGCCTCGCACGCCTCGACGGCGGTCTGCTTGGCCAGACAGGCTTCGGCGATGACGTTCTCGCCGGCGACGTGGCGGGCCGCGACCTCGCGGGTGTAGGTCCGCGAGATCTCCACCAGCCTGCGCATCTCGACGAGCTTGTGCCGGATCACCTGGTTGCTGATCAGCGGCTTGCCGAAAGTCTCCCGGTCGCGGGCGTACTGGGCGGTGAGCGCCAGGCTGCGCGAGGCGATCCCGTAGCCGTGCACCGCGAGGCCGATCCGCTCGACCACGAACTGTTCGGCGATCTGGTAGAAACCGCTGTTCTCCTCGCCGATCAGGTTCGAGACCGGCACCCGGACGTCGACGTAGGAGAGCTCGGCGGTGTCGGAGCAGTGCCAGCCCATCTTCCGCAGCGACCGGTCGACGGTGAATCCCGGCGTGCCCTTGTCGACGACGACCAGCGAGATGCCGGAGTGGCCGGGGCCGCCGGTGCGGACCGCGGTGGTGACGAAGTCCGCGCGCACACCGGAGGTGATGAAGGTCTTGGCGCCGTTGATGACGTACTGGTCGCCGTCGCGGACCGCCGTGGTGCGGATGCCGGCCACGTCGGACCCGCCGTCCGGCTCGGTGATCGCCAGCGATCCGATCAGGTCGCCGGCCAGGGTCGGACGGGCGTAGGCGTCGATCAGCTCGGGGCTGCCGTTGGCGATCAGGTGCGGCAGCGCGATGCCGTGCGTGAACAGCCCGGCCGCGAGTCCCGACGACCCGCCGGCTTCGAAGAACGCCTCCTGCATCGCGGTGGCGTCGAGCAGGTCACCGCCGTCGCCGCCCGCTTCCTCAGGGAAGCCGAGCGCCAGGATGCCCGCCTTGGCCGCGGCCTGGTGCAGCGAACGCGGGATCTCGCACGCGTCCTCCCACTCCTGCAGGTGCGGCACGATCTCGCGCTCGACGAAGGTCCGGGTGCTCGCCTGGACGGCCAGGCGTTCCTCGGTCAGGAAGTTCATGCCAACTCCTCGGGGATGTGGACCACTCGCGAGCGCAACCACTCGCCGACGGCCTTGGCCTGCGGATCGAAGCGGGTACTGGCCGCGACCCCGTCGCCGAGCAGGCCGCGGATCAGCACGTTGACGCCGCCGAGGTTCGGCAGCGGATAGACCTCGACGTCGAGGTCGGCGGCCTCGGGCAGCAACTGCCGGATGGCGTCCGGGGTGATCAGGTGCAGCAGGTACCCGATCCGCGCGTCCCGCTTGTCGCCCTGAGGTCCGCCGACCCAGAGGCCGACGTTCGCGTCGCCGCCCTTGTCGCCGCTGCGGGCGTGCACGAAGGTGCCGAGCGGGAGCTTGACGGTCGGGGAGTCCTGGGCCGGTGGCGGGGGAGCATCCGGGGCCCCGTCCGGACGCGATGACGCGGCCTGGGCGTCGACCACCGGGGGGTGCGGGATCTCGACGGTCGTCCCGTCCCACAGGTGCACCGTCTCGGTCACCTCGGCACGGTCCACGTACGCCGGCCGGTAGACGCCGTACGGCGACCCGCGGCCCGGTGGCGCGGTCAGCGTGAAGCCCGGGTACGACGCCAGCGCGAGTTCGACCGCGGCCGCGGTGAACGGCTTGCCCACGGCGTCGGCCGACGGATCCTTGACCGTCACCCGGAGCAGGCAGGAGGCGCCCTCCTCGGTGTCGGCATCGGGGAGCGGGCGAGCACCGAGCGCCCAGTGGACGCTCGCCGGCGGGTTCACCGCCAGCCGTGCGTCGAGCTGGGCGCGGAGCCAGTCGGCCTTGGCCTCGATGTCGAGTCCGGTGAGCACGAACTCCATCTGGTTGCGGTGACCGCCGAGCTCGTTGACGCAGACCTTGAGCTGCTCCGGCGGCGCACTGCCGGTGACACCGCTGACACGGACCCGGTCGGGGCCGTCGTCGGTCAGCGTGATCGAGGTCAGATCGGTGGTGACGTCGGGGCCGAGGTAGCGCGTCGTCTGGATCTCGTACACGAGCTGGGCGGTGACGGTGTCGACGGAGACCAGGCCGCCGGTCCCGGCCGGCTTGGTCACCACGAACGAACCGTCCGCGGCCACCTCAGCCAGCGGGAAGCCGAGCGGGGTGGCGTCGCGCGGGAGATCGAGGAAGCCGGAGAAGTTGCCGCCGGTGGCCTGGGTGCCGCACTCGATGATGTGCCCGGCGACCACGGCGCCGGCCAGTTCGTCGTACGACGTCGGCGACCAGCCGTGGTGGGCGATCGCCGGACCGACGACGACCGAGGCGTCGGTGACCCGGCCGGTGACGACGATGTCCGCGCCGGCGTCCAGTGCGCGCGCGATCCCGAACGCGCCCAGGTAGGCGTTCGCGGTGAGGGCGCCGCCCAGCCCGAGCTCCGCGGCCCGCGGAGCCAGGTTGTCGCCGTCGATCCAGGCGATCTTCGCCGGCAGACCGAGCTGCTCGGTGACCTCGGTGAGCTTGGCCGCGAGCCCGGCGGGATTGAGGCCGCCGGCGTTCGCGACGATCCGGACGCCCTTCTCCATGGCCAGCCCGAGCGAGTCGGCGACCTGCGCGACGAAGGTACGCGCGTAGCCCAGTGAGGGGTCGCGGAGCTGGTCCTTGCCGAGGATCAGCATGGTCAGCTCGGCGAGGTAGTCACCGGTCAGGTAGTCGAGTTCGGCGCCCTCGACCATCTCCCGCATCGCGGAGAGCCGGTCCCCGTAGAAGCCGGAGCAGTTGCCGATCCTCGCGTCAGGCACGGGTCGCCTCGCGTCCCGCGCCGGACGGGCCCGCGAAGGCCTGGGCGATGTCGAGCCAGCGGTCGGCGTCCGCACCGACGGCGACCAGGTCGGTGTCGTCGCGATGGGTGCGCTGGGTGACGAGCAGGCAGAAGTCGTACGCCGACCCGGTCACGGACTGGGCGGCATCCTCCGGACCCCAGGCCCAGGTCTCGCCCGACGGGGAGGTGAGCGAGATCCGGAACTCCTCGGCCGGCGGCTCGAGCTCGTGCACCCCGAAGGCGTAGTTGCGGGTGCGGACGCCGAGGTGGGCGATGTGCCTGATCCGGTCGGTCGGCTCCGGGGTGACGCCGAGCGCCGCGGCGACATCGAGCGCGTGCGCCCAGGTCTCCATGAAGCGGGCGGTCCCCATCGACGTCGGGCTCATCGGCGGGCCGTACCAGGGCAGCTTCTGCCCCTCGGGGTAGGCGCGCAGCATCGCGACCAGCGCCGGACGGGAGGTGCTCCAGCGGGCGTAGATCTCGGCACCGCTGGCCTTGGCGCCTTCGAACGCCTCGACGTCGACGAAGCCGGTGGGGTTGTCGATCGCCCGCAGCACGAGCGCGTCCCAGGCCTCTTTGTCCGTCCCGGCGACGATGGCGCACTCGTCGGTCCAGGCCAGGTGCACGATCGTGGTGGCGATGTCCCAGCCCTCGGCCGGCGTCATCGTCCGCCAGCCGGCCTCGTCCAGCGGCGCGACCAGCGCCTGGAGGGCGTCGCCCTCCGCGGTCAGGTCGTCCAGGACCTGCTCCAGCACGGCGTTCGACTGCGGGTTCACGATGGCTCCTTGGTCCGGCGGGGCAGTTCGTCTTCGAGTACCTCGGCCCAGCGATCGAGGATCCGCGATCGCCGTGCCTGGTCGTTGCTGATGGTGTTCGCGAGTCCGAGGCCGCGGATCAGGTCGAGGGTCGCCTGGACCAGTTCACGGGCACCCGGCTGTGTCTCGTCGGCATCGAGCATCTCGACGGTCAGCTTGTGCGTCTCGCGACCTGTGGTGCGTTCGAACGGGCCGAGGGCGGCGAGGAGGGCCTCGTCCGCGCGCGCGGCGACCCAAAGCTCGAGGGCGGCCGAGAAGACGTCGGAGGTGAAGTGCTCGCCGAGCATCTGCAGCACCGCACGGGTGCGGCGGGGGCCGGTCGGGAGGGCCTCGGCGGCCTGGGCGAGCTCGTCGCGGCGGACGAGCGCCAGGTGCTCGACTGCGGCGACGACCAGGTCGTTCTTGGTCGGGAAGTGGTGCAGCTGGGCCCCACGGCTCACCCCGGCGCGCTGCGAGATCAGCGTGGTCGACGTACCGGCCCAGCCGTACTCGGCCAGGCACTGGACGCAGGCCTCGAGCAGCCGCTGCCGCATGGCGCGCGTCCGCTCCTCCTGGGTCACCCGGGTGGCCGTCACCAGCCCATCCTGACCCGCTCAACAACAAACAGTCAAGCCTGACTTTTAGTGATCGAGCGCCCATCGCCCGGTCCTCAGGGCGATGGGCGCCTCGTCAGCCTCGAAGGACCGCTCGGCTCACCCGGCCCACTTGTACGCCAACTTGGCGAGGTCGAGGAACCTGGACCCGCCCCCGGTGGCCATGCTCGGCACCTTGGCGGCGCCGAACTGCTGGCCGAGGCCCGAGAACAAGCCGGTCGGGGAGGCACCGAGAGAGGTCCCCCCGCCCGTCATCGGAATCATCGAGAACAGGAAGCTCATCAGGTCCTCGTAGGTGAAGGTGAACGGCGCCCCCTTCGTCTTGTTGCTCCAGCAATCCGTGCCCGGGTGCTCGTCGATGGCCGTCGCCGAATTGCGCGACCGTGCTGTCGTCCAAGCCCAGTTGTTGCAGGAGTCGCCACTGATGTGCACCGTGACGTCGGCACCCCAGCCCACGAGCGACGTCGCCCCCGATGCCGCCCACGGCCCAGCGCCTTGCATCTGGACGACCGGGACCACCGACCCGGCGAGGAAGCCGTTGGGAATGTTCGGCGCCTCGACGCACTGCCCGACCGTGACAGTGCCGGACTGATAGCTGCCCGATGTCTTCACGCCGTCTGCGTCGGTCGTGTCGTAGTCGAACTGGAAATACACCACCATCGCGCCCCAGTTGCACATCTTCACGACGTTGCGACGGGCGGCCATCTCGTGGAGTCCGAACGACTCGGTCACGGTCTCGGTCGCATCGCCGAGGACCTCGCCATCGGTGGGAAAGAAGTTCCACGACATCAGGTTCACCACGTCGCCGTCGTCGGCGGCCGTGGTGAGCGCATCATGGCTGTCTTGTCCGTCGTTGCAGCTCACCAAGGCCGGCCGCCAGGACGTGCCGGTGCCAAGGACGGACGTCCCCTGCGGGAACTTGAGGCAGGTGTCATCGGAACCGGACGGCTTGATGAAGAAGCTGCCGGGCCGCAGGCTGGGCGCCAGGTAGAACGGGTGCGAATACACCGAGCAGGGCTCCCAGTAGGTGGACGTTCCGGCGGTGCCCGACGATGCCAGGCACTCCCCCGACGCGACGCTCTTGATGAAGAAGTACCCGACCGGGGTCCTGGTCGAATAGTCGAGCTTCACCAGGTTGGCGAGCTCGAGATCATCCCGATTGGCGTCGTCCAACGACATCTGAGCCGTTCCGTGCGGCTCCCGGCGGACCGTCCCCATCTGCATCACGTAGGTGGCCGTGGAGTTCACGTACGCCAGGATGTCCGGGTCGTACACCCGCGCGTCGGCCCGCACCGGGCCGCAGAGCGTCATCAGGGCGACCACACACATCAATGCCACCCCTCTCGAGCATCGGTTCTTCAACATGTTCGAACTCCTTGCCTCAGGCCCCGCTCGGGCGAGCGGGTGCTCTACTTCTAGACACGCGACCGGCCCGGCGCTCACGGCGGCGCGGACGAAGAGCGGTGGTCACATGCCTGAACGGATCGCGAACCGACGCACGCGCGGGCACGGTGACCCCTCCGGCCAGTACATTCGGCGCATGCGGAGCATCCGGACATCTGGGGCTGACCGGCGCCGGTTCGTCCGCGCCGTGGCCGGCTTCGGCATGCTCTTCGGCGCCATCGGGGTGACCTGCGGCGAACAGATCGGCCTCCAGCTGCAGGAGACACCGACCACGACCCTCGGCTGGTTGTTCATCGGCTGGCTGATCGGCGGCCCGCCGTACCTGGTCACGATCCTGTGCTGGCACGACCGCGACCGCTTCCGCCCCCGGCAGCGGCGGAACCTCGCCTACGGCCTCGGCGCCTGGATCGGCCTGAGCATGTTCGTGCTGCCGGCCAGGGTGAACGGCGTGGACGAGCACTTCGGGACCGCGGCCCTGGTCGGCGACCCGCTCAGTGTCGGGTGGGCGTGGGGGACGCTGGCGAACCTGGTCGGGTTCGCCTTCGCCGCGCTGGTTCTCACCGTGCTGCACCGTTCGGTACCCGGCCGGCCTAGCCCGGAACAACTCGATATGACGATCCGGTTCCTCGAACGCGCCTGGGGGCTGGTGCTTCTCGTCTCCCTCGGCTTCGCTCTGTACGGTCAGGACTCCGGGATCTTCCAGAGCGGCACCTGATCGCGTGTGACGTGAGTCGCGGTGGCTCGACGGCTTCGCCTTGGGCGCGTTTGTGGACATGAACCCGCTCCAAGCCACACAATCGCAACAGGGGTAGGGACCGTCTCGGCCGGTGGCCGACGTGAGAGGAGCTACCGCATGCGCGGCAAGCAGTCGGACGAGGACGCCCGGATCCAGCAGTTGGCGCGGGTGGATCGCTTCCGCGATTTCACCGACGACGAGATCAGAACCGTCACCGAGGTCGCCCGCTACATCACCGTCCCGGAGCACTGGGCGCTGATGGTCGAGCAGACACCGGCGGACAAGGCCTACCTGATCCTCTCCGGAGAGGTCGCGGTCAAGCGGCACGGAGAGGAAGTCGCCAGGCTCGGAGCCGGCGAGGTCATCGGCGAGATGGCGCTGGTCAACCACAAGCTCCGCTCGGCGACCGTGATCGCCGAGACGCCGCTCGAGGTCCTGCATTTCACCGATGCGACCGTCGCCGAGCTGACCGAGAAGATCCCCCACTTCCGCGATGCCCTGACCGGCGCCTCGGACGAGCGTCGCCAGCGCGACGCGGGCGGCTGACAGCGACGCGCCATGACTCGCCCCGAGGGATGGCCCATCGTCTCGGAGCTCACCTCGCCCAACACCTGGTTCGGTCTGCGGTTCACCGACAAGCCGGTTGAGCAGGAGTACCAGGTCTGGCGACGCGAGCACGTGCGCGCGTTCGCCCAGGTGGCGTTGTACGCCGCCGCGGGCGCGGCGCTCTGCGCGTGGGTCGCCGTCGTCTTCGGCGCGCTCGACGAGTTCCGCACCACGGCACTCGTGCTGATCCCGTTCATGGTCGTTCTGCTGTTCGGCGGCGCGGCGCTGGTCCGCACCGAGAGGTTCGCCTCCTGGGTCACCCCGGTGAGCTCGCTGGTGAACCTCCTCGGCGGCATCCTCGCCGTCACGATGACGTACAAGACCTACTCCCCCGAGCTCACCGGCGCCTGCGTCACCATGGCGGCGTACTTCGGTCTCACCATGTTCCGGCTGCCGCCGCGGATCGCGTTCCTCTCGGTCAGCCCGTACGTGATCCTCGCTGCCGTCGCGACGTCCCGGTGGCACGACGACGGCCGCATCACCGACCAGGAGCTCGCTGTCGGCCTCTTCATCCCGATCACCGCCCTGCTGACCGGGATGGTGCTCAACCTCGCGATCGAGTGGATCACCCGGCAGACCTACGTCGACCACCTGATCATCGAGACCCAGCAGGACGCGCTGTTCGAGGAGCGCGCCGCGATGGCCCGGTTCGTCTCCCCCGACATCGCCGAGACCGCGCACCTGGCCGGTTCCGGTATCGACGTCCGCACCGAGATCTACAGCCTGACCGCGGTCAGCATCGACCTGCGCGGGTTCACCACCTTCACCCAGCGGCACGGTGCCGAGTTCATGGTCCAGGTCCTCCAGGAGTACTACTCGGTGGTGATGGAGTCGGCGAAGGAGTACGGCGCCGCGGTGAAGGACTTCGCCGGCGACGGAGCGCTGATCCTGGTGGGGGCGCCGTACCCGCGTCCTGACCACACCCGCGTCGGCCTCCGTCTCGCCCGCCACCTGCTCGCCCAGGTCCGCGAGGTGACGGACCGGTGGACCACCCCGGAGACACCGCTCGGCGCCGGCGTCGGCATCGCCTCGGGCGAGTGCGCCGTCGGCGCGATCGGGACCGCGGCCCAGCTCCAGTACGCCGCGATCGGGACCACCGTGAACCTGTCCGCGAGGTTGTGCAGCCTCGCCCAGGACGGAGAGATCCTGATGGCGCCCGGCACCGCGCGGGCCCTGGAGGAGGCGCCGGGCTGGCGGCGTGAGGTCATCCCGCTCGCCGGGATCACCGACGCGGTCGAGGTCACCATCGAGGACACCCTGGCCGCACCGCTGCCGCCACTGACCCGACCCGGCGGAGACACGGGCGGCAGAGACACGGGCGGCGAACCCGGCGGCGCCGACGACTACGGCACCTCTCCGGACGGCCTGTTCGCGGCGGCCGACCCCGACCCCGAGCCCGAAGCCGAGGGCGCTCGCGGCTACTGACGGGACTACCGTTCCTCAGGTGAATCTCTTCGAGTTCGAGGGCAAGAGCCCGACCGTGCACCCCGAGGCGTTCATCGCGCCCACCGCGACCCTGATCGGCGACGTGACTGTCGAGAAGGGCGCCAGCGTCTGGTACGGCGCCGTCCTGCGCGCCGACATCTGCGCGATCGTGATCCGCGAGGGCGCCAACGTCCAGGACAACGCCGTCATCCATGCCGCGCCGGACCAGGTCGTCGAGATCGGCCCGGGCGCCACAGTCGCGCACACGTGCATCGTCCACGGCGCCGTGCTGGAGGAGAAGGCGCTCCTCGGCAACGGCAGCACCATGCTCGACGGAGCCCGTCTGGGGGCCGGGTCGATGGTCGCCGCGGGCTCCCTGGTCACGCCGGGCACCACGATCCCGCCCGGTGTCCTGGCGGCCGGATCGCCTGCCCAGGTCAAGAAGCCGCTGGCAGGGACCTCCGCGGAGTTCTGGGTGCAGGCGAACCCGCCGTACTACGCCGAACTCGCGCAGCGGCACCGCGCGGGACTCACCGAGATCACGGACTGAGGTCCGGAGGGTTCCCTCCGGAGCCTCTGCCTGGGACCATCGGGCCGGAGGGGCCGGAGGGGCCCCGGAGCAGATCGGAGTCGCGATGACAGCCGCGGGCACCGACACCGAGACCGCTGCCGTCACCCGGGTGGTGCACACCGCCGGGCAGATGGCCGAGAACCTCGACCTGCTCACGTCGACCCTGTACGACGTCCTCTCCGACCGGATCACCGACCTGCAGGGCGACCAGCCCATGCTCGACCTGATGCGGCTCAGCATCGAAGACAACCTCCGTACGGTGATCCACGCCGTCCGGACCGGGATCACGATGGATGCCGTCGACGCCCCGCCGGCCGCGGTCGAGTACGCCCGCCGACTGGCCCAACGGGGCATCTCCGCCAACGCGCTGCTGCGCGCCTACCGGCTCGGCCAGGAACTAGCCCTGGACTGGATCTTCGACCAGATCGCGGAGAACGAGCCTGACCCGCACGTCGCCTACCGCGCCGGGCAGCTCTTCATGGCGACGACCTTCCGCTACATCGACGCGGTCGCCGAACAGCTCGTCGGCGTGTACGAGGACGAGCGGGAACGCTGGCTGGCCAACCGCAACACCATGCGCGCGGCCGTGCTGGCCGATCTGCTCGCCGGTGCGCCCGTGGACGCCGCCGCCGCGGAGCGAGCGCTCGGCTACCGGCTCCACCAGCAGCACCTCGGCGTGGTCCTCTGGGACGAGCATGCCGGCGGCGACCTGCGTGACCTCGAGAAGCTGCTGGGCCAGGCCGCCCGGATCCTCGACGCCGCCGGACAGCCACTGTTCGTCCCCCGCGACCGGGCGACCGGCTGGGCCTGGCTCCCGCTCGGCCGCGGCGCCGCAGACTCGGCGGGCCAGCTGACCGACGACCGCGCCGCGGAGCTGCGCGGACTCGTCGGTGACCGGCTGCTCCTCGCACTCGGGACCGTGGGCAGCGGGGAGGAGGGGTTCCGGCGTACCCACGCGGATGCGTTGCGCGCCCAACAGGTGGCGCTGGTCGCGGGCGACCGTCGGCACTCGGTGATTTCGTTCGCCGATTCCCGCGTCCGGGCGGCGTCCCTGCTCGCCGCCGACCTACCCGCCACACGGCGCCTGGTGGCCGACGCGCTCGGCGAGCTCGCGGTCGACACCGAGAACGCGTCCCGGCTGCGCACGACCCTGAGGGCCTTCCTCGAGTCCCGCAACAGCTACGCGGCGACGGCTGCTCAGATCCACCTTCACAAGAACACCGTGAAGTACCGGGTCGACAAGGCCGTCGCAGCGCGCGGCCGGTCCCTCGACGAGGACCGCCTCGACCTGGAGCTCGCCCTGGTCGCCACCTATTGGCTGGGGTCTCCGGTCCTCGCTCCAGCCTGAGGGCCCAGGGTTGGTTCCTCGGCACGAGACGGCGCGCTCTTTTCGTTCCGGCGCACCTAAAGCATCGGCAGTGGCCTGGGTCACCATTGATTGTGGCGGGGCCGCTATCCCCTGGGCGGTCCCGCTACGGTATCCGCGTGAACGATCCCGCCCGCGTCCGTCTCTGGTTCCGTGTCATCGCCTTCGCCGAGGCCTGCTCCTGGGCAGGCCTGCTGATCGGCATGTACATCAAGTACGTGCCCGAGACGACCGAGGCCGGGGTGAAGATCTTCGGCCCGATCCACGGCACCATCTTCCTGGCGTACCTCGCGATCACGCTGGTCGCCCGGAGCACGTTCGGCTGGTCGCTCAAGGTGACCGCGCTCGCTCTGGTGGCGAGCATCCCGCCGTTCGCCACCGCGCTCTTCGAGGTCCTCGCCGACCGGGCCGGACTGCTCGGCCGCGCGCCGGCTCCGGTCACCGAGCCGGTCACCGAACCGGTCGGCTGAGGTCCAGCCACCCGCGGACAGGACAAATCCGGACTCTTCCGGATGCTTCGCCGATGCCGTCACGAGACGCGTCGGTTCGTGCCAGGGTGACCCATGCTCACCAGCTGGAAGACCACGATCGCCGGCACCTGCGCCGGCCTGCTGCTCGCGACGATGCCGCTGTCCGCAGCCGACGCCGTACCCGCTCCGGCAGCGACCATCGGCGCGACCGAGTCGCCCACCGCGCTGTGTGACGCGCTGAGCCCGATCGCGGTCCCGTGCGTCGCGCTGGGCAAGACCGCCGATGCCGTGGCCGCCGAATGCCGCCGCGTCGGGATCCCCGATGCGCTGTGCACCCTTCCGCTGGCACACAAGGTCACCCAGGCGGCGCGTGACGCCTACTTGCAGTCGTGGGCGCACCGCACCGCCCGGTTCCAGTCCGGGCTCGGCGACCCGTTGCCGTTGCGCGACGCCCAGTGGCTCGGCACACACAACTCGTTCAACAGCCTCGCGGACTCGTTCACCATCTCCCAGGCCGACTCCAACCAGCAGCTCTCGCTGACCCAGCAGCTGGACATCGACGTACGCGCGCTGGAGCTGGACCTGCACTACATCCCGCGCCTCGCCCTGCTCGGTGGCAAAGCAGTCACCGTCTGCCACGGCCAGGGGCCCGAGGTCCTCGACCTCGGTTGCACGATCGAGCCGCTGTTCACCAGCGTGCTGCCCAAGATCGCTGGCTGGCTGAACGCGCCCGGCCACACCGACGAGGTCGTCCTGCTCTACCTCGAGGACAACCTGAAGGACGCCAAGGCGTACGCCTCGACGATCGCCACCCTGGACTCGGTGCTGCGCCGGCCGAACGGAACCAGCCTGATCTACAAGCCGGACCCTGCCCAGAAGGCGGCGAACGGCTGCACCCCACTGCCGACCGGAGTCTCGCGCGCCGACATCCGTGCGTCCGGGGCCCGGGTGGTCCTGGTCGGCTCGTGCGCACCGGGCTGGTCCGCTGACGTGTTCGACTGGAACGCCGTGCACGTCGAGAGTGGTTCGACCTCGGCGTACCAGGCGTTCCCGGCCTGCGACGCGACGTACGGCCCGAGCGTCTACGCGACCCAGCTGGTCCGCTACTTCGAGGACACCACCCTCGTCTCCGCCCTGCTCGACCTGTTCCGGGCCCCCGTCGACCCCGACGCCCTCAGCCCGGCCAAGGTCGAGGCGATGACCGCCTGCGGCGTCAACGTCTTCGGTCTCGACCAGCTGCTGCCCGAGGACGGGCGGATCCAGTCCTCGCTGTGGAGCTGGGCGCCCGACGAGCCGCAGGCCGGCAACGGCGGCTGCGCGTTGCAGGGGGCAGACGGTCGCTGGCTCGCCGCCCCGTGCGCCGATCTCCATCCGGCCGCCTGCCTGGACGGCAGCACCTGGACGGTGACGGCCCCGGTCGCCTTCGCCGCCGCGCCGGCCGCCTGCGCTGCGATCGGCTCGACGTTCGCGCTGCCGCGCGCCGGTGACCAGAACTCCCGGCTGCACGCCGCCGCCGGGGCAGCCGGCGCGTGGGTCGATCACTCGATCGCTGGTTGAGCCGGTCGCTTGTACTGAGGAGGTTGCGCAGCAACCGTCTCGAAGTGAAACGCCGCGACCGGCACCCCCACCGTGATTCCCTGGATCCATGGAGGGGCAGATCCCGCCGAGCACGCGGGGTGACCGGATGCTCACGCTCGCCGTCTTCGGTGTCGGCGCGGTCATCGTCGCCTACGGCTTCGGGGCCACGATGATGCCGACGCAGGGCTGCGTCGACAGCACTGCCGACTGCGAGTCCAGGCCGGGACTCGGGATCCTCTGGGCCCTCGGCGCTGCCCTCGTGGTGGTCGCGATCGGCTGGGGCTGGGAGCGGCTGCGCCCGGCCCGCGCGACAGGTCGGGTCGGACCCTGGTACGCCCGGTTCTTCGGGTACCTCGTCTGGTTGGTCGTGATCGCGATCGTGGCCTTCGCCGCCGGCGGCGCCCGATACGAGGCGTCGTACTGCGGTAGCGGCGACGAGTGCGACCTCGGAGCCCTCGAAGGGCTGGTGTGGGCCTTCGGCGCCGTACTGCTCAGCGGGTTCGCCATCGCGGCGTACGAGATGCAGTTGATCCGCCGCCGGTACCGCGGCCGGGTCGCCGCCGCCGCACTCAGTCACTAGAACCTGTTCCATTTCGGTGGGGTTCCGGACTACCGTGGTTGACGCGCGTCAAACCACGTGCGCTACCACCGACGAGGACAGCCGAGATGACCCAGACCGCCGCTCAGACATCACCCGCGACGACCTTCACCGTGACGAACCCCGCGACCGGCGAATCGGTCGGCGAGTTCCCGATCCACACCGCGGCCGACATCGACGAGCGCGCTGCGGCGGGCCGGGAGGCACAGCTCTGGTGGGCGTCGCTGACCTTCGCCGAACGCAAGCGCCGGATCAACGCCTGGATCGCGCGGATCGCGCAGCAGTCCGACGAGATCTGCGACCTCGGCTACGCCGAGACCGGCCGGCCCCGCGGCGACGTGCAGTTCGAGCTGATCGCCGGGCTGGAGGACCTGCGCTGGGCGGCCGCACACGCCAAGCGGGTCCTCAAGGAGCGCAAGGTCGCACCCGGGATGGCGCTGTTCAACTTCGGCGCGACGGTCTCCTACCCGCCGCTGGGCGTGGTCGGTGTGATCGCGCCGTGGAACGTCCCGATCTACACCGTGCTCTGCGGCCTGGCGTACGCACTGGCGGCCGGCAACGCCGCGATCGTGAAGCCGAGCGAGTACGCACCGGCCAGCTCGATCCTGGTGATGGACGCCTTCTACGAGGCCAACCCGGACGCGCCGAAAGGCCTGATCACCTGGGTCACCGGCTTCGCCGAGACCGGGTCCGCGCTCTGCAAGGCCGGCCTCGACAAGATCGCGTTCACCGGATCGGTGCCGACCGGCCGGAAGGTGATGGCGGCCTGCGC
The DNA here is from genome assembly GCA_036676945.1 of Marmoricola sp. Lineage (GTDB taxonomy): Bacteria > Actinomycetota > Actinomycetes > Propionibacteriales > Nocardioidaceae > Marmoricola. The sequence continues at coordinate 26,852 of JAKFBZ010000060.1, forward strand.
CGACAACCTGACCCCGGTCCTCCTCGAGCTCGGCGGCAAGGACGTCACCATCGTGGCCGAGGACGCGAATGTCGACGCGGCCGCACAGGCGGTCGTCTGGGGCGGCTTCTTCAACGGCGGCCAGGCCTGCGTCGGCATCGAGCGGGTCTACGTGACCCGTGCGGTGCGCGAGCCGTTCCTGGCGAAGGTCAAGGAGATCGCCGACCAGGTGACCTCCGGCCTCGGCGAGAACGACGCGTACGGGCCGATGATCGTGCCGGCCCAGATCGACCTGGTCCGCCGGCACGTGACCGACGCCATCGACGCAGGAGCGACCGCCCTGGTCGGCGGGGTCGAATCGATCCGGGCCCCGTTCGTCGACCCTGTCGTCCTGGTCGACGTTCCGGAGGACTGCTCGGCGGTGCAGGAGGAGACCTTCGGTCCGGTGATCGTGATCAACACCGTCGCCGACGTCGACGAAGCGGTGCTCAAGGCCAACGCGACGAAGTTCGGCCTCGGCTCGTCGGTGTTCTCCTCCAAGCGCGGCAAGGAGATCGCCCGTCGCCTCAAGGCCGGCGGCACCACGATCAACTCGGTGCTGACCTTCGTCGGGATGCCGTCCGTCCCCTTCGGCGGGATCGGTGACTCCGGCTTCGGTCGCTTCCACGGCGACGACGGCCTGCGAGAGTTCGCCGCACCCAAGGCCACCACGAACAAGAAGTTCCAGCTCGGCCCGGACATGCAGTCCTTCCCGCGCCGCCCCGAGGACTTCGACCAGGTCCGGAAGATGGTGAAGTTCCGGTACGCCAAGCGACGCGGCGCGTGAGCGGACGCGACGCGCTGGTCCAGTACGGCGGCGAGGCCGGGCCGCTGCTCGCTGCCGTCGCAGCGCTCCCCGAACCGGACCTGACCGACCCGGCGGTCGCCGAGTTCGCCGAGCAGTTCGCTCTCGACGTCGCGAGCACCGACGACGCCCAGCGGGCCGCCTTCCTCGCGGCCACCGGCGACCAGGCGTTCGCGGTCGTCCAGCGGATCTACGCCCACGACTTCCTGCCCCGGACGGGCGCGCTGCTCGACGGGCTCTTCGGACGCAGCGACTGGTCCGACGAACGGCCGGCACCCGACGACTCCTGGGCGCTGCTCGAACAGTTCATGGTCGCCGTCGCCCGGCTGCGCAGCCTGGACGCGACCGAGACAGAACTGGTCCGGCTCCGCGGCGCGCGGCTGCACGACTGCGCGATCTGCACGTCACGCCGCAGCCAGGACGCGATCGACGCGGGTGCGGGCGAGGCGCAGTTCGCCGCGGTCGACGACTGGCCCGTCAGTGACCTGCCCCAAGCGACCAAGGCCGCGCTCGGCCTCGTCGACGCGATGGTGCTCACGCCGTACGACGTCCCGGAGTCGGCGCTCGACGCCGCCCGGGCGCACCTCTCCGAACAGCAGCAGGTCGAGGTCGTCCTCGACGTGATGCGCAACGCCGCCAACAAGATCGCCGTCGCGCTCGGCGCCGACGCGGCAACGGTCACCGAGGGCGTCGAACTCTTCACCACCGATGCGGACGGGAACCTGTCCGTGGTCGGTACCGCCCCTAACTGAGACCTCCCGCAAGACCGCCCGGGTCGCTAGCCTGAACCCGGGGGGACCGAGCAGCAGGGGTGACGCATGGTCGAGTCCCCGCGCGTGCAGTACGCGCCTCGCGGCGGCGGAGCGCACATCGGCTTCTCCGTGCTCGGTGAGGGCCCGCCGTTCATCAGCTGGCCCGGCGGCATGATCAACACCGCCGCGATGTTGGACGAGCCGCGAGCCGCGAAACTCACCCGGCGGGTGGCCAGCTTCGCCACCCGGATCAGCCTCGACCGGCGGGGCACGGGTTACTCCGACCCGCTTGTCCCGGGCGAGCCGCCGACCCTGGAGCGGCAGGTCGACGACCTGCTCTGCGTGCTCGACTATCTCGGGATCGAGCGCGCCTCGGTCTGGGGCAACGCCTGGGACGCCCAGGCGATCATCCTTTTCGCCGCGACCCACCCCGACCGGGTCGAGAAGCTGGTGCTCACCTCGACGACTCCGTGCCCCGGCGTCCGCGACGACTGGCCGTACGGCATCCCGGCGCACGTGATCGCGGCGCTGAACAGCGAGTTCGACCACCCCGGCGAAGGCCTCGGCCCTCAGGACCTGCCGGAACTGCTCACGCCGTCGAACCCGTTCGACGAGAGCATCTGGACCTGGATGTCCGAGGGCGGGCGCCAGGGCCCGGCAGTGGCACGCGCCTACGTCGAGGTCGCCGCCGCGGCCGACGTACGACCGCTGCTCTCTGCGATCCAGGCGCCGACCTTGTTGCTGCACAACACCCGCGACGTGTTCACCCGGATCGAGGGCGCCCGCTTCACCGCCGAGCAGATCCCCGGCGCCCGGCTGGTCGAGTTCGACTCCGCCGACCACATCCTGCTCACCACGCACCTCGACGAGAAGCTCGACGCCGTCGAGGAGTTCGTGGTCGGCGCGGGGAACGCCCACGGCCAACGCCGCCTGCTCACGGTGCTCTTCACCGACGTCGTCGGTTCCACCGAGCGCCTCTCCTCCGGTCCGGACCGCACCTGGACCGTGCTGCTGGACCACATCGACAGCACCGTCGACCGGGAGGTGCACCGGTACGACGGCCGCGTCTGCAAGTCCATGGGCGACGGCCACCTGGCTCTCTTCGAGCGTCCGAGCGACGCTGTGGCCGCCGCCCTGGCGATCGGCCGCACGCTCCGGCTGGCCGGGGTCGAGATCCGCGCCGGTGCGCACATCGGCGAGGTCGAGCTGAGGGGCGACGATGTCGCCGGGGTCGCGGTGCACGTGGGTGCCCGGGTCTCCGGCAAAGCTGAAGCCGGTGAACTCCTGGTCACGCGGACGGTCGCCGATCTGATCGCGGGGTCGCCGTACCGGCACGAGGCCGCCGGCGACTACGTCCTGAAGGGCCTCCCCGGCGAGTGGCCGCTGGTCCGGGTGACCCCGGCCTAGGCATCCGGCTCAGGCACGTAGGGCCGGAGCCACCCAGCGGCGCAGATACGCGCGCAGCTCGTCACCCGTCCGGGCCGGGTCGCCGGGATCGAGGACGAACGACTGCAAGGTGCGCAGCAGGTGCTCGACCAGTTCGAGCTGCTCGTCCTCCGCGAGCCCGACCTGGTCCCAGTCGAGCCCGAAGTCGGCCAGCAACGTGCGGCCCAGGGCGATCGAGGACGGCGCGGTCAGGCCGGAGACGGTGCTGCTGATCCGGCCGGGGGCGAGGAGCCGGTTCAGGGCCGGGTCGTCGCGCAGGTGCTCGTAGACGTAGGCGACGACCTCGACGACGGCGGCGTCCGCACCTGCGCCGGTCCGGGCCAGATGGTCCTGCACATGCTTGACCAGCCCGGTCTGGAGCTCGGCGACCGCGTCGAGGGCCGCGGCGTTGAGCAGGTCCTCGGTCGTGGCGTAGTACCGGTAGACGGTCTGGCGCGTGACGCCGAGCAGGTCGGCCACCTCGGACGTACTGGTGGTGCCGGCGTCAGCGAGACCTCGGCGGGTGGCGGCCAGGATCCGGGCGCGCGCCTCAGCAGCATCCGCCGGCGGACTGCCGGCCCATCCATGTGCGCGCATTCTGCAACGATCCCATTCCATACACTTTTAGGAAAGTGTATGGTCACCGCATGACCGCTCTTCTGCCCCCCGGCTTCGACTTCACCGACCCCGACCTCAACCTCGCGGGCGTCCCGTACGACGAGTTCACCACCCTGCGACGCGCCGAGCCGATCCACTGGGTCGAGCAGCCCGAGAACGCGCGCGCCGGCATGTCCGAGGCTGCGGGCACCGGCTACTGGGCGGTGACCAAGCACGCCGACGTGCTCGCCATCTCCAAGAACAACAAGGTGTTCAGCAGCCGCGAGAACGGCGTGATCATCCGCAACCCGGAGACCGCCACGCGCGAGTCGATCGAGATGACGCAGGTCGTGATCATCAACCAGGACGCGCCGGAGCACACCCAGCTGCGCTCGATCATCAGCCGCGGCTTCACCCCGCGCGCGATCGGCGCGCTGGAGGAGGGGCTCGAGGAGGTCGCCCGCCGGATCGTCGCCGAGGCGGTGGCGACGGGGAGCGGCAACTTCGTCGACCAGATCGCCTCGCAGTATCCGCTCGAGGTCATCGGCGACATGCTCGGCATCCCCGCCGAGGACCGGCAGAAGATCTTCGACTGGACCAACCAGATGACCGGCGCCGAGGACGAGGACCTGGCGCGCGAGGACAACGACCCGGAGGCCGCAGCGGCCGAGGTGGTCATGTACTCGATGGGCCTGTCGGCCGACCGCAAGGCCAACCCTCGCGACGACATCGTCACCAAGCTGGTCAACGCCGACGTCGACGGCCGCGGTCTGACCGACGACGAGTTCGGGTTCTTCGTGATCGCGCTCGCGGTCGCCGGCAACGAGACGACCAGGAACGCGACCACCCACGGCATGAACGCCTTCCTCGACAACCCGGACCAGTGGGACCTGTGGGTGAAGGAGCGTCCGAGCACGATGGTGGACGAGGTGATCCGCTGGGCGACGCCGGTCACCTCGTTCCAGCGCACCGCGCTCGAGGACGTCGAGGTCGGTGGCGTGCAGATCAAGGCGGGCCAGCGCGTCGGCCTGTTCTACGCCAGCGCCAACTACGACGAGGACGTGTTCGAGGACGCCGAGAAGTTCGACATCACCCGCGAGCACAACCCGCACCTCGCTTTCGGCGGACACGGCGCGCACTACTGCATCGGCGCCAACCTGGCCCGGACCGAGATCAAGTTCATCTTCGACGCGATCGCCGACCTGGCCCCGGGCATCGTCCGCGCAGAGGGCGAGATCAAGCGACTGCGCTCGGGCTGGCTGAACGGGATCAAGGAACTTCCTGTCCGCTATAGCTGAGAAGATCACCGCGTGCCGTGCGCGATCGACGATTTCACCGACCTGGTCACCCAATTGCCCGACATCGAGCACAAGGACCGGGACAAGTGGATCGCGTACGACGTCAGCGGCCGCACCTTCGGGTACCTGTGGCCGGACACCCGCACGGTCGGCCTGAAGCAGACGATCGTCGAGCAACTCGCCCTGGTCGCGGAGCGCCCGGACGTCTTCGAGGTGCAGTTCACCTCGGGCGGCTTCGGCTGGGTCGTCGTGCACCTCGAGCGGATCGAGCGGGACGAGCTGGCCGAACTCACCTTCGAGGCATGGCGCCTGACCGCGCCGGATGATCTGATCGAGAAGCACGGCGACGAGCTGCCCCGCTGAGCAGTGAGGGACAAATCACCCTCACGGAGCCGTTCACTGGACACCGGAGACCGTCCGCGCGACAGCCTGTAGCCTCAGTCGCGCCCGACCGTCGTAAGAGAAACGAGCAGCAATGGTTGACGTCGAAACAGTTCTGGACGCCGCAGGGGTCACGAATCCGCGTGTGCGTGAATACGTCGCCTACTGGGCAGACCTGACCGGCGCCGAGCGCGTCGAGGTGGTCACCGCTGCCGACGACGCCCGCCTGATCGCCGAGTGCCTCGAGGCCGGCGAGCTCGACCCGGCCGGCGAGGGGCTCTACTACTCACGCAGCTACCACAAGGACACCGCCCGCTCCGAGGAGCGCACCGTCGTGGCGACGAGCACGCCGACGGACAAGGGCCTGTACAACAACTGGCGTGACGCCGCCGAGATGACCGCGCTGCAGAAGGACAACATGCGCGGGGCCTCGGCCGGCAAGACGATGTACGTGATCCCTTACCTGATGGCACCCGTGGGCAACGCGCTCGCGCCGTGGGCGACCGGTGTCGAGCTGACCGACTGCCGCACCGTCGTGCTGCACATGATCCGGATGGCCCGTGTCGGCGTCGAGTACATCAACGACCTGGAGGACCCGAACCAGTTCGTCCGGGCCGTGCACGTCACCGGCGACCTGGAGAACCTGGGTCAGGGCACCCCCGAGGACTCGCGCTACTTCGTCACCGTCGCCGACGAGCGGACGATCCTGCACTACGGCTCGTCGTACGGCGGCAACGCACTGCTCGGCAAGATCGCGCACGGTCTGCGCCAGGCGGCGTACGACGGCTGGGTCTCCGGCAAGTTCCTCGCCGAGCAGTACATGCTGATCGGGATCCACGACAAGGAGACCGGCAAGGACTACCACATCTGCGGTGGCTTCCCGAGTGCCTCGGGCAAGACCAACCTCGCGATGATGCTGGCCCCCGACGCCCTCGGCGACCGGTACCACGTCTCCTTCTACGGCGACGACATCGCCTGGCTGTGGGTCGACGAGGCCAGCGGCAAGCTCTACGGGATGAACCCGGAGTACGGCGTCTTCGGCGTTGCCAAGGACACCAACGAGGGCACCAACCCGACCGCCCTCGGCTCGATCGGGCCCGGCTCCGGCGCGATCTTCACGAACATCGCCTACAACACCGAGACCCACGAGGTCTGGTGGGAGGGCCGCACCCCCGAGCCGCCGGCCGACGTCCAGGGCTGGGTCGACTGGCTGGGCGCTCCGATCGCGGACCGCGAGCCCGGCGACAACTCGCCGTGGGCGCACCCGAACAGCCGCTTCACCACCACGCTGACCAACGTCCCGAACATCGCGAAGGACTTCGACGCCGCTGCCGGTGTCCCGATCGACGCGATCATCTTCGGTGGCCGCACCCGCGACCGCGAGCCGCTGATCCGCGCCATCCACGACCTCGCCGAGGGCGTCTACGACGGCCTGACCCTGGGTGCCGAGGCGACCGCCGCGGCCGAGGGCAAGGAGGGCGTGCTCCGCTACGACCCGATGTCGAACCGTCCGTTCATGGCGTACGGCGAGGGCGACTACGCGAAGCACTACCTCGAGGTCGTCGGTGCCGCCAAGGACCAGCCGATCTTCGCGCACGTGAACTGGTTCCAGCGCGGCGAGGACGGCCGCTTCCTGTGGCCCGGCTACCGCGACAACCTGCGCCCGCTGCTCTGGCTCCTGCAGCTGAAGAACGGTGAGGTCAAGGGCCGCGAGACCGCGGTCGGGATCATCCCGACCGAGGAGGAACTGAACCTCGACGGTGTCGACATCACCCCCGAGGACCTCAACACGATCCTCACGATCAACGTGCCGCGCTGGAAGCAGGAGATGGAGCACCGCGAGGAGCACCTCAACACCTTCGAGCGCGTTCCCGAGGAGATCTGGGAGGCACACCGTCGGGTGGCCGCCGCCCTGGAGAACGAGCCCGAGGCCTGAGCTTCACCGCACATCGAGCCTGGCGAGACGAAGCCCCGGTCAGCATTGCTGACCGGGGCTTCGTCGCTTCGCGCGCTCGAACCTATGCTCGGTGCATGAAGGTCTCTGCAGCAGTCGAAGCGCCCGGCGAGACCGCCCTGCTCCGCCGGGTCCGCGAGGCGGTGATCGGCGACGACCAGATCATGCTCGGCCCGTTCGGGCCCCGGCGCGTGACGTACGCCGACTACACCGCCTCGGGGCGGGCACTCGGTTTCCTCGAGGACTTCATCCGCGACGAGGTGCTGCCCAGCTACGCGAACACCCACACCGAGTCGAGCGGGACCGGGCTGCAGACCACCCGGCTCCGCTCGGATGCCCGCGCGATCATCCACGAGGCCGTCGGCGGCGACGACCAGACCGTCGTGATCTTCGCGGGCTCCGGCTGCACCGGTGCGATCGACAAGCTGATCGGGATCCTCGGGCTGCGCATCCCCTCGAGCCTCGAGGACAAGTACGGCCTGAGTGAGGCGATCCCGACGTCCGACCGCCCGGTGGTCTTCATCGGCCCGTACGAGCACCACTCCAACGAGATCCCGTGGCGGGAGTCGATCGCCGACGTGGTGGCGATCTCGTCCGACGCCGACGGGCACATCGACCTCGCCCAGCTCGAGGCGGAGTTGCTCCGGTACGCGGACCGGTCGCTGAAGATCGGCAGCTTCTCGGCGGCCAGCAACGTCACCGGGATCCTCAGCGACACCGCCGCCATCTCGACGCTGCTGCACCGGCACGGCGCGCTCTCCTTCTGGGACTTCGCCGCAGCCGGCCCGTACGTCGGCATGGAGATGCACGGGCCCGACCGGGACGACCCGCTCTGCTACAAGGACGCGATCTTCCTGAGCCCGCACAAATTCATCGGCGGGCCGAGCACCCCGGGAGTGCTCGTCGTACGGCGCGACCTGCTCACGAACCGGGTCCCGGACGTCCCGGGCGGAGGCACCGTCGCGTACGTCAACCCGGACGACCACCGGTACCTGGCCGACCCCGCCCAGCGCGAAGAGGGCGGCACCCCTGCCATCGTCGAGTCGATCCGCGCCGGTCTGGTCTTCCAGCTCAAGGACGCGGTGGGCATCGACGTGATCCGCAGCCACGAGGAGTTCTACTTGAAACGCGCCCTGGCGCGGTGGGCCTCGGAACCGGCCATCGAGATCCTCGGCAACCTGGACGCGGAGCGGCTTTCGATCATCTCGTTCGTGATCCGCGCGCCGAGCGGCAAGTACCTGCACCACAACTACGTCGTCGCGCTGCTCAACGACCTCTTCGGGATCCAGTCGCGCGGCGGTTGCTCGTGCGCCGGGCCGTACGGGCACCGGCTGCTCGGGATCGACATCGAGCGGTCCCACGAGTTCGAGCGCGAGATCACCCGGGGGTGCGAGGGCATCAAGCCCGGCTGGGTGAGGATCAGCTTCAACTACTTCATCTCCGAGGCGGTCTTCGACTACATCGTGGAAGCCGTCCGCCTGGTCGCCCGGGACGGCTGGCGGATGCTCGGCAGGTACCGGTTCGATGCGGCCACGGGCATCTGGGTGCACCGCGACGGGGTCGTGGAGCCGCCGCTGCGGTTGAGCCAGGTCTGCTACGGCGCTGACGGCGAGATGCAGTACCCGCGCGAGCAGCAGACCGCGCCGGAGTCCGCCCTGGCCGGCTATCTCGCGGAGAGCGCCGAACTGCTGCTCACCGTGACACCGCCGGCTGCCGGTGACCTCGCCGACCGGGTGTCCGCCGACTTCGAGCACCTGCGCTGGTTCGAGCTCCCTCCGAGCTGCATCGCATGACGGACGTCCTGCGGACGCCCGACGACCGCTTCGCCGACCTTCCCGGCTACGGGTTCGAGCCGCACTACCGCGACGTGGAGGCGGACGGGCTCGGGCCGGTGCGGATGCACTACCTCGACGAGGGGCCGGCCGACGGCCCGGTCGCGCTGCTGCTGCACGGCCAGCCGACCTGGTCCTACCTGTACCGGACCGTCGTACCGGTCCTGGTGGCCGAGGGCATCCGCGTGATCGCGCCGGACAACATCGGGTTCGGCCGCTCCGACAAGCCCGCCCGTCCCACCGACTACACGTTCGCCCGGCACATCGAGTGGACCCGCGGCCTGGTCAGCGGACTCGACCTGCGAGAGGTCACCCTCGTCGCGCAGGACTGGGGCGGGCCGATCGGCTTCAGCGTGCTGGCCGCGGAGACCGACCGGTTCGCCCGCGTCGTCGCCGCCAACACGATCCTGCACACCGCCGATCCGGGACTGGCCGACAAGCTCACCTGGGCGAACCACGGCCTGGGTGAATCGCGGGTCGTGCTCGAGGAGGCGTTCGTCGACTATCTGCTCTACACCCAACGCGCACCGGAGCTGCGGGCCAGCGACTTCGTCGGCGCCGCGACGACGAGCACCCTCTCGCCCGAGGTGCTGGCGGCGTACGACGCACCCTTCCCCGATGCCTCCCTCACGGCCGGACTGCGCCAGATGACGGCTCTCCTGCCGCTGACCCGCAACGACGTGGGCGCCCGGATCGGCCGCAGGACCATGCGCGCGTTGGAGGAGTTCGACCGTCCCTTCGTGACCGCCTACTCCGACGGCGACCCGGCGACGCACGGGTGGGAGAGCGTGTTCCAGGAGCGGGTGCCGGGCGCGCGGGGCCGGGAGCACGTGACCATCCCCGGCGCCGGCCACTTCCTGCAGGAGGACGCGGGCGAGGAGCTCGGACGTGTCGTGGCGAACGTGATCGCGACGACCTAGCTCAGAACGAGTCGGGTACGACGAACTCCTCGGGGTCCGACCAGGGCGGCATGCTCGCCAGTGCCGTCCGCACCAGGGCGGTCCGGGCCATCACCATGGCCTTGCGCCGCATCCGGCCACCCTCGTCACCGGTGTGCTGCTCGACAGCGTCACGGAGCTGGGCGGCACTGAAGGACGGCCGCTCGCCCGCCACCCGCGGGACGTCGGGCAGCGCGGCGAGGATCGGCATGATCTGGGCACCGATCGGCTCGAGGAGCTGGTACCGGCCGTAGCCGCCGAGGTCCTGCCAGGCCTGTTCGACGTCGACCCGGCCCTTGCGGATCTCCTTCGACTGCGCTGCCAGCGTCGCCTTGGCGACCCCTGCGATCGCAGCGGTCAGTTCGGCTTCGGAGAAACGCATGGGTCCAGGATGGCGGATGGCGCGCGGACTCAGGGAGCCTGGGCCGGTCGAGGGACCGATGGACTCGGCATCGCGGCCGCGACCCTCCCGGTGCCTGGCGAGTTTCGTTCGGTCTGGACCAATTTCGGCAATCATTGCCAAAGCTAGGCAAATCGGGTCAAACTGATCTGGTCAGGATCTTCCCCGATCAACCTGCGAGGCCACCATGAGCGAACTCCGAGTGTCATCAGCACTTCCGCCAGCCGCTTCCCCCGTGACAGCGCACACACGTTGGAGCGGGCGAGTCTCACTCGGCAGCCGCATCAGGAACGCTCGGCTGGCCGTCGAGATGACGCAGGCCGAGCTTGCTCACGGCCTGACCTCCATCGCGTACCTGTCGCGCATCGAGGCCAGTGAACGGCGGCCCACCCCGGCGCTGATGGCTGATCTCGCCGAGCGTCTGAAGGTGGACCGGGCGGACCTGACTCGTGGTGACTCGCCCACCGTCGTCGGACTTCGATTCGAGCTCGCGCACACCGATCTGCTGCTGGCCAGCGAACAGTTCGACGCTGCGGCCCGGGCGGGCGAGGATCTCGCTGAGGTTGCGACCCACATCGGATCCGCCGATGTTGCGAGTGCCGCGCGGATCGCGCAGGCGACCGCCGTGGCTGCGATGGGGCAGCCCCGCGCCGCCCTTCGGATGGTCCGGCCCCTGGCCCGTGGCCCGATGGGGCTTCAGACAATGATCGCCGCGGCCCGCTTCCGCCTGGAGCTTTCGGACTTCCGCGGCGCCATCGCAGACGGTTACGCCGCTGCAGCGCGGTTCGCCTCCGGTGAGGACCTCTCCCTCTCGGAGGGGGCGGACCTCGCGACGACCCTCTGTAGTGCGTACCGGGCGGTCGGACGTCCTCGCGTCGCAAGTCATGTCGCCGGCGTCGCCGTGCGACACATGCCGACGGACGAGGAGATGCAGGGCGATGAGCTCAAGCCAGCGGAAGCCGCCGCTGCCGCACTCTCGTACCGGAACTTCGACCATGCCGGTCGGCAGATCGAACGCGCCGTGGCAGCGCTCCAGCTCGCCGCACTACGCACGACCATCGAACTCCTCCGGGGGCACACGTTCTCCGGCTACATCCCCCCAGGGGCATCTCCCTACGAGACCGGCCGCCTGGTCGCACGTTGATGGAAGCGAGGCTGCAGATGGGCGACACGAAGGGACCTGACGGCGTGGATGTGAATCTGGTGGCCATCAGCCGATCGATCGACGCTGCACTTCTCGGTGAACGGATCCGCAACTGCCGCGTCGCCGCCGGCATGACGCAGGGCGACCTCGCGGGATCCGAGGCGTCGATCGCCTACATCTCACGCATCGAGTCCGGCAAACGGCGCCCGGAGTTCGCACTCCTGAACACCCTGGCTACCCGGCTCGGCGTATCCCTCGAAGAGCTCCTGCTCGGGGTCAGCCGCGACCGTCGCGCGGAACTGCGCCTGGCGTTGGACTACGCCGAACTCGCCCTCCGCTCGGGCAACGCCGACGACGCGCTGTCACAGTCCACAGGTGTCCACGACGCCGTGGCCGGTACGTCGGACAGCGACCTGCTCCGCGAGTCCGCCCTGATCAAGGCGTTGGCCCTCGAAGCACTCGGTCGCCTCGACGACGCCATCATCGATCTCGAAGAGTTCGTCGCGCGTGATGAAACGTCGACGCAATGGATCCGCGCTGCCATCGCCCTGACGCGGTGCTACCGGGAGTCGGGCGACCTGGTGCGGGCCACCGACATCGGCGAGGGCGCCTTGTCACGCTTGCATGCGGTGTCGCTCGACGCCTCGGACGAAGCCATCGAGCTGACCGTCACGCTCGCATCGGTCTACTACGAGCGCGGCGACGTCAGGCATGCGATCCGCATGTGTCGCTCAGCGATCAGCAAAGCCGAGGGACTCGACACACCGAAGGCCAAGGCAGCGGCGTACTGGAACGCCTCGATCATGGAATCCGAGCAGGGACATGTCGCTGCGGCCATTCCCCTTGCGAAGCAGGCGCTCGTGCTGCTCGAGAGTCAGGACGACAACCGCAATCTCGCGCGACTGCACTCGCAGTTGGGGATGTTCCTGATGATCAGCGATCCGGCTGATCCGGCAGCAGCGAGGCAGAGCCTCGAACGGGCGGCGACGGAACTCGAATGGTCCGCGGCGACCGCGGTCGAGCGTGCCTACAACCAGATCGCCCTCGCCCGCTCCAATCTCCTGCTCGGCGAGGTCGCCCGCGCAGAGGACCTGCTCGACCAGGTCTCGGCGACCACGGGTTCGGCTCCGTTGCTCGGTGCCGAGTGCGCGCTCCTGCGCGGCCAGATCCGAGGGGCTCAGGGAGAGCTGGACGGCGCACGCGAGGCGTACCTCGACGCTGTCCGGATCCTCACCGGGATCGGGGCGGACCGGTCTGCGGCCCAGATGTGGTTCGAGCTCGGCACCGTTCTCGACCAACTGGGCGAAGCGGAGGCGGCAGTCACTGCCTTCAGGAGTGCAGCGGCCTCGACCGGGCTCGCCGCTCCTCGAGCAATCGTCGGAGTGCCGGCCGGCTGAGCGTCTCGGGCGGCTGCCGCGGTCAGCAGCACCACTGCTTCGTCATCTGAGGGAGGTCACGCGCGGCGACAGCGCTGCCCGCCACTCCGCCGGTCGCCATCCCCACGATTGCAACGACGCATCCCACCTGCACCAGGATCTTCTTCATCTGATTCAACCTCTCTGCCCGGACATTTCGGTTTGTAGCGTGTCAGAGTTGACAGATCTAGGTAAACTGAGTCAAAAGGGATTGTCCAGCACCCGGGCGAGCCGTCTCAGAAGTGAGGTCGGTGCGTCTTGCATGCGGGAGAACGGCCGGAAAACGGCGGCCGCCAGCCCTGATGGTCTAGACATATGGTGCAAAATGAGCCGGGCGTCCCTGAGACGACCATGGCGAACGAGACCTAGACTCCGGGCGTGAGTGGACCCATCCGCCGCATCGCGGTCTTCTGCGGATCCAGTCCCGGGAACGACCCCGCCTGGGCGCGCTCGGCGTACGACGTCGGCCGCGGGCTGGCCGATCAGGGAATCGGACTGGTCTACGGCGGCGGTGGGTTCGGCCTGATGCGGGAGGTCTCCCAAGGGGCACTCGACGCCGGTGGCGAGGTGATCGGGGTGATCCCGCGCTCGATGGTCGAGCGCGAGTGGGGCCGGTCCGACCTCACCGAGCTGCACGTCGTCGACACCATGCACGAACGAAAAGCGCTGATGGCCGAGCTCGCCGACGCGTTCCTCTGCCTCCCGGGCGGCCTCGGCACCCTGGAGGAGATCGTCGAGGTCTGGAGCTGGCGCAGCATCGGGTTCAACGACGACCCGGTGGCATTCCTCGACGTCGGCGGGTTCTGGACGCCGCTGCTGACCGCTCTCGACGGCTTGGTGGAGGCGGGATTCCTGCGTCGCGAGGTGCTGGCGGACGTCGTCGTCGCCGCTGATCTGGGCGACGCCCTGGCCGGCCTGCGCGAGCGGACGGGAAGCGTCACGCTCAGCAAGCGACCTGCAGCCCCGGACTGACGCCTGTCGGCGGGCCTGCTCATTCAGACTCGCTGCGCGCCTGTGCTCCTCGCTCGTTCCTCGCTCGTCGACAGGCTTGCTCGCCTCGGCAAAACGAAAGACCCCCGGAAAAGCGTTGGGGGTCTTTCGTTTGCACTCGGCTCGCGCGCCTGTAGGGATTCGAACCCCAAACCTTCTGATCCGTAGTCAGATGCTCTATCCGTTGAGCTACAGGCGCCCGCCCACGCAACACTCGCGAGGACCCGCATATGTTAGCCGAGGTCGAACGTTGCCCGAAATCGGGGCGGCACGTGCCCAGGACTCCATGACTTGATCGATCCAATAGGTCGACGCCTGTCGCGCAGTTAAATTCGCTGGATCTGATCGCCTGCAACGGCGCGGCGGTCGGGCCCACACCCACTTTCAAGATCCGTCGATGCGCTCGACGGCCGGGGTGGCTCACGTTCTTGCGAGCCGCACCGCGATCGAAAGGAACACCTGGCATGACTGCCGAAACGATCACTTCCGCGCCGACGACCCACGAGGGCATCCTGTCCTGGGTCAACGAGATTGCCGCGATGACCCAGCCTGACGCCGTCCACTGGTGCACCGGGTCCGACGAAGAGTGGACCGAGCTGACCGACTTCCTCGTCGGCACCGGCACCTTCATCAAGCTGGACGAGAACAAGAAGCCGAACTCGTACTACGCAGCCTCCGACCCCACTGATGTGGCGCGCGTCGAGGACAAGACTTTCATCTGCTCGGTCGACGAGAAGGACTGCGGGCCCACCAACAACTGGATGGACCCGAACGAGATGAAGGACATCATGCGCGGGCTGTACGCCGGCTGCATGAAGGGCCGGACCATGTACGTCATCCCCTTCGTCATGGGTCACCTCGAGGCCGACAAGCCGATGTTCGGCGTGGAGATCACCGACTCGGCGTACGTCGTCGCGTCGATGCGCGTGATGGCGCGGATGGGCACGAACGTGCTGCGCAAGATGGAGGAGACCAACGCGGAGTTCGTTCCCGCCCTGCACTCCGTCGGCCACCCGCTCGCCGAGGGCCAGGCCGACGTCGCGTGGCCGTGCAACGACACCAAGTACATCGTCCAGTTCCCCGAGGAGCGGATGATCTGGAGCTTCGGTTCCGGCTACGGCGGCAACGCCCTGCTCGGCAAGAAGTGCTACGCGCTGCGGATCGCCTCGGTGATGGCGCGCGACGAGGGCTGGATGGCCGAGCACATGCTCATCCTCAAGCTCACCTCGCCGCAGAACGTCACCAAGTACGTCGCCGCCGCGTTCCCGAGCGCCTGCGGGAAGACCAACCTGGCGATGCTCTCCCCGACGATCCCCGGCTGGAAGGTCGAAGCGATCGGTGACGACATCGCCTGGATGCGGATCGGCGAGGACGGCCGGCTGTGGGCGGTCAACCCGGAGTACGGCTTCTTCGGCGTCGCGCCGGGCACCAACGAGCACACCAACCCGAACGCGATGAAGACCATCAACAAGGGCAACTCGGTCTTCACCAACGTCGCGCTCACCGAGGACGGCGACGTCTGGTGGGAGGGCCTGGAGAACCCGCCGGCCAAGGCGACCTCCTGGAAGGGCGAGCCGTGGACGCCTGACAGCGACGAGCTCTCCAGCCACCCGAACAGCCGCTACTGCACCCCGATCAAGCAGTGCGACATGCTCGCCCCCGAGTACGACGACCCGCGCGGCGTCCCGATCGACGCGATCCTCTTCGGCGGCCGTCGCAAGACCACCATCCCGTTGGTCTCCGAGGCCCGCGACTGGACGCACGGCACCTTCCTCGGCGCCACGCTGTCGTCGGAGACCACCGCCGCCGCGGTCGGCCAGGTCGGCGTGGTCCGTCGTGACCCGATGGCGATGATCCCGTTCATCGGCTACAACGCCGGCGACTACTTCGGTCACTGGATCAACATGGGCAAGGACAACGACGCGTCCAAGATGCCGAAGATCTTCTACGTGAACTGGTTCCGTCTCGACGAGGACGGCAAGTTCCTGTGGCCGGGCTTCGGCGAGAACAGCCGTGTCCTCAAGTGGATCATCGAGCGCATCGACGGCCAGGCCGCCGCGATCGAGACCCCGATCGGCCACGTGCCGGCTCCGGGCTCCTTCGACATCGACGGACTGGACATGACCGAGGCGCAGCTCGAGGAGGCGCTCAAGGTCGACGTCGAGGAGTGGAAGGCCGAGATCCCGCAGATCCAGGAGTGGTTCGAGAAGTTCGGCGACGACCTCCCGAGCGTGCTCTGGACCGAGCTCGACGGCCTGAAGGCCCGCCTGGGCCTCTGAGGTCCCCACGACCTCGAACAGCCGCTTCACGAGGGCCGCACCCGATCCCTGGGTGCGGCCCTCGTGCCGTTTTCCACGGGGAAGCGCACGTTCATGCAACCGATCCCGAAACTTCGGTGTCCGGTTTTGCAGGTTTCTGCGATTATCGGGGGGTGACTCTCGAGTACGACGCAGCCCACCGTCGTCTCCTGCAGAACGGCGCAGGTGACCTCTACCAGACGGTTGTGCTCGAAGGCTCGATCAGCAGCGACGACGCCCGCATCGCCGAAGGGGCCGCCGAGCACGAGGCGTTCACCTTCCTCGTCGACCTGGGTCTGCTCGGCTTCGACCCCGGCACGGAGTCGTACCTGCCCGTCGACCCGGCAACCGTCCAGTCCCGGGTGGTCGCACCGATGGGCCAGCGCGCCGCCGAACTCCTGTCCGAGTCGACGAGCTGGGCGAACACGTTCGCTGATCTCGGCCTGGCGTTCCGGCGTACGGCGCCGACCGACCAGCCGATCGTCGAACTGCGCGGCTCGGCGAACATCAACCGTTTCCTGATCGCCGCCGTCGGCGACGCCCAGAGCGAGCTGCTCACCGCCCAGCCCGACGGGGCACGGTCACCCGACGAACTCGAACGCGCGATCCAGCGCGACCGGAAGGCCCTGGCGCGCGGGGTCCGGATGCGCACCCTCTACCAGCACTCCGCCCGTCGTTCCGTGGCCACGCGCGAGTACGTCGAGGAGGTGATGAAGGTCGGCGCCGAGGTGCGCACTCTGGACGAGTTCTTCAACCGGCTGATCATCGTCGACCGGCGCCTCGCGGTCGTCCCCGGCGCCGAGGGAGCCCAGGTGGCGATCGTGATCCACGACGGCAGCCTGGTCGCCTACCTCGTCGACATCTTCGAGCGCTGCTGGGAACGCGCTCAGACCTTCACCGATCGCGAGGCGTCGACCGAGCGCGAGATCGCCGACGACGTCCACAAGATGACGATCCGGATGCTCGTCGAAGGGCACAGTGACAACGCCAGTGCCAAGCGCGTCGGGGTCAGCACCCGCACCTACGCGGGCTACGTGGCGTCACTGAAGGCCGAGTACGGCGTCGACACCCGGTTCCAGCTCGGCTACGCGATCGGCCAGCAGGAAGCCCGCGACGAAGAACCGCCAGGATCGAAAAAGCCCCCGGAGACGTGACAAGGGCGGAGAGTGGGGGTCTCTCCGCCCTTCATCACGAGACGGGCCGGGGGTGGCTCGTGCCAGGCCTGGGGGTTAGCGTGACATCCGCGTCTCGAGTTCTACTGCCGCATTTGTCTGCAGCTGCTCACGGCCAGCCGGTGTCGAAAGCGACAACGCCGCCGTTGTTCGGGTTCTTCGGGGCTGCATCTGACGGGGCCGCCGTGCCGGCGGCGATGCCGGTCGCCAGGATCGCGGCAGCCGCGACCTGGGCGAATCTCTTCATCATTCTCATAGGTGGATCCCTCCAGATTCCGCGGCCACGCAGGGGATGCGGCCGGGTTGCGTCCATCCTGGCCCAACCGCCACACGCGTAGGAACGGTGGTCCAGCATCATGAAGATGCAGTGCAGCTTCCTGCAAGTTTCTGCAAGGCGCGCGTGGCGACCGATTTGCAGGAAAGCGCAACTGAGCGCACAGAACCCCGCTCGGACAGGTCCGAGCGGGGTTCTGCCGTGGTCATCTGACTGAGCTCACGGTCTGGCGGAGGTGGAGGGATTTGAACCCTCGACAGGGATTAACCTGAACCCGCTTAGCAGGCGGGCGCCATAGGCCACTAGGCGACACCTCCAGACAGCGAGCGCAAGGTTACCCACCCACGGACCGCCGCAGGAAATCGCCCCCGGGCTGGATCGGTTCCTGGCCGTGCGATCCCGGTGGATCAGAGCCTGCGGTAGCCGTGGCCCGCGTCCAGGCGGCGCTGGAGCTCAGCGACGAATTCCTGGCGGTCGCCCTCGATCAGATTCACCGGGATCGTCGTACTCCGCCCGCTGCGCAGGCGCAGGATCACGCACTCGGTGCCGGCCGCGACGGCGGTGGTGAGGTCCTCGACGTCGATCCAGCGAGCCCGGGTCTCCCCGGCACCCCGGACGAACCGCACCTGGTACCCGATGTCGTCGATCCGGACCACGTACCAGCGCTGCGAGAGTGCGAACCCGAGCCCGAAGATGGCCGCCAGTACCAGGACCACCAGGAGGGTGAGGAGATCGGCCGGAAGCTCCAGGACGGCCACGAGGATGCTCATCACGAGCAGGCCCACGCCGATCAGGGCCAGGGCAACACCCATCAGCCGGGCGCGCAGGATCGGGGCGAGGCCGTAGGTGCGCTCGGACGTGGACATGGCCGAATTACAGCGGGTCCCCGGTCCGCCGGACACAGCGGGGTCGGTCGCGACACGGCGCGGCGCGGACGCCGCGCCGTTGACGCAGGAAAGGCGCTCCGGGGTCTTGCTTGCTGCTGTGGCCTGAGTCACACTCTAGATCCCTCCCCATGCACGACCGACCCCGTGGAGGTGGTGGCAGATGACTCTCGAGTCAGCGATGTCCGACCTGCGTCAGACACTCAGCAGTAGTCGCACGGCCACGAACTGGCGCATGATGATGCGCGACCAACTCGCTGCGGTCCGCGACGCCCTCGGGGACGAACGGTTCGCTTCCTGGGACGGCTGGCTGGCCGCCCGGAGCGGCACCACCGACCGCGAACGCCAGCAGTTGCTCGCCCGCCTCACTGCGCTCGGCAACGGGCTGCTCGACCGGCTCGACACCGACCGCGCCGCGGCCGAGGTACGCCGGATCCTCAACGACGTCGAGCACTTCCGGCAGCGGATGCATGACCTCGTCTACGACTCCGTGTCGATGGAGATCGGCGGATCCGAGTAGAGCCGAGCACCATCAGCGCAGGGCCCGGCCGTAGAGCCGGGTGATCCCGCGCTGGACCCACCTGCCGATCGGACCGCCGAGTCGGGTGAGCACGGAGCTCGGACGGGAGAAGGCCCGGATCCTCAACGTCACCGGGCCATCGTCGCCGTGTTCGTCGTACCCGAGGACGAACGACTCCTCGCCGCACTCCGGATGGCCGGGCAGGGTCCCGTAGGCGAACCCGCGGCGCCCGGGCTCGTCGACGACCGCAACGATCCGGACCGGGGCACGGAGGGCGAACGGGCCCCAACCGAGCCGGACGACCGCGACAGCACCTTCTTCCACGGTGTCGGCGGAGGCCGAGACCCGGATACCCGTGACGCGCCGTTGCACGCCCCACCGCATCAGCGCGGCTGCTGCGTCGTCGAAGGCTGCGCGCCCCTGGCCGATCACGAACTCGCGATCCAGATGGTGGTAGTCCGCGGGCAGCGGACCGAGTGAGGCGCCGACCTCGTCGTACGTCAGCGGTTCGGTGCGTAGGCGGTCCGCCTCGAACGGGCGCAGCCGATCACTCACGGGCACCTCGACCTGCTCGGCAGAGGGGGCGGGATTCGAACCCGCGGTTGGTTTCCCAACGACCGCTTTCAAGGCGGTTCCGATCGGCCACTCCGGCACCCCTCCTCGTCCGGTGTCGCCACCGGCACTGGGGGTCAGTCTGCCAGTTGCCCGAGCCGCGAGGTGACCTGCCTCGCGCGCCCAGACGTCCCGGTCAGTGCGTCAGTACGACGAGCACGTCGCCTTCCTGGATCAGGTCTCCGGGTGCCACCCGGACCTCCGCCACGGTGCCGGCCCGCTCCACCAGGACCGGGATCTCCATCTTCATGGATTCGAGCAGCATCGCGGTGTCGCCGGGTTCGACCTGGGCGCCGACCTCGACGGAGACCGAGAGAACGCTTGCGACCATTTCGGCGAGGATCTCGGAGTTCGCAGTGGCGGCCATGACGCGGACGCTACTCCGCGCGAGCAGTTACTCGCGCGTTCGCCCGTCGTCGCGCCGCGGAACGACTGCGCCGGATCAGTGCAGCGGGTGGGTCCGCGACGGCTCGGGCCGGTGCGCCACGGCCTCCTCGTCGCGGCGAGCGCGACGACCGTGCGTGCCGGTCAGGGACTGCTCGGCACGGATCACCAGGTAACCGAGGACGATGCCGACGACCAGGCTGTAGAGGGCGCCGAGCAGGATGCTGCCGGGGCTCACCTCGGAGGCGACCAGGCGGGTGGCCGTGGGTGCGGTCGCGGCGACCCCGAACGCGCACACCCACCAGCCCTGCCGGCGACGCGCACGCATGAACACGCCCCAGAGCAGTGCCGGATAGCCCAGCAGCGCGACGATCGGGTGCGCCACCGCCCCGAACGTCGACCGCATCGTGGCCCGCAGGTCGTCGAGCGAACCGACCAGGTCACGCGATCCCCACTGGGAGATCGCCTCGCTGTAGGCGAGCGCCAGGGCGAGCAGGATGACGGCCCCGCCGGCGACGGCGTACCCGCGTCGCCCGAGCCCGTGCAGCCCGGCACCGAGGCGGTAGACCAGCGCGAAAGCCCCGGCCAGGGAGAGTCCGAGGACGACGTAGCCGAACCGCTCCACGTGGACCTCGGGCTGAGCCTGTGGACCGAAGCCCACGACGCCGAACCCTCCGGCCGCCGCGATGGCGGTGGCGATCAGGGCTTCGCGGATCGCGATCGGGAAGGTGGACGCCGGCGTCGTCGCCATCACGGCCAGGGTCGCGGCGAGGACGCCGGTCCCGACCGAGGCGCCGGCGAGCAACGCGTCCCATCCGGTGGCGGTCGCCGTGCCCACCAGGACGGCGCTCAGTCCGGCAGCCCAGAAGGCCCGACCGCCGGTGCGGACCGCGAGACCGAGGGCGAAGGCGACGGCGATGACCGACGCGGAGGTCTGACCGACCACGTCGGGGAGATCGGCCAGGCGGACGGCGGCGACACCGGCGATGCCCAGGGCGACGACTCCGAGCCAGGCCCAGACCGCTGCCGGCAGGACCGCGGCGGGTGAGTCGACACCGACCCGCCTGCTCCGGGCGGCGTACCGGACCCTGGCCTGCTCGACGTCAGGTTCGGCGCCGTCGGGCCGCGGGGTGGCGCTGCTGCGACGTGGTGCGGGGCGCGGGGCGGGCCGGGCACTGGGCCGGTCGCCGAGCCATCCGCGGGTGCGCTGGCGCGAGCGGGTGCGCACTGTCGGCTCGGCACGCTCGGGTACGTCGACCGGCGCGGCCTCGACCGGCGTGACCACCTCGGACTTCGCAGCAGGTGCTTCGACGGCCGGCTGGACCGTGGCCGGAGGCACGGCCGGCGCCGGGGCAGCAGGTGCCGTTGCCACCGGGGCAGGAGGTGGCGTTGCCGCCGGGGTCGTCGACGGCGGGTGCGCGATCCGCCGGCCACCCGGTCCGGCGATCGGATCGGGACCGACCAGCGTCGGCCGGTCGGCACGCCGGGAGCCCGGCGGCCGGGCCGGCGGTCGTTCGGCGGGCGGGAGCAGGACCGGACCGGCCGGGATGCTCGGCGCCCGGCTCGCCGGACGGGCAGCGGGACGCTGCGCGTTCGCGTGCGCGCCGCCGTTCTCGCCGGTGGAGACGACCCGGGTCACGTCACTGAGCGGCGGCCGGGAGTGCGCGCCGCCGATCGCCCGGCTCAGGTCCGCGGAGGCGGCGTCGAGGTAATCGGCGTCGGTCTTCACGCCGTCCGGTGCGGCGCTCCCGAGCGGGGTGGCGGACTCCTCGAACGGCCGCGGTCCGGCACGGCGGCGACCGGGCACGCGGTCAGGACCGGACACCTGCGCCACCTTCGTCTATCTGCTCGCTACACGGACGTTCCAGCGTAGCAACGGGCCGGGCGGGCGTCCTACATCCGCCGGTTGTCCAGTGAGGGATTGCGCTCGCGCGTCTCCCGGACCGTCGACAGGTCGACCGTCGCGGTCAGGACCTGCTCGTCCTCCCCGGCCTCGGCGACGATGTCACCGGTCGGAGCGACCACCATCGAGTGGCCGCTGTAGCGCGGGCCGGGCTGGGCCGCGGCGACCATCCAGCAGACGTTCTCGATCGCACGGGCGCGGACCAGCGTCTGCCACTGGGCCACCTTCCCGGGACCGGCCACCCACGCCGCCGGCATCACCAGCACGTCGGCCCCGCCCGCGGACAGCGCCCGGGCGAGCTCGGGGAAGCGCAGGTCGTAGCAGGTCATCAGGCCCAGCCGGAGCCCGCCGAGCTCGGTGACGACCGGTGCGGTCGGGCCGGGTGTCACCCGGTCCGACTCCCGCTGCCCGAAGGAGTCGTAGAGGTGGATCTTCCGGTACGTCGCCAGCCGCTCGCCCGCCGCATCCGCCAGGACCAGGGTGTTGAACGGTCGCGCCGGGTCCGGGCTGCGCTCGAACATGCCGGCGAGCAGGGCCGACCGGTTCTCCCGCGCGGCCGCCAGGACCGCATCCGCGAACGGCCCGTCCAGGTCCTCGGCGTACGGCGACAGGTCCGACCCGGGCTCACCGAAGTCACGGGCGAACGCCTCCGGGACGACGAGCAGGTCGGCGCTCCCGGGCGCGACCGGGAGCTGCTGGAGAGCAGCGCGGTTCCGCTCCGGGTCGAGGTCGGCGGCATGCTGCCAGACCGCCACCCGCAACGACGCCTCCCCGGACACAGCCATGCGCTCAGCCTGCCATGGAGGACCCCGCGGTGGCAGACTGCTCGGCGTGACAGAGGTCGAGGCGGGGGACACGACCGGCGCCGTGGTCCTGACCGGGGGGAGCGCCGTCCGGCTCGACGGGGCCGACAAGGCATCGGTCGAACTCGGCGGACTCACCCTGCTGGAGCACGCGCTCGGAGCGCTGGTCGACATCGACCACGTCGTCGTCGTCGGGGAGCCGGTACCGACCTCGCGACCGGTCACCTTCACCCGCGAGGACCCGGCTCGTGGCGGTCCCGCCGCGGGCGTCCTCGCCGGACTTCGCTGCTTCCCGCGCAGCCCGACCTGGTTGGTCGTGCTCGCCGTCGACATGCCGCTGGTGACGAGCTGGACGATCCGACGGCTGACCGAGGCCAGGCAGGGCGACGGCGCAGCTCTCGTCGACGACGACCAGCGGCTGCAGTACCTCTGCGCGGTCTACCTGACCGCGTCGCTCGAGGCGGCCCGGCCGTCGTACGAGGAGGAGTACGGGATGTCGATGCGCGCCCTGGTCGGCGGCCTTCAGGTCGCGCACGTGCCGGCGATCGGCCCCGAGGCCCAGGACGTCGACACCTGGGCGGACCTGGTGAGGATGCGCGAGACCCTCGGCGAATGAACAGGATCAACCCAGGAGTCTGATCGTCAAGACTCTTGCGCCGGAGCCGAACCTGGACAATCGTGGTCAGCGTGAACCTGCACGACTGGATCGACGAACTCTGCGACGTCCTCGACGTCGAGGTGGACCTCGACGAGGCCCTGGTCCTCGACCTCGCCAAGGACGCCGCCCACAACGTCGAGCGCCCGGCCGCACCGATCACGACCTTCCTCCTCGGCTACGCGGCGGCTCGCTCCGACGGCGACCCGGCGGAGGTCGAGCGCCTCGCCGCTGCCGCCACGCTGCTGGCCCAGCGATGGGACAAGTCCGCCTACGACGTGGCCCACGAGGACGACGACCCGGAGATCGAGGAAGAGCTGGAGTCGGTCGACGCCTGAGGCGTCTCCCGGGCGACGGACGCCCGGCACCGATGCCTGCCTAGGGTGGTGCCATGCGTGCCGTACTCGCCCCGGAGCCAGGTGGGCCCGAGGCCCTCGTCGTCACCGACCTGCCGGACCCCGTGCCCGGTCCCGGTGAGGTCGTCCTCGACGTCGTCGCCTCGGCGGTCAACCGCGCCGACACCCTGCAGCGGAAGGGCTTCTACTCGCCACCCCCGGGCGGCAGCGAGATCCTCGGCCTCGAGTGCTCGGGGACGGTCCGCGCTGTGGGCGAGGGTGTGGCCGGGTGGTCGGTCGGTGACCCGGCCTGCGCCCTGCTGTCCGGCGGCGGGTACGCCGAGCAGGTGCTGGTCCCGGCCGGTCAGTTGATGACCGTCCCGGCCGGCATCGACCTGGCCGTCGCCGCGACGCTGCCCGAGGTCGCCTGCACGGTCTGGTCGAACGTCTTCATGCTCGCCGGGCTGCAGCCCGGCGAGACCCTCCTGGTCCACGGCGGCGCCGGCGGCATCGGGACCTTCGCGGTCCAGCTCGCCTCGACCATCGGAGCGCGGGTGCTGACCACGGCGGGCACCCCGGAGAAGCGCGAACTGTGCCTGTCACTGGGCGCCGACCGCGCCATCGACTACCGCGACGAGGACTTCGTCGAGATCGTCCGCGACCTGGGCGGAGCCGACGTCATCCTCGACAACATGGGCGCCAAGTACCTGCCCCGCAACGTGCAGGCACTGGCGACCCAGGGCCGGCTCGTGATCATCGGCATGCAGGGCGGGACGAAGGGCGAGCTCGACATCGCCACCTTGATGTCCAAGCGCGCCGCCGTGATCGCGACGACGTTGCGCAGCCGTCCGACCGGGGAGAAGGCCTCGATCTGTCGCGCCGTCGAGGAGCACGTCTGGCCGCTCGTCGCAGCGGGCAAGGTCCGCACGATGGTGCACGCCGAGTTCGGCCTCGACCAGGTCTCGGCCGCGCACGCGCTGATGGACGCCGGCGACCACAGCGGCAAGATCCTGCTGCGGGTCTGACCCTCCTCCTGGCTCAGTCCTTGCGGGTGACCAGGTAGGTCATGGTGTTGCCGTCCCCGGTCCTGGTCACGGTCAGGCCGACTTCGTAGTCCGAGTTGCTGTACTGCCGGACCTGGAGCCTGGGCAGGTCGCTGCCGGCGCCCTCGGTGAAGCCGGCATCCTCGAGCAGGTCGCCCGCAGCCTCGGCGATCACCTTCGGCGGACCGGCCGGCTGGAGCACGACCGACCAGTCGTACGGCGCGGTCGGTTCACCTGTCGACCCGGCGATCACCGTCGCGTCGTACAGCGGCACGTCGTCGGCCGGGAAGCTCTCCGGCAGACCGGGGACCACCTTGATCCGCCCCGGCGAGGCGGGCGGTGAGGTGACCGGAGAACCAGCCGGGGAGGAGACCGTCACGGTCGGCGTACCGAGGGCCGTCGGCACGTCGCCGCTGCTCGCTCGGGCCGGATCGTCGTCGCCACCGCAACCGCCCACGAGCAGGCAGGCGGCGAACACGGCGGGTGCGGCTGCACTGATCCTCATGCCGTGATTGAAGCAGGATCCGGACCGCCCGCGCCGGGCACGCCTTCGCGGACGGGCTAAAGTCACGGCATGTCGCAGCAGCCCGAGGAACAGCCCGATCCGCGCATGATCATCATCGATCCTCAGGGGATCCCCGCCTCCGAGCCCGCGGGCGCCGAGGGCGAGGAGGTCGACGAGGTCACCGGCCTGGTCGAGGAGCCCGCGAAGGTGATGCGGATCGGGAGCATGATCCGGATGCTCCTCGAAGAGGTGAAGGCGGCGCCGGTCGACGAGGCCGGCCGCACCCGCCTGGCGAGCGTCCTGAAGACCTCGATCAGCGAGCTCAAGGAAGGGCTGGCCCCCGAGCTCGGTGACGAGCTCGACCGCCTGATCCATCCGTTCAGCGACCAGACCCCGTCGGAGTCCGAGCTGCGCATCGCCCAGGCCCAGCTGGTCGGATGGCTCGAGGGCCTCTTCCACGGGATCCAGACGGCCATCTACGCCCAACAGATGGCGGCCCGTGCCCAGCTCGAGCAGATGCGGCGCGCCCTCCCGGCCGGCAGCATGCCCGCGGGCATGCACCCCGGGGACCCCGGGGCTGACACGCCCGGCTCGAACCAGAGCTCCGGCGGGATGTACCTGTAGGGACCGGGGCGTCAGCCGAGGTACTGGCGGCCACCGCCGCCGCGCCGGCGCTGACGGATCAGCACCGCGGCACCGAACAGGGCGGCCAGCACGATCGCCCCGATCCCGACGGCGCGGACCGGGTCGACGCTGTCCGCCGGGACTGCCGGTCCGGAGTCGAAGCTCGAGAACGGCTCCACCGGCGATCCGGTGACGCTCTCCACCGCGTCGAGGGTGGCGACGTCGAGCTTCGTGGTCCCGGTGCAGGAGGTCGCCCTCATCTGCCCGGGATGCTTGCCGTCGAGGAAGAAGATGTACTGCTCGTTGGTCGCGAGCTCCCCGAGCCCGCACGCTGACTCCTGGCTCGGAGTCAGGATCTTCTCGCGCAGGCCGGCGATGCCCTTGTAGACCTGGTCGAAGGAGACGCCGTACGTGCGGTCGATGCCGTTGGTCGAGGTCCACTGCACGGTCCCGACCGCCACGGTGTCGGCTTCCTTGGTGAGTTGCTCGGCGCTGAGCCGGACGCAGCTGCAGGCCAGCGCGACGCTCGGATTGACCAGGACCATCCCCGCCGCGAGGAGCAGGACGACGAGCAACCGCCTCATCCGGCGAGTCCGTCGATCGTGCGAGCGAGCGCGAGGTCCTTCTCGGTGATGCCGCCCTCCGAGTGGGTGCTGACGGTGAAGGTCACGGTCCGCCACCGGATGTCGATGTCCGGGTGGTGGTCCGCGGCTTCCGCGGCCTGCGCCACCGCGGAGACCAGCGCGATGCCGTCCAGGAACGTGGGCGCCTCGACCGACCGGGTCAGCGCGTCGCCGTCACGCTGCCAGCCGGTCAGTTCCGCGAGGGCTGCTCGGATGGCGTCGTCGTCGAGTAGGGGCATGCCCTCAGTGTCCCCACGCTGTCGAGCCGGTGTCGAGGATTCGCTCGATGACCTGGGCCACACCGTCCTCGTCGTTGGGTGGCGCGACCAGATCGGTGGCTTCCAGCAACGAGGGGTGCGCGTTCGCCATCGCGTACGACGTCCCGGCCCAGGCGAGCAGCGGCAGGTCGTTCGGCATGTCCCCGAAAGCGACCACCTCTTCGGCGGTGACGCCGCGTTCGGCGCAGAACAGCTCGAGCGTGGAGGCCTTGGTGACCCCGCGCGCACTCATCTCCAGCAACGTCGTCGCCGAGGACCAGACGACCTCGACCAGGTGGCCGACCGCGAGCTCCGCGGCGTCCCAGAACTCCTGCGGCCCGAGCTCCTCGTGGCGGGCGAGCAGCTTCAGCGCGGGCCGGTCGGCGATCTGGTCGAACGGTCCGCGAGGTGTCCCCGCGGGCATCGGGTACCGCTCCAGGAACCCCTCCTCGAGAGCGATGCCCTCCAGCGTCTCGGTGGCGAAGTGAGTGCCGGGGACAGCGGTGCGGAGCCCCTCGGCGACGGCCGCGAGGACGTCGACCGGGATCGGGCGCTCGAGGTACGCCGCGGATCGGGTCACGTCCCAGGTGAGGGCGCCGTTCGAGATGATCGCGAACCCGTGACCGCCGACGTGCTCGAAGACGTCCTCGGCCCAGCGCAGCGGCCGGCCCGTGACGAAGACGACGTCGATGCCGCGGTCCTCAGCGGCCCGGAGAGCGGCACGCGTGCGCGCGGTGACCGAGCCGTCCGAGTGCACGAGGGTGCCGTCCAGATCGGTGGCGATCAGGCGGACGGGGTGCATCCGGCGAGATTAGCGGCTATGGTTATTCAACCATCTGGTTGATAAAGGAGTTGTCATGTCGCACCCTGCTGAGAACCACCGCCGGAACGCCGCGATCTTCTCCGCGGTCGTCGACGGGGCCGACCCGGAGCTGTGGGACGACCCGGCCCCGGTCGACGGCTGGCGGGCCCGCGATGTCGTCGGCCACCTCGTCGAGTGGCTGCCCGGGCTGCTCGCGTCCGGCTCGGACGTCGTCCTGCCAACCGGTCCGAGCATCGCTGACGACCCGGCCGCCGCCTGGGCCCACCACCGCGACACCGTCCAGGCCCTGCTCGACGACCCGGCGACGAATCAGCGGATGATCACCAACCCGAACTTCGGCGAGATGCCGGTCGACGTGGCGATCGACCAGTTCTACACGAACGACGTCTTCCTGCACTCCTGGGACCTGGCCATGGCCACCGCGCAGCCGATCGACCTGGGCGAGGAGCGGTGCGCGGCGATGCTGGCCGGCATGGAACCGTTGGACGAGATGCTGCGGCAGTCGGGCCAGTACGGTCCCCGGGTCGACCTGCCCGACGACGCCAGCGCGCAGGACAAGCTGATGGGTTTCATCGGGCGCGACCCGCTCAGCTGGAAGTGACCGGCCGCACCATCACGAGGTTGCCGTCCTCGTCGGCACCGCGCAGACCGGTGAAGCCGCACTTGGCCAGCACCCGCACGCTGGCGGTGTTCTCCGGCGGGACGCTCGCGCGCACCCGGATCCCGGCCGCGTCGGTGTGCGCGAGCAGGCCACGTACAGCCTCGGTCGCCGCACCGTGACCGCGGGCGTCGGCGACCAGCCCGTACCCGACCTCGACCTCCGGTACGCCGTCCGCTGCCGGCACCGGCGGCCCGAAGAAGCCGATCGACCCGACCACCAGGCCGTCGAAGGCGCGCACGATGTGTCGCGGCGCCCAGCAGGATCCCTCGGCGCCGATCGTCGAGACCGCGTCGAGGTCGTCGCGGCGCGGGTACTCCGGATGCCAGGTCGGCTCGCGCCGTCCGGCCAGCATCGCGGCCGCATCCGCGGGCGTGATCAGTTCGAGTCGGAGCCGGACAGTGCTGACTGTCGGGGGCAGCGTCACGGGAACCAGCGCCGCAGTTCGAGAGCGGCACCGTCCTCACGCACCGTGGCGGTGACGTGGTCCGCGGCCTCGTGGACGACTTCCGGTCCCTGACCCATGGCGACGCCGCGTCCGACCCACTGCAGCATCTCGATGTCATTGCGGCCGTCACCGATCGCGAGCACGTCGGCGGCGTCGACGCCGAGGTCGGCGCAGACCCATTCCAGTCCGCTCGCCTTGCTGACCCCTTCGGGGGCCAGGTCGAGCCAGGCGGTCCAGCCGATGAAGTAGTTGGTGCCGTGCAGGCCGAGCTGCTTGGCCAGATTGACGAAGTCCTCCGACGTCGAGTCCGGGTCCCGGATGATCACGCGGCTGACGTGGGTCGAGATCATCTCGTCGAGGTCGCAGATGATCATCTCGCCGTCGAGCTCACCGGGCGGGAAGAGCCGGTTCACCCGGTAGCCGACCCCGTGCTCCTCGACCGCGACAGCGGCACCGGGGACGTGCTCCAGGACGGTCCGGACCGCTTCACTCGCATCGAAGGTCACCTCGTGGACGACCTCCATCGGCGCGTGCCGGAAGACCACGGATCCGTTGGAGGCGACGATGTGCAGCCGGTCGTCGCGCAACTCGCGGACCAGGTCGGTCAGGCCGAGCCGGTCCGCGACACCGGCCATGCTGAGCGGCGCACGCCCGGACGCCAGCACCACGTGCGCACCGGCACGAGCCGCATCCAGGACCGCGGCGGTCACCGTCTCGGTGACGACCTCGGAGCTGAACCCGCGCTCCAGGTCGGGGATCAGCAGGGTCCCGTCGATGTCGAGCGCGACGAGGGCAGGTTTCCAGTCGGGCTTGCCCGGTTTCGACAAGCTCAACCTCCGGTGGTGACGGGTTCGAGGATCTCGCGGCCGAGCCACTTCTGCAGGGCCTGCGGGACCCGCACCGAGCCGTCGGCCTGCTGGTGGGTCTCGAGGATCGCCACGATCGTCCGGGTCATCGCGCACAGCGTGCCGTTGAGGGTCGAGATGTGCTTCACCCCGTCCGGGAACCGGCCTCGGGTGTCGAGACGCCGGGTCTGGAACTCGGTGCAGTTCGATGTCGAGGTCAGCTCGCGGTACTTGCCCTGGGTCGGGATCCACGCCTCGCAGTCGAACTTCCGTTGTGCCGACAGGCCGAGGTCGCCGGCGGCGACGTCGATGACCCGGTAGGCGAGCTCGAGCTTGTCGAGGAAGGCCTTCTCCCAGCCGAGGAGGCGCTGGTGCTCTGCCTCCGCGTCCTCGCTGGTGGTGTAGACGAACATCTCCACCTTGTCGAACCAGTGCACCCGGATGATGCCCTTGGTGTCCTTGCCGTGGGAGCCGGCCTCCTTGCGGAAGCACGGGCTGAACGCGGCGTACCGGAGCGGCAGCGCGGCGCCGTCGAGGATCTCGTCGGAGTGGTACGCCGCCATCGGGACCTCCGAGGTCCCGACGAGGTAGAGGTCCTGGCCCTCGATCCGGTAGACGTCGTCGGCCGCCTGGCCCAGGAAGCCGGTGCCGGCCATCGCCTCGGGCTTGACCAGCGACGGCGCGATCACCTGGGTGAAGCCGGCCTCGCGGGCCTGCTCCATGGCCAGGTTGATCAGCGCGAACTCGAGCTCGGCGCCGACCCCGGTGAGGAAGTAGAACCGCGAGCCGGAGACCTTGGCACCTCGCTCGATGTCGATCGCGCCGAGGATCTTGCCGAGCTCGATGTGGTCACGGGGCTCGAAACCGTCGGCCGCGAAGTCCCGCGGCGTCCCGACCGTCTCGAGGACGATGAAGTCGTCCTCGCCACCCGCCGGCGCCTCGGCCGCGGCCGGGTTCGGGATCGCCAGGATCGCGTCCTGCCAGGCCTGCTCGGCCTCGTTCTGCGCGGCCTCGGCGGCCTTCACCTCGGCCGACAGGCTCTTGGTCTTCTCCAGCAGCGCGGCCTTCTCATCGCCTTGGGCCTGCGGGATCTGCTTGCTCAGCACTTTCTGCTCGGCACGCAGCGCCTCGAAGGCGCCGATCGCTTCGCGACGCGCCGCGTCCGCCGCCAGCGCCTGGTCGACCACCTCGTCGGAGAGGCCGCGCTTGGCCTGGGCAGCACGGATCACGTCGGGGTTGTCTCGGAGCAGGCGCGGATCGATCACCCGTTGAGGATATCGGTCACGGGCGACCGGTTTATCCGCTCGATCCCCAGGGCGAGGTCACGGCGCCACGACAGGCTCGACGAACGGGGTCCGGGGCGAGAGAGTGGCAAGGTGACCCGACGCGCACCCGAGGACGACCCCTCCGAGGACGGCCTGGAGGTCGGCAAGGCCAAGCACAGTGCCGCCGGACTCCCCGCGGTCACCCACGCCCTGCAGATGGCCACCGAGCAGATGGGGGTGCGTCGTACGGCGCTCACCCTGGCCCGGGTCAACCAGAAGCACGGCTTCGACTGTCCCGGGTGCGCCTGGCCGGACCCGGAGCACCGCAGCCCGGCCGAGTTCTGCGAGAACGGCGCCAAGGCCGTCGCCGAGGAAGCGACCCTGCGCCGGGTCGATCGCAGCTTCTTCGCGGAGCATTCCGTCACCGACCTCGCCGAGAAGTCCGACCACTGGCTCGGTCAGCAGGGCCGGCTCACCGAGCCGATGCACCGCCCGCGCGGGGCCAGCCACTTCGAGCCGATCGACTGGGACGCGGCGTTCACCCTGATCGCCGAGCGGCTGCTGTCGCTCCCCGGCCCGGACGCGGCGTCGTTCTACACCTCCGGCCGCACCTCCAACGAGGCCGCCTTCCTCTACCAGCTGATGGTCCGCCGGTTCGGGACCAACAACCTGCCGGACTGCTCGAACATGTGCCACGAGTCCAGCGGCGCCGCCCTCGCGCACTCGATCGGCATCGGCAAGGGAACGGTGCTGCTCGAGGACATCCACGCCGCGGACCTGATCCTGGTCGTCGGGCAGAATCCCGGCACCAACCACCCCCGGATGCTCAGCGCCCTGGAGAAGGCCAAGCGCCACGGAGCGCACATCGTCACCGTCAACCCGCTCGACGAGGCGGGGCTGCGCCGGTTCCGCAACCCGCAGTCACCGCGCAGCATGGTCACCGGCACCGAGCTCGCCGACGACTTCCTCCAGGTCAGGCTGGCCGGCGACCAGGCGCTCTTCGCCGCTCTGGCGCGGCTGACCGTCGACGCCGGCGCCGTCGACGAGGAGTTCGTCCGCGAGCACTGCTCCGAGTACGACGAGTACCTCGCCCACCTGGCGGCACTCGACTGGGACACCGTCCTCGCCGCCACCGGCCTGACCCGCGATGAGATCGAGAAGCTCGCCGAGCGCTACCGGTCCTCGGACCGGGTGATCGTCTGCTGGGCGATGGGGCTGACCCAGCACCGGGACGCCGTGGCGACGATCCAGGAGATCACCAACCTGATGCTCCTGCGCGGCAACATCGGCAAGCCGGGAGCCGGGCTCTGCCCGGTGCGCGGCCACTCCAACGTGCAGGGCGACCGGACGATGGGGATCTGGGAGAAGGCACCCGACGAGTTCCTGGATGCACTCGGCCGGGAGTTCTCCTTCACGCCACGCACCGACCACGGCCTGGACGCCGTCGACACGATCCACGCGATCGCCGCGGGCAAGGTCCGGGCGTTCGTCGCGATGGGCGGCAACTTCGTCGCCGCCACCCCGGACACCACCGCGACCGAACGGGCCATGGCCGGGCTCGAACTGGCGGTCCACGTCAGCACCAAGCTGAACCGGTCGCACGTGACCTGCGCCGAGGAATCGCTGATCCTGCCGTGCCTGGGGCGCACCGAGCGGGACCGGCAGGCGGGCGGCGACCAGGTCGTCAGCGTCGAGGACTCGATGGGGATGGTGCACCTCTCCAAGGGCCGGCTCCGCCCGGCGTCCAAGCACCTGCGCTCGGAGGTCGCGATCGTCGCCGGCATCGCCGAGAAGCTCCTGCCCGCGGACGGGATCGACTGGGCCGGGATGCGCGCGGACTACGACCTGATCCGCGACCACATCTCGCGGGTCTGCCCCGGGTTCGAGGACTTCAACGCGCGGGTGCACGAACCCGGCGGCTTCGCCCTTCCTCATCCGCCCCGGGACCGCCGCGAGTTCCCCACCGGGACCGGCCGGGCCCGGTTCACCGTGAACCCGCTCGACGTCCTGCAGGTGCCACCCGGTCACCTGCTGCTGCAGACGCTGCGGAGCCACGACCAGTTCAACACCACCATCTACGGGCTCGACGACCGCTACCGCGGGGTGAAGGGGGGCCGCCGCGTCGTCTTCGTCCGCCCGGAGGACCTCAGCGCCCTCGGGCTCGCCGACGGTGACCACGTCGACCTGGTCAGCGTCTGGCACGACGGCGAACGCCGCGCGCCCGGGTTCCGGGTGATCGCCTACGAGACCGCGCGCGGGTGTGCCGCCGCGTACTTCCCGGAGACCAACGTGCTGGTCCCGCTGGACGCTGTCGCCAAGGTGTCGAACACCCCGGCGTCGAAGAGCGTGGTCATCCGGCTGGAGCCGTGCGCTCCGCCGCCGGGCTGATCTCAGCGCCCGCGCAACCCCTGCAGTTGCTTCGCCAGTTCGGTGACCTCGGCGCCGTAGCCACCGGCGAGCGCCTTGTCCATGATCGCCTTGTACTTCGCCGCGCGCTCGCCGGCCGGGGCTGCCTGGGCCGCCTTGAGGTCGTCCTGCAACGCGGGCGGCAGGAACGCGATCATCGCGGCGACGAGCTCGGCGTGCTTCCCCTGACCGAAGGCGCCGGCGAACCCGCCCTTCATCTTGTCGTGATGCTTCCCGTGGCCCATGACCCGGCCGGAACCGCGCTCGAAGGCGGCGCCGTACTCCCCTGCCCTGGCCTTCTCCCGGATCGCCTTCAGCGCCTTGGCCCGCGCCTTGCCCTCGAGCTTCGCCGCGGCCGCCAGATCCTCGGCGAGCGCCTCGCTCTGCTCGGCGGTGGGCTCGGGCAGGTCCGGGTCGGCGGCGGCGAACCCGGGGGCGAACCCGGACGAGAAGCCGGCAGCCGACGACTGCGACGCCGGTGCCCCGGCGTTCGAATCCGCCTCGGACGGGTTCAGCCAGACCACGATCAGCGCCATCACCAGGCCGACGGCGAACGCCGCCATGATCATCCGTACGACGGAACTGTGGATCGACCTCATCAGGGGTTCCTCTCGGCACCGGACCGGGGTCCGACTTCCATGATGAGTCCTCGCCGGGTAAACGGCCAGAGGGTCAGGGATATCATCCGGCCGTGATCGACACTGCGCGGCAGCGCTGGACAACCGTGGCCTGGGCGGTGGCGTGCGCCGTCGGCTTCGCCGTCCTCGCCGTGCTCGTCGAAACCGGCGTCGCGTGGCTGGAAGACCTCGATCACTGGCTCGGGGCGGACCTGCAGCAGCTGACCGCCGACCACCTCTGGATCGAGAACGTCGCCCTCGCGATCTCCACGGCGACGATGCCCAACTACGTCATGGCGGTCGTCGTGCTCGGGGCGGTGGCCCTGGCGGTGAAGGGTCACCGGCGGGCCGCGATCTGGGCGGTCGCGGTGATCGTCACGGCCCGGCTGAGCTATCTGGCCTTCAAGGAACTGTTCGAGCGGCCGCGACCCACCTGGGACGACCCGGTCACCGAGGCCGCGGGCTGGGCGTTCCCCTCCGGACACACGACCACGATCACGGCGGCGGCCGGGATCGCGATCGTGCTGGCCACGATGCTGATCCGGCGCCGCGCGCTCCGCCGGCTGCTGATCGCCGGCGCGGTCCTCGTCGCGCTGATCGTCGGACTCGACCGACTGCTGCTCGGGGTCCACTACCCCTCCGACGTCCTGGGCGGATACCTCCTCGCGGCGACGATCACCTTGGTGGCCCTGCTCGCCTTCGATCCGCAGCCGCGGTCGATCGGCCTCCTCAACGATCCGCTCCCCGAGGCGCTCCCGGTGGGCGACCGCAAGGTCGCCGTCATCCTCAACCCGATCAAGGTCGACGACCCGGCTGGTTTCCGCGGCATGGTCGAGAAGATGGCGATCGAGTCGGGCTGGCGGGAGGTCGCCTGGTGGGAGACCACCGTCGAGGACACCGGCTACGCGATGGCTCACGAGGCCGCCGTCTCCGGTGCGGACCTGGTGATCGCGATCGGTGGTGACGGCACCGTCCGCGCGGTCTGCGAGGAGCTCGCCGGCACCGGCATCCCGGTCGGCATCATCCCGGCCGGCACCGGGAACCTGCTCGCCCGCAACCTGGCGATCCCGCTCTACCTGCGCGCCGCCGTCGACGTCAGCCTGAACGGCCAGGACCGCGCCATCGACCTGGTCCACGTGACCGGCGACGACATGGAGGAGTCCACGTTCCTGGTGATGGCGGGGATGGGGTTCGACGCCGCGATCATGGAAGGCGTCAACGAGGACTTCAAGAAGAAGGTCGGCTGGCTCGCCTACGCCTGGTCAGGGCTCAAGGCGCTGATGTTCCCGGCGATCAAGGTCGAGGTCTCGATCGACGGCGGCGAGCCGACCACGCACCGTGCCCGCACGGTCGTGATCGGCAACGTCGGCTACCTCCAGGCCGGGATGCCGCTGCTCCCGGACGCGGCCATCGACGACGGCGAGATCGACGTGGTCCTGCTCTACCCGCGCAAGTTCCTCTCCTGGCTGCCGCTGGTCGCCCGGGTGATGACCAAGAACCCGCGCACCGACGAGACCATCACCCGGATGCGCGGCCGCACGGTCGTCGTACGGGCTTCGAGCGCCGCGCCGCGCCAGCTCGACGGCGACCTGCTGAGGCCGGGCCGCGAACTGCGCGCCGAGTGCCTGCACGGCCGGTTGCTGGTCCGGGTACCGCGCTGAGAGCGGTCGGGGCCCCTAGGATCCGCGCATGGGGATGCTGACGCCGGTCGCGATCTGGATGGGCGGCCTCTCCTGGCTGCCGAGGTTCCTGCGTCAGATCACGGCGATCGACAAGTTCCTGCAGCGGATCACGGGCGGACGCCTCTCGCTGCTCGGGCTGGCCGGCCTGCCGAGCATGATGCTGACCGTCGTCGGCAGGAAGTCGGGCGAGCCGCGGACGACGCCGGTCCTCTGCGTGCCCTACCAGGGCGGTCACCTGATCGCCGGGTCGAACTTCGGGGGCGAGAAATCGCCGGTCTGGGTGCTCAACATCCGCGCTGCCGAAGCGGCCGGGCAGACCGTCACCGTCCAGGTCGACCGGGACGTGCGTGACGTCGTCCCGCAGGAGCTGACCGGTCCCGAACGGGAGGCCGTCTGGGGGCACATGCTCGAGACCTGGCCCAACTACGCCAAGTACGCCGAGCGCACCGGCCGGGCGATCCCGGTCTTCCTGCTCCCCGCTGCCTGAGACGCGCTCAGCCCCGAGCGGTCGCGAGCGCCTCTTCCTCCTCCGGGGAGAGCGGCACCTCGCAGGCCCAGCCGGCGATCGTCTTGGCATAGGTCCGCGCCTCGGTGCGTCCGTGGATCGAGGTCAGCACGACGCCGTCGCCCTGATCGTCGAGCAGCGCCAGCGTCCAGGAGAGTCCGCCGCCCATCGCGCCGAGGTCGCCGTACGCGTCGTAGCGGACGACCGCGAGATGCTTGAACGCCGCGGCACCCTCCTCGCGCAGCGCCGCGACCTCGTGCCGCAGTCCGAGCGCGTCCTGGGGCAGATCTGCCACGTCGCCCGGCGCGGCGGCCGCCGGGCGGCGGCGCTGTTGCAGTTGCAGCCCGAGCGCGGTGAGGGCGATCAACAGGGCCAGGACCGAGAGGGCGGTGTTCACCCCGACAACGCTACGGCGGTGGAACCCGGTCGAGCCGCAGGCACGCGCGTGCGAAACTCCACGGGTGACCGCACGACGCATCGCCTACCAGGGCGAACCCGGTGCCAACTCCCATCTGGTGTGCAAGCAGCACTACCCCGACTGGGAGCCGGTGCCGTGCGCGTCGTTCGAGGACGTGTTCGCCACCGTCGAGAACGGCGACGCCGAGCTCGCGATGATCCCGATCGACAACTCGATCGCCGGCCGGGTCGCGGACATCCACCACTTCCTGCCTGCCTCGA
This sequence comes from Marmoricola sp., assembly GCA_036676945.1. Lineage (GTDB taxonomy): Bacteria > Actinomycetota > Actinomycetes > Propionibacteriales > Nocardioidaceae > Marmoricola. Next base: position 63,619 of record JAKFBZ010000060.1, read on the forward strand.
ACCTGCACATCATCGCCGAGCACTTCCTGCGCATCCAGTTCCATCTGATGGCGACCCCGGGCGCCACCCTGGAGTCGATCCGGACCGTGCACAGCCACGTGCACGCGCTCGGCCAGTGCCGCAGGATCATCCGCGAGCACGGGCTGACCCCGATCATCTCCGGCGACACGGCCGGCGCCGCCCGCGAGGTGTCCGAGGCGGCCGATCCGACCCAGGCGGCGATCGCCCCGCCGCTCGCCGCCGAGATCTACGGGCTGGAGATCCTGGCCAACGACGTCGAGGACGAGGACCACAACACCACCCGCTTCGTCGTCCTCTCCCCCGACTACACCGAGGCCCCGCGCGGACAGGGCCCGGTCGTCACGTCGTTCATCTTCAACGTGCGCAACCTCCCGGCCGCGCTCTACAAGGCACTCGGCGGGTTCGCGACCAACGGCGTGAACATGACCAAGCTGGAGAGCTACATGGTGGGCGGCCACTTCGCCGCCACCCAGTTCCTCGCCGAGGTCGACGGGCACCCGGAGGACCCCGGCCTGAAGAACGCGCTCGAGGAGCTCGCGTTCTTCACGACCGAGGTGAAGATCCTCGGGGTCTACCGCGCCGACGGCTTCCGCGACGACTGAGGCAGGACGTCAGGCAGGGTTCTGCATCAGCGCGAACATGCCGCCCTGCGGGTCGGCGTAGAAGCCCATCCTCCCCACGCCGGGCACGTCGAAGTTCGGCGCCATGACCTTGCCACCGATCGCGGTGGCCTTGGCGCCGGTCGCGTCGGCGTCCTCGACGTTGAAGTAGACGTTCCAGTGCGGCGGGATGCCTTCCATCATCGGCGGCATCACGCCGCCGACGACGTCACCGGCGACGTTGGTGATGCTGGTGTAGCCGCCACCGCTGTCCCCGGGCATCTCCATGACCTGGGTCCCGAGACCCAGAACGTCGGCGTAGAACGCCAATGCCTTGTCCGCGTCGGGCGTCAGCAGCTCGTTCCAGATCGGCGTCCCCGGCTCGTTGGCGACCTCGGTGCCGATGCTGTTGCCCGCCTGCCACAGGTTGACCCGTGCCAACGTCGGGTCCTGGATCGCGGCCATCCGGCCGAGGTCCATCACATCGAACGCCGGCGCCTCGACCTTGCCGCCCGCGGCCTCGACCTTGGCGACAGCGGCGTCCACGTCGTCGACCGCGAGGTACACGCCCCAGAACGCGGGATGCCCTTCCAGTCCGGGCATCTGGCCGCTGATGCCGGCGACCGTCGCGCCGCCGATCCGGCCCTGGAGGTAGACCCCGCCGCCGGCCTCCTCCGGCAGCGGGAAGTCCTGGATCTCCCAGTCGAAGACCTGCCGGTAGAACTCGGCAGCGCCCTGCTGGTCCGGGGTCATCAGCTCCACATAGCAGGGCGTCCCCTGCACGTACTTCTCGAACTTGGCCATTTCCGCTCCTCTGTCGTGGTCGACCCCGGTCCTCCAGTCCTACCTCCGCCCACCGACAAGCCACAAGCCACGACGAGAGGGCTAGCCTCGCCATGTGAACGCTGAGCCCAACGACCGGTCGAGTTCGCCGGCCACCGCTGACCTGGGCTTCGCGCGCCTTGACGTGGACCGGGCCCGGCGTACCGGGGATCCCGAAGTCGTCTACGGCGCCGGCAAGACCCCGGAACAGATCGTCGGCATCCTGCGCGCCCTGCACGCGCGCCACCCCGAACGAGCCGTCCTGGCCACCCGGCTCTCCCCCGAGGCCCGCGAGCTCCTCGCCGCGGAGCTCCCTGAGGCGCGGATCGACGAGGTCGCCCGGGCCGCGACCCTCGGGCCGATGCCCGAACCGCAGGGCACGGTGGCCGTGATCGCCGCCGGCACCAGCGACGCCCCGGTGGCCGCCGAGGCGGCGCTGAGCGTGCGCGTGCACGGCTCCGCGGCGGTCCGGATCGATGACGTCGGGGTGGCCGGGCTGCACCGCATCCTCGAGGCGCGCGCGTCGTTCAGCGAAGCCGACTGCCTGATCGTGGTGGCCGGGATGGAGGGCGCGCTGCCCAGCGTCGTCGGCGGGCTGGTCGGCGTCCCGCTGGTCGCCGTCCCGACCAGCGTCGGGTACGGCGCGGCCTTCGAGGGCCTGGCCGCACTGCTCGGCATGCTCAACTCGTGCGCGCCGGGGGTGAGCGTGGTCAACATCGACAACGGCTACGGCGCCGGGGTCTTCGCCGCCAGGGTCGCCCGCAACGCGAGGCCCCGCGGATGAGCAGGGTCGCGTGGTTCGACGCGTCGTCGGGAGCGAGCGGGGACATGGTCCTCGGTGCGCTGGTCGGCGCCGGCGTCCCGCTGCAGGTGCTGCGCGACGCGGTCGACGCGGTCGCCCCGGAACCGATCGAACTCTCCGCCGAGCCGACCACCCGCAACGGGTTCGCTGCCACGCGCTGCCGGGTCACCGTCGCGGACAGCGTCACCCATCGTGACTGGACGACGATCCGCTCGATGATCGCGGACTCCGCGCTCACCGCCCCGGTCCGTGACCTGGCGCTGGCGATCTTCGGCCGGCTGGCCGATGCCGAGGCGGCCGCGCACGGCGTCGCCGTCGAGGAGGTCCATTTCCACGAGGTCGGGGCCCTGGACTCGATCGCGGACATCGTCGGCGCAGCCGCCGGGCTGGTGCACCTCGGCCTCGACCGGATCGCGTGTACGCCGGTCGCGCTCGGCGCCGGCACCACGTCGGCCCGGCACGGGCGGATCCCGGTGCCGGTGCCCGCCGTGGTCGAGCTGCTGCTCGGGGTGCCGACGTACGGCGGGCCGCTGGACCGCGAGCTCACCACACCGACCGGCGCCGCCATCCTGGCCGCGGTGGTGCAGGAGTGGGGACCGCAGCCCGCACTGGCCGTCGAGGAGGTCGGTGTCGGAGCCGGTGGCGCCGATCCGGAGGGGCATGCGAACGTGCTGAGGCTGTTGGTGGGGGAACGCGTTTCGACGGGCTCAGCCTTCGACGGCAACGGCAACGGCCCCGGGTCGGGGGCTCTCGTCATCGAGGCCAACGTCGACGACCTGGACCCGCGACTGTGGCCCGAGGTGATCGCCGCACTGCTCGCGGCCGGTGCCTCGGACGCGTGGCTGACGCCGATCCTGATGAAGAAGGGCCGGCCCGCGCACACCCTCAACGCGCTCGTCAGCGTCGAGGCCGCGGCACCGGTGCGGCGCGAGATCTTCCGGCAGACCTCGACCATCGGCGTACGGGAACAGGCCTTCGGCAAGCACGCCCTGGACCGGTCGTTCATCGAGGTGGACGTCGGCGGCCACCGGGTCGCCGTGAAGCTGGCCCACCTCGACGGCGAACTGATGAACATCCAGCCCGAGTACGCCGACGTCGTGGCCGCCGCGTCGGCACTCGACCGGCCGGTCAAGGACGTCCTCGCCGAGGCCAGCGCGCTCGCCCGGGGTGCGACCTCGTAGGTTTGCCGGGTGGATCTCACCGTCGTCGCGCTGACCTTCGCCGCGATCTTCGTCGTCGAGCTGCCGGACAAGACCTTCATCGCGACCCTGGTGCTCTCCACCCGCTACCGCGGCCTGCTGGTCTGGATCGGTGTCGGACTGGCGTTCGCCGTGCAGACCCTGATCGCGGTCACGGTGGGACGCGCGGTGAGCTTCCTGCCGGAGGATCTCGTGCAGGCCGTCGCCGGGGTGATCTTCCTGGTCGGCGCCGTGGTGCTGTTCCGGGAAGCGCCGAAGGCCGACGCCGAGGAGGCCGAGACCGAGGCGGAGTTCCTGGAGAAGACGGGAGCAGGTCCGACCCGGACCGGGTTCGGTGCGATCGGCGCCTCGTTCCTGGTGCTGTTCGCGGCCGAGTGGGGTGACCTCTCCCAGCTCCTGACGATCAGTCTGGTCGGCAAGTACGGCGAACCCGTGAGCGTCTTCCTCGGCGCGTGGGGCGCCCTGCTGGCCGTCTCGGGACTCGCCGTCATCGCCGGGCGCTTCCTCCTGCAGCACGTGAAGCTGTCGGTGATCCACTACGTCGGGGCCACGGTCTGCCTCGCGCTGGCCGGGGTCACGGCGTACGGCCTCCTGACCTGACCGCCGCCGCGAGCCCACACGGCCGACGCGGAGAAGTAGTCTGCGAAGCATGACTATGGGTGCCAGCAGTGAGGTCGGTCGGCTTCGGACGGTGATGCTCCACCGGCCCGGTCCCGAGTTGCAGCGGCTGACCCCGCGCAACAACGACAAGCTCCTCTTCGACGGGATCCCCTGGGTCGGCCGGGCGCAGGACGAGCACGACGCCTTCGCCCAGGCCCTGCGCGACCGGGACGTCGAGGTCCTGTACCTGGTCGACCTCCTGGTCGAGACCCTCGCAGCGGAGTCGGCGCGGACCCGCGCGATCAACAACGTCCTCGATTCGCTGCACCTCGGTGACACCCTTCGCCTCTACCTGACCACTGCGCTCTCGGAGCTCGATCCCGCAGCGCTGGCCCAGGTGCTCACCGCCGGCGTCCGCAACGACGAGGTCCGCGGCGGCTTCGGCCTGGTGACCTCCCTGCTGGCGCACGACGACTTCCTGATCGACCCGCTGCCCAACCTGTTGTTCACCCGCGACTCCAGCGTGTGGATCGCCGACCGGGTCGCGATCACCTCGCTCGCGATGCCCGCACGGGTCCGCGAGACCCAGCTGACCGACCTGATCTACAGCCAGCACCCGCGGTTCGACGGCGTCTCCCGGATCCACGGCGCGGATCACGAGCACGTCGAAGGCGGTGACGTGCTGCTGATGTCACCCGGCGTGATCGCCGTCGGCGTCGGCGAGCGCACCACGCCGGCGGGGGTCGAGCGGCTCGCCCGTCAGGTGTTCGCCGACGGCCTGGCCGAGACCGTGCTGGCCGTCCCGATCGCCCAGGAGCGCGCGACGATGCACCTGGACACCGTCTGCACGATGGTCGACGTCGACAAGATCGTGATGTACCCGAACGTCGCGGACCACCTGGTCGCGCACGCGGTCACCCAGACCGAGCCAGGAGTCCTCGCGGTGGCCGGCGCGGAACCGTTCCTGACCGCTGCGGCGAAGGCCATGCAGATCGACACCCTGCACCAGATCGACACCGGCCTGGACCCGGTGACCGCGGAACGCGAGCAGTGGGACGACGGCAACAACACGCTCGCGCTGGCTCCGCGTCTCGCGGTCGCGTACGAGCGCAACGTGGAGACGAACACGCGTCTCGAAGCGGCCGGGATCGAGGTCATCGCGATCTCCGGATCCGAGCTCGGATCGGGCCGGGGAGGCCCCCGGTGCATGAGCTGCCCGATCGACCGGGACGAGGTCTCAGCGCCCTCCTGAACGAGGCGTTCGGCCTGGTCCAGGGCAAGTAAACGCCCGGCCGGTGTTGACGGGGGATGCAACGCCGACCGGGCTGAGGCAACTGTAGAACACGCTCTAGGTTTCTGTCCTGTTTTCATTCACCAGAACAGACCAGTGTTCGGAACGGGCCAGTTCCGGAGGTCGGGCTAGCGGATCGTGACCTGCCTGCTGGCCAGCCCGGACCGGGCGGACCGCTCCTCGGTGCCCAGCGGGGAGGCGTCGGCCAGGGTCTCGGTCAGCAGCGCGTCGAACGCGGCGACCGGCGCGACGAGCGCCTCGGCACCGGTGCCGAGCGGGAGGTCCCACACCGGCGCGAGCACCCCATGTGCCCGAAACATCCCGATCAGGCGGGCGCCCTCGACCAGGTGGTCGCGACCGCCGGCGTGCAGCCGGGCGAGCGCGTCGAGCAGCGCGTCCTCGTCCTCGGGGCGGACCCAGCGCAGGAACTCCCGGTCACCCATCGAGGTCCAGTACGCCGCATCCACACCCTCGAGCCTGACGGTCGGCGCGGCGGCCGCGTTCGCCTGCTCGACGACCGCCGCCATCGCACCTTCGGGGTCGGGCAGCTCCTCGAGCCAGTAGTCGAAGCCTTCGTGCACGGTGACCGCCAGGTCACCGGTGACGAGGTCCTGGAGCCGCGGTCCCTCGCCCGGGTCGTTGGTCAGGCCGACCGTGCTGCCCGGCTCCGCGGCGAGCGCGGCGGTCAGCACGGCGCCCAGGTCGCGGCTCGGGTCGCCGTACGCGTGCTGGACCTGGAGCCCCAGCCAGATCGCCCCGCTCTCGCGCACCATCGCAGGTGCCGCGCCGGGGAGCAGGGTCGCCAGCGTGACCGGGCGGTCGCCGTCCTTGAGGGTGAGCGGGACCGTCGCCGCCGGGACGAACTCGCGCAGCGCGATCAGGTCGCACTCGCCGGCGAGTCCGTCGAACGGCCGGGCGGACCAGGTCGTCGGGGCGCCACCGGCGCTGCCGTGGCAGGACTTGTACCGGCGACCCGAGCCACACGGGCATGGCTGTCGGGGGCCGACCTCGCCGGCCGCGGTCTCGGAGGGAGCTGCTGCGGCGGAACGCGCCTTGACGCGTGACTTCTTACCCATGCGCGGAAGGCTAGCCTCCGACGGGCGACCGGGTCACGGACGGGTGCGCCGGCCTCAGGCGAGGTCGAGGCGGACGTGCACGGCGTGCATCTGCTGGGTCCGCTCGACCCACCACGAGTCGCTGACCGCATCGACGATCGCCAGTCCCCGGCCGCCGAGGGATTCGACGTCGGCCGGCATCCGCTCCGGGGCGGTGTCACCACCTCCGTCGCACACGCTGATCAGCAGCCGGTCCTTCTCGATCCGCCAGCGGACCAGGAAGGTGTCACTGGAGAGCGGGGACGCGTGCTTGACGACGTTCCCGATCAGCTCCGACATGACCAGCCTGGCGTCGTCCAGGACGGTGCCGTCGACCTGGTGGTGCACCAGCCAGCTCTCGAGCGCGTGACGTACCCGGCCCGCGCTGGTCGCGGCGAAGGGGACGCGCATCGACACCGGCCCACGCAAGGGGGTGGCGATACAGCTGGTCATAGGCAGCGTCCTCCGGCAGGGCGACCGTTGGTTGGCGGCGACAGATTCGGGTCGGGTTCTTCCCTGTTCTGCCCGCCCGTAAACATCGCGTCCGACGCTACCGCTCAACCCCGCAGGTGGCGCATCGTCTCAGCGGGCTTGTCGGTGATGATCGCGGCGACGCCGTGCTCGCGGCACAGGTCGATGTCGGCCTCCGTGTTGACCGTCCACACGTGCAGCTCGGTCCCGTTCTTGCGGATCCGGCGGATCAGGTCGGGGTACTTGCGCAGGACCTTGATGCCCGGGCCGGCGATCCAGTCGTTCTCGGCGAAGGGCCGCACCCGCGCCCAGTCGCTCGGCCCGTCCATCAGGAAGACCAGCCGCAGGTCCGGGGCGAGCCGGCGCACCCGGCGCAGGGCGATCCAGGAGAAGCTCATCACCCTCGCCGGGGAGTCGGCGCCGGCCCAGCCGAAGTCGTCGAGCAGGTCGACCAGCCGGCGCTCGACCAGGCCGGCGTACCGGGTCGGGTGCTTGGTCTCGATCGCGAGTTCGACCGGCCGGGGGTACTCGGCGACCACCTCCAGCAGGCGGCGCAGGGTCAGCACCTTGCCGAGCTCGGGATCCATCTCCGGCGCCTCGTCGTCCAGCTCGGCCCACGGGTGCTTCCAGCTGGCGAAGTCGAGCTGCTCGAGCTCGGAGAGCTCCATCGAGGAGACCAGCGCGCGCTTGTGCGCCGTACGCCGGAGGTCGCGGTCGTGGACGCAGACGAGGTGGCCGTCGGCGGTCAGCCGGACGTCGCACTCGAGCGCCTCGGCGCCCTCGTCGAGCGCGGCCACGTACGCCCCCAGGGTGTGCTCGGCCTTCGACGCGCTCGCGCCGCGGTGCGCGACGACCTGCGGCCTGGATCCCTGCGGGTCGCTGCCGTGCCCTGCGGCTCCGCCTGCCATACGTTCATTGTGCAGTGCGTTCGCGCCCGACCCGCTCAGACTCGGCCGTGAACCCCCGCGGGTCGTCCGCCGGCAGCCGTACCGACCGACCTCCTGCTCGTGGCTCCACCCGCGAGGGAACGTACGATTCGTCGGTGATCCCCACCGACGGCACCGACGAGTCCGGCATCGACCCGGACGACCTCGCCGTCACCGTGCGCGTCCTCAACCAGCTGCACCACCTGCCCGAGGACCACCCGGACATCACCGTCGTGAAACGCGCGGCGTCGCACATGTACAAGGCGCTCAAGAAGGAGCGCCGGACCCGCAAGCGCGAGGCCGAGCTCGCCGCGGACCGTGCCGTCACCGAGGCGACCGCGACCGGCTCGCGGATGCGGATCGACGACGAGACCCAGGGCATCCCGCTGGTCTCGAACACCAAGGGCGCCTTCGCCGGCGAGCTGATCAACCCGCGCGGCTGCTACATCTGCAAGAACGACTACACCCTGGTCGACGCGTTCTACCACTACCTCTGCCCCGAGTGCGCCGCCTTCAGCCACACCAAACGCGACCAGCGGACCGACCTGCGCGGCAAGCGCGCGCTGCTCACCGGCGGTCGCGCCAAGATCGGGATGTACATCGCGCTGCGCCTGCTCCGCGACGGCGCGCACACCACGATCACGACCCGGTTCCCGAAGGACGCCGTCCGACGCTTCGCGGCGATGGACGATTCGGCCGACTGGCTGCACCGGCTCAAGATCGTCGGCATCGACCTGCGCGATCCGACCCAGGTGGTCGCACTCACCGACGACGTCGCGGCGGACGGTCCGCTGGACATCCTGATCAACAACGCCTGCCAGACCGTACGACGCTCCCCCGGCGCCTACTCCAACCTCGTCGAGATGGAGGCCGCGCCGCTGCCGGACCTTCCGGTCCTCCCGGAGATGGTCGCCTTCGACCGGATCTCCGAGGCACACCCGGCGGCGATCTCCGGCGCGCTCGCAGCCCATGCGGTCGCGCACCACGAGGGCGAACCCGAGGAGCATGCGATCGCGGCGCACAACGCGGCGACGCTGACCGCGCTGGCACTCAAGGCCGGCAACGCGTCCCTGGAGGCGCACCTGGCCGGCACAGCGGTGGACGCGGGCGGCCTGCTGCCCGACACCCAGACCAACAACTCCTGGACCCAGGTCGTCGAGGAGGTGGACCCGCTGGAGCTCCTCGAGGTCCAGTTCTGCAACTCGATCGCGCCGTTCCTGCTGATCTCCCGGCTGCGTCCGTCGATGCGGGCAGCGGTCCAGGCGGGCGCCCGGCGTGCCTACGTCGTGAACGTCTCCGCGATGGAGGGCCAGTTCTCCCGCCGCTACAAGGGCCCCGGCCACCCGCACACCAACATGGCCAAGGCCGCGCTGAACATGCTCACCCGGACCAGTGCCGGCGAGATGTTCGAGACCGACAAGATCCTGATGACCGCCGTCGACACCGGCTGGATCACCGACGAGCGCCCGCACGGCGAGAAGCTCCGGATCGCGGCCGAGGGCTGGCACGCGCCGCTCGACCTGGTCGACGGAGCCGCGCGCGTCTACGACCCGATCGTGATCGGCGAGGCCGGCGAGGACCTGTACGGCTGCTTCGTGAAGGACTTCAAGCCCAGTCCCTGGTGAGTCAGCGCGCCGCCGGCTCGAAGAGTTCGACGAAGTTCCCCGAGGGGTCGACGACCAGGACCTGACGTCCGCCCGGCCCGGCGACGATGTCGTTGCGGAAGGCGACACCGGCGGCCGCCAGGCGTGCGACTTCGGCGTCCAGGTCCTCGACGATCAGGTGGATCCGGTTCCAGCCGCCGGGGCCGGGGACCTCGCCGTCATCCATCGCCCGACCGGCAGAACTCTGCGGACCGCTGATCAGGAGCCGCAGGTTCCCGCGGACCACGTCGGCGAACGGCGGGCCGGGCCGCGAGAGCAGCTCGAACCCGAGGTGGCGGGTGTAGAAGTCGACCGATGCGTCCACATCGGCGACCAGATAGCGCACGCTGGCCAGGTCGTTCATGGCGTCCTCCGCTCACTCAGTACCAACCCGTAGGCGTCTTCAAACCTCGCCGGGGCGACCCGGCACGTGTGGGCCTGAGTACGCCGGCTCACCCTTTGATCCGCAGCCCGTCAGGGTCGACGATCGGGCGCAGCGAGACCGTGATCGGGTGCAGGCTGCCGCCGACGTTCACCTGGTAGGTCCCCGACCGCACCCAGGCGGCGTCGACGACGCCCTGGTCGGGGTCGACCAGGTTGGCCAGGCCGACGCAGGCGCCGACCGTCGCCCCCCAGGCCGCCGAGGTGACCTGGCCGGCCGGGACGCCGTCACGCAGGACGAGCTCACCGCCCCAGAGCATCGGGTCGCCGAGCACCGTGCCGACAGCGTCGACAGGGTCGAGGGCGAAGGAGACCAGCCGCCGGCGCGGACCGGCGGCCTTGACGGCGGCCACCGCGGACCGGCCCAGGAAGTCGATGTCGGTGCCGAGCTTGCAGGTGAACGACAGGCCCGCCTCGACCGGTCCGAGGTCAGGATTGAGGTCCGGCCCGAACGCGCGGTAGCCCTTCTCCAGCCGCAACGAGTTGATCGCGTAGTACCCGCCGTGGGCGACCCCGAGATCAGCACCCGCCGACATCAGGTCGGCGAAGACGCCGGCGGCGAAATCGGCCGGCACGTAGAGCTCCCAGCCGAGCTCGCCGACGTAGGTGATCCGGGTCGCCCGGACCGTGGCGTGGCCGATGCCGACCTGCCGGCTGGACCCGAACGCGAAGGCCGGGTCGGACAGGTCCGCGCCGGTCAGCCGGGTGAGCAGGTCCCGGGACCGCGGTCCCATCACACCGAACACCGCGTAGGCCGAGGTCAGGTCGACGACCTCGGCGCGGAGACCGGAGGGCAGGTGCCGGCGCAGGTGGTCCAGATCGCGTTCGGTGGTGGCGGCGCTGCTGACCATCAGGTACTCGTGAGGCCCGGTCCGGGTCACCGTCACGTCCGACTCGTAGGTCCCACGGGCGTTCAGCATCCCGGTGTAGACCGTGCGGCCGACCGGGACGTCGACGTCCGCCGTGCAGACCCATTGCAGCGCCGCCACCGCGTCCGGGCCGACGACCAGGTACTTCGAGAACGAGGTCTGGTCGAAGACGGTCACGTTGGTCCGGGTGTTGGTGTGCTCGGCGGCGGACCAGGGCAGCCAGCTCGGCCGCGACCAGGAGTACTCCAACTCCGTCGACGCCCCGGGCGGGGCGAAGACGTTCGGCCGCTCCCACCCCATCTTGCTGCCGAACAGGGCGCCGGCGGCCTCGGTCAGGTGGTGGACCGGTGAGCAGCGGAACGGGCGCGCGGTCTCCATCTCGCGGTTGGGCCACGGGATCGCATAGTGCAGGCCGAGCACCTCGCCGACCCGGTCCCGCAGCCATTGGTTGTTGCCGTTGAACGGCGCGAACCGGCGGATGTCGACGCCGGTCAGGTCGAGGGTCGGCTCGCCCTCCACGATCCATTCGGCGAGTGCGCGGCCGGCGCCGCCCGCGGTGGCGATGCCGACCGAGTTGAAGCCCGCACCGACGAAGAAGTTCTGCAGCTCCGGCGCCCGGCCGAGGATGAACTGGTTGTCGGGGGTGAAGCTCTCCGGCCCGTTGTAGAACTTCCGGATCCCGACCTCGGCCAGGGCCGGGATCCGCTCGATCGCGTTGTCCATCAGGATCGAGAAGTGGTCCCAGTCCTCGCCGAGGAGCTGGAACTCGAACGGGTACGGGATCTCGTCCGGCGAGACCCACGGCTTCGCCTCCGGCTCGAACCCGCCGACCACCAGCCCGCCGACCTCTTCCTTGAAGTAGGTGTAGCCGTCGGGGTCACGCAGGATCGGCAGGTCGCGGGAGAGGTCGCCGAACGCCTCGGTCACGACGTAGAAGTGCTCGGCCGAGTGCAGCGGCACATTGACCCCGGCCAGGGCGCCGATCTGTTTGGCCCACTGGCCGGCGCAGTTGACGACGATGCCGGCCTCGACGTCGCCCCCATCAGTGCGCACCCCGGTGGCCACTCCGTCCGCGACGAGGACGTCGGTGACCCGGACCTTCTCGACGATGGTGGCGCCGCCGTTGCGGGCGCCTCGCGCCAGCGCCTGGGTGAGGTCGGTCGGGTCGGCGCGGCCGTCACCGGGAAGCCAGATCCCCCCGACCAGGTCGTCGACGGCCATCACCGGGTAGCGCTCGTGGGCCTGCGCCGGGGTGAGCAGCTCGCACTCCAGGCCGAAGACTGCGGCGCTCGCGGCGGTCCGGCGCAGCTGGGTCATCCGGTCCTCGGTCCGGGCGACGGTGACTCCACCGCAGCGCCGGAAGCCGGTGGCCAGTCCGACCTCGCCCTCAAGACGCTCGTAAAGCTGCGTCGAGTACTGGACCAGGCGGGTGCCACTCTCCGACGCGCGCAGCTGACCGACCAGACCGGCCGCGTGCCAGGTGGTGCCGGAGGAGAGCCGGCCCTGCTCCAGCAGCAGCACATCGGTCCAGCCGAGCTGCACCAGGTGGTAGGCGACGCTGGTGCCGACCACGCCTCCGCCGATGATCACCACGTGGGCGCGGTCGGGCAACGGCCCGGGAGGGGACTCAGGCATCGCCGGCCGCCTCGTCGAGGAGCCGGTCGAAGTCGGGCCCGTCGAACTCGGCCACCGCCCGCTCGTACTTCTCCATCGCCCATTCCCAGAAGTCGAAGTCGAACGTGCTCACGCCGTCCTGGATCGAGCCCCACAAAGTCCAGCCGTACTTGGCCAGCAGCCCCCACAGCCGGGCGCGCGCGACCCGGTGCCGGCGCAGCTCGCCGTCGTACGCCTCGACGAGTTCGTCGAGCTGCTCGACCGCCATGGCCGCCTCGCTCCAGACGTTGCCCAGCTCGAAGGTGGCCTCGTTGTTGCCCGAGTACTCGTAGTCGATCAGCCAGATCTTCGAGCCGTCGTCGATGATGTTGCCGGCGAGCAGATCGTTGTTGCAGGGGACGGTCGGCTCGGCACGCGTCGCGAACGCGGCCCGGATCCGCTCGACCTGCGGCGCGAAGTCGAGGTAGCGCTCCGGCAGCCGGAAGCCGCGCTCGAGGACCACCTGCAGGTACGACGGCTGCAGCGCGAACATGTCGAAGTCGCTCGCGAACCGCGGTCCGGCGTGCAGCTGCTTCACGGCTGCGGCCACCCGGTCGAGCTCGCCGCCGTCGCGCAGGTCGGCCTCGGTGAAGGTCCGGCCCTCGATCCACCCGACGACCATCAGCCCCGCGTCGGGCAGGTAGTCGATCACCGGAGCGCCCACTCCGGCCTCGGCGGCCGCGACCGAGTTGTGGTGCTCGTGATCGTGGTCGATGGCGAGCAGCTCACTGCCGGGCTGGGCGACGCGCACCACGACGATCCGATCCGGGCAGGTGACCTTGAGGTTCACGTTGGTCAGGCCGCCGGTGAGCTCGGTGACCTCGTACGGCGTACCGCGCAGCCAGTCGATCCGCTCGAGTACCGCCTCCCACGCCACGCGTTCGCCTTCCGCCGGACCGGTCTTTAAAAGGTCTAAGGTCGTGCCATTGACATCATTATGTGACCCCGACCACACTGACGCCAAGCGGTCCCTGGCGAAAGAGGACGTGTCATGAGCGTGACCGAAGACCCGAAGATGAATGCCGATGAGAAGCGCCTGGCGGAGATGGGCTACAGCCAGGACCTGAGCCGGAACTGGTCCGGCTTCTCGAACTTCGCGATCTCGTTCTCGATCATCTCGATCCTGGCGGGTTGCTTCACCAACTTCGGGGCCGGCTGGAACAACGGCGGCCCGATCTCGATCTCCTGGTCGTGGCCGATCATCAGCGCGTTCATCCTGCTGATCGGCTTCACCATGTCCGAGCTGGTCTCGGCGTACCCGACGTCGGGCGGCATCTACTGGTGGGCCTCCAAGCTCGGTGGTCCGCGCGCGGGCTTCTACACCGGCTGGCTCAACCTGATCGGCCTGGTCGCGGTGACCGCCGGTGTCTCCTACGGCTGCGCGACCTTCATCGACCTGACCATCAGCACCTGGTCGGAGTCGTTCGCTGCTGACTACTCGCTCACCCGGGTGTTCTTCATCTTCCTGGGTGTCCTCGCGATCGCCTCGGTGCTGAACATCTTCAGCGGGCACCTGATGGCGATCATGAACAACGTGTCGGTCTGGTGGCACGTCGCCGGTGCCGCGGCGATCGTGGCGATCCTGGTGATCGTGCCGGACACGCACCAGAGCTTCAGCTACGTCTTCACCGAGCGGATCAACAACTCCGGCTACTCCGACGGCAGCGTGACGAGCGGCATCTTCTTCTTCGCCGTCATCCCGTTCGGCTTCCTGCTCACCCAGTACACGATCACCGGCTTCGACGCCTGTGCCCACCTGAGCGAGGAGACCAAGGGCGCCTCGATGGGGGCCGCCAGGGGTATCTGGCAGTCGATCCTCTACTCCGCGATCGGTGGCTACATCCTGCTGCTCGCCGTCGTCTTCGCCGTCCCGAACGGCGACGACGGCAACCCGGACAACTCGCTCGGCGCCAGCGGTGTGCAACCGATCTTCGAAGCCGCCCTCGGCTCCAACTGGGCCGGCACCGTCCTGTTCATCTCTTCTGCGGGACAGCTCTTCTGCGCCGTCTCGTGCATGACCTCGGCCTCGCGGATGACCTACGCCTTCAGCCGTGACAAGGCGGTGCCGGGTTCGCAGCACTGGTCGCTTCTCTCGGCCAACCAGGTCCCCGCGCGAGCCGTGATGCTGGTCGGAGTCCTGGCCGCGCTCGTGACGCTTCCCGCGCTCGTCGAGGTGAACATCGGCACCGCGGAGGAGCCGATCTATTCGCCGATCGCCTTCTTCGCCGTGACCTCGATCGCCGTGCTCGGCCTCTACCTGTCCTTCGCGATCCCGATCTGGCTGCGGTGGCGCCACGGGGAGAACTTCGAGGTCGGGGAGTGGAACAACGGCTCGAAGTACAAGTGGATGAACCCGATCGCCGTGGCGGAGATCGTGATCGTCTCGATCTACCTGATGATGCCGACCTACAAACCCGGCAACCCGTTCGACGAGAACTTCGAGTGGAAGTTCGTCAACTACTCGCCGATCGTCACACTGGGCGCACTGCTGCTCATCACCATCTGGTGGCAGGTCTCGGCGAAGAACTGGTTCAAGGGGCCGATCCGCAACATCGACGCCCCCGAAGCACCTGCGACGACGACCTAGATACTCGAACCATGAGTCCTTCCCCGCAGTCGGCCCGCCGCCACGGCGGGCCGGCCCACCCTCTCGGTGACGCTCTGCTCAGGCCCGTTCGCGGACACCACGCGTTCGAGAGCTGTGTCGAGCAGCTGGCAACGTCGATCCGTCTCGGCGCCTTCTCGTACGGCGCGGCGCTGCCGCCCGAGCGGGAACTCGCCGAGCGACTGGGGGTCTCCCGGGCCACACTTCGCGAAGCGATCGCGGGCCTGCGGAGCGCCGGCATGGTGCGGACCACGCGTGGCCGTGGGGGCGGCACCGTGGTCTCGTACCAGCCGGCGACCCCGGCGGCCGGCGGGGAGGCCGGGATCGCCGACCGACGCGAGGAGCTGCTCGACTCCCTCGTCTTCCGGCGGGTGGTCGAGCCCGGCGCCTGCTACGTGGCGGCCGCCCGGACGCTGAGCGCGACCGAGAAGATGCTCCTGTCCACCTCGCTCACCGAGGTCGACAACGCACCCGACGCGGCCGCTCACCGGCAGGCGGACTCACGGCTCCACCTCGCCATCGCCAGTGTCACCGGGTCGCCGATGACGGTGGAGGCGGTCACCGAGGTGCAGTCCTGCCTGCACGACATGCTCCAGGCGATCCCGGTGCTGGAGGTCAACATCGAGCACTCCAGCGCGCAGCACCGTTCGATCGTCGGCGCGATCATCGCCGGCGAGCCGACCAAGGCCCGCCGTGCGATGGAGCAGCACTGCGACGACACCGCCGCCCTGCTCCGAGGCCTGCTCGGCTGAGGAGCGCCACCATGAAGGGACACCGATGACCCGCAACCAGAGGCACCTGAGCCTGGCCGACCTCACGTCCAGGATCGACGTCGGCGAGATCGACACCGTCGTGGTGGCGTTCACCGACATGCAGGGTCGGTTGCAGGGCAAGCGGCTGCACGGCCGGTACTTCCTCGACATCGTGGTCGAGCACGGCACCGAGGGCTGCAACTACCTGCTCGGCGTCGACATCGACATGAACACCGTGGCCGGCTACTCGATCACCTCGTGGGACCGCGGGTACGGCGACATGGAGTTCGTCCTGGACCTGGACACGATCCGGCTGCTCACCCACCTCCCGGCAACCGCGATGGTGCAGTGCGACCTGGTCTGGCCCGACCACACGCCGGTACTGCAGTCCCCCCGGACGATCCTCAAGCAGCAGACCGCGCGCGCTGGGGAGCTCGGCTTCACGGCGTTCGCCGGCACCGAGCTCGAGTTCATCGTCTTCGAGGAGACCTACGAGGACGCGCACGAGCTCAGCTACCAGTACTTGACCCCGGCGAACCAGTACAACGTCGACTACTCGATCCTCGGGGGCAGCCGGATCGAGCCACTGCTGCGCGACATCCGCAACACCATGTACGACGCCGGCCTGAACGTCGAAGGCTCCAAGGGCGAGTGCAACTTCGGCCAGCACGAGATCGGGTTCCTGTACGACGACGTCCTGGTCACCGCCGACAACCACTCGGTCTACAAGACGGCCGCGAAGGAGATCGCCTCGCTGCACGGCCAGTCGCTGACCTTCATGGCCAAGTTCAACGAGCGCGAGGGCAACTCGTGCCACATCCACCTGTCACTGCGCGGGAAGGACGGCGAGATCGTCTTCTGGGACGACGCGACCGGCACGCGCACCCCGCTGTACGACCAGTTCGTGGCCGGCGTACTGGCGACGATGCCGGACCTGACCCTGCTCTACGCGCCGAACATCAACTCCTACAAGCGGTTCGCGGACGGTTCGTTCGCGCCGACCACGATCGCGTGGGGCGAGGACAACCGCACCTGTGCGGTGCGGCTGGTCGGCCGTGGCGCGGGAGCCCGGATGGAGAACCGGGTGCCCGGCGGCGACGTGAACCCGTACCTCGCGCTGGCCGCGATGCTGGCCGGCGGCCTGCACGGGATCGAGAACGAACTCGAGCTCGAACCCGCACTGGAGGGCAACGCCTACGCCTCCGAGGGCCGCGCGAAGGTGCCGGGGTCGCTGCGCGATGCCCGGGACGCCTTCGTATCCTCGGCGGTCGCACGCAAGGCCTTCGGTGACGAGGTCGTCGACCACTACACGAACATGGCCGACGTCGAGCTCGCCGCGTTCGGCGCCGCGGTCACCGACTGGGAACTGCGACGTGGCTTCGAGAGAATGTGAGACCTGGTGTCCACCTACACCGTGATCAACCCGGCCACCGCCACACCGGTCACCGAGGTCGCGCTGGCCTCGGTCGAGGAGACCGACGCCGCGATCGAGCGCGCGCAGTCGGCGTTCCTGACCTGGCGCGAGATCACGCCCGGCGAGCGCGCTCGCCTGCTGCGCTCCTTCGCCTCGGTCGTCGACGCGCACCTCGAGGAGCTCGCCCAGCTGGAGGTGGCCAACTCCGGGCACACGATCGGCAACGCCCGCTGGGAGGCCGGCAACGTCCGTGACTGCCTGAACTACTACTCCGCGGCTCCCGAACGACTCTTCGGCCGGCAGATCCCGGTCGCCGGCGGCATCGACGTCACGTTCCACGAACCGCTCGGCGTGGTCGGGGTGATCGTGCCCTGGAACTTCCCGATGCCGATCGCCGGCTGGGGTTTCGCGCCCGCGCTCGCCGCCGGGAACACCGTCGTGCTCAAGCCGGCCGAGCTGACTCCGCTGACCGCGATCCGGCTCGGCGAACTGGCCCTGGAGGCCGGCCTGCCCGACGGCGTCTTCACGGTGATCCCCGGCAAGGGCTCCGTGGTCGGGGAGCGCTTCGTGACCCATCCGCTGGTGCGGAAGGTCTGCTTCACCGGCTCGACCGAGGTCGGCAAGCGGATCATGGCCGGCTGCGCGGACCAGGTGAAGAAGGTGACCCTCGAGCTCGGTGGCAAGAGCGCCAACATCGTCTTCGCGGACGCCGACATCGCCAAGGCGGCCGCCACCGCGCCGTACGCGGTCTTCGACAACGCGGGCCAGGACTGCTGCGCGCGCTCGCGGATCCTGGTGCAGCGTTCGGCGTACGACGAGTTCCTCGGCCACCTGGAGACGGCCGTCGGCGCGATGAAGGTGATCGACCCCACCGACGAGGCAAGCGAGATGGGTCCGCTGGTGTCTGCCGGTCAGAAGGAGTCCGTGTCCGGCTACCTCGCCGGTGTCGAGACGGCCTTCACCGGTCCGGTGCCTCAGTCGGACGGCTTCTGGCTGCCGCCGACCGTGGTGCTGACCGACGACACCCGGGCGACGGTCTGGCGTGAGGAGATCTTCGGTCCGGTCGTGGCCGTGATGGCATTCGACGACGAGGACGACGCGGTCCGGCTCGCCAACGACACCGAGTACGGCCTGTCCGGCTCGATCTTCACCCGCGACGTCGGGCGGGCACTGCGGGTCGCGCGGGCGGTCGAGGCGGGCAACCTGTCGGTCAACTCGCATTCCTCGGTCCGCTACTGGACCCCGTTCGGTGGCTACAAGCAGTCCGGCCTCGGCCGGGAACTCGGTCCGGACGCACCGAACGCGTTCACCGAGGAGAAGAACGTCTTCATCGCTCAGGATTGAGGGGAACGAACATGACAGGACCACGGCTCGAAGGACGCACCGCCGTGATCACCGGGGGCTGCTCGGGGATCGGCTTGGCGACAGTGAAGCGTTTCCTGGAGGAGGGCGCGAACGTCGTCATCGGCGACCTCGACGACGCGCGGGGCAACGAGCTCGCCGCCGAGCTCGGCGTCACCTACGTGCACGTCGACGTCACCAGCAAGGAGGAGGTCGACGCCCTCTTCAAGACCGCGAAGGACACCTACGGTTCGGTGGACATCGCGTTCAACAACGCCGGTATCTCCCCGCCCGAGGACGACTCCATCCTGGACACCGACCTGGACGCGTGGCGCAAGGTGCAGGAGGTCAACCTGACCAGCGTGTACCTGTGCTGCAAGGCGGCGTTGCCGTACATGCTCGAGCAGGGCAAGGGCTCGATCATCAACACAGCTTCCTTCGTCGCGGTGATGGGAGCCGCGACCTCGCAGATCTCGTACTCCGCCTCCAAGGGCGGGGTGCTGTCGATGACCCGCGAGCTCGGCGTCCAGTTCGCACGGCAGGGCGTCCGGGTGAACGCGCTCTGCCCCGGACCGGTGAACACGCCGCTGCTGCAGGAGCTTTTCGCCAAGGATGAGGAGCGCGCGGCGCGGCGGTTGGTGCACGTGCCGATGGGCCGGTTCGGCGAGCCCGAGGAGATGGCGAACGCGGTGCTGTTCCTGGCCTCCGACGAGTCCTCGTTCATGACCGCCTCCACGTTCCTCGTCGACGGCGGCATCTCCGGTGCCTACGTCACCCCGCTGTGACGACGTCATGAACCGTCCGCTGATCGGGCTCAGCTGCTACCGCGAGGTGGCTCGCTGGGGCGTCTGGGACATGTCGGCGGACCTGCTGCCGAGCGACTACGCCCGCGCGGTCGAGTCCGCCGGCGGCGTACCGGTGCTGCTGCCGCCGTCCTTGCCGTACGGCGACGCGGCGCGTGCGGTGGTCGGCCGGCTGGACGGCCTGATCATCAGCGGTGGCGCCGACGTCCAGCCCGAGCGGTACGGCGAGGACCCGCTGGTGACCACGACCACCTGGCGGGAGGACCGCGACGCCTGGGAACTCGCCCTGCTGGACGCGGTCGCGGACCTCGAACTGCCGGTCCTCGGGGTCTGCCGCGGGATGCAGGTGATGGCGGTGCACGGCGGCGGCTCGCTGGTCCAGCACGTGCCTGATCTCGTCGGGCACGAGCAGCACAACCCGGGTGCCGACTCCTTCGGGGACACCACCGTCTCGGTCGCTGCCGGGAGCCGGCTCGCGAGCGTGCTGGACACGAAGCCCGCGGTGCGGTGCCATCACCATCAGGCGGTGCGCACCCACCCCGGGTTCGATGCGGTCGCCTGGGCCGAGGACGGTCTCCTCGAGGCGATCGAGGTACCCGGTGGCCGGTTCCTGCTCGCAGTGCAGTGGCACCCGGAGATGGCCGCCGACGCCGGGCTCTTCCGTGCGCTGGTCGAGGCGGCCTCCAGCTGATCGCCGTCTCGCCGGGACCACTCAGCCGGCAGTCGCGGCGCGCACCCGGATCCAGGCCGCGAAGGACGCCGCGCCCTGCTTGCTGCCCTCCGGGGCCTCGGCCAGGGCGACCTCGAGCAGTCGGTCCAGTTCGGCGCTCGGGCCGTCGTCGGCGAGGAGGACGGCCTCGGCGAAGCTGAACAGACCGGGGAACTGCTCGGGCCGGATCATCCCGAGGTCGCGCGCCCGGATCGTGGCGAGGAACGCGTCGCGGTCCAGGAGGCCGATCAGCAGGGGCAGAGCGTGTCCGGTCAGCTGACGCACGATGTCGTCAGCCGCGACAGCGACGTCGGGACCGTCCTGGACCTCCCACCAGCCGTCGGTGCCGGCCGGCGTGCCCGACGGGTTCAGGCGCGCGCGGTAGAGCCCGATGGACTCGTGGACGGCCTGGGGCGGAGCACCGAGCCATTCCGCCATCCACGCCAGCCAGGGAGCCGGGGCCACCGCCAGGCCGATCGTGCAGTGCAGCGCGTCGGTCGCGGTGCTGAACTCGAAATTCACGACAGCCCAGTTGCCCGCCTCATCGCATCTGCGCCACGTGGTCCCCGCGGCCGTGAAGCCGGCCTCGCCCAGGACGGGGCCGACGACGTCGAGCAACGCGGTCTCGAGGTGCTGCTGCACAGTCACGGGAGCAGTCTCTCGCACCGATCGCCGATCAGTCCCGGTCGCGCAGGTACTTTCCGAAGTGGGGCACCGTGAAAGCGATCCGGCCTCGTTCGCCGGAGTAGATCAGTCCCTTCTTCAACAAGGCGTCGCGCGCGGGTGAGAGCGACTGCGGCTTCTTGCCCAGCATCGCGGCGACATCGGCGGTCGGCACCGAGCCGACGTCATCGACGTCCGCGCCGTCGGCGCGCAGTTCGACGGCAGCGTCGGCCATCGCGCGCAGGTACTCGCGCTCCCCCGGCGTCGCGCGTTCGTAACGGCTGCCGAAGAAGCCGACGGCGAGCTCGGCCTCGGCCTCGGGTGCGGCCACCGCGACGTCGGCACCGGTGATCGGACTGCTCGGCGCGACGTCCCAGACCGCCTTTCCGTAGGCCTGGATGAAGTACGGGTATCCGCCGGTCGCGGCGTACATCGCGGCGAGCGCGTCGTCGTCGTACGCCGCGTCCTCCTCGTCGGCCGGGGCGGACAATGCGCGGTCCGCCTCGTCGCGGCCGAGCCGGTCGATGCGCTGGTAGCGGAAGAGTCGCTCGGAGTAGGACTTGCTCGCCGACAGCACGGCCGGCAGGTGCGGAAGCCCCGCTCCGACGACGATCACCGGAAGCCCGGACTGGCTGATCTCGTGACAGGCCGCGCACAGGGCAGAGACGTCGTCGGGACCGAGGTCCTGCATCTCGTCGACGAAGACCGCGACGCCCTTGCCCACGTCCGCCGCCAGACCGCCGACATCGGTGAGGAGCTCGACCAGGTCGATCTCGATGTCGCCCGAGTCGGCGCGGCCTTTCACCACCGGGGCTTCGATCCCCGGGTTCCAGACGTCGCGGAGCTTCGTACCCGGAGCGGCATCGCGCTGGGCGAACGCCTTGATCACGCCGAGGACCTGGTCGACCTGCTCGGACTCGGGGTGACCCAGCTCGCGCACGGCCTGGTGGAGCGCGCTCGACAGCGGCCGGCGCAGGCTCTGGTCCGGACGGGCCTCGAGCTTGCCGGTCCCCCACCCCTTGCGGACCGCGGCCGAGCGCAGAGCGTTGAGCAGCACCGTCTTGCCCACGCCGCGCAGACCGGTGAGGACGAGCGAGCGTTCCGGGCGGCCCTTGGCGACGCGCTCGAGGACGACGTCGAAGGCGCCGAGTTGTTCGTCCCGCCCGGCGAGTTCGGGCGGGCGCTGGCCGGCGCCGGGCGCGTACGGGTTCCGGATCGGGTCCATGATCGGACGGTATCCGGTTGTATTGGAGATTCCTTAGATTTCAGTAGCGAGTCGTATCGCCCAGAGGACGGGGACTTCCGTCTCGTCCGGGGGCACGTAGGATCGTCGCGGTTGGGAACCACTGGGAGAAGTCGATGGCCGTCACTATTGCTCGGGACGCGCTGAACGACGCCCAAGTCACCGACGGGATCTGCCGTGGGGACGCCGGGGCGGCCGCGCGCCTGTGGGTCCGGCACTGGCCGACCGCCCTGAACGCCGCTCGGGAACTCGTCGAGCCCGCCGAGGTCCCCGGGCTGGCAGCCGAGGCTCTGATCGGGACCGTCGCCGCGATCGCCGTGGGCCGCGGACCCCGCGAGGACGTCGCCGGATTCGTCCGGGACGCGGTGCGCGAGCTCGGCGAGGACGACGTCCCGCCACCGCCGCCGTCCGCCGCCACCCACCCGGACGTGTTCGCGTCCCCGCTGATGAGCAGGGTCTTCGCCGACCTTCCGCACCAGGACCAGGAGGTCCTCTGGTTCACGGTGATCGGTGAGCACGCTGATGAGCTCATCGCCGAGGCTCTCGGCATCTCGGCGTCCGCGGCGGCCGAGGTCCGGGACCGCGCGCTCACCGCGCTCCAGCGCGACTACGTCGCCGAGCACACCGCCCGTGCCGAGAGCGATGCCTGCCGCGCCGCCCATGCGTCGTTGTGGGCAGCCGTCGAGGGCGCTGACCGGGCCGGACTCTCCGGGGAGACCTGGGTGCACCTGAGCTCCTGCGCCTGGTGCACCGAGGCGTTCCACGAGGTCGCGTTCAGCAATGTCGCGATCAGCTCGCTGGTCGACCGCTCCCTGGTGACGCCGGTCGCACCGGTGGTCGAGACGATCGCCGCCGCACCTGTCGTGGCGGCACCGGTCCTCCTCGAGTCCGACCCGATCGAGCCTGACGTCGAGCGTGCTGACGAGGACGACACCGTGCCGGTCGCGGTCGTGCCGGCCGAAGCGACCGGACCCCTTGTCGACTCGCGCACCGCCGCCGGGGCGGCCCTGCTCCCGGGCCGTCGTCGCGGTCGCGTCGTCGCCGTCGTGGCCGCTGCGGTCGTCGCGACCGCGGTCATCGTCGTCGGCGTGGCGGCCCAGGGCGGCAACGACGACCCGCCTGCCGCCACTGGGAACGACGACCCGACCGGGCTCCCGCTCGCGTCGGAGTCGGTGGAGCCGCCGGTCGCGGGCGACCTCCCGACCGCTTCCTCGACCCCGACCGCTCCCTCTGCCCTCGGTGCGCCGTCGAGCAGTGCGACGCCGAGCCCGAGCGCCGGCACGAGCGACGAACCCGCCACCACCCCGACCGCGAAACCGACGGTGAAGGCGAACCCCCCGAAGCCGAGCCAGCCTGCCCCGCAGCCGTCCTCGACGCCGCAGCCGACCACCGAGCCCACCACGCCGGCTCCGAGCCCCAGCCCGACGCCGACGGAGCGGCCGTGCAACGGACTCCAGCACCTGCTGGGCATCTGCTGAGGGTCGCTGCCCGTACGCCCTGCGGCCCGGGTCGGGCACCGTCCCGCCCGGTACCGTGACCTCATGCCCGAGCTGCCCGAGGTGGAGGCGCTGGCCAAGGATCTCTCCGGCCGCCTCGACGGACGCGCGATCGTCCGCGTCGACATCGCCAACTTCAGCTGCCTGAAAACCTACGACCCGCCCGTCTCCGCGCTGGCCGGCGGGATGGTCGACGGGGTCAGCCGGCACGGGAAGTTCCTCGACTTCGACGTCTCCGGGACGCACCTGATCCTGCATCTGGCCCTCGCCGGATGGGTGCGCTGGAAGGACGAGGTGCCGAAGCTCCCGGCCAAGCCGAACAGCAAGTCGCCGCTCGCGGCCAGGATCGTCCTCGACGACGGCAGCGGCCTGGACATCACCGAAGCCGGCACGCGCAAGAGCCTGGCCCTGTACGTCGTCCGCGACCCTCAGGACGTCGAGGGCATCGCCCGGCTCGGCCCCGACCCGCTCGTCGGCGAGTTCACGCCCCAGGTCCTGGCCGCCATCCTCGAGGAGGCCGGACGGGCCCAGATCAAGGGCGTCCTGCGGCACCAGGGCACGATCGCCGGGATCGGCAACGCCTACTCGGACGAGATCCTGCACGCCGCGAAGATGTCGCCGTTCAAGCCGGCCAACAGCCTGACCGACGACGAGGTGGAGTGGCTCTACGCCACCATCCGCGGGGTGCTCTCCGACGCCGTCGCACGCGCCGACGGCCTCCCGGCCAGCGAGCTCAAGGGCGAGAAGAAGTCGCACATGGCGGTGCACGGCCGGACCGGCGAGAAGTGCCCGGTCTGCGGCGACGTCGTCCGTGAGGTCTCCTTCGCCGACCGCAGCCTGCAGTACTGCGCGACCTGCCAGACCGGCGGCAAGCCGCTGGCCGACCGGCGGCTGTCGAAACTGCTGAAGTAGCGTTCCTGCCATGAACGGCATCCCCACGGTCACGATCGACCAGGTCCCGAACCCCCTGCCCGCGGGCCTCGTCGTGCTCGACGTGCGGGAGCCGATCGAGTGGGCGTACGGCCGGATCGAGGGTGCCTTGCACATCCCGTTGATGGAACTCGTCGAGCGCGTCGGCGAGATCCCGGCCGACTCCCAGGTGCTCGTGGTCTGCAAGGTCGGCGCCCGCTCGGCGCAGGCGGCCCGCTACCTGGTCCAGGCCGGGTACGACGCGGTGAACCTCGACGGCGGGATGATCGAGTGGTCCGCCGCGGGGCGCCCGATGCTCAGCGACGCCGGCGACCCGGTGGTCGTCTGACGCACCGCCGTCAGGCGAAGGCGGCCGGCAGCGGCACGGTGAGCGCGGCCGAGAGCCGGCGGAAGTAGTCCTGCCGGTCGATCTCCACGACACCCAGGGTGGCGAGATGGGCCGTCTGCCACTGGGTGTCCAGCACCCGGCGGTCGGCGTACTCGTCGCGGAGCAGGTCGACCAGGTGGACCAGCGCGACCTTCGACGCGTCCCTCGCGTGGGAGAACATCGACTCCCCGGCGAACAGCCCGGCGATCGCGATCCCGTAGAGACCGCCGACCAGTTCCCCGTCCAGCCAGGTCTCCACCGAGTGGGCCCAGCCCAGCTCGTGCAGCCGGAGGTACGCCGTGGTCACCGACTCGTCGATCCAGGCGCCGTCGCGCGACGGGTCGGAACAGGCCGCCAGGACCTCGGCGAAAGCAGTGTCGACGCGCACCTCGTAACGGCGTACGGATCTGCGCAGGGAGCGGGAGACGATCAGTCCGTCCAGGGGCAGGATCCCGCGTTCGGCCGGCGACCACCAGCCGAGGGCCGACTCGACCGGCATCGGGAAGAGCCCGGCGCGGTACGCCGCGATCAGCGTCGCCGGCTCCAGATCGGCTCCGATCGCGATCAGGTCGCCGGCACCCGGATCCGGGGTCGGGAGCACCCAGGGCGAGGGTCCGGGATCGATCGGCACGCTCCCATCCAACACCGCGACGGACTCCAGGGGCCTACACCTAGGCTGTGCGCATGACCGACCGCAGCGAGCGACTGCTCCAGCACAGCCGTCCCGGTGCCTGCCTGTCCCCGTACGGCGGCAGTGCATGAGCGT
This sequence comes from Marmoricola sp., assembly GCA_036676945.1. Lineage (GTDB taxonomy): Bacteria > Actinomycetota > Actinomycetes > Propionibacteriales > Nocardioidaceae > Marmoricola. Next base: position 89,139 of record JAKFBZ010000060.1, read on the forward strand.
CGCCAAGCGGATCGGCGCGTCGCTCGCACCGCACGCCACCCAGATCGCTCCGAACGTCACCTCCGCGTTCGTCCACCAGGCCCTGACCGTGGCCATCACCGGTGGCGGTCCGCTGCCGAGCGCCGCCGTTGCCGCCGAGAAGCAGCTCGAGCAGAACCACGGGCACCTCAACCGCGGCATCCACGACGTCATCGAGAACCACGTCCGGTACGCCGGGGCGCAGGGTTTCGTCACCAACCTCGGCGGCCTCGTCACGATGGCGGTCACCGTCCCCGCCAACATCGCCGGCCTGGCGTTGATCCAGTGCCGGATGGTCGCCGGGATGCTGCACCTGCGCGGCTACGACCTCGAGGACCCCCGGGTCCGGGACGCGATCCTGGCCTGCCTGCTCGGCGAGGAACGGATCCTCAAGATGGTCAAGAAGCGCGAGCTCCCCGGGACTCCGATGGAGATCGCGAACACCCTGGTCCACGACGACAACCTGGACGACCTGCTCGCCAACGAGGTCGCCTCGGAGTTGATCGCCCGTGCGGCCGGCAAGCGCCTGGCCACCACGGTGGGGCGCCGGATCCCGATCGTCGGCGGCCTGGTCGGAGCCGGCACCGACGGCTACGTGACCTGGCGCATCGGTCGTTACGTGGACCGCGAGTTCCTGCCCCGCACCCGGCGGTAGAGGGCCAGACCGCGCCGGGCCGACGCATTGGTGGCCGCCTTCTCGACGAGGCTGCGCCGCCACCGGTAGAGCGGGGTCACGTACGCCCGGTCGAGCTCCGCGTGCAGGTCGGCGATCTCGTCGGTGAGCACGCGCTGCTGGTCACGAAGACGAGCGGCTTCGACGGTCAGTGCTGTCAGCGCGTTCAGCCCGGCTTCAGCCAGCTGCTCCGGATCCGGGTCGTCCGGATCGGCCCAGGGCAGTGCGGGTCGCGGCAGCAGGTCGTCGAGGTCGCCCGAGACGTCGTAGGCGCGCAGGGCGAGCTCGCTCACCCACTTCCGGCTGAGGTCCTCGGCCCACTCCCAGACCTCCGGGGGGACCGACAGCTTCGGCGAGACCCGCTGCTCGGAGAGGTTCTGGTGCACCAGGTGCTCACGGACCAGCGGACGGTAGTTGTGGTTCCAGACCAGGTCCACGATCCGCACGTTGAGCCGGCGGAGCAGTGCCGCCTCGGCGACGCCGAGGGAGGCGTTGGTGCGGACCGCCTCGGGCACGAACTCGGTCGGGTCCAGGCCGATCACCCGGGCGAAGCGCTGCCAGAGCAGTCCGTGAGGCGCGCCCGGCGGCGGCACCGTCACCAGGTGGACCTGCTCGCGCGGCAGGGTCGCGCCCCACCGGTCGAGCACGTCGGGCACTTCCTGCACCGCCCAGAACCAGCGTGCCGTCGGCTCCGCGCGGGCCGGGTCGCGGAGCTCGGCGAGGAAGTCGCCGTACGTCGTCTCGCGACGGTGCTTGATGTTCTCCTGCCATTCGGCCGGGATCTGCCGGACCAGATCGCGTGCCGAGTACACGACGTGGAGCTCGGTCTCGTCGTTCGCGCGCAAGGTCTCGAAGGCACGGGCGACCTGGGCGCGCGAGGCCGTGGCCAGGATCTCGTGACTGATGATCGCCGTCCCGGGCCAGGCCCTGACCTCGGCGGCGAGGCGGTCCCAGGCACCCGTCGCCTCTTCCTCGATGCCGCCCCAGGGGAGCTGGAGCAGGTCGAGCGCCGCCAGGAAATGCGCGTCGAACCGATCCGCCGGGTAGAGCACACCGTGCTCGCGGAGCCGCTCACGCTGGGCGAAGAGAAGGTCCTGTACGAACGAGGTGCCGGTCTTCGGGGCGCCGACGTGGACGATCACGGTGCGTGCCATCAGCGGTCCCCTTCCTGCGCCTCGTAGCGCCACAGCGCGGCGATCATCCGGACGGCCAGGTCGGCCACGTCGTCCGGATCCACCGTCCGCGCCACGTCGCGGCCCCGGTCCGGGACCAGCACCGCCGGATCGCCGTGCACAGCGTAGTCACCGCCGGCAGCAGCGTCCGGGACCCGTCCGGTGATCCGCCCGGCCATCCGGTCCGCGGTGCCGATCGCCCAGGGCAGCAGGCCCCGCGGGGCTCCGAGGGCGGTGCGGCTCGTGGAGCGGCGTGCGTCCCGGAGCGCTGCGGGCCACGGTCCGGCGATCGCCGTACGACGTCCTGCCGAGCCGCCGGCGAGGACCAGGAACGGGTTCAACCGGCGGAGCAGGTCGGCCGCCACGACGTCGGCGTCGATCGGGCCGAGGCTGATCCCGGCGCCGGTCGCGGCCCTCACTCCGGCCGCGATCTCGGCGGCGTCGCGCCCGAGGACCAGATGCACCGCCCCCGGCCCGTGCTCGTTCGACCGACGGGCGGCGATCTCGTCGAGGCGCAGCCGCGGCGGCAGTGACTCGGTGGTGACCGCCCGGCGCCACAGCGGCCGCCAGCGGCGTTCCGCACCGGCCAGGGTCCGGGCCGCCCAGTGCTCGGCCATCATCGACTCGAGGTCACGGCCCAGGACCAGGTGCGTGGCTCGCGAACCGCCCTCGACCCAGCCGGCGTCGAGGAGCGCGGTACGCACGGCAGCCGCGGTGAGCGGCGTGCCGGCGACGGCGAAGCGATGCCGCCCGGGAAGGTACCTGCGCAGGCGCGACGACGCGGTCGGGTGCACCGGCGCGACCGGTGAACGGAGCAGCAACGGGACCAGGGCGCCGCTGGCGGCCCGGACGAGTTCAGTGCCCGGGAGCAGGTCGGGCTCGACCGGAGCCGGACCGTGACCCGGCGCGGAACCGGGCCACGGCAACGGCGGATCCACCAGCCCCCGGCCGGGACCGGAGGACGCCAGGACCAGGTCGGCGAGGCCGGCGAAGTCCGGGAGTCCCTCGGACCGGTGCAACACGGCCAGGCGCCGCACGATCTCGAGCTGCCCGGATCCGGGCACGAGGGTGGTCGACGGATCGACCCGTGCGCCGACTGAGGCTCCGTCCCCGGACGCGCAGAACGCCGACCAGGTCACCGGCTCCGCGGCGCGGAGCCTCGCGGCCCAGGCGCGCACGGCTGCCTGGTACTCGGGCTCGCCCGTCATGAGCGGAGCACCCGTGCAGCCAGGCGCCGCAACGGCGAGGAGTACGTCGGCGCGACCCGGGTGATGACCGCTGCCAACGAGGCGATCGCAGCCTCGGCGACCTGATCACTCGGCGGGTTGTCGGGATGGACCCAGACATGCTCCGGTCCGGGCGGCCGCGGCCGCAGGTCGTCCAGCGGGCCGACCACGTCGACCCCGGCGCCCTCGATCCAGTCGGTCCACTCCTCCGTGACGCGCTCGACGAACCGCCAGCGGGCCTCCGGGATCACCACCGGGACGAAGGTTCCGGCGCCGGGCAGGGTCTCGTGGGCCAGCAGCTCGCGGACCAGGTCGGCATAGACCTCGGCGGGGACGTGGCGCCCGGCCAGCTCCCGGTTCAGGCGCCGCAGCACCGCCGCCCCGGCGACGCCGAGCGGATCCGGGCCTCGCGGCACCTCCTCGCTCGCCCGGTCGGGATCGAACCCGACCGCGGTCGCGAACCGCCGCCAGAGCTCCTCGCGCGGCGCGTCCGCCGGCGGGACCACGACGACATGGACCCGGTCCGGCGGCAGGCCGTTGCCCCACCGGGTGAGGATGTCCGGCACGCTCTGCACCCGCCAGAACCAGAGCTCCGGGCTGCTGCGCCGTGATTGGGCGATCTCGTTCATGTGCTTCTTGAACGGGCGTTGTCCGCGCTGGCGCAACCGCTCGAGCCACTCCGCCGGGATCTGGCGGGCGAGGTCCCGGACGGTCAGCACCAGGTGGACCTCGTCGGGAGCGAACGCCGCCATCGCGTCGGCGATCTGCGCGGGACCGGCCGCGGCGAGGATCTCGCTCGAGATCAGCACGTCGCCCGGGGCCTTGCGGGCTTCGGCGACCAGGGACGCCCACTGGCCGCGCGCCGCCTCGCGCTGGCTGGCCCAGCGCTCGTCGATCAGGTCGAGGGCGGCCTCGAAGTGGTCGCCGGTCCGGGTGTTCGGATAGGTCAGCCCCTGCTTCGCCAGGGCGTCGCGGTTGAGCGCGAGTCGGTCCTGCAGCGAGGCGGTTCCGCTCCGGGGGACCCCGAGATGCAGGAACACGCGGCGGGCCATGGCCCGATTGTGCCGTACCGATGGGCGGCCGCGGACCGACCGCCGTCGGTCAGCTCAGCGCCGTCACGACCCGGGACGGACTGGGCCGGCCGAGGACGCCGGCCATCCAGACGCTGGTCGCGACCAGGGCATCCAGGTCGACGCCGGTCTCGACGCCGAGCCCGCGGAACATCCAGACCAGGTCCTCGGTGGCCAGGTTGCCGGTCGCGCTCTCGGCGTACGGGCAGCCGCCGAGGCCGCCGGCGCTGGCGTCGAAAGTGCGGATGCCGTGCTGCCACGCGGCGTACGCGTTCGCGAGCGCCTGTCCGTAGGTGTCGTGGAAGTGCACAGCGAGGACGTCGTCGGGGACGCCGACGGCGTTGAACGCGTCGAGGACGGTGGTGACCGCCCCGGCGGTGCCGACCCCGATCGTGTCGCCGAGCGAGAGCTGGCTCGCACCGAGGTCGAGGAGCCGCTTGCCGACCGAGACGACCTGGTCGACCGGGACGGCGCCTTCCCACGGGTCGCCCCAGCACATGCTGACGTAGGCCCGTACGTCGAGACCCGCCTCCCGCGCCCGCGCGACGGTCGGCTCGAACATCGCGAACTGCTCGTCGAGGCTCCGGTTGAGGTTGCGCCGGGCGAAGGTCTCGGTGGCGCTGCCGAAGATGGCGATGTGCTCGCAGCCCAGGTCGAGAGCGCGGTCCAGGCCGCGCTCGTTCGGCACCAGGACCGGATGCCGGCGCCCCTGGGGTCCGAGCAGACCGAGCAGGTCGGCGGCGTCGGCCAGTTGCGGGACCCACTTGGGGTGGACGAAGGAGGTCGCCTCGACGATCGGCAGGCCCGCGGCGACCAGCCGGGTGATGAACTCCGCCTTCGCCTCGGTCGGCACCACGGTCTTCTCGTTCTGGAGGCCGTCGCGCGGTCCGACCTCGTAGATGGTCACGTCGGTCACGGCGCACCTCGCTGCGTCTCGTCGGCCTCGCCGTCCGGAGCCGTCACTTCGAAGAGCACCTGCTTGAGCTGCACCTGGTCGCCGACGGCGGCGCCCACCACGGAGACAGTGCCTGCGAACGGGGCTTCGAGGACCAGTTCCATCTTCATCGCCTCGAGCACGCCGAGCCGTTGCCCTGCCTCGACCCGGTCGCCCTCGGCGACGTCGACGGTGAGCACCGTCCCCGGCATCGGAGCGGGCACGGCGCCGTCGGCGCTGCCCGCTCCGGCCCCCGGGGCGAACGGGTCGGGACGGACGAAGACGAAGGTGTTGCCCAGGAAGACGACGTCGACGTTGCGCGGGCCGACCCGGACGGCGGCCTCACGGATGCGGCCGTCGATCTCGAGCCGCAGGATTCCTGGCTCGCGGGCGATCAGTCGCGTCGAGGACTCGCCGAAGGGACCGACGATGCGCTTCCAGGAGACGGACCAGCGGGTCTCCTCGCCGTTCACCAGCAACGGAACCGTCGCCGGCGCCGCGGGGCCGGAGAGCCGCCAGCCGTCGGCGGTCCCGAACGGATGACCCGGCCGCTGACCGATCTCGTCGTCGGCGATCGCCCAGGCGGCGAAGACCGCGGCCACCCGGTCGTCGGGCGGCACGATCTCGTCGGCGTGCCGGTCCAGCCAGGCCGTGTCGATCTCGCAGTCACGGAAGGCGGCGCTCGCGGCAAGCCCGCGGAGGTACCCGACGTTGGTGGTCAGGCCCAGGATCATGGTCCCGTCGAGCGCACCGACCAGCAGTTGCCGGGCAGCCTCGCGATCAGGGCCGTGCACGACCACCTTGCCGAGCATCGGGTCGTACGAGCTGCTGACCACCTGTCCCGACTCGAGCGCCACATCGTTGCGGGCGCGCGGCGACCAGCGGACGAGCTCGGCCGTGCCGGCCTGCGGGAGGAAGCCGCCGAAGGCGTCCTCGGCGTAGACCCGGGCCTCGATCGCGTGTCCGGAGAGGACGACGTCCGACTGGGCCAGCGGCAGCGGCTCGCCCATCGCCACCCGCAGCTGGAGCTCGACGAGATCGAGGCCGGTGACCATCTCGGTGACCGGGTGCTCGACCTGGAGCCGGGTGTTCATCTCCAGGAAGTACGCCGCTTCTCTCCCTGCGGTGTCGTCGACGAGGAACTCGACCGTGCCGGCATTGACGTACCCGACCTGCTGCGCGAGGGCGACGGACGCCTCGGTGAGCAGCCGGCGCAGCTCGGGACTGATCGTCGGCGCCGGCGCCTCCTCGAGGACCTTCTGGTGACGCCGCTGGGTGGAGCAGTCCCGCTCGAAGAGATGCAGCACCGTGCCCTGGTCGTCGCCGATGACCTGGACCTCGACGTGCCGGCCGCGCTCGACGTACTTCTCGATCAGGACCGTGTCGTCACCGAACGACTTCTGCGCCTCGCGTCGCGCGCCGGCGATCGCCTCGTCGAGCTCGGCCGCGGAGCGCACCACCCGCATGCCCTTGCCGCCGCCGCCGGCGGCGGCCTTCACCAGGATGGGGAAGTCGACCTCGGCCGATCCCGGCTGGTACTCCGGGACCACCGGCACCCCGGCGGCGATCGCGATCTCGCGGGCGTGGTCCTTGCGCCCCATCCGGTCCATCACCTCTGCGGCGGGCCCCACGAAGACCAGTCCCGCGTCGACCACGGCGCGGGCGAACTCCGCGCGCTCGGAGAGGAAGCCGTAGCCGGGGTGGATCGCCTCCGCGCCGGTGTCGGCGGCGGCCTTGAGGATCGCCGGGATGGAGAGGTAGGAGTCGGTGGCCGGGGTCGGCCCGATCAGGACGGCGGCGTCGGCGTACTGGACGTGCGGTGCCTGCCGGTCGCCCTCGGAGTAGACCGCGACGGTCCGCAGCCCCATCGCGCGTGCGGTGCGCATGACGCGGATCGCGATCTCGCCGCGGTTCGCGACCAGGAGGGTGCCGAACGGCCGGCCGGCACCGCTTGGGGAGCTTGTCGGGACCATGGCGCTCACATCCGGAAGATGCCGTAGGAGGGCGGCGGGGTCGGGACGTTCGCCGCGACCGCCAGACCCATGCCGAGCACGCGACGGGTGTCGACGGGGTCGATGACGCCGTCGTCCCAGAGCCGGGCAGTGGAGTAGTACGGCGACCCCTGGTGCTCGTACTGCTCACGGATCGGAGCCTTGAACGCCTCTTCGTCGTCGGCCGACCATTCGCCGCCGCCGGCCTCGATGCCGTCCCGCTTCACGGTGGCGAGGACACCGGCGGCCTGCTCGCCGCCCATCACCGAGATCCGGGCGTTCGGCCACATCCAGAGGAACCGCGGGTCGTACGCCCGGCCGCACATCCCGTAGTTCCCGGCGCCGAACGAGCCGCCGATCACGACGGTGAACTTGGGCACGACCGAGCAGGCGACCGCCGTGACGAGCTTGGCGCCGTCGCGGGCGATGCCGCGGTTCTCGTACTCCCGGCCGACCATGAACCCGTTGATGTTCTGCAGGAAGACCAGCGGGATCTTGCGCTGGTTGCACAGTTCGATGAAGTGCGCGCCTTTCAGCGCCGACTCCGAGAACAGGATCCCGTTGTTGGCGACGATGCCGACCCGGTGGCCCCAGATGCTGGCGAAACCGCAGACGAGGGTCTCGCCGTACAGCTTCTTGAACTCGTGGAACCGGGAGCCGTCGACGACCCGCGCGATCACCTCGCGGACGTCGTACGGCGTCCGGGTGTCGGTGGGGACGACGTCGTAGAGGCCGGCAGGATCCACGGCCGGCTCGTCGAACTGCGTCTCGGCAGGCTCGTCCGGTGGCTGGAGCGTGTCGATGATCGACCGGATGATCGCGAGCGCGTGGGCGTCGTCCTCGGCGAGGTGGTCGACCACACCGCTCTGCCGGGCGTGCACGTCACCGCCCCCGAGATCTTCGGCGGTCACCACTTCACCCGTCGCGGCTTTCACCAGCGGCGGCCCGCCCAGGAAGATCGTGCCCTGGTCCCGGACGATCACGCTCTCGTCGGCCATCGCCGGGACATAGGCGCCACCGGCGGTGCACGAGCCCATCACCGCGGCGATCTGCGGGATCCCCTCACCCGACATGTTCGCCTGGTTGAAGAAGATCCGGCCGAAGTGCTCCTTGTCCGGGAAGACGTCGTCCTGCATCGGCAGGAAGGCGCCGCCGGAGTCGACCAGGTAGATGCACGGCAGCTTGTTCGCCCGGGCGACCTCCTGCGCGCGCAGGTGCTTCTTGACGGTGATCGGGTAGTACGTGCCGCCTTTGACGGTGGCATCGTTCGCGACGATCACGCAGGCGCGTCCGGAGACCCGGCCGATCCCGGTCACGATGCTGGCGCTCGGGACCGCGTTGTCGTCCCCCGGCTGCCCGTACATCCCGTACGCCGCCAGCGGGCTGAGCTCGAGGAAGGGCGAACCCGGGTCGAGCAGGACGTCGATCCGGTCACGGACCAGGAGCTTCCCGCGGTCGGTGTGCTTGCGCCGGGCACTCTCCGAGCCGCCCTGACGAACCACAGCGAGCCGTTCGCGCAACTCGTCGACGAGCGCAGTCATCTGACGGTCCGTCACGGTCAGCACCTTCCAGGTTAACGATCGTTAACCTCAGCCTAGGGCAGCACCCCGGCCGCGTCCACACGGCCTCGTTCATTGTGCCTCCACCGCCGTCACGACCAGGTTGTCCCGGTAGTGGAAGCCGCCGGCGCCCGAGACCCGGCTGGTGCAGGTGATCAGCCTGAGCGTGTGCGGTCCGTCCGCGCGGAACACCGATCCGGGCAGGCCGGAGGACCGCCGGTGGCGCGCGACCCCGCGCACCACGAAGTCATGGCGACGGCCCCGCTGGTCGGTCCAGGTGATCCGGTCGCCTGGCCGGATCCGGACCAGCGCCGCGAGCGGGCCCGGACGGTCCTGACGATCCGAGACGTGCCCGGCGATCACGCTGGACCCGACCACGTCACCGGCAGCCGCCGTGCCGCGCAGCCAGCCGAGCCGGGACGGCGCGTCCGGGATCGCCATCACACCCCGGCGCAACGGAACGCTCTCGACCGCGGCCACGATCCGCAGCCGCGCGATCCGCAACGTCCCGGCCACCGGTCCGCGCGCCGTGCGGGTCGTGGTGCGGAACTCCGATCCACGCCGGTAGGTCCGGTCGAGGTACTGCGGTGCGAGCCGGGCAGTCGGCTGGAACGTGCCGGCCCGGGACAGCCCGGGCTGCGACACGGCGCCCTCTCCCGGGGCCTGCGCCAGCAGCATCGCCAGCACCTGCTGCCACCACCCGCCCACCGAGTCCGACCGCGCGGGCCCGGTCGGGACTTCGGGCACCTGGACCAGCGGCGGACGGGTGACCAGCGCCGTCTCCACGGCGATACCCGGCGCCGTGCGCGTCGGCAGGGTCGTCGCTGTCGCTGCCACCGTCTCGCTGAACGTGTAGCAACCAGGTGCGGAGACGGTGAACGGGACGGTGTCGTAGGTGCCCGGCCGGATCGCCGTGAACGCACCTCGCGCGGCCACAGGGGCCCGGAGCCAGGCGGAGGGAGGGATGCCGTCGCAACCGGCGTCACCCGTGGAACCCGCTCGGGGTGCCAGGGGTCCGTGCGCCGTCCAGCGCACCTGCACCCGGTCCGGCCCGCCGATGCAGCCGACCCGGACATGGTCGAACAGGCGGGCGCCGACGAGAGCCTGCTGCCGCGAAGCGACCGTCGTGACGCACGGAGTGCTCTTCGGCCGGCGGACCAGCAGCGTCTCCTCGGCGATCCCCGGCGGGCTCGTCACCGGCCAGGTCGTCGGCGTCTCGGGCCGGGACTCGGTGTAGGTGAGGCATCCGACGTCGGCCGCGCCGACCACGTAGTCAGGGGTGACGTAGGTCCCGTCACCGGTGGTGGCCACTGTGCCGGACGCCAGCACGCCTGCCTCCGGCCACTCCGGCGCGCCCACTCCGGGGCATCGGCCGTCGGGCCCAGGCGCGACCGGTCCGATCAAGGACCAGAAGAACGAGCCGGCGGCGCCACCGGTCCGCGACACCACGACGGTGTCGTGGATGGCCGCGCCGGGCACGACCGTCTGCGCCGAGGCCTGAGTACGCAGGATCGGTGTCGAGCGGACGATCACGGTGGAGACGGACGTGGAGGCGATCGTCGGCTCCTGGGTGCCGACGAGTCCGCGCTGGCTGATCGCCGAGGAACGGCCGGGCTTCGGGTTCACCGCCCAGTTGTGCGGCCTGATGACCAGCGGCCGGGTGCCGGGGGCATTCTCGACCCGTGCCGTCACCGCCGCGGACGTCGCCCTCGGCGGGGCGGTCAACGGGACGGTCGCCACGCCATCGCGACCGAGCGCGACCGTTGCCGGCCCGGTGAAGGCCCGGTAGCGCAGCGACACCGGCATCGCCTGCGCCGTGCCCGAACCGTTGGTCCCGCGGACGACGGCGCGGACCCGCTCACCGGCGGTCACCTTCCCGTCCGGTCCCGCATCGATCCGGACGGCCAGTCGCCAGGGACCGCGATGCACCCGGGCCTCGTCCCACAGCGTCCGGGCACGCCGGACCACCCCGTCAGGGACGAAGCCCACGTCCTTGACCCGCGAGGCGACAGTGAGCCCGCCCGGGATCGCCTGCCCGCCGGGGCGGCGCACGTCTCCCATCACCTGGCGGATGATCAGGCCGATCGCCGCCGCCGTGGTGTCGTCCACGCGGCTCGCCGGATGCCGGGTGACGACGTGGTTGAGCGCCGCGACGGTCGCCGCTCCGACGCGCCCGCCGATGCTGGTGGGCAGGGTCCCGTCGACGGTGATGCGGTGGTGGGCGACGCCCCAGTCGGTGGCGAACGCGTAGTCGATGCAGTACATCTCGACCCCGTCGTACCCGCGCAGGGTCCCGAGCCAGTAGATGCCGCCACGAGCGTCACGCACGCAGACACCGCGTTGGACGCCGCTGTCGTGTCGGGCACAGTCGGCCTTCGGCACCACCGCGGCCGGCGCCGGGACGGCGGCCGTCGGGGTGACGAGCAGGGCGATGACAAGCGCGACGGCGAGGCCGAGGGCTCCGGCCACCGGAAGGCGACGGGGGACAGGGACGTTGGGTCGGTTGAGTTCAGGCATCCGCCAGTTCTAGGGCGGCGGGCAACGGCCGGCGAGAGGCCCGGACCGTGCCTGGGGAGGGTCGCCGTCAGCCTCGGCCTGTGCACGGAATCCGGCGCTCGGACCCCTGGCGAGGGTCGCCGCCGGATCCACCTAGACTTCTCCGGTGACCAGCCGCCGCGAACAGATCCTCGAGGTCGCGGCCGGTCTCTTCGCCCAGCACGGGTTCCACGGCGTCTCGATCGCCGATCTCGGTGCGGCGTGCGGCTTCTCCGGTCCGGCGCTCTACAAGCATTTCCGCAGCAAGCAGGCGATCCTCGCCGAGATGCTGGTCTCGATCAGCGAGGAGCTCCTCGCCGAAGGCCGGGCCCGGGTCCGCGCCGCCGAGGACGACCGCGCCGCGCTGTTGGCGCTGATCGACTGGCACGTCGACTTCGCGCTCTCGCACAAGCCGCTCATCGTCGTCCAGGACCGCGACTGGGCGGCGCTGCCGCTGGAGGCCCGCGAGAAGGTCCGCGACACCCAGCGCAAGTACGTCGAGGTCTGGGTGAAGGTCCTGCGGAACATCGACCCGGACCTTCCGCTGGCCTCCGCGCGCGCGACCGTGCACGCCGCGTTCGGTCTGATCAACTCGACGCCGCACAGTGCGCTGGCCTCGGACGAGGCGATGCGCGGCATCCTCACCGGAATGGCCGAGCGGGCCCTGCTCGGCTGACCTCAGACCGAGTCGATGATCGCCTTGCGGCGCTCGTCGTACTCCGCCTGGGTGATCGCACCGCTGTCGAGGAGGGCCTTCAGCTCGGCGAGCCGGTCCGCGGCCGGCCTGGGTTCGGCGCCCTCGGCTCCGGCGGTCGACGGCGCTGTCCGCAGGCTCGACGCCAGGTAGGTGGCGCTGAAGCCGCCCTCATCGAGCAGCGTCATCCCGGTGGCCCGGTCCGGGTCCATGCCGGCTTCCGTTGCCAGCTGCCGCGCAGTGATCACCTTCCAGACGGTGACGCCGATGCCGGCGAAAAAGACCAGGACGAAGAGCACGGCGAAGCCGTCCGGGAAACCGGACTCACCGAACTCGCCCTCCTCACCGAAGGGGCCGAAGTCGTCCGTCCCTTCCACCAGCACGTAGCCGTCTCCCTCGGGCAGGCAGGCGTCTCCGACGTTGATGGCCTGCTGGGCACACTCCTCCTCGGTCATCGCGTAGGAGGGTGCGGCCACGAAGACCAGGGCAAGCGCCGCGAGGACAGCGATGCAGAGGCGTCGAAGACCGGGAAGGGACATGCGCCGTAGTGAATCACCAGATCCAACGGCGCGCAGGCGGTTCAGAGCAGGCGGCTGACGGCTTCGTCGTACGCCGCCACTGACGCGTCCGCCAGGCCGTGGCCTGCCGGTGCTTCGTCGGCGAGGCCGAGGATCTCCCGGGCCCGGCGGGCGGCGTCGTCCGCCTCCTCGTCGAGCCCCGGCGCTGCCGACGGGTCGGACTCGACGGCCTCGAGCAGCGCGTCCCGGGTCCGTCCGCGCAGCAGCATCAGGGCGTACGGATCGCCGTCGAGGTGCCAGGCGAGTTGGTAGAGCAGGCCCAGGGCATGGATGCACGGCTGGGCCCAGGCGTCGCACTCGCAGGCGGTCTCGATGTCGCCCGGGCCGGGCAGCAGTTCGGCGCCGGAGGCGTCCGCCGCCTCGACGAGGGCGGTCGGGAGGTCGCCGGACTCGAGGGCCGCGACGTGCCCGGCCTCCCGGCCGAGCTCGGTGACGAACCCCGCCCAGGCCGGGTCGGTCATCCGCTCCACCCGCACCTGGACGATCAGGGCGGTCGGGCTCCCGGCATCGAGAACGGCCGAGGCCATCCCGGCGAGCACCATCACCGGCCCGAGCCGTCCCGACCGGGCCAGTGCCCGCCCCGGGATCAGGTCGCTGGGCTCGTAGACGGTCTCCTCGCACGAACGCACCCAGGCGGTGCCCCACCACGACGTGCTGCGCGCGGCGCCGCGGACCCGGCCCACCCGGGGGTAGACCAGCGGGTCGCCGCCGCTCCTATCCATGGGGCGTCCGCAGCGTGACGAGGTCGCGCAGCTCAGCGTTGCTCAGCTCGGTGAGCGCCGTCTCCCCGGCGCCGAGCACTGCGTCGGCCAGTCCGCGCTTGCGGGTGAGCAGGTCGCCGATCTTCTGCTCGATGGTGCCCTCGGTGACGAACCGGTGCACCTGGACGGCCCGGGTCTGGCCGATCCGGTGGGCCCGGTCGGTGGCCTGGTCCTCGACGGCGGGGTTCCACCAACGGTCGACGTGGATCACATGGTCGGCCCGGGTCAGGTTGAGCCCGGTGCCGCCGGCTTTCAGGGAGAGCAGGAAGACCGGAGCGCCGCCGTCCTGGAAGTCCGCGACCATCCGCTCGCGCGCCGGCACCGGGGTGCCGCCGTGCAGGAAGAGCGTCGGGATCCCGGCGTCGGCGAGGTGCCGCTCCAGGAGGCGCGCCATCGCGACGTACTGGGTGAAGAGCAGCACGGTCCCGCCCTCGGCGAGGATCGTGCCGAGGAGCTCGTCGAGCAGGTCGATCTTGGCCGAGCGCCCCTTGATCCGGCCGTTCTCCTGGCGCAGGTAGTGCGCCGGGTGGTTGCAGATCTGCTTGAGGCCGGTCAGCAGGGCGAGCACGAGCCCGCGGCGTGCGTCCTCGTCGGCTGACTCGATGCGCTCCATCGAGGTGCGCACCAGCGACTCGTAGAGGACCACCTGCTCCTGGGTCAGGCCGACGACCTGGTCGGTCTCGGTCTTGGCCGGGAGCTCCGGGGCGATCCCCGGATCGGACTTGCGCCGGCGCAGCAGGAACGGCTCGACGAGCTGGGCGAACCGGCGGGCGAGCGCAGGGTCGACGCCGCTCTCGATCGGCGCTGCCCACGCCTTGCGGAACGCGTTGCGCGAGCCCAGCAGCCCCGGGGTCGCCCAGTCGAGGATCGCCCAGAGCTCGGTGAGGTTGTTCTCCACCGGTGTCCCGGTGAGCGCGACCCGGCAACGCGAGTCGACGAGCCGCAGGTTCCTCGCGGTCGAGGAGTTCGGGTTCTTGATGTGCTGGGCCTCGTCGGCGACCACCAGGTCCCAGGACACCGCGCCCAGGCTCGCGTGGTCCGCGCGCATCGTCTGGTACGTCGTGAGGACGAAGCCGTCACTGACCCCGGCCAGGTCCCGGCGGGCGCCGTGGAACCGCCGGACGGGTACGCCGGGAGCGAAGCGCCGGATCTCCTGCTCCCAGTTGCCGAGCAGCGAAGCGGGGCAGACGACCAGGGTCGGCCCGGTCGCGAGAGCCCGGTCCCGGCGGTGCAGGTGCAGACCGATCAGGGTGACCGTCTTGCCCAGTCCCATGTCGTCGGCGAGGCAGGCACCGAGCCCGGCCCCGGTGAGCTCGGCCAGCCAGGTGACCCCGCGCAGTTGGTACTCCCGCAAGGTCGCGGCGAGCCCCGGCGGAGGCGGCATCGGGCTGACCGTCGAGGCGTCGACGATGCGGTCCCGGAAGCGTTCCAGCGTCGCACCGGCGTGCACCTCGACCGGGGCGCCGTCGACCTCGACCGTCCCGGTCAGCGCGGCACGCAGTGCGTCGACCGGCTTGATCCGGTTGCTGCCGCGCCGCTCCCGGCCGATCGCCGTCCGCGCCCGTCTTGCCGTGGCCGGATCGATCACCATCCAGTTGTCACGCAGCTTGATGACCGGGCTGGTCGCCTCGGCGAGCGCGGCCATCTCCTGGTCGGTCAGCGGATCCGGGCCGAGCGCGAGCCGCCAGTCGAAGGAGAACAGAGCGTCCGGACCGAAGAGCCCGGTCATCAACGGCTCCTCGCCGGCGTCGCGCGGGGCGGTCGAACTCACCTCGACGCGCGCCTGCGGCACGAACTCCTGGCGCAGGCCCCGCGGCCAGTAGACGTCCACGCCGATCGCGGCCAGAGCCCCGAGTCCCTGCTCGAGAAGGTCGGCCAGCTCGTCGGAGTCGAGCACCAGCCGGTCCGGCACCTGACGGCGCAGCAACCGGTCCAGTACCGGCCAGGCTCCCGCCGCCCGGCGCAGCGCGACACCGGCGCTGACCTTGGCGGTCCGGGCGAAACCGTGGCCATGCCCCTGATCAGACGCTGTGAGCCAGAGCTCCGAGGCGTCGACGACGTGGGTGGCGGCGTCGAGCTCGTGGACCTGCGGGACGACACTCACCTGCCCGCCGAGCAGGAGCTCTTCGGGCGCCTCGATCCGCAGGCTCACGAAGACCTCGGTGACCAGGTCGGTGGCGTCCGCCTCGGCGGCCCGGTCGGCGAGTCGTTCGGTCGCCGTACGCTGCGGCGCGGCGCCCACCCAGGTCCGCTGCGAGGCCGCCGCCGGCTGGCGGGTCATCGTGTCGGCCACCGCGTCGAGAAGCCCGCGCAGGATCTCCTCGGCACGACCGGCGTCGAGCTCCGGCTTGGCCCGCGCCTCGGCGAGGGTCCGGACCCGGTCCTCGTCCTCGGGGCCGAGCGGCCCGACCAGCCAGGCCGTGTCGCCGGCGTCGCGGTGGAGCCTGCCCGCTGCGACCAGCTTCATCGCGAGCAGGGTGCCCGCGCCGAGCAGGCTGACCGACGCGTGCGCGTCGGCGGTGCGCATCGCCCGGGTCAGCACCGGGATGGCGCCACGCATCGGCATCCGCAAGCTGCGTTGCGGGCCGGTGAACTCGATCTCGCTGTCACGCGGCGGGTCGGCGAGATGCAGCGTCGCCGGGCCCTGCAGCGGAACGAAGCTCACGCGTTCGCCTCCCGGCGTCCTGGTGTGATGGTCTCGAAATCTCCGCAGGAGATTGAGGAAGGCGGGCTGCGCCTGTCTCGAAATCTAACGCCGGACGCCGACAGATCGTGCCGCCGACCCACCCCTCCTCCGGGCAGTGCTCCATGATGGGCACGTGACCGAGCCCCGCACCGACCCGGACGAGACCGGCGCCGACCCCGTCGAACGGCGCGCCGACCCGGTCCACCGCGCGGTCCAGGAGTACGCCGAGCTGCAACCGCAGCTCGAAGCCGCGACCGAGCAGTGGCTCTCCCTGGTCACTACGCTCCTCGACGACGCCGGCATCAACTACCTGTCGGTGACCGGGCGGACCAAGAGCGTCGCCTCGTTCGCGGCCAAGGCCAACCGGCATGCGTTGCGCGGCCAGTCCGTCGAGGAGATCACCGACCAGGTCGGCCTGCGGGTGATCACCTACCTGCTCAGTGACGTCGCCGCGGTGGCGGACCTGCTCGCCGACCAGCTCGTCGTCCTCGACGACCGGGACATGGGTCAGGAGACCGCGAGCGAAGGGCGCTTCGGCTACGCGAGCCGGCACCTGCTCGTGCAGCTCAACCCCGAGCGTCGCACCGCGATCGCCGTACCGGCGTCGATCCAGGTCCGCACCGCGCTGCAGCACGCCTGGGCCGAGTTCGAGCACGACATCCGCTACAAGGGGACGGTTCCTGCCGAGCACGCCCCCGACCTCGACCGCCGGTTCACCCTCGCGGCCGGTCTCCTCGAACTCGCCGACCGGGAGTTCGCCGAGATCCGCTCCCGGATCCAGGCGGCGGTCCCGCGTCGCGCCGACGACGAGGACCCCGTCGACCCCCGGATCAGCGCGCAGGACCTCGCCTCGTTCCTCTCCGCCGAGTACGCCGACGCGGGCTGGTCGCGCACCGATCACTACTCCTGGATCTCCGGGCTGCTGCTCGAGCTCGGGATCACCTCGCTCGCCGAACTGGCCGGCCTGCTGACCTCGGTCGACAGCGCGGTGATCAATGCCCGGCTCGAGTACAAGTACCCGCCCGGCGCCGTACGACGTCTCGACGACGCCCTGCTCGCCGTCTTCGGCCAGCGCTACGTCGACCTGCACGGCAACGCGCATCGCGTCGATCTGCTCTCCGCACGGCTCGACAAACTGCGCACCGAGAGCGAGCCGACCGGCTGAGTGCCGTACTCAGGCCTCGGTGGCCAGGGCGAGGGGTAGGACAGCGTCAGCACCCGCCTGTCGCAACCAGTGCGCGGCGAGCGTCATCGACCAGCCGGTCACGACGATGTCGTCGACGAGGAGCACCCGCTTGCCGGACACGTCGGGGGCGTCGAGGGCCAGGCGGCGGTTGACCGCGGCGACCCGCTGGGCGGAGTTCGTCGCGCCCTGTCCGGGCGCGATGTCGTGGTTGCGGATCACGACGCCGCCGAGGACCGGGACCTGCAGGTAGCGCGAGAGACCGTCCACGAGGCTGCCGACGAGCAGCGGCCGGGTGGCCGAGGTGAACCCGACGATGCCGTCGGGCCGCGGCTGCCAGTCGCCGAGCGCGGCGATCACGCCCTGGACAATCGCGGCCGGCACCTCCTGGTCCGCGACACCCGGCCGGAACAGGTCGCGCAGCGCCTGGCCGAGGCCGAGGTCGGTGAGCCTGGCGACGACCCGGCCCTGGTCGGCGCCCTCGGTGATCTTGCCCTTGAGGTCGACGCCGAGATTGGCGAGCGCGGTCGGCCACAGCTTGCGGGGCTCCACCGCGACGCCGGGGCGGGACAGCCGCTCACCGGCTGCGGTGACGGAGGCAGTCGAGACGTCGGCGGCGACCTTCAGACCGCCGCAGTTGTCGCACCGGCCGCAGTCGACCGCCTCGGGATCGTCGAGCGCCTCCCGCAGGAAGCGCATCCGGCACGCGTCGGTCGCGATGTACTCGAGCATGAGGGCCTGCTCGTCCCGGCGGGCGGCCGCGACCCGGTCGTACCGGTCCTGCTCGTAGGCCCACTCCTGGCCGGTGGCGGTCCACCCTCCCTGGACCCGGCGGACCGCGCCGTCCACGTCGAGCACCTTCAGCATCATCTCCAGGCGGCTGCGGCTGAGGTCGACGAAGGTCTCCAGCGTCGCGGTCGACAGCGGTTTGCCGGCATCCGCCAGGGCGCCGAGCGCGACCCGGACGTGCTGCTCGGGCGGGAAGGCGAGCGAGGCGAAGTAGCGCCAGATGTCCCGGTCCTCGTACGCCGGCAGCAGGATCACGTCGGCGTGCTCGGTGCCGCGACCCGCGCGGCCGACCTGTTGGTAGTAGGCGACCGGGGACGCCGGGGCGCCCACGTTGACCACGAATCCGAGGGTGGCGTCGAACCCCATCCCGAGCGCGCTGGTCGCGACCAGTGCTTTGAGCCTGCCGGCGAGCAGGTCCTGTTCGAGGGAGAGCCGTTCGGTCGGATCGGTCTGGCCCGAGTACGCCGCCACGGCATGCCCGCGCTCGCGCAGGTAGCCGGCGATCTCCTGGGACGCCGCCACGGTGAGGGTGTAGATGATCCCGGAGCCGTCGAGGTCGCCGAGGTGGTCGCCGAGCCAGGCGAGCCGTTCCTCCGGCCGGGCGAGCTGGATCACCCCGAGGCTGAGCGATTCCCGGTCCAGCGAGCCGCGCAGGACCAGGACGTCCCCGTCCGTGGCCAGCTGCTCGGCGACGTCGGCGGTGACCCGCGCGTTCGCGGTCGCGGTCGTCGCGAGCACCGGGATGCCGGTGGGGAGGTCCTCGAGCATCTGCCGGATCCGCCGGTAGTCGGGGCGGAAGTCGTGGCCCCAGTCCGAGATGCAGTGCG
Organism: Marmoricola sp.; assembly: GCA_036676945.1. Classification (GTDB taxonomy): domain Bacteria; phylum Actinomycetota; class Actinomycetes; order Propionibacteriales; family Nocardioidaceae; genus Marmoricola. The sequence goes on from JAKFBZ010000060.1 coordinate 107,835, forward strand.
CCTCGTCGATCACCAGCAGGCCCGCGGACTCGGTCAGCCGCGGCAGCACCTCGTCACGGAAGCCCGGGTTGTTCAACCGCTCGGGACTGACCAGGAGCAGGTCGACCTCGCCGCGGGCGATCCGGCCGTTGACCTCCTGCCAGTCCTCGACGTTCGTCGAGTTGATCGTCACGGCATGGATGCCCGCCCGGTCGGCGGCCTCGATCTGGTTGCGCATCAGCGCGAGCAGTGGAGAGATGATCACGGTCGCTCCCGAGCCACGACTGCGCAGCAGCGCGGTCGCGATGAAGTACACCGCAGACTTGCCCCAGCCGGTGCGCTGCACGACCAGCGCTCGTCGCTGCTCGGCCACGAGCGCGGCGATCGCCTCCCACTGGTCCTCGTGCAGCGTCGCGTCGTCGCGGCCGACCAGGGCACGAAGATGCCCCTCGGCCTCGGCGCGAAGTGCGGTCAGGTCCAGGGTGTCCATGGGGTCCGTTCTATCGGGTGCCGTCGACAGGTCTCGACAGCCTCGAGGGCCGGTGGGGAAAAGGTGAGCCTGTCACTCCCTGTGGGCGACGACGCCGCCGGTGTTGGTGACGATGCCGATCAGCTTCCCGGTCGCCGCCAATTGGTAGGGCCAGTAGGTGGTGCTGACCCCGTCGGTCGGCAGCGGGTAGGCGGCATCCTCGCCGGTGGTGACGTCGAGGATCCGCAGCGAACTCGTCGTCGGCATCAGGACGTGCGTCTCGTCCAGCGACGGCATCTGGTCGAGGGTGAAGCCGTAGGGGAAGTAGGTGGTGCCGGTCGGGACCGCCTGGTGCCAGAGTGCCTTCCCGGTCCCGACGTCGTACCCGTCGAGACCCTTCGAGGAGCGCATCACGACGACGTCGCCGCGCAGGGTCGACTCGAAGGCACCGTCCACCGGGGCTACCTCCCAGAGTTCGGCGCCGGTGGCGTCCAGGGCCCGCAGCCGATCGCCCGCGGCGGACCGGGTCATCAGGATCGTGCTCTCCGCTTGCACCCCGACGACGTGGGTGGTCATCCCCGGTGCGTTGTCCCAGGACCAGACCGGCTTGCCGTCACGCGAGGAGTAGGCGGTCACGACCGGACCCTCGGGTGCGGCCGGGTCGGGTTCGGCGAGGCGGTACTCCTCGGTGCCGCCCATCACGAAGACGTCGTCGGTCAGCGGTCCGAGATAGTCGGCGCGATCGGCCCCGCCGACAGCACGGCTCCAGACGGTCCCGCCGTCGTCGGCGGACAGCCGGGCGACCCTGATGCCCGCGGCTTCGGGAAGCGCGACCAGGACGTCCCCGTCGTCCAGGAAGGTGGTCGCCACCGGTTCACCGTCGGCATGGCCGTTGGGCAGGTCGACGCACCAGGCCCGGTCGCCGTCGGCCAGTCCGTACGCCGCGACGTCGGTCGCCTCGCCGGCGGCGAGACCGAGCAACAGGAAGCGATCCGGCGAGGCGTCCCAGGCCGTCCGCTTCCGCAACGGCTTCAGCGACCAGCGCGCCTCCAGGTCCTCCTCGTCGAGGAACGTCACCGGGGCGTTGTTCTTGGTCCAGGACAGCAACCCGCCCGGAACGCCGTACAGCTGCAGCCACTGGTCGTAGTCGTAGCCGACCCCGGCCACGACGTCCCCGAACGGCGCACCCCAGCCGTTGACCGCCGCGGTCAGGGTGTCCAGGCGTTCGTCGGGCTGCTCGGCCATCTCCTTCACCGAGAGCAGCGGATCGGTCGCGGCGACCTTCTCCGCGCCGCACGCGTCGGCGCGGGTGCGGACGTAGCCGATCGCGATCGCGCCCACGACGAGGACCGTCGCGACCAGCAGAGCGATCCAGCGGCGCCGGGTCACCAGATCCGGACGCGATCCTCCGGGTCGAGCCAGAGCCCGTCGCCCGGCCCGGTACCGAACGCGGCGTGGAACTCGTCGAGGTTCCGGGCGATGTTGGCGCGGAACTCCGGCGGGCTGTGCGGGTCGGTGGTCAGGTACTGCTGCTCGAGCTCGGCGCGACGCTTCGTGCGCCACACGTACGCCCAGTTCAGGAAGAGCCGCTGGAAGCCGGTGATGCCGTCCTTCTCCGGGGCCTCTTCACCACCGAGGGAGATCAGGTAGGCCTTGTGCGCGATCGTCAGACCACCGAGGTCGCCGATGTTCTCGCCGACGGTCAGCGCTCCGTTGACGTGCTCGCCGGGCAGGTTGCGCGGTTCGAAGCCGTCGTACTGGTCGATCAGCGCCTTGGACTTGAGCTCGAAGGCGGCCTTGTCGTCGGCGGTCCACCAGTCGTTGAGGTTGCCGTGCCCGTCGTACTGCGCACCCTGGTCGTCGAAGCCGTGGCCGACCTCGTGACCGATGACCGCGCCGATGCCGCCGTAGTTCTCGGCCGGGTCGGCGTCCGCGGAGAAGAACGGCTTCTGCAGGATGCCCGCGGGGAAGCAGATCTCGTTGGTGCCCGGGTTGTAGTAGGCGTTCACCGTCTGCGGCAGCATGAACCACTCGTCGCGGTCGACCGGTGCACCGATCTTCTCCAGCTGCCGGTCGGTCTCGAACGCCGCGATGTTGATGATGTTGCCGAGCAGGTCGCCGGCGTCGATCGACAGCGACGAGTAGTCACGCCACTTGACGGGGTAGCCGATCTTGGGCCGGAACGCGTCCAGCTTGTCGAACGCGCGCTGCTTGGTCTGCTCGCTCATCCAGTCCAGCGCGGCGATGCTCTGCCGGTAGGCCTCGAGGAGGTTCGCGACCAGGTCGTCCATCATCTCCTTGGCGCGGGGCGGGAAGTGCCGGGCGACGTACTCGCGTCCGACCGCCTCGCCGAGGCCGCCCTCGACCAGGCCGACGCCGCGCTTCCAGCGGGCGCGCAGCTCCGGGGTGCCGGACAGGGTGCGTCCGTAGAAGTCGAAGTTCGCCTCGACGAAGGCCTCCGGCAGGTACGCCGCCGCCGAGCGGATCGCGCGCACCGAGAGGAACGCGCGCCACTGCTCGATCGAGGTGTCGGCCAGCACCGACTCGAGGTGGGACAGGTACGACGGCTGCCGCACGATCGTCTCCGCGAACGTCTCCGCGTCGCCGCCGAGGTTGCGCGCGTACACGTCGAGGTCGAAGGACGGCAGCAACGCACGGAGCTCGTCGACCGGCATCAGGTTGTAGGTCTTGATGACGTCGCGCGTCTCGGCGCGCTCCCAGTGACCCTGGGCGATCCGGGTCTCCAGCGCGAAGACGGTCTCGGCCGTCGCCCGGGCGTCCGGACGGCCGGCGAGCTCGAGCAGCGTCTCCAGGTAGTCGACGTACTTCCCGCGGATCTCCTCGAACTTCTCCTCGCGGTAGTAGCTCTCGTCCGGCAGTCCGATCCCGCCCTGCACGACGTTGACGAGGTACCGGTCGGAGTCGCGGTCGTCGGTGTCCACGAAGGACCCGAAGAGCCCGCCGCCTCCGGTCCGCTCGAACTCGCCGAGGAAGGCGGCCAGGTCGCGCAGGTCGCGCAGGTCGTCGATCGCGGCCAGGACGCCCTCGATCGGCGTCGTGCCGAGCTCCTCGACCCGGTCGAGGTCCATGAAGCTGGCGAACAGGTCGCCGATCTTCTTGGCGTCCTCGCCCTCGACCTCGCCGGCCGCGCAGGCCTCGATGATCGCCCGGACCTGTTCCTCGGACTGGTCCGCCAGCATCACGAACGGGCCCCAGGAGGCGCGGTCCTTCGGGATCTCGGCGGTTTTCAGCCAGCTGCCGTTCACATGGCCGAAGAGGTCGTCCTGCGGGCGGATACCGAGGTCCATGCCCTCGCGGGCGTCGTCAAGAATCGTCACCCAGGAAGACTAACCGGGGACCCGCGACAGGACCTCCGAACCCGTTGCGCTCAGAGCGAACCCGCTACTTCGCGCAGGCGTCGAGCTGGAGCTCCTTGGCCTTCTGGTTCGCCTCGATGAACGGGTCCGTCATCGCCTGCAGGTCCTCGGCGGTCGCGTCGTCCAGCTTCTCCAGCGCGGCGGTCACACTCGTGAGCAGGTCGTCGACGGCGGGCTCCAGCTTCTCCGGGGGGTCGAGGTCCTCGAGGTCATCGACCAGTTCCTCGGTGCGATCGACGAGCTGGTCGAGCGCCTCGATCACCTGCTCCTCGGTGGATTCGCTGGTGAGCTTCTCGCCGATCTTGTCCGTCGCCTCCTCCGCGGCCTCGCACAACTCCTCGGCCTGTGCCCTGAACTCGGCGGCGGTCAGTCGCTCGTCCTCGCCGCAGCCGGTGAGCACCAGGCTCAGGACGGTCGCCGAGCAGAGGGCGGCAAGGGTCTGGAAACGCTTCGGCATGGTGAGGCCTCCTCCCGGTGAAGCCTCCCTGGCGTCACCGCACTCGCAGAACAGTCTTGCCCAGGGTCCTGCGCTCGTCCATCTCGCGCAGCGCGCGGCCCATGTCGGCCAGGTCGTACGGCGAGCCGTCGGACTGGTGGCCCAGCGGCGGGTCGATGATCCCGGCGGCCATCATCGGTTCCAGTTCCCGCCACTGCTGGGCCATGTATCCCGGTCGCACCATGGCGTAGGCACCCCAGCCGACACCACGGACGTCGACGTTGTTGAGCAGCAGCCGGTTGACCTTGACCTCCGGGATCGCTCCACCGGCGAAGCCGACGACGAGCAGTCGTCCCTGGGGGGCGAGCGCGCGCAGCGAGTCGGTGAAGAGGTCGCCGCCGACGACATCGAGGACGATGTCGACCCCGGCACCGCCGGTCAGTTCCTTGACCGAGGCCAGGAAGCCGTCGACCAGGACCGCCTCGTCGGCTCCGGTCGCACGCGCGACGGCAGCCTTCTCCTCGGTCGAGACCACGGCGATCACCCTGGCGCCGTACCCCTTCGCGACCTGGATGGTCGCGGTCCCGACCCCGCCGGCGGCACCGTGCACGAGGACCGTCTCGCCCGCCTTGATCCCGCCGCGCTCCTGGAGCGCGAACTGGGCCGTCAGGTAGTTCATCGGGATCGCCGCGCCCTGTTCGAACGACAGGCCGTCCGGCAGCGGGAAGACGCTGTCCGGGCCGAGCCCGACGGTCTCCGCGGCGCCGCCGTGTCCGAGGCAGCAGGCCACCCGGTCGCCCGCGGAGAAGCCGGAGCCGTCCGGGGCGCTGCGGACCACCCCGGCGAAATCGACGCCGAGGGTGAACGGCACGTCCGGCTTCATCTGGTACTCACCCTTGCTGAGCAGCAGGTCCGGGAAGGAGACGCCGACGGCGTGGACGTCGACGAGGACCTGGGGCCCGAAGGGCCCGTCGGCGGTCGGCTCCGGGATCTCGAGGATCTCGACGGCGTCGGGTCCGTCGAGGCGGGTGACTCGGGCAGCGCGCATGCTCCGAGGCTAGCGGGGCGATCCGCACCGGCACGGCCGCGTCTCTGCCCTAGCGTGAGGCCCGTGACCATCGAACCGGGCTGGCCGGTCGCGATCGCGCTGGCGGCATTGCTGCTGCTCGCCCTCGGCGTGCACGCGTACGCCGGCTACGGCCTGACCCGCCAGTCGCTGGTCGCCGCGCTCCGGGCACTGGTCCAGCTCACCCTCGTCGCGCTGCTGATCAACGCGGTCGTGGACAGTCTGGTGCTCTCCGCATGCCTGATCGTGGTGATGTTCGGGGTCGGGGTCTTCACGACCTCCCGACGGATCGAGGCCCTCGGCGCCTGGGGGGCTTCGGCGCTCGCGATGGCCGCCGGCGTCCTGCCGGTGCTGGCGATCGTGCTGGCGAGCGGCGCGGTGCCTGCGGAGGGGATCGCGGTGATCCCGGTCGCCGGGATCATCGTCGGCAACGCGATGACCGCCAACACGTTGGTCGGCCGACGCGCCTTCGCCGCACTGCGCGAGGAGAACGACCAGTACCTGGCCGGGCTCTCGCTCGGCCTCACCCCTGCTCAGGCCATCGACATGTCCGTCCATCGGCGGGCGCCGGAGGCGTTGTTCCCCGGGCTCGACCAGATCTCGACCACCGGCGTGGTGACGCTGCCAGGGGCGTTCATCGGCGTGATGCTGGGCGGCGGTACGCCGGTGCAGGCGGCGACCACCCAGGCACTGGTGCTCTTCGGGATCATGGCCGCGCAGACCATCACGGTCGCGGTCGCCGAGCGGCTGATCGAGGCGCGCCGGCTGCTCCCCGCGGATCTGCGGGTCGCGCTGATCGACTGAGCGGCTACTTCACCGCGACGATTCGAGCCAGCTCACTTGACCTTCACGATTCGAGCCAGCTCACCGGACCTTGACGATTCGAGCCAGCTCACTGGACCTTCACGATTCGAGCCAGCTCGAAGTGCATCGGGTCCGTGTACTGCCACAGCCCGCCCCAGTTGAAGCCCCACTTGGCGAAGATCTGGACGACCGTCCGGTCCATCAGGCCGACGGTCCCGCGCTGGTTGCCGGGCACGTTCAGGTCGAGGGCGGTGCCGAAGGTGTGGAAGGAGAGGCCGCGCGCCGGGTCGCGGGCGATGAAGCGCGGGACGTAACAGCCGCCGTACTCGCCGCGGTGGATCTTCGAGCCGAGCCCGCGTTCCTGGATCTCGGTCAGCGCGGCCCGCAGCTGCGGGAGCATCCCCTTGTTGCAGCGGACCGTGCCCAGGATCGGCACCTGCTCGGTGCGGATGTACTCGGCCACCCAGCGCGGGTCCGGGTTCACCGTCCCGTCGCTGTTCACGGTGTAGGTGAACGACCCCACGGCCCGGGCCACCGAGCCACCGGTGAGGACGGCCGTCTGGACGTCACCGCCGCCGGCGAGCGCGAGCCGCTGCACCGAGGCCCGTTCGCCGACCAGGGCCGCCAATTGCTTCTGGGCCGAGGCCGGATCGCGATCGCCGGTGGAGAGCACCAGGGCGTTGCCGGTCGGCATCCCGAGCCGGTCCGCCCAGCGCTCGTTGACCAGGGCCCCGATCCGCGACCGGTCGACCAAGGTGGCGTACGCGCCGACATGGGCGCGCTGGGCGCCCTGGTCGTTGCCGATCGAGACGAAGTCGTTCACCAGCGGCAGGCTGGCGCGGAGTTCCGGCCTGAGCGCGATCTCGCCGTCCGCGATCCGGTCCCAGACCTCCTGCATGGTCGCGGTCGGCCCCGGCGTGAAGCGACGGAACGTGTCGGGACTGACCGCGGCGTAGGTGACCTGCTGTTCCTCGGCATAGAAGGTCGCGAGTGAGAACTGCTCGGCGGCCACGACGCCCTTGACCTTCTTCGCGGCCTTGACCACGGACGCCGGCAACGGGTCCTGACTGACGACCAGCAGGTCGGCGGAAGCGAGCGGCGGCTTGAACTTCCCGGGTCGCGTCATCGCCACGTCGCGCAGGTAGTCCGGGACATCGGAGCGCTCCGCCGCGGCAGTCGTCGAAGCCGCCTCGCCCTTGTCGAGCGAGGAGCCTCCGCACGCGGCGAGCGTCAGGGCAGCACTGAGCGCAAGCACGCAGCAGCGCACCACCGTGACACCCATGAATTCCTCGATCCCCCAACGCCCTGACACGCCATCGTAACGACGAGGAACAATTCGGGCAGCGGATCGGGTCCGTTCGACCGCTGAAGGGGTTGACCAGCGGGACGGTCCGAGCTAACGTACAACTAAATGGTTGTAGGTAGGAGAGACGTGCAGACACTGGACCGGCCGGACCTGATCGGCGACGACGAGGTGGACTCCCTGTTCCACGCGTTGGCCGACACCACCCGGCGCGACATCCTGCGCCGCTCGGCGGCAGGCGACCTGTCGGTCTCCCGGCTCGCCGACCTCTACCCGATGAGCTTCGCGGCGGTGCAGAAGCACGTGGCCGTCCTGGAGCGCGCCGGCCTGGTCATCAAGGAGCGCCGCGGTCGCGAGGCCCTGGTGTGCACCGACCAGGCCGCCGTACGACGGGCGCGGCTCGCGCTCGACCACCTCGAAGCCACCTGGCGGGCCCGCGTCGATGCGATGACCGGGCTGCTGGACGAGGACAGTGAACAACGGAAGGGAGCAGCACGATGAGTGTCATCAGCGTCGACAAGGACTTCGACGACCTGACCCTGACCCTGGTCGCGGATTTCCCCGCGCCGGCGACGAAGGTCTGGGAGCTGTGGGCCGACCCGCGGCGGATCGAGCAGTGGTGGGGCCCTCCGGGCTACCCGGCCACGTTCGAGGAGTTCGACCTGTCCCCGGGAGGATCGGTCACGTATTACATGACCAGTCCCGAGGGGGAGAAGTTCCGCGGCTGGTGGCGGGTCCTCGCCGTCGACGCGGCCAAGACCCTCGAGTTCAACGACGGGTTCTCCGACGCGGCCGGCGTGCCGGTCGACGACATGCCGGTGACCGCGAACGAGGTGCGGCTGCTGGACACCGACCAGGGCACCCGGATGGAGCTGCGGGCCCGCTTCGACACCCGCGAGGAGATGGAGCGCCTCGACCGGATGGGGATGACCGAGGGGCTCACCCTGGCGGTCGGCCAGATGGACGCGCTACTGGCGTAGCACCTTCTCGGCGATGAACGCGATGTCGTCGGCGGTCTTCTCCGGGGAGTCCGCCGGCGCCGTCACGTGGCTGAGCAGCAGCCGGATCACCATGTCGACCAGGGCGTTCGTGCGTCCCTCGTCGAGCGGGACGTCGTAGGCCTGCAGGTGCCCGTTGATGAGCACCCCCGCCGCGGAGATGATCGGCTCGACCTGCGTGGTCAGCAACGGGAGCAGGGTGCTCTCCGCGCCGTGGCTGGCGGAGAGGACGGCGTGCAGCAGCGGGTTCTCCCGGGACTCGCGCAGCACGCCGGCTGCGGCCTCGCGGATCGCGGCGACCAGGTCGTCCGGGTTGTTGGTGAAGGCGGCGTCCACGCCCCGGAGGAAGACCTCCAGCTCGTGCATGATCATCGCCTCGGCGAGCTGCTGCTTGGAGCCGATCTCGTTGTAGACCGTCTGCCGGCTGACCCCGACGCGGTCGGCGAGCTTGGCCATCGTGATCGCCTGCCAGCCGCCGGCCCTGGTCAGTTCGGCGGCCTCCAGGACCAGCCGCTCGCGCCAGCTGCTGCCGCTGGCACCGGCCGCGCCCGCGGCGAACCCCGGCAGCAGGGCACTCAACCCTGGCCGGGGTGTCACCTCGGTCATCGCGTCTCCCAGAAGTCGTGTTGTGGGTCAGTCTTGCAGGCTCAGCGCCAGGACCGGGCAGGCCTGGGTCGCGGCGTGCACCTTGTCGCGCTCGGACTCGGGCGGGGTCTCGTCGAGGACGTGCATGACATCGTCATCATCGACCTCGAAGTACTCGTGCGCCATCGCCTCGCACATCCCGAGGCCCTCGCACTTGTCCCGGTCGACCACGATCCGCATGGCACTCACACCTTCGCCGTCTCGACGGGGACGAAGTCGATCTTCTCGCGCACGCCGCAGTCCGGGCAGCACCAGTCGGCGGGGATGTCGGCCCACGCCGTACCGGCGGCGAAGCCCTCGTGCTCGTTGCCGACCGCCACCTCGTAGGTGTAGCCGCATCCCGGGCAGCGCGCGGCGAGCACCTCGGCGGCCAGCTTCGCCGCGGCGGCGGCCGCCTCGGCAGCGACGATGTCGGCCTTGCGCTGGGCCTCCTTCTCGGTGAGCCCGTACTTGGCCAGGATCTTGTCCCGCTTGCTCGGCTGGATGTTCGCCAGAGTCAGGTCGCCGCCGAAGTGCGCGATCACCCGCTTGTCCATGATCCGGCGGTAGACCGGCGGGAACAGCGAGATCACGATCATCCCGGCGTACCCGGTCGGCAGCACCGGCGACTCCTCGAAGTCGCGCAGGGTCTGGTAGCGGCGGGTGGGGTTCGCGTGGTGGTCGCTGTGCCGCTGCAGGTGGTAGAGCAGCACGTTGGTCGCGATGTTGTTGGAGTTCCAGCTGTGGCTCGGGTCGACGCGCTCGTAGCGCTGCCGGTCGCCGACGCCGACCTTCTGGCGCAGCATCCCGTAATGCTCCATGTAGTTGACCACCTCGAGCAGCGAGAAGCCGATCACGGCCTGGATCACCAGGTACGGCGTGACCTGCCAGCCGAACGCGGCGATGATCGCGCCGAACAGCACCGCCGACATCAGCCAGGCGTTGAGCACGTCGTTGCCGATCCGGAACGGGTGCTGGTTCTTGCGGGCGTAGCGCTTCTTCTCCAGGTGCCAGGCCGACTTCAGCGAACCGCCGACGGTGCGCGGCCAGAAGGCGTAGAAGCTCTCGCCGAACCGGCTCGACGCCGGGTCCTCGGGGGTGGCGACCCGGACGTGGTGTCCACGGTTGTGCTCGATGTAGAAGTGGCCGTAGAAGCTCTGGGCCAGCGCGATCTTGGAGAGCCAGCGCTCGTTCTCCTCGCGCTTGTGGCCGAGTTCGTGCGCGGTGTTGATGCCGATGCCGCCGATCACCCCGATCGAGATGGCCAGGCCGACCTTGTCCGCGACGCTCAGGCCGAGGCTCTCGCCCATCAGCCGGTCCGCGAACGGCAGCCCCATCCCCCAGTCGTGCAGGCCGAGGGTGTTGACCAGCCAGCCGGCCGGGTTCTCGCCTGCGACCACGGCCATCGCGCCGACGAAGCCGAGGTACTGGATCGGCAGGAAGAGGTAGGTGATCCAGCGGTAGTACTTGTCCTTCTCGAGCGCTTCGATGGCGTCGTCCGGCGGGTTCGCCCGGTCCAGGCCGACGATGAGGTCGATAGCCGGCACCACGCCGAGGACGATGATCGGTCCGATCCAGAGCCAGGCGCCCCAGCCGGTGACGATGTAGGCGCCGGCTGCCACGAAGGCGAGGCTGGGGACGACGAGCCCGATCAGCCACAGGTAGCGCTTGTTGTCCTTCCAGCCCTCGGTCGAACCCTGCGGGACCGTCGAGTTGGGGATGCCCTCTCCGGGCTGTGCCGTGATCGCCATCGATCTCTCCTTCGAGCCACTGGTCAGCTGGGTGAGCGCATGACCACTTGACACAAAGGTAGGTAATGTAAAGCGATTTGACAAGACCCTGTGACTTGTACACTTTCGTGTCCCGGGTCACACCTCGGAGAGCGGTGGCAGGCCTTCGGGTCGTTTCCGGCGCCGGTGCCAGGCGAGTCCGGCGACGAGCAGCAGGATCAGGTCAGCCCCGAGGGCGACCACGACGAAGAGCGGGTTCGGCACCTCCCCGTAGGGACGGTTCGCCCCGGGCTTGTCCGGGACGACCCGGACTGCGAGGCGCTCGGACTCGATGGCCCGGCTGTAGGTGGTGGCCTCCAGGTTCGCCGAGAAGACGCGCTGCAACGTGTCGATCTCCTCGGGCAGCCGGTAGTCGACCAGGTGCCGGTCGCCGCTGACCCGGCCGTCGACCACGACCGCCTCGACGTCCACGCCGTTCGCGTCGACCTGGTGGTCGGTCCAGCGCTGGTGGATCGCCGGCAGATTCACCAGGACGACCACCAGGACCAGAAGCAGCTTGCGCACGTCGCTCAGGCTAGGCGCACGGGCCCCGGCCGGAACGTCACGCCCAGCGAGGAGCGCCGAACTGGTCGGTGAAGACGAACTCGGTCAGTTCCTTGCGCACCCGCGGTTTGGCGTCGCGTTCGACCAGGGCGGGATCGGCGGCGGCGAGCACCTCCTCGGACGGGCGGCGTCCGATCGCCACGGCGGTGGTGACCTTCCACGCGGCCGGGACCCGGAAGAGCTCGGCCACCCGGCCGTGGTCGAATCCGGCGAACTGGTGGGTGCGCAGGTCCATCGACTCCGCCTGGATGCTCAGGTGGGCGACGGCCTGACCGAGGTCGTAGGCCGCGTAGTCGCTGTAGGCCAGCGCCGGGTCCTCGTCGTCACCGACCCGGTGCAGGGAGATCAGGACGGCGGACGCCGCCGGGACCCAGCCGCTGTTGCCGCGGCTCAGCGTCTCCATCAGACCTACGTGCGACGCCTCGCCGCGCCGGGTGACGATGAACGCCCACGGCTGCGAGTTCCCCGCGCTCGGCGACCACCGGGCCGCCTCGAGCAGGCGCGCGAGATCCTCGTCCGCCAGTTCGTGGGACGGGTCGAAGATCCGCGCGCTCCAGCGGTCCCGCAGGAGCGGGTCGATCGCCGGCGCGTGCTCGAGTGGGGCGGGCACGATCGTTGATGTCATAAAACTTTCAACCACCTTGGGAGCTGATCTCTTCCCCGACTATTGTCTACTACTCTAGTCGACAATCACCGAAAGGGCATGGGCGGTGCCGAACATGGGATCTAATACGGCGGTGCATGTTGTCCCGAAACGCCGCATTCCGTCTCCTCAGCGAGTGGGCGCCGCGCTCGCCGGCGTACTCGCCGGTGCGCTGGCGCTCTCGACGCTGGGCATGGTGGCGGCAGCACCCCGACCGGGGCACCTGGGCGCCGCAGTGGCAGGCGTGAACCGGCCGAACATCATGGTGGTGATGCTCGACGACATGCGTGCCGACGAGATGCGGTTCGCGCCCAACACGCGTCGCTACATCCGCGAGCGTGGCCTGGACTTCCGCAACTCCTTCTCGCCGTACCCGCTCTGCTGCCCTGCCCGGGCGAGCTTCCTGCTCGGCCAGTACGCCCACAACCACCGCGTCCTCTACCACGACGCGCCGTACGGTTTCGGGTCCATGGACGACTCCGTGACGATCGCCGGCCGGATGCAGCGTGCCGGTTACCGGACCGCCCTGGTCGGCAAGTACCTCAACCGGTACGGCGTCCAGCCCTCCCGCGTCACCGGGCGTTCGTCGATCCGCTACGTGCCCGCCGGGTGGACCGACTGGATGGCAGGACTCGACACCACCTGGCCGGCCGGCTCCCCGAACGCCGGCAACACCTACGACTACTTCCGGTTCACCCAGAACGTGAACGGGACGGTCCGGCCGCACCCGGGGCGGTATTCCTCGACCGTCATCGCCGATCAGGTCCGCGGGCTGATCTCCAAGTACCACGACCAGGACAAGCCGTTCTTCCTCTGGGTCACCCCGGTCGCTCCGCACTTCGGCGGACCGAGCGAGCCCGACGACCCGCGTCCGGTGCCGGACGCCAACGGGCGCAGGACGTCTTTCCCGACCCCGGCCAGGCCGGGCTGGGTGAAGGGCCGGTTCGACAGCGCCATCACGCACGCCCTCGGCCAGCCGGCGCACGGGCCCGCTGAACGCGACGTCAGCGACAAGCCGCGCAACATCCGCAAGTTCCCCGAGGCGCGGCCGGTCGAGAAGCTCGGGCTGCGCGAGATGGAGCGGCAGCGGGCCGAGGCGATCTTCGCGTGGGACCGTGAGTTCGGCCGGATCGTGGCCCGGCTGAAGACCACCGGCGAGTTCGCGAACACGGTGCTGGTCTTCACCTCGGACAACGGCTACTTCAACGGTGAGCACCGGCAGCGCAGCGGCAAGATCAAGGCGCACGAGCCGGTCCTGCGGGTGCCGCTCGTCGTCGCCGGGCCCGGCATCCAGCGGGGCGTCCGCTACAACCCGATCACCACCGTCGACCTGACGCCGACCCTGCTCGAGCTCGCCGGGGCCGCTGCGCTACCGGCGATGGACGGCCGCTCGAAGGTGCCGGTGATGCGCGGTCCCGACCAGGCCTGGACGACCGCCGTCGTCACCGAGGGCCTCCTGACCGGCGTGCACCGCGTCAACGGCTCCGGCGTCCCGGCCGGCCTGAAGACGTCGGGCCTGCGCGTCGGGCGCTACAAGCTGATCCGGTACGCCAGCGGCGAGACCGAGCTCTACGACCTGCTCGGCGACCCGCTCGAGCTCAACAGCGTCTGGACCAACCCGGGCTACCGCGCGATCCGGACGCAGATGACCGCGTTGTGGGCGCAGTACCGCTCGTGCGCCACCCGAGGATGCCGGGTCGCCCTGCCGGCCGATCTGAGGACCACGCCGGACTGGCTGGCCGCACAGTTCCAGCATGCCGAGCGGGCGAAGCGGAACTACTACGACTGATGCCGGCTGTTCCGGACCGGTCGGTAGGTTGAACTCATGAATGAAGTCGAGGTCCACAACAACACCGAGCTGAGCCGCTACGAAGCCCACATCGACGGAGTGCTCGCCGGTTACGCGGAGTACCACCTGCGCTCCTCCTCGATCGTCTTCACCCACACCGAGGTCCTGCCGGAGTGCGAGGGCAAGGGAGTCGCGGGGGCGCTGGTGCGGTCCTCGCTCGACGAGATCCGCGCCGCGGGCGTGTACGACGTGGTGCCGCTCTGCCCGTTCTACAAGAAGTGGATCGAGCTGCACCCGGACTACGCCGACCTCGTCCACCAGCCCGCCGAAGCCCAAGGATCCTGATGACCTTCTCGCCCGCCGACCTCCCCGACCTGACCGGGACGGTCGCCGTCGTCACCGGTGCCAACTCCGGCATCGGCTTCCACACCGCACGCGAGCTGGCCGCCAAGGGCGCCGAGGTGGTGCTCGCGGTCCGCGACACCGATGCCGGCGCGAAGGCCGCCGCGAAGATGCCCGGGATCACCCGCGTCGAACGGCTCGACCTCGCGTCGCAGTCGTCGGTCCGCGCCTTCGCCGAGCGCTGGGACGGACCGCTCGACCTGCTGGTCAACAACGCCGGCGTGATGCGGCCCCCGGCGTACCGGGAGACCGAGGACGGACACGAGCTCCAGTTCGGGACCAACCATCTCGGGCACTACGCGCTGACCGGCCTGCTGCTGCCCGCCCTGCTCACCACGGCGACTCCGCGGGTGGTCACCGTCGCGTCGATCGCGCACCTCGGCGGCAACCCGAAGGTCATCGACGGGAACCCGGCCGACGGGTACGACCCGAACAAGTCCTACAGCCAGACCAAGCTGGCCAACGTGCTGTTCATGCGCGAGCTGCACCGCCGGGCAACGGCCGCCCGGAGCCCGCTGGTCTCGACCGGCGCGCACCCGGGCGTCTCCGCGACCGGTCTGGTCTCGGACCCGAACGGCATGGGAGCGAACCCGGTGATCCGCGCGGTGACGCCGTTGCTCCTCCCGATCATCTTCCAGTCGGCGGCCGCCGGTGCCAACCCGAGCCTGTACGCCGCGACCCTCGCCGAGCCCGGCTCCTACACCGGACCGCAGCGGATGGGTGAGAGCCGCGGGCCGATCGGTCCGGCCAAGCTCAACCGGCACGCGCAGGACGACGAGCTGGCGGCGAAGCTGTGGTCGCTGTCCGAGGAGAAGACGGGCGTCTCGTTCGGGTTGTAAGGCGCTCGGGAGAAACTCGATCGCGGCTGTCGGTTCCCCGTGCCATCGTGAGGTGACCAGGAGGGACACCCATGAACGACCCGATCACCGGGGAGGTCGCCGACGCTGTCGTCGACCAGGCCCAGGGGCGTTCACTGCCGCGCGCGCTGACCCCGTTCCGGTCGCCGGCCTACCGCAAGCTCGCCCTGGCCCTGGTGCTGACCACCTTCGCCGGCGGTGTCTGGATCGTCGCGCTGGTCTGGGAAGTGATCCGGATCGGCGGCGGCCCGGCACAGCTCTCGATCGTCTCCACGGCGGCAGCGATCGGCGTCGTGCTGCCGGCACTGCTCGGCGGTGTGGTCGCCGACCGGATCCCGCAGAAGTCGATCCTGCTCTGCGTCGCGGCGGTCGAACTGGCCGGGATGTCCCTGGTCGCCCTGCTCGCGATCTCCGACCTGACCCAGGTCTGGCACCTGGCGTCGGTCTCGTTCGTGACCGGGATGGGGATGGCGTTCTACTACCCGGCGTACTCGGCCTGGCTGCCCGCGCTGGTCCCCGAGTCGGACCTGATGGCGGTCAACGGGTTCGAGGGGATGGTCCGGCCCACGATCGGCCAGGCGATCGGCCCGGGCATCGCCGGCATCGTGGTCGGCGCTGCCTCCCCGGCCGCGGCGTTCACCGTGGCCGCCACCGCGTCGGCCGCCGGCCTGATCGCGCTGACCTTCGTCCCGAAGACGGCAGTGCGACGCGACCTCGACGCGACCTCCGGCGACCACCCGGTGGCTTCGGCGCTGCGGGACATGGCCGAGGGCTTCCGCTACATGGTCCGGACGCCGTGGCTGCTCGCGACGCTGCTGTTCGCCTCGTTGATGATCCTGGTGATGATGGGCCCGCTCGAGGTGCTGGTCCCCTTCCTGATCAAGGAGAAGCTCGGCGGCGGTCCCGGCGACCACGCGTGGGTGCTGGCGGCGTTCGGGATCGGCGGCGCTCTCGGTTCGCTGGCGATGGCCTCGCGCCCGATGCCGAAGCGCTACCTCACCGTGATGAACCTGATGTGGGGCGTGGGCTGCCTGCCGTTCGTCCTGATGGGCGTCACCTCGCACATCTGGGTGGTGATCGCCTGCGCCTTCGTCCTGGGCGCCCTGTTCTCCGCGCCGATGGTCATCTGGGGCACGCTGCTCCAGCGGCGGGTCCCCGCTGACCTGCTCGGTCGGGTCGCCTCCCTGGACTTCTTCGTCTCGGTCAGCCTGATGCCGGTCTCGATGGCGCTGGCCGGTCCGGTCTCGGACCTGATCGGACTGAGCGCGACATTCCTGATCGCCGGTGTCGCCCCGGGTCTGTTCGCGATCGCCGCGATCCTGATCTGGCGGCTGCCCGAGGACGAGCTCGCCCACCCGCTCGACTGACCACCGAGCTCGGCACTGCCGCACCGACGGTCGCCGGGCGTACGATCCGCGCATGTCGTCCCAGACAGGTCTGGCGGTTGCGGCGATGGTGCTGAGTGTTGCCAGCGTCATCGTGTCGGGCTGGTTCTCCGCACGCACGGTGCGGATCAGCCACCAGCTCGACGCCGAGCGTGAGCGCCAGCGGGAGCAGGAGTCGGCACTGGCCGCGGCCCGCCGGGTCTACGAACCGCTGGCGCAGTCCGCTGCCGAACTGCAGTCGCGGATCTACAGCATGGTGAAGAACGACTGGATCACCCTGACCAAGCGCTACCAGGAGCACGGCGACTACGTGCTCACCAGTACGGCGTTCCTGTTCGCGCACTACTTCGGCTGGATCGAAGCGCGGCGGCAGGCCGTGCTCACCGCCTCGAGCGGCGCCGGCGAGCGCGACGCGAAAGTCTCCGCCGCGATCAACCAGGTCCGCGGAACCATGCGCGAGAGCCAGTACGACGAGGGCTTCCTGTTCTTCAACGTCGAGCAGCGCGCCATCGGCGAACTGATGTTCACCTGGGACGTGGTCGGCGACAGCTCGGACCGGCACCCGCACGTGATCGGGTACGCCGCCTTCTGCCAGCGCTTCCGGGAGGACGCCGAGTTCCGTCGGTGGTTCGGCCCGGTCGAGACCGGGATCCAGCACATCGCGGAGTCGAAGAACGAACGGCTCAAGGAGATCCACGCCGAGCTGATCGAGCTGATCAAGATCCTCGACCCGACCCGGAAGTACACGACCCGCTACGAGCTCCGAGCGATCACGACCGGCTGAGACCGGGCGCCGGCAGCTTCAGCAGGAGCGAGCCTTCAAGGCGTCCACACCCGGGCCTTCGAGGTCGGCGCACGCCGCCGCACGCCCGGTCATCGCCATCAGCAACGACATCATCGGACCCGCTGCCTCCTCGCCCTCGCCGTGCGACCACTCGGTGTCGGTGGCTCGCAACGAGAGTCCGGCGATCCGGCTCTTGGTGCCGATCAGGGTGTTGGAGCCCTTGTAGAAGTCGGCGACCTCGCGGACGGCGTCCATCGGATAGGTGTGCTCGATCCCGAGCGGGCGGCGGATGTCCTCGGCGTGCACGAGCGCCTCGCCGAGCCAGGAGACCTTCGGGCCGGGCGGTGCCGAGGTCGAGGTCTGGATCGCCCGGAAGCGTGCGAGCGTCTCGTCGGTGCCGACCCCGAGGTGCTTGTCGATCTGCCGGTTCGCGAACGTCTCGAAGCTGAAGCCGGCACCCGCGAAGGCGCCGAGGAAAGAGAGCGGCGTCAAGTTGGCGGTCGCGGTCATGTGCGCGGTCACCCGGCGTACCGACCAGTCGTCACAGAGCGACCTGGTCTTCCACTGCGCGTCGGTCAGGCCGGCGAGGTCCTCGGCCAGGGCACCGCGCTCGGCGGCCACCACGTTCCACAGGTCCACCATCGCCGCCTCGCCTCGGTCGTCAGGGTCGGGGTCGACACCCGCGCCCATCCTGGCGCAGCGATCGGCTCAGCGCATCACCCCGGCCCGAGACGGGCAGACGTCAGCGCATCAGGACCCGGGGTCCGTCGGAAGGATCAGCGAACGAGAGCGCTCTGCCGTTCGCGCCGGGCCGGGACGACGCCCCGTGCCAGACCGGAGACCCATGCGGAGCCGAGGACGATGAGGACGATGCCGAGTGCGAGTCCGATAGCCATGGTGAGCTCCTGGGGACGATGCGCGGGACATCCGCGACGGCTGATCCCACTGTGCCCCTCGGGCCCAGCGATCAAACACTCCGTCGCGGCGTGTCGCGAGCGTGTTGGATGATGCATCCAAATCATAGCAAACCGGACATGCCTTCGCCGGGGAATTCCCGGGGTCAGGGAATGACCGGGGTCAGAGTGATCAACTCGGTCTGGACCGATTCGCTGTCGCGGAACGCGGTCAGGAACACCGGGGAGTCCTCGTCGACGGACACCGAAGTGGCGCCGTAGCTCACCGACGTCTGACCGGCCGGGATCGTGACGAAGTCGTCCGGCGTGACGATGCCCCAGCTCGACTGGAGGTAGATCACTTGGTCGGTGGTCGACGGTCCGGCCATGGTGATCGTCCCGGAGAACGGACTGCCTCCCACGACGTTCGACGGTGCTGTGATCGAGAGCAGCCTCGGCTCGATGGTCACCGTGCGCGAGACCGTCCGGGACCCGATGGTCACATCGATGTGGGCGACGGTGGTCGCGGTCACGTCGGCGGCACTGATGGACACCGAAGTCGTGCGCTGGCCCTCGGTGACGGTCTGGGTCGGGAAGTCCTCGATGGTCAGCGCCGGATGCGCACCCCGGATCGCCCAGGTCACCTCGACACCGGGGGCCGGGGCGGGCCGGCTGAGGTTCAGGTCGAACTGCATGAAGGTACGGGTGCCGTAGACGATCCCCTCCGCCTGTGTTCCCACGAACGCAGCATCACCGTCGGCGTACGGGCGGAGCAGCGTGGTGCCCACCGTGATCGTCCGGTTGCCCAGCGTCACCGAGAGGGTGACCGGGGTGTCGACGGAGACCGGGCTCACCGAGATCCCAGGTACGCCGCCGCCCGCTCCGGGCGAGGTGAACACGTACGTCGACGGGACCGTCACCGCCGGGCTGTTCGAGGCGAGCTTCACCGTCAGGCCCTCGTCCGGTGCGGTCCCGGTCAGGACGATGTTCAGCCCGACATCGTTGAACCCGCTCGACGCCGGGATCTCGACGAGCTTGAGACCGGGGGTGATCGTGGTCGAGCGGAGGTAGCGAGCGCCGGCGTACCGGGCTGTGATCTGGGCGGTACGACGGTCACCGGAGGCGAGGCTCACGGACGCACGGACCGCGACCGTCGTCCGGCCGGCGGGCACGATCACGGTCGGCACGGTGAGTGCGGGGTCGCTGCTCGAGAACGTGACTGCGACCGCCGAGCGCGGGGCGCAGCCCAGGGTGAGCGACCCGGCTCGGGTCTCCCCGGCGTAGATCCCGGACGGGACGGTGAGCTTGGCGATCCGCGACGCGCATCCCGTGCGGACGGTCAGCATGACCGAGCGCTTCACCCCGTTGGCGCGCGCTGTGACCCATGGGTGGCGGGTGACGGTGCTCGGCAGAGTGCGCACCCGGAATCCGGCCGACAGCCTCCCCTTGTCCACCGTCACGCTGGCCGGGACGACCAGGCCGGCCCCGCCGATCAGCGCCACCTTGATGGCGCGGCCCGGCCTGCACGCGAGCCGGACGGTGCCGGAGACAGGGGTGGTCGCCACGACCGATGTGCTCGACAACGTCACCTTCGCCGGCGTACCGCAGGCCGCCGCTGCCGCTGGCGCGGCCGACGTCATGACTGGAATCAGGGCCGTCGCCAGAACGACGAGCAGTGCCAGCGCCGACCTGGCGGCGCTCCGATCCTTGTTCACCCGAGGTCTCCCGTCCCGTGTCCGGGCGCTATTGAACCAGCGGCGGGCAGGAGGCGGGTCAGCGGTGCGAGTGACGTGCCTGGACGCGCGACTCGTTGCGGGTCGGGCTGATCAGCGCGATCGCGCCGCAGACGATGAACAGGATCCCCACGCCGATGCCGATGGTCATCAGATGTCCCACTTCCGCTCCGGTGCGACACCGAGGGGTCGGCGCGCATTCGACAAGGAGACGTGCGGGTCCGGCGATCGTGACGCGGGCCGAATGTGACGCGGGTCAACCTGACCGGACCGGCGCTCAGCGCACGACGTTCGCGAGCTCCTCGCCGGCGGCGTACCGGTGCACCTGCTCGCGGACGAGTTGCTCGGCTCGCGGCCGGAACGCCGAGGTCGGACCGCCGACGTGCGGGGTGATGAGCACGTTCGGCGCCGACCAGAGCGGGTGACCGGAAGGCAGCGGCTCGGGGTCGACGACGTCCAGGGCGGCATGCAGCCGACCGGACTCCAGTTCGGCGAGCAGCGCGTCGGTGTCCACCAGTCCGCCGCGCGAGACGTTGACCAGCAGCGACCCGTCCTTCATCCGCGCCAGGAATTCCGCGTCGACCAGGCCGCGGGTCTCCTCGGTCAGCGGAGCGGTCACCACGACGACGTCGGCGTCGGGAAGGAGTGAGTCCAGGTCAGCGATCGGTCGCACGCCCTCGCGCTCGGTCCGAGCCACCCGGACGACCTCGACCTCGAACGGCAGCAGCCGCCGTTCGACCGCCTCACCGATACTCCCGTAGCCGAGGATCAGCACCCGCTTGTCGGCCAGCGCGGGCCGGTATCCCTGCCGCCAGTCTCCCTGGTCCTGGGCTCGGACGAACCCGGGGAGGTCGCGCAACGAGGCGAGGACCAGGGCCACTGCGAGCTCGGCCGTCGACGCGCTGTGGATCCCGCGTCCGTTGCACAGCCGGACCCCGTCGGGAACCGCGTCGGCGAGGTGTTCGTACCCGGCGCTGAGCAGCTGCACGACCTCCAGGCGGGGCATCCGGGCGAGCACGGCCGCGTCGTCCTTCATCACCTGATACGGCATCACGTAGAAGGTGATCCGGTCGAGCACGGACGGCTCGGGTCCGGAGAAGTCGCCGACGATGTAGTCGGGGCCTTCGGGGAGGTCCTCGAGCGGGAACGGGAGCCAGACGACCTGGGACACGGACATGACTTCAGTCAAACAGCCGGGGGCGGGAATGACGAAAGCCCCGGGATCTCCCGGGGCTCTCATTCACGGGCGCGAGGGCGGATTCGGGGACCGAGGCGCAGGGTTGTCGCCTGGCTCACCCGGTATTGCGCATCCCGGCGGCTATCCCGCTGATCGTCAGCAGGAGCGCCCGTTCCAGCGCGGGACCGTCCTCGCCGGCGCGATAGCGGGCCAGGAGCTGCACCTGGAGGTGGTGCAGCGGCTCGAGGTAGTTCTCCCTGATCTCGAGCGTCGTGCGCAGGATCGGCTCGCGGTCCAGCAGCGCGGAGTCGCCGGTCACCGCGAGGATCGCGGCGACGGTGCGCTCGAACTCCTCCGCGATGTCGTCGAGCACCAGCGCCAGGTGCTCATCGACGAGTGCGGCGACGTAGCGCCGGGCGATGCTCAGGTCGGTCTTCGCCAGGGTCATCGAGACGTTGTCGACGAAGGTGCGGAAGAACGGCCACGACCGGTACATCTCACGCAGGTCCTCGATCCGGGCGGCCGCTGCGTCGAGCCCGGTCCCGACCCCGAACCAGCCGGGCACGATCTGCCGCGACTGGGTCCAGCCGAACACCCAGGGGATCGCGCGCAGGTCGTCCAGGCCGGCACCCGAGTCCGGTCGGCGCGACGGGCGGGAACCGATGTGCAGCGCCCCGAGAAGGTCGACCGGGGTGGAGGCGAGGAAGTAGTCGGCGAGTCCGTCGCGCTCGACCAGCGCGCGGTAGCGGTCGTGGGCTCCGTCCGCGACTAGGTCCATGACGCCGTCCCAGCGCTCGGCCTGCTCCGCGGTTCGCCGGTCGGCCTTGTGCAGCGTGCTGGCCTCCAGGGTCGCGGCGACCATCAGCTCGAGGTTCTGCCGCGCGAGGGCGGGCAGTGCGTACTTGTCGCTGATCACCTCGCCCTGCTCGGTGATCTTCACCTGCCCGTGCACCGTCCCGAACGGCAGCGCCATGATCGCGTCGTACGTCGGACCACCGCCGCGCCCCACGGATCCGCCGCGGCCGTGGAAGAACATCACCGTGACGCCGTGCCTGCGGGCGAGGTCGCGGATGGTGCGCTGGGCACGCTGGATCTGCCACTGCGAGGCCGCGATGCCGCCCGCCTTGTTGGAGTCGGAGTACCCGAGCATCACCTCCTGCACGTCGCCGCGCAGCCGCACCACCTCCCGGTACGACGGGTCGCCGAGCAGCGCGTCCAGGATCTCCTCGGCCTTCTCGAGCTCGTCGACGGTCTCCAGCAACGGCACGAACCCGATCCGGGCGGACCTTTGCTCCGGATCGGCGGACGCGAGGTCGACGAGACCGGCCTCGCGGGCCAGCACGACCGCGGCGAGGATGTCATCGGCGTGCCGGGTCATCGACACGATGTAGCTCTCCACGGTGCGCGGTCCGAGGGAGTCCAGCGCCCAGCGGATCGTCGAGAACGTCTCGGCGGTGAGGGCCGCGTCCGGGTCCAGCGGCAGCGGGTGCCGGGCCAGTGGCCGCCGGCCCGCGAGCTCGGTGGCGAGCACGGCGTACCGGTCCGGCTGGTCGAGCTCGGCGTAGGGACGGTCCAGGTCACCGGCTCGATCGAGGAGCTGGCCGACGGCGTCGTGGTGCTTCGCCGAGTGCTCCCGGACATCGAGGGTGGCCAGCGTCAGGCCGGTGGCGGTGACGGTGCGGAGCAGTCGCTCCAGCTCGCCGCCGGCGACGATCTCACCCTGGTGCGCCTTGACCGATGCGTGCAGCAGGTGCAGGTCCGCGAGCAGCTCGACCTCGTCGCGGTAGTCCCGGCACGGCTGGTGCTCGCCCTCGCCGCGCACGCGGTCCTCGGTGAGCCCGAGGCGCACGTTCACGCAGGTCAGGAAGAGCCGGTAGGGCTCCTCGGCGTTGAGGCGCCGGTACCGCGGCTCCACCTCCGGCAGCTCGGCCAGCATCTCGTCCAGCTTGGCGAGCAGCGCCGGCTCGGCGGTGGACAACCGCTCGCTCACCGACAGGTCCCGGCGGAGCCGGTCGACCTGGACGCGGAGCAGCCGGATGCCGTGCACCGCCTGCAGCACGAGTACCTCGCGCGTGGCGGCCGGAGTGACGTTCGGGTTCCCGTCGCGGTCGCCGCCCATCCAGGTGCCGAAGCGCAGCGGCACCGCGTCCAGGGGCATCCGCGCACCGACCGCGGCCAGCTGGTCGCGCAGCTCCTCGACGACCTCGGGCACCGCGGCCGAGGAGAGGCCTTCCAGGTAGTAGACGCCGTTACGGGCCTCGTCGAGCGGTTCGGGCGGCTCGACCCGGATCTCGTCGGTCTGCCAGAGCAGGTCGATCGACTCGGTCAGCCGGCGTTGCCGCCGCGGCGAGTCCGGCTCGGCCAGCAGCGCGGCGATCCGGCGCAGCTTGTCGAGGGTGGAGCGGCGGGTCACCTCGGTCGGGTGAGCGGTGAAGACCGGGCGCACGCAGAGCCGGGCGACCTCTGCCTCCAGGTCGGCGGCGCTGACGCCGGCCGCCGCGATGCGCGCGACGGCCTGACCGACCCAGCCGCCCTCGGCCGTGTGCTCGGCGACCAGTTCGCGGCCGCGGTGGACCTGCTCGGTCACGTTCGCGAGGTGGAAGTACGCGGTGAACGCGCGCGCGAGCTTGGCGGTGACGTCCAGGTCGAGCTCGGGCAGGTCCTCCAGGGAGTCTGACTTGGCGTGCTCACGGACCGTCTCGACGAGGTCGAAGAGCTGCTGGCCCTCCGCCCGCACCAGCGTCTCCCCGAGGAGCGAGGTGACCAGCCGGATGTCGCGGCGCAGCTCGGGTTCGGGGGTGCTGTCATCGCTCACGCGGTACCCGGCCTTCGGTCGAGGTCGTGGACTGTTTCGTTCGGGGCACTCACCCTAGGACTCACAGGTCGTCGACCACGACGACGTGCAGGCTCCGTGGGCCGTGTACGCCCTCGACGCGGTTCAACTCGATGTCGCTGGTCGCCGACGGGCCGCTGATCCAGGTCTGCGGACGAGCGGCGTCCAACACGGCGACCGCGTCCGCCACCCCGGCGACAACCTGGCTGCTTCGAACGACGCAGACATGCAGGTCCGGGACGAGGGTGAGGGCCCGCCGACCCTGCCCGGGTCCGTGGTCGAGGACGATCGTGCCGGTCTCGGCGATGCCGACAGTGGCGGTGGTGACGACACCGTCGATCGCGTCGAGCTCCGCGTGCGACAGCGATGTGTCGGCCACCGCGTCCGCGACCGGCCAGCTGAAGCCGTCGGGGACGAGGACGCGCCTCCCGCCGACCGCCGTGGCGATGGCCTGGGCGACGTCGGCCTCGGAGCACCGCACGACCCTCGCCTGGTAGTCCTCGACCCGTTCTACGAACCGGCCGACGGGGTCGGTGGGCGGCGGCACGACGCGGTAGGCGCGTGACACCGGCTCGGTCGCCGTCACGCCGCTCCCGACGAGCGCCGCCCGGACCCGCCCGAGGATGTCGTCGCGTGCGCCCATCAGCCCTTCCCCTCTTCCTTGCCTCCGGTACGCCGCCACCAGGCACGGAACGACTCCTTGGGTGGCACCGGCAGGTCCCGCGATCCCGTCCACGCGGCTCCCGGTCCGGGGAGGCGGCGTACGGCGCGGCGGCCGCCGGGCAGCACGGCGCGGCGCCCGACCAACCCGCCGCCGAGGCCGGCGATCCGTTCCACCGCTCCGAGCCGTCCGCTCTTGCGGAAGGTCCAGGCAGCGGACTTCATCGCGACGCTCTCCGCCTTGGGTACGCCGCTGCGATGAGCGTCGACGACCTGGGCCCGCAGGTCGACGAGCACGCTGGGGATGTCGATGCGCACCGGGCACACGTCGTAGCAGGCCCCGCAGAGCGACGACGCATACGGGAGTGAGTCGGTCTGCTCGTCCACGCCGACGCCCTTGAGCAGAGGGTTGAGGATGGCGCCGATCGGACCGGGGTAGACCGACCCGTACGCATGCCCGCCCGTGCGCTCGTAGACGGGACAGACGTTGAGGCAGGCCGAGCAGCGGATGCAACGCAGCGCCTGACGGCCGACCTCGTCGGCGAGCACGCGGGTGCGGCCGTTGTCGAGGAGGACGACGTGCACCTCCTGGGGTCCGTCACCGGCCCCTTCCTCGTTGGTGTGCACGCCGGTCCACATCGACGTGTAGGGGTTCATCCGCTCCCCGGTCGAGGATCGCGGCAGGAGCTGGAGGTAGACGTCGAGGTCCTCCCAGGTGGGGACGAGCTTCTCGATGCCGACGACGGAGACGAGGACGTCGGGCAGCGTCAGGCACATCCGGCCGTTGCCCTCGGACTCGACCACCACGAGGGTGCCGGTCTCGGCGACGGCGAAGTTGGCCCCCGAGACGCCGACCTTGGCCCGCAGGAACTTCTCCCGCAGGTGGGCGCGGGCGGCGGCGGCCAGCACGGCGGGCTCGTCGGTGAGGTCGTCGGGGGCGGCGCGGCCCACGTCGGCCATCCGGCGGCGGAAGATCTCGCGGATCTCCGCCCGGTTGCGGTGGATGGCCGGCACCAGGATGTGCGAGGGCAGGTCGTCGCCGAGCTGCACGATGAGCTCGGCGAGGTCGGTCTCCCAGGCGGCGATGCCCTCCTCGGCGAGCGCCTCGTTGAGGCCGATCTCCTGGGTCACCATCGACTTGACCTTGACCACCTCGTCGGCGCCGTGGGCCTTCGCCACCTCGGCCACGATCGCGCACGCCTCGGCCGCGTCGCGCGCCCAGTGCACGGTCG
>JAKFBZ010000061.1:0-2454 GCA_036676945.1 Marmoricola sp.
ACCTCGAGCAGGTGGTGGCACTCGTCGAGCACGATCGTGATCGGCCCGGCGGCCCGGAGCGCGGCGATCAGCTTGCGGCCGTTCTCGTGCAGCCGGTCGGTGAGCAGGACGTCGTCGTCCGCGTCGGGGTCATCCGTGGGCGCGAAGGTCGCCATCGACTGGTACGTCAGCACGGTCACCGGCGCGGCGAGGTCGCGATCGGTGCCGGTCTCCACGGTTGCCGGCGTGAACCGCTCCCACGTGTCGCCCCACTGCACCTGGATCGCGGTGTTCGGCGCGAGCACGACTGCGGGCGTGCCGAGCCGGCGTACGAGCTCGAGGCCCAGCAACGTCTTGCCGGTGCCGGGCGGCAGCGACACCCACAGCCGCCGGCGGCCCTTCGCCGCCTCGGCCTCCACCGCCTCGAGCGCCCGCACCTGGAGCGTCCGCAGCGTGAACGGCGAGGCCGTACGCGCGAAGTCCTCGGCGAGCGTCATGGTCAGTCGCCGATGCGGGCCAGGATCGCCTCGGCCAGCACTTCGGAGTCCTGCTCCGGGATCCAGTGGCTGATGCCGGTGAGCTCGACGAACCGGAAGTCGGCGTCGACGAACTCGCCGCACCGCTCGGCCGCGACCCGCCCGATCGCCGGGTCCTGGTCGCTCCACACGAACGTCGTCGGCACCGTCACGGGCGGCAGCGAGCCGAGGTCGGATCGCATCGCGCGGTACCAGTTGAGCGCCGCGGTCAGCGCGCCCGGAGCCGAGAGCTGGGCGACGTAGCTGTCGATCTGGGCGGGCCGGACGTGACCCTCGTACATCGCCCGCAGCCGCCGGGCGTCGTCCTCGAGCAGCACGCGCTCGGCCTTGCCGGCCTGCCTCAGCAGACCGATGTAGGACCCGCGCTGCTGCTGGTCGGCGTCGTCCCGGAGTGCCGCGCCGAATGCCGCGAGGTGGGGCACCGACACCGCGGTCAGGCTGCGCAGGCGCTCGCGGTGCCGCGTCGCGATGACCCACGAGATCGCCGCGCCCCAGTCGTGGCCCACGAGGTGGAACGTGTCGACGCCCAGCGCGTCCGCCAGGTCGATGACGTCGTCGGCCAGCCGATCGGTCGTGTACGCCTCGACGCCGGTCGGCCGGGCGGCGGGGGAGTAGCCCCGCTGATCAGGCGCGATGACCCGCAGGCCGGCACCCACGAGCAGCGGCACGACACCGGACCACGACAGCGAGTTCTCCGGGAACCCGTGCAGCAGGATCACCGGCTCGCCGTCCGCGGCACCCGCCATGCGTACGTCGAAGGTCAGGTCACCGACCGTCACAGGTGTCGTCTCGTCGTACGTCATGGCGCTCCTCGCGTCGGTCAGTCGAAGCTGTCGCCGATGCGGGCGACGGCCTCACGGTCGAGCACCGCCGCCGTCTCCGGGTCGGGCGCGCTCCCACCGCGATCGTAGGGGAGCCACCAGCGGTCCTGGTCGTTGCGCGGCATGGCCGGGTAGGAGTCGATCGCCTCGGCGAGCAGTGCGTCCATCGCGACACGGAGCCGCAGCAACAGGCCGTCGACCGGCTCGCCCTCGCCCGGCTGCAGCGGCTCGCCGACCATGATCGTGACCGGCATCCGCCGGCGCAGCGAGCGGTGCCCGTCGACGGTGTAGATGCGGTGCCCGCCCCACACGACAACGGGGATCAGGGGCGCCTGCCGGTTGACCGCGAGCCCGGCCGCGCCACGCTTGAACGGCTTGAGCAGCCAGGACCGGCTGATCGTCGCCTCCGGGAAGACGCCGACGAGCTGGTCGTCGTCCAGCAGCCGGAGCGCCTGCCGGTATGCCCGTGCGCCGGACTTCCGGTCGACCGGGATGTGGTGCATCGCCCGCATGAGCCGCCCGACGACCGGCAGCTCGAACACCGAGCGCTTGGCCATGAACCGGATGCGGCGCCTGCGGGGGCGGGCGGCGTACCCGACGAACGTGAAGTCGAGGAAGCCGATGTGGTTGCCCGCGACCACACCGGGGCCGTCGGCGGGGATGTGCTCGATGCCGCGGACGTCGAAGCGGTAGCCCATCAACCGGTAGACCACGCCGAAGATCCGGACCACCACCCGATAGGTGAGGTCGGATCCAGGCACGCTGCTCACCTTACTGGGGCAACCGGGGCCAGCAGTCGGTGCGGATCGCGGGGTCGAAGCCGGGTCCGGCGGCGATCGTCCGCTTCTCCCGGGCGAGGATGCCGGTCGTCAGGAGCAGGATCGCGAGGATGTAGAGCCCCATGATCGCCAGTCCCGTGCCGGCCGCCTCCTTGTCGATCCGGTCCGCCTCGCCGAGCGCGATGATGCCGTCGGAGACGAGGAAGAACGCCCCGCCGATGCCGGCACGCAGGTCGGTGGCCAGGGAGGTCGACGCGGTGCCGAGGAGCAGCGCGGCGTACACCGGGACGATCGGTCGGAGCCCGGGCTCTAGGCCACCCCAGGCCCAGGCGACGAGGC
>JAKFBZ010000062.1:0-110110 GCA_036676945.1 Marmoricola sp.
TTGGCGGATGACCAGTTCCTCGGCCACCACAGCCATCGCCTGGTTGGCGATGTCGACGGGGTCGAGACCGGAGGTGAGCCGCCCGGACAACGCGTGCAGTTGCTTGATCAGGTCCAGGGCGCTGCGGTACGACGCGTCGGTGCCCGAGCGGGTGACGTTGTGCCGGGTGAACGTGCCGAGCAGACCGAGGCCGAGGCCGGTGATGAGCCAGGTCACCGCGCTGGCGGCCATGTCGCTGTCGTAACTCCCGACCAGGATCCACCACAGCCCGCCCATCGTGACGGCTTCGGCGGCGAGGGTGAGGGCGACGAGTCGGAACCCGCCGGCGATCCCGCCGATCAGCACCGGCGTGGCCAGGTAGGGGAACGCCGCCTCGTGGAGCGGGAAGGCAGTCACGGCGACCGCTGCCGTCGCGACCGCCTCGAGAACGGCGATCGCGGGCTCAGGGAGGAGTTGTGCCAACGAGAGCACGCTCGCGACGACGACGATCCCGGCGATGAACCAGACTCCGTCGACGGCGACGTCACCGATCAGCGCGGTGGACGCGATCACCGCCAGCGTGAAGACCCGGGCCGCGATGGCGACCCGGCGCACGTCGTTCATCAGAACTTCGAGCCGAGACCCTGGTAGATCGAGATTCCGGCGGGGCCGAGGACCACGATGAACAGGCAGGGCAGGATGCAGAAGATCAGTGGGATCAGGATCTTCACCGGCACCTTCTGGGCCTGCTCCTCGGCCCATTGCCGCTTCTTGACCCGGATCTCCGACGACTGGACGCGCAGCACCTGACCGATCGGGATACCGAAGGCGTCGGCCTGGACCATCGCGCTGACGAACGCGCGCAGATCGGGCAGGTTCGTCCGGTCGGCGAGAGAGCGCAGCGCTTCGGTCCGCCCGCGCCCGATCTGCATCTCCTGCAGCATCCGGGCGAACTCCTCGGACAGCGGTCCCTCGGTGTTCCGGGCGACCTGGGCCACCGCGGCGTCGAACCCGAGTCCCGACTCGACCGAGATGGTGAGCAGGTCGATCGAGTCCGGGAGTTCCTTCTGCATGAGCGCGGCGCGGTCGTAGGCCCGCTGGTAGAGGTACATGTTCGGCGCCATGTAACCGGCGATGGAGACGCCGACGACGATGGCCAGGGTCGGCAGGAACGGGATGCCGAGGACCATGCAGAAAAGGAGCGAGAGTCCGAGTGCTGCGATGAAACCGATCACCTTGCCCGCGGCGACGCGGTCGGCCGTCCAGCCGTCCGGGTTGCCCGCGAGCTCCAGCTTCTCGTGGATCCGCTCACTGGCGTCCGCCGGGGTCATCCGGCGGCCCAGGCCCTGGGCGCGGGCGAGGATCGGGCTCAGCACCCGGTCCGCGAACGGTGCGTCGAGCTCGGTCTTCATCTCCTTCGGCGCCGAGGTCAGCGCCTCGAGCACTGCCATCGAGCGGTTGACGCCACCCTCGCCGCGTGGGGAGAGCGCGAGTGCCGCGAGCACGATCAGCACGGCACCGAAGATCAGGACGAGCCCGACGATCATCACGACGTTGGTCATCACACATCCACCTTCGAGACCTTGGACATCCAGAAGATTCCGACGCTCAGGAGCACGGCGGTGGTCACCAGCATCGCCCAACCGATCGGCTCGGTGTACAGCGGCTTCACGTAGGACGGCTGCGACACCGTGAGATACAGGAAGAACACCGGCGGAAGGCCACCGAGGATCCAGCAGGAGAGCCTTCCTTCGGCGGAGAGCGCCTGCACGTGCCGGCGCAGGTACTCGCGCTCGCGCAGCGTCGAGGCGACCGTGTTCAGCAGTTCGGCCAGGTTGCCGCCGACCTCGCGCTGGATGCGGATCGCCATCACGACCCACTTGAAGTCCTTGCTCTGCATCCGCTCCGAGACGCCGTCGAGGGCGTCCTCGAGCGGCACGCCGAGCCGGCTCTCCACGATCACCCGCTTGAACTCCGAGGTGATCGGCTCGGTGCCTTCGCGGACGATCGTGTCCATCGACTGTGCCAGCGAGAGACCGGCAGAGAGACTCCCGGACATCAGCTGCAGCGTGTCGGCCAGGTTGGCGTCGAAGGCCTTCAACCGTCGTGACCGCTTGATGGACAGGTAGAGCCACGGGCCGATGGCGCCGATGGCTAGGAACAGGAGCAGCCCGATCGGGCTGCCACTGGTGAGCAGGAGGCCGAGGATGCCCGCGAGGAAGGCGATGCCGGCGTGCATCAGCACCCATTCGGACGACTTGATCGACATCCCGGCCGCGTCGAGGCGCGCCGCGATGTTAGCCTCGATCCCGGAGTTCCTCGACAACGCCCTCTCGGCGGCTGCCCGGGCCTGGGTGGTGATCGACGCCGACTCCGGCTTGGCCTTCGCCCTGCTGCGTTGCCGCGCCTCAGCGGTGGCGGACGACGCGCTGTAGACGCCGAGCTGGTCGCCCAGGTTGACCGGCTGAGCCTTCCGCGGGCTGAGCAGCACCACGAACAGGAGGATGACGCCCGCTGCGATGCCGACGAGTGCGCCGTAGAGGACCGACTGCGGGATCTCCGGGATGCCGGAGCTGTCGGCCACCAGTGCGGGCCCTGCGGGCGTGTCGACCTCAGGTGCGGCAGCAGCGCGAACATTGATGAACGCCGACGCGGTGTGGTTGGCGCCTCCGGCGTCGAGGGCCACGTCGACGGTGGCGTCGGCCTTCGTCATCGCTGCCGGGAGCGTGGCGGTCACGAGGATCTGCCGGGCCAGTGCGTCGGCCTCGCTGGTGAACGCCTCGCTCAACGCCGCTGCGTCGGCGGAGATGACCTGTCCGCGACCGGCCTCCGCCATCGCCTGCAACGGCGCGGGCGCCTCGGCGCCCTGCTCGAGCGCGACGACGTCGACCTTGACGCCCGACTCCTTGATGGTCTCGATGACCGGCTCCAGCGGAGTCTTGGTGTTGTCCTGGCCGTCGGAGAGCACCAGCACCTGCCGTTGACCTTCGTCGGGGCCGGTGGTCTCGATGGCCTTGTCGACGCCGGAGTAGAGTGCGGTGTTCTGCTTCAGGGTGAGACCGTCGATCACTGCCTTGGACGCCGCCCGGTCCAGGCTCGGCTTCTGCCGGACGACGACGTCGTTGTCGAAGGTGACGATGCCGATACGGACGTCGTCGGGCACGGAGTCCAGGTACGTGAGCGCTGCCTCCTTCGCGGCGGCGATCCTGGTCCCGGCCATGCTGTTGCTGGTGTCGATCGCGAGCACCGTGGTGCGCTGGACCTTGTTCGAGGCTCCGGCGCTCTCCGCCTCGGCATCGACGGGCGATCCGTCCACGTTCACGGCGACGGAGTCGAAGTCGACGTCGACGTCACCCGGCACGCTCACCAGGAGCTTGAGTTCGTTCCCGGAGTACTCGCTGTGGTCGATGCTGGCGTCGTCGACTGCCCACGCCGTCCCGCTCAGCGCGCACAACAGCATCGCCAGCACTGCTACCACGAGGGCGCCGGCCCGAGTCATCAGACGCTTGTGCTGGTTCACATCGACTCCGGGGCGAAGACGCGCGGGTCGACGATGACGTTCGCGAACGCCATCTTCTCGAGGAACTTCGGACGCAGACCGGTCGCCTGGAGCGTGCCCATGCTGCGCCCGTCGACGTCGAACCCGGCGGCGTTGTCGAAGACGAAGATGTCCTGGAGGGTGATCACGTCACCCTCCATCCGCTCGACCTCGGTGACGTGCGTGATCCGGCGGGTGCCGTCCTTGAGCCGTGCCTGGTGGACGATCACGTCGACGGCGGAGGAGACCTGCTCGCGGATCGCCCGCATCGGCAGGTCCATGCCGGCCATCAGCACCAGGGTCTCGAGGCGCGCCAAAGTGTCGCGGGGACCGTTGGAGTGGACCGTACAGATCGAGCCGTCGTGACCGGTGTTCATCGCCTGCAGCATGTCGAGCGCGGATGCGTCACGAACCTCACCGACGACGATGCGGTCGGGACGCATACGCAGTGCATTGCGGACCAGGTCGCGGATGCTGACCTCGCCCTTGCCCTCGATGTTCGACGGACGCGACTCGAGCCTGACGACGTGGTCCTGCTTGAGCTGGAGCTCGGCGGCGTCCTCGATGGTGACGATGCGTTCGTCGCCCGGGATGAACGAGGAGAGCACGTTGAGCGTGGTGGTCTTCCCGGCACCGGTACCGCCCGAGACCACGACGTTGAGCCGGCCCCGGACGCACGCGTCCAGGAAGTCGGCCGTCTTGCGGCTCATGGTGCCGAAGTCGATCAGGTGCTCGGCCGTGAGCGGGTCGCGGGAGAACTTGCGGATGGTGAGCGAGCTTCCATCGATCGCCAGCGGCGGGACGACGGCGTTCACACGGCTGCCGTCGGGCAGGCGAGCGTCGACCATCGGCGACGCCTCGTCGATCCGGCGGCCGATCCGGGACACGATCTTGTCGATGGTCCTGCGCAGGTGCGCCTCGTCGTTGAACCGGCCGTCGACCTTCACCAGCCGGCCCTTGCGCTCGAGCCAGATGTCGAAGGGCCCGTTGACCATGACCTCGGCCACCGAGTCGTCACGCAGGTAGGGCTCGATCGGCCCGTAGCCCAGGATGTCGTCGGCGATCTCCTGGGTGATCCGCTGCCGGTCGGTGGTGGTCAGCGGGCGGTCGCTCGCTGCCATCACGTCGCCGAGGGCCTGGCGGACCATCGACTCGAGCTCGGTCGGGCTCAGGTTGGCGTCGTACAGCTGGGGGCCGAGCTGGACGAGCAGCTCTTCGTGGACGCTCTCCTTGAGGTCGTCGAAGCGGTTCTTCGCGGGACGCGGCTTCGGACCTCCGGGGTTGCTGTTCTGCGGGGTGGTGGCCGGGGCCTGCGTCGAGCGAGCCGGCTCACGGTGCTGGGGCGCCGCGGCAGGCGCCGCGGGGGCTGCCGGTGGTGCCACCGGAGGGGCCGAGTACGCCGGGGGCGGCGGGACCGGGGGAGCAGGCGGAGCTGGTGGCGCTGCCGCCACCGGTCGCGCGGGCGCGTCCGATCCGTCGGACGCAGCCGTGGCGACCTCTGCCGGCCGTGGCGCCGCCGTACCGGCCGCCGACTGATCGACCTCGGTCTCGCCTGTCGACCCGCGCATCAATTCCGCGAGCCGATCGGAGAAGTCACTCATGCCCCCACCCCCGTTTACTTCCTACGTCG
Organism: Marmoricola sp.; assembly: GCA_036676945.1. Lineage (GTDB taxonomy): Bacteria > Actinomycetota > Actinomycetes > Propionibacteriales > Nocardioidaceae > Marmoricola. The sequence continues at coordinate 5,148 of JAKFBZ010000062.1, forward strand.
CCCGAAGCGTCGCTTCTGGTCCGGCTCATCGATCGGCCGGGCGTCAGTGTTGCTGACGGCTTTCCCGTTCTTGACTTCCGTGCTCAGCTGCTGCGCCAGGCGCACCAGCGCCTTGCTCACCGGGTGGTCCGGGCGGCTGAGCACGATTGGTCGCCCGTGGTTCGTCGCGTTCGCCACGGCGAGAGCCGAGGGGAGCGCGGTGGCCACCGGCATCTTGAGCAGGCTCTCGACGTTGGCCGGCGACAGGCCGACCTCGTCGTCGGCCCGGTTGAGCAGCAGGTGCCGGTGGCCCTCGACGAGATTGAGCGCGTCGAGGGTCTCCAGGGCGACCTTCACGTTCTTGACCGTGGGCACGTCCAGCGTCGCGACCAGGATGCATTCGTCGGTCTCGTCGAAGGCGTGCAGGACCTGGTCGTCGAACGACGGCGAGGTGTCGACGATGACATAGTCGAAGTTCTGCCGCAGGATCCGCAGCACGCGCCGGATCAGCGCCGGCGACACCCGGTCCTTGCCCTCGGGGTACGTCGGCGCAGCGAGGATCGAGCAGTTCTCGTGACGGGTCAGCAGCGTCTCGAGCAAGGAGAAGTCGAGGTGCTCCTCGGCGTCGACGGCCTCGACGATCGTGTGCTCCGGAATCAGCTGGAGCGTGATCGCGACGTCACCGAACGCGAGGTCGAGGTCGACGATGCAGACGCGGGCAGCCCCGCTCCCGCTGAGGGCCATCGCCAGGTTGACCGCGACGGTGGTCTTGCCGACCCCGCCCTTGGGGGAGAAGACCGAGATCACGGTGCCGTTGCCGCGGCCCTGGGCGTTGACGGGCCCGCGGATCGCTTCCCAGGTCTGACGGCAGCGTTCGACCGCGCGACCCATCTCCTCGGCGTCGGTCGCCTGGACCACGTTGGGGATCCCGGCGCGCATCGCCTGCTGGTACACCTCGGCACCGAGCTCGTGCCGCAGAAGCACGATCCCGGTCGCCGGGTGCGAGTACCGCAGGCGGTCTGCGAGGACGGTCACCTCGCCAAGCGGTGTCCCCGGTCCGATCACCACGACGTACTCGTCGTCCTGCTTGGCCAGCCAGTTGTCCAACTGGGCGACCGCGCCGACGACCTGGGTGCCCTGGGGCAGGCCGGCGGCGAGGGCGTTGGCCCAAGCTGCGTCGGATTCGACGAGGACTGGCATTGGTGGACCTTTCGGGGAGGAGGTGAAGTCAGCGGAACAGCGAGTCGGCGCTTGCGCCGCTGTCAGCCTTCACGATCGAGTCCTCGTTGAGAAGACCGAAAGCAAGCTCGCCGCCGGCTGCGCCGCCACCGCTCGCGTACAGGATCTTCTGTGCTTGAGCCTGGCTGACACCCAGCGTGAAAAGCGTACGCGGCAACTGCTCAGTCGTCTGGGCCCCGGTCGGGTCCGTGGTCGTCGTGGGCACGACGGTGGTGGTGCCGACCGCGATCACCTCGACGTCGGGCAGCAGCAGCCGGGTGAACGCCGGGGTGGTCAGGAAGATCGCCACCTTGTCGCCGGGATTGACGAATCCGGCCACGCGGGCGGTGTCTGTCAGGTTCACCGAGATGGCGATGTTGCCCTTCGGGATCGTGAGGGTGTTGCCCGAGGCCACCGTGGGGGCGAACTTCGAGGCGATCACCTGCTCGCCCGGGTACAGGTTCGTCTGCGCGATCTGGCCCTCGATCGGCGCGAGCGAGTCGAGTGCGCCCGGGAGCTTCTGGCCCTCGCCGACCGTGCCGACCTCGATCTTGCCGGCCGCCTGGGCGGCGGCGACCGTCTCGCCGGTGTTGATCTGCTTCTTGACGGTCAGCACGTTGACGGCGTTGTACTTCTCGTCAGCACGCTGATCAGCTCCTCGCACGTACAGGAACACCAGTGCTGTTCCCAGTGCCGCGATCACGGCGGCGACGACGAGTAGAGCTCTTCTGCGGTCCATTCTCCGGGCCTTCCTTCAGCGGTGCCGCCTGAGGACCCCACCCGGTCGGTGACCGGGAGGGGAACCACTCCTGCGAGCACCGAAGCTTCACCGGCACGCCCCTCCGGCGCCGGTTCGCGGCCCACTCTGCCCGATAGTCCCGCCCTGCGCACCCACCTCGGGAAGACATGACCCGGGTGGTGGAGCTGGTCTAGTCCGAAATGACTATATGGAATGATTCGCCCGAATTGTCCTGTGATCCATGAGACAGATGGGTCAGGACGGGCTGGACGGGTCAGCGCGAGTAAAGAGCCTCGACCTCGTCGACGCTCTCGCGCATCACGACGTTGCGCTTGAGCTTGAGGCTCGGCGTCAACTGCCCGCCCTCCTCGGTCCACTCGCCGGAGAGGATCGTGAACTTGCGGATCGACTCGGCCTTCGAGACCGCCTTGTTGGCTTCCTCGACGGCTGCCTCGATCTCGGCGCGCAGGTCGGGGTCGTCGATGAGGCGGCCGATGTCCGTGGTCTTCCCTCGCTGGGTGGCCCAGGCCGGCACGGTCTCGCGGTCGAGGGTGATCAGCACCCCGATGAACGGCCGTCCGTCGCCGACGACCATGCACTGGTCGACGAGCAGGTTGCCGCGCAGCCGGTCCTCGAGCACGGCGGGCGCGACGTTCTTGCCGCCGGCGGTGACCAGGATCTCCTTCTTACGGCCGGTGATCCGCACGAAGCCCTCGTCGTCGATCTCACCGACGTCGCCGGTGTGGAACCATCCGTCGGCGTCCTTGGCCTCGGCCGTGGCGGCGTCGTTGCCCCAGTAGCCGGCGAAGACCTGACCGCCGCGGAACAGCAGCTCGCCGTCGTCGGCGACGCGTACGCCGGTCCCCTGGACCGGGCGGCCGACCGTGCCGACCTTCTGGGCCCCGGGCAGGTTCACGGTGACGGCTGCCGTGGTCTCGGTGAGGCCGTAGCCCTCGAGGACGTTGACGCCGATGCCGCGGTAGAAGTGGCCGAGCCGGTCGCCGAGGGGGGCGCCGCCGGAGACGGCGTACTCGCAGTTGCCGCCGAGCGCGGCGCGGAGCTTGGCGTAGACCAGCTTGTCGAAGACGGCGTGCTGGGCCTTGACGGCGACACCGACCTTGCCGCTCTCCTGGCCGCGCGACCACGCCATCGCGACCTCCGCCGCCCGGTTGAAGATCCGTCCCTTGCCGTCGGCGACGGCACGCTGGGACGCGGTGTTGAAGACCTTCTCGAAGACGCGCGGCACGGCCAGGATGAAGGTCGGCCGGAACTCGGCGAAGTCGTCGAGCAGGTTCTTGATGTCCGCCGAATGCCCCATCCGCACCCGCGCCTTGACGCAGCCGACCTGGATGATCCGCGCGAAGACGTGCGCCAGCGGGAGGAAGAGCAGCGTGGCCGCCCCGTCCCCGTCCTGGGTCTGCGGAGTGAAGAGGGTGTCGAGCTCGTCGATCGCGACGGTCAGCTCGAACATGAAGTTTCCGTGCGAGAGCATGCAGCCCTTCGGGCGTCCGGTGGTACCCGAGGTGTAGATCAGGGTCGCGAGGTCGTCCGGGCCGGCCGCCGTACGGCGTGCCTCGAGCTGGTCGTCGCTGATCTCCTCGCCGAGCGTCGTCAGGACGGCGACGGCGTTGTCCTCGATCGACCAGACGTGGTGCACGTCGGCGACCCGGTCCCGGATCTCCTTGAGCCGACCGGTGTGCTCGGGCGTCTCGGCCACCACGGCGCGGGCGCCGGAGTCGGCGAGGATCCATTCGATCTGCTCCGCGCTGGAGGTCTCGTAGACCGGGACCGTCGCAGCACCCGCGAACCAGATCGCGTAGTCGAAGAGGGTCCACTCGTACCGGGTCCGGGACAGCAGCGCGATCCGGTCGCCGGGCTCGACCCCTGCGGCGATCAGTCCCTTGGCCACGGCACGGACCTCGGTGAGGAACTCCGCCGCCGTGACATCGGTCCAGCCCTGCGTCGTACGCCGCGAGAACACCACCGCAGCCGGGTGCTCGACCCCGTTGCGGACCACGTCGTCGGTCAGGTTGCCGCCCTGGGGGAGGTCGACCTGAAGGGGGGTGGAGTACTCGCGCACGCTGCTCCTCGTCGCCGGGATCGTTGTCGGTACGGCAGTCGACAGGTGTGACCTGCATGTCAATTGCCCTCTGCACGGTACTAGGGCGCCTCTCCCATCCGATAGCCTCGTCGGCATGCCCGAACAGACCACGTCGAGCATCGTCATCAATGCCGCTCCGCAGGCGGTGATGGCGGTGATCATCGACTTCGAGGACTACCCGTCCTGGGTACAGGGCATGAAGGCCGTGCGGGTCGTCAGCTCTGACGCCGAAGGGCGCGCCGCCCAGGTCCATTTCGAGCTCGAGGCCGCTCCGATCAAGGACGCCTACACGCTCGAGTACGACTACGCCGGTCCGAACACGCTGCGCTGGAGCCTCGTCGAGGGCCGGATGCTTCGTGCGATGGAAGGCTCCTACGAACTGGCCGCGAGCGGCTCCGGCACCCAGGTGACCTACAAGCTCGCCGTGGACGTGGCGATACCGATGATCGGCATGCTGCGCCGCAAGGCGGAGAAGGTCATCATCGACACCGCCCTCAAGGGATTGAAGAAGCGCGTCGAGTCGCTGGGCTGAGGTGCGGAGTCGATGAGCGTGAGTGCCCCGCGGATCATCCTGTTCACCGGCAAGGGCGGTGTCGGCAAGACGACGTCGGCCGCAGGGACGGCGGCGCTGGCCGCCCGCCGCGGCGAGCGCACTCTCGTCCTCTCCACCGATGCCGCGCACTCGCTGGCCGATGCGTTCGGTGAGGCGATCGGACCGGAGCCGACGCCGGTCGCGGAGAACCTCTGGGTCCACCAGGTCGACACCCAGCGGCGCTTCGAGCGCTCCTGGGGTGAGCTGCAGGGGTACCTGCTCTCCGTCCTCGATGCTGCCGGCGTCGACCCGATCACAGCCGAGGAGCTGACCGTCATCCCCGGCGCAGAGGAGGTCCTCGCGCTGCTCGAACTCCGCACGCACGCCCTGTCCGGCAGCTGGGACGTGATCGTCGTGGACTGCGCGCCGACCGCGGAGACGCTCCGGCTGCTCGCGCTTCCCGAGGCGCTCAACTGGTACATGGGCCGGATGTTCGGCGTGCAGCGGCGGGTCGTCAGAGCGCTCCGCCCCGTGCTGACCCGGGCGGCCGGAGTGCCGATGCCGGAGGACTCCGTCTTCGACGCGGTCGAACGGCTGCACCGCGACCTCGACGAGGTGCAGCGGATCCTGACCGACAAGGAGGCGAGCGTGCGACTGGTGCTCACTCCGGAGACCGTGGTCGTCGCCGAGGCGCGTCGCTCGCTGACCACGCTGTCCCTCTACGGCTACCGCGTCGACGGCGTGATCGCGAACCGGGTCTTCCCCGAGGGCGGCGACGACCCGTGGCGCGATGCCTGGGTCGACGCGCAGGCCGGTGTCCTCGGCGAGGTCCGCCAGTCCTTCGCGGAGCTCCCGATCTGGATCTCGTCGTACCTGCCCGGTGAGCCGGTGGGTGGTGAGGCGCTGGCCGCGTTCGCTGCTGCGGCGTACGGCGACGACGACCCGCTGGCGGTCCCGACCGGCGAAGGGCCGCTGACGATCAGCCGCACGGACACCGGCGCCGTCCTGCGGATCGCGCTGCCGTTCGCGGAGAAGAAGGACGTCGACCTCGCCCGGCACGGCGACGAGTTGGTGGTGACCGTGGGGTCGTACCGTCGGCTGCTGGCCCTCCCGGCCGCGCTGGCCCGTCACACGGTCACCGGCGCGCGGGTCGAGGCAGGGTCCCTGCAGGTCAAGTTCCGCAACGATGCCGAGGAGTCCGGGTGACTGACCCCACTGATGGTTCGACGGGTGGTCCCGCCGGGGACGACCCGCTGCGGCCGACCGCGCCCAACGGCGAGCCGATCGGGAGCGTCGCCGAAGAAGCGGCCAAGCTCTTCGGCGCGCTGTCCGGCTGGGCCAAGGACCAGGGAGTGTCGTCCGCCGGGTCCGCTGCCGGGGCGGCCAGTGCGGTCTCCGAGGCGATGCAGAACCTCAACGAGCACATCGCGACCGGGGGAGAGGACTGCAAGTACTGTCCCCTCTGCCAGGTGATCTCGGCGGTGCGGACGACCAGTCCCGAGGTGAAGGCGCACCTGGCGATCGCGGCGAGCTCCCTGATGCACGCCGCAGCCGGGGTGCTGGCGACCCAGGTGCCCTCGGACGGCAGGAAGCCGCCGGTGGAGAAGATCGACCTCGACGCCGACACGGACGAGTGGGACTCATGAGCCTGACAGTCGGGATCGACGTGGGAGGCACCAAGATCGCCGGCGGCGTCGTCGACGAGTCGGGGACGGTCGTCGCCGAGGCTCGTCGCGAGTCCCCGGCCGCGCACCCCGCCGCCATCGCGGACAGCATCGCCGACATGGTGAGCGAACTCCGCGCCGGGCACGAGGTCGTCGCGGTCGGTGTGGCCGCTGCCGGTTTCATCGATCTGCCCCGCGACCAGATCATGTTCGCGCCGAACCTCGCCTGGCGCGACGAGCCGCTGCGCGGCCTGGTCGCCGACAGGGTCGGCCTGCCGACGGTGATGGAGAACGACGCGAACGCCGCGGCCTGGGCCGAGTACCGCTTCGGCGCCGGACAGGACGCTCGCACCTTGGTGATGGCGGCGATCGGCACCGGCATCGGCGGCGGGATGGTCCACCACGGCGAGCTGTTCCGCGGCGGGTTCGGCGTCGGGGCCGAGTTCGGGCACATGCGGGTCGTCCGCGGAGGACGACTGTGTGCCTGCGGGCTGCTGGGATGCTGGGAGGCGTACGGCTCCGGCACCGGGCTCACCACCCGGGCACGGGAGCTGGCCGAGGAGAACCCGGCCTCGGCGCGCCTGCTCCTCGAACTGGCCGGCGGGAACAGCGATGACATCAAGGGCCCGATGGTCTCCGAGGCGGCCGAACGGGGCGACGCGGCCGCGAAGCAGAGCTTCGCCGAGTTGGCGCGCTGGATCGGCGAAGGCCTCGGCAGTCTGGCCGCGGTCCTCGACCCCGACGTGATCGTGGTCGGCGGCGGTGTCAGCGAATCCCCGGAGCTCGAGCTCGGGTTGATCGAGAAGGCGTTCACGACCGCCGAGACCGGGTCGGGTCATCGGCCTGCTCCCGCGATCCGGCTGGCGAAGCTCGGCAACGACGCCGGCGTGGTCGGCGTGGCCGACCTGGCTCGCGCCGCGGTCTGATCCGCCCTGATCAACGAGGCCGGGCTCAGCGCCGCCGGTAGTCCTCGACGAGCTCGCCGGCGAGCTGCTCGAGGAACAGGCCCACGTCGGTGACGATCCCGCGTGCCTGGGACGACCCGCGGTCGGCCAGCTTGGTGACCGTGGCCGGGTTGATGTCCACGCAGACGAGCGGGACCGACGCGGGCAGGATGTTCCCGGTCGCCACCGAGTGCAACATGGTGGCCACCATCAGGCAGAAGCCGACGTCGGTCAGCTGCGCGCGCATCGCCCGCTGGCCGTCGATCACGTCGGTGTAGACGTCCGGCAACGGCCCGTCGTCGCGTACCGATCCGACCAGGACGAACTCCTTGTCCGCCTTCACCAGCGCGTGCATGATCCCGCCGGTGAGGACGCCGGAGTCGACCGCGGCCCGGATCGATCCGGCTTTGCGGATCGTGTTGATCGCCCGGATGTGGTGCTCGTGCCCGTGTTCGACGCCCTGTCCCATCGCGAGGTCGATCCCGAGCGAGGTGCCGTAGAGCGCCGACTCGATGTCGTGGGTGGCCAGTGCGTTGCCGGCGAACAGCACGTCGACGTACCCGGCCTTGACGAGTTCGACCATCGCCGGCGCGGCGCCGGTGTGCACGACGCCCGGGCCGCCCACCCAGAGCACCTTCTTGCCGTCGGCCTTGGCCTGGCGCATGCCGTCAGCGACCTGGCGCACCAGGACCGCCTGCGGCTTCTCGCTGGAGACGTCGGACTCCATGAACCCGAAGCCGCCGGTGTCGGCGACGACGGGCGCCTCGACCCGGATCCCGGACGCGCCGCAGATCACCTTCATCCCGGCCCGTACGTCGGCCATCGGGAGGGTGTGGATCCGCGGCGTCGCACCGCTGTCGTCCACGATCAGACCGCAATCCATCTCGGGGTTCTCCACGGGCAGCCAGCTGGTCTCCAGCCGCACCTGGGTCTCCAGGTTGGTGCTCGAGTAGAAGCCGTCGGGGAAGACCCCGTCACGCTCGGTGACCGAGACCGCCGCGGTCCCCGGGTCGACCTGGTTGACCCCCCGGGTCTGCAGCCGCATCAGGAGTCGCTGCAGGGCCGCGTCGTCCTCGGCGGAGATCTTGATCTTCGCGTGCGAGATGTCGCCCACGTCGTGACCGAGGTCGAAGGAGAGGATGACGTAGTCGCCGCCGTACTCGCGGATGTCGTCCAGGACCCGGGAGAGGATCCCGGAGTCCATCAGGTGTCCGCTGATCTCGACGGTGTCGGTCGACTGCACGTGGCTCCTCCTGCGTCTTCGAAGGCTCGAGGTCCGAGCCCTGCTCAGTATGGACGCGCGCGTTGGTCAGAGGACGGCGCCGTCGTCCCAACCGCTGTCCGGGTCCCGGCTGCTCATCGTGGCCACCAGATAGCCGAAGCCACCGACGAACCAGCAGACGAGGAGCAGGCCCACCAGCGACGGTATCGAGATGCCGAGGACGACGCAGAGCAGCGCGAGCGTCGGCACCCCGAAGAGTCCGAACCAGGCCACGAGGCGCAGGCCCTGCGGGCGGGGCAGCGGAGGCGGCTCCGGCGGGACGTAGTGACCCTCGTCGTCCCACGGCAACGGTGCGAGCTCGGCGGGAAGTTCCATCGCGGGTCCGGGGTCGGGTGCTGCGGAGCGGGGCGACTCCGGCTCGGGCGGTGGCTCCGGCAGTTCGACCCGCTCGCCGAAGTTCTCGACGATCGCCCGCCACTCGGCGTCCTCGCGTGATTCGGGGGAGCGCTCGTCGCGGCCGGTCACGGCGTGCTCTCGGCCGGCACGGCTGCGGTCACCCGCGCCACGAACTCAGCGGACTCGGCGAAGATCTGCTCGGCGTCGTTGTCCAGGGTCGCGACGTGGTAGCTCTCGGTGAGCACCCGCTCGGTCTTGTCGCGCGAGGAGATCCCGCCGAGGATGATCCGGGCCGACGACGGGTCCACCACGTGGTCGTCCGCGGACCGGAACAGGACCAGCGGCGCGGTCACCTTCGGCAGGTCGGCACGGACCGTCTTCCAGGCGGTGAGCATCGAGGCGAGCGGCTTCAGCGGCGTCTTCGGGTAGGAGTACTCCGAGACGTTCTCCTTCTTGATGTCGTTGCCGATCGCCGGCATCGCCTTCACCAGGTGCTTGAGCACCGGCAGGAGCAGGAGTTGCTTGTTGGTGCTCGCCACCGCCGGATTGACCAGGACGACGCCGGCGATCTCCCGCGGCCGCTGTTCGGCGAGGTTGAGGACCAGGCACCCGCCCATCGACAGTCCGGCGACCACGACGACGTCGGTTCGCGCCTTGAGGGTCTCGAACTCGCGCTCGACAGCCGCGTAGTAGTCGTCGTACCGGGTGCTGGTCATGTCCTGCCAGGTGGTGCCGTGACCCGGGAGCCGCGGGACGGCGACCGCGTAGCCCCTGTCGGCGAGGTAGCGGCCCCAGGGGACGATCGAGGCCGGTGACCCGGTGAAACCGTGGCTGAGCAGGACGCCGATCGTGCGACCTTGGGCGTCGGGGACGCCGTCGCTGTAGAACGGCTCTGCATGAGGGTCGGTTGTCACCGGTGCGCTCCGTGGATGAAGTGGACGATCGAGTGGGACGGGCGGTGGACCCGCAGGTCCGCACGCTCCATGGTCCATCGTTTCACGCGACCCCTGGAGGGGCTAGTGTTTGCGTGGCCGCACGCTCACGTGGCCGGCCGTGTGGGAGGTGTGGGTTGTTCTACTGGTTCCTGAAGTGGATCGCGCTCGGTCCGCTGCTGCGGGTGGTCTTCCGTCCGCAGACCGAGGGAGTGGAGAACGTCCCGACCGAGGGCCCGGCCATCCTGGCGAGCAACCACCTCTCGTACGCCGACTGGCTGTTCATGCCGCTGACCGTGCCGCGCCGGGTCACCTTCGCCGCGAAGGCGGAGTACTTCACCTCGCCCGGCATCAAGGGCTGGTTCCAGAAGTTGTTCTTCTCCGGCGCCGGCCAGGTGCCGATCGACCGGTCCGGCGCCTCGGCGGCGGAGGGCGCGCTGACCACCGCCAAGCGGATCCTGGCCGACGACGACCTCTTCGGGATCTACCCCGAGGGCACCCGGTCGCATGACGGCAGGCTGTACCGCGGCAAGACCGGCGTCGCCCGGCTCGCACTGGAGACCGGTGTGCCGGTGATCCCTGTCGCGGTCGTCGGCACCGATGTGGTCGCCCCTCCGGGCAAGAAGTTCGGGTCTTTCACCCGACCGGTGGTCCGGTTCGGCAAGCCGCTGGACTTCGAGCGCTACGAGGGCCTGGAGAACGACCGCTACATCCTGCGCTCGGTCACTGACGAGATCATGTACGAGATCATGCGGCTCTCCGGCCAGGAGTACGTCGACATGTACGCCACCCGGGCCAAGGACGAGTCCAAGAAGGCCGAAGCCGCCGCCCGTGCCGAGAAGGCCGCCGCCGAGAAGGCCAAGGCTGACGCGGCGGGCGGGTCAACCGGCCCGGACAAGGGCGACGAGCCCGCGTCGAAGGCGTCCTAGACCTCGTGTTGCCGCGCGACCCGGCCGGCACGGCCGTCGCGAACACACTGTTCCGCGCCCTCGCGGTGCTCCGGATCATCGTGCTCGTCAACACGATCGCGTTGTACTTCTACCGCAGCGCCACCTACCCGCACCCGGTCGCGGGAGCGGTGATCCTGTTCGGCATCGGGGTCTGGACGTTCATCGCGCTGTGGGCCTACCAGCGGCCGTCGTGGCGACGGGCGCCGCTGCTGGTCACCGACCTGGCCGTCGCCGTCACGGCCATCCTGCTCACCCCGTACGTCAAGGGTGAGGGGCTGAACGCGACCCTGCCCGGCTTCTGGGTGATGGGGGTCGTCCTCGCCTGGGCGATCCAGTGGCGGATCGCCGGAGGACTGACCGCGGCCGCGGCGATCGTCACGGCCGACATCCTCATCCGCGACCACCTCACCCAGACCAACTACTCGAACATCATGCTGCTGCTCCTCGGCGGGCTGATCGTCGGCTTCCTCTCCGACCTGATGCAGCGCACCGCCGCGGAACGGGACCGGGCCGAGCGGGCCGCGGCCGCAGCGGCCGAACGGCAGCGGCTGGGCCGCGTCGTGCACGACGGGGTCCTCCAGGTGCTGGCACTGGTACGCCGCCGCGGAGCCGAGCTCGGTGGGGAGGCAGCCGAACTCGGCCGTCTCGCCGCGGAGCAGGAGGTCTCACTACGAGCGTTCGTGCAGCGCGACGTCGCCGCGCCCGATCCGTCCGCGCCGTACGACCTAGCCGCGGCGCTCGGAGGCCTGGCCCGGCCGAACGTGAGTGTCGCGCTGCCCGGCACCGACATCGCGATGGCGTCCGCGACCGGTGTCGAGGTGACCGCGGTGGTCGCCGAATGCCTGAGCAACATCCGCCACCACGTCGGCCAGGACGCACCGGCCTGGGTGCTGGTGGAGGACCTGGGCGACACGATCGCGATCTCGGTGCGGGACGCGGGCCCGGGCATCCCGGCCGGCCGTCTCGAGGAAGCCGCCGCCCAGGGCCGCCTCGGCGTCGCCTCGTCGATCCGCGGCCGGGTCGACGCACTGGGCGGGACCACCACGCTGGACACCTCACCGGCGGGGACCGAGTGGGAGTTCCGGATCCCGAAGGACCGCCGATGACCATCCACACCGAGAACCCGTTCGCCGAACCGCCGGACGCCGTACGCCGGTTCCGCGGGCGGCTCGGCGGGGCGGTGTCGCTGTGGACCGCCGGCGAGGGCGCTGCCCGGGCAGGGCTGACCGTGTCGTCGCTGATGGTGGCCAACGGAGACCCGGCCGCCGTTCTCGGTCTGCTCGACCCGGACGCCGACCTGCTCGAACGACTCGAGGAGACCGGTCGCGGTGTGGTGCAGCTGCTGGCCTGGCGCGATCGCGACCTCGCGGACGCGTTCGGAGGGACCGGGCCCGCTCCGGGCGGACCGTTCCGGCTCGGTGACTGGGAGCAGACCGACCACGGTCCCGCGCTCGTCGGCCGGTCCCGGGCCCTGGTCCGGCTGGTGCGCACCGAGCAGGTCGGCTGGTCCCGCCTGGTCGTCGCGGAGATCGACGAGATCGCGATCGCCGACATCGACGACCCGCTCGAACACCGTCGGGGGCAGTACCGCCACCACGCCGACCCGACGGCTGGATAGGGTCTGCGCATGACTTCCCCCGAGGACCGTGCCGGCCTGCGGGTGATGATCGTCGACGACCACCCGATGTGGCGCGACGGCGTCGAACGGGACCTGGCCGACGCCGGTTTCGTGATCGTCGCGACTGCCGGCACCGGCGAGGCGGCGCTGGCCCGGTTCGGAGCCACCCAGCCCGACGTCGTCGTACTCGACCTGCAGATCCCGTCCCCGAACGGCGTCGAAGTGACCGCCGAGCTGATCCGGCGCAACGCCGCGGTCAAGGTGCTGATCCTCTCGGCCAGCGGCGAGCAGGCCGACGTCCTCGAGGCGGTCAAGGCCGGCGCGATCGGGTACCTGGTGAAGTCGGCCTCCCGTGCGGAGCTGATCAATGCGGTCGACAAGGTCGCCGCGGGGGAGACGGTCTTCACCCCGGGCCTGGCCGGGCTGGTCCTGGGCGAATACCGGCGCCTGGTCGACGCGCCGTCCGAGGACGGCTCCCCGCAGCTCACGGAGCGTGAGACCGAGGTGCTCCGGCTGGTCGCCAAGGGCCTGAATTCCAAGGACATCGCCGACCGGCTGGTGATCTCGCACCGCACGGTGCAGAACCACGTCCAGAACACGTTGCGCAAGCTCCAGTTGCACAACCGGGTGCAACTGGTGAGGTACGCGATCGAGCAGGGCATCGACGACGAATCCGACGAATCGTGAGTCTTGGCCCCGGGAAGAACCTGGCTACAGGTAGCGTTAGCCATCAGGACAGAGAGGGGACCGCGCAATGGTGCTGTTCAGACGCCAACTCGGTGATGTGCTCCGCAGTGAGCGGATGCGCCGCGGGATGACGCTGCGCGAGCTCTCCTCGGAGGCCCGCATCTCGCTCGGCTACATCTCCGAGATCGAGCGCGGCCAGAAGGAAGCCTCCTCCGAACTGCTCTCCTCGCTCTGTGACGCTCTCGAGGTCCCGCTCTCCGCGATCCTGCGCGAGGTGAGCGACACCGCAGCGGTCGAGGAGCAGCGTCTGCTCGCCGAGGCATCGGTCGAGCGAGTCCCGACGCGCAACGCGGGCGTCGTCGCGTCTGCCGCCTGAGCTACTCGACGCCGGCAGCCTTCTCCAGGGCCCCCAGTTCCGCGTCGAGGTGCGTCAGCAGCCGCTGCAGGTGCGGCACGGTACGGCGGCAGCCGGTCAGGCCGAAGCACATGTCGTCGGCGTAGCTGTTGCAGGTGATGTTCAGCGCCATGCCCTGCATCGGGACCGAGACCGGGTAGGTGCCCGTCAGGCGGGCGCCATTGAGGTACTGGGTCGTCCGCGGGCCGGGGACGTTGGAGATGATCAGGTTGAACGGCGGCCGGACGATGCCGTTCAGGCGCAGCATCGGGATCACCAGCGACGGCGTCATCCCGAGTGCGCTCATCGCGACGATCTGGTTCGGCGTCATCGATTCGAGGGCTTCCTTGCCGGCCTTCATCGACGCGTTGATCGCCGCGAGCCGGTCGGCGGGGTCGTCGAGGTCGGTGCCCAGCTTGACCATCACCGAGCCGACCGCGTTGCCGCCGCCACCGGATTCGGAGTCCGATCCACGGGACTTCAGGCCCACCGGGACCATCGAGACCAGGGACGCGTCCGGGAGCTTGTTCAGCTCGATCAGGTAGTTGCGGACGGCGCCGCCGCACATCGCCAGCACGACGTCGTTCAGCGTGGTGCCGCTCGCCTTGGAGATCGCCCGGATCCGGTCCAGCGGCCAGTCGTCGGCCGCGAACCGGCGTGACCCGGTGATGTTCACGTTGAACATCGACTTGGGCGCGTAGAACGAGAGCGCGGACGCTTCGTTGCGCACCCCCTTGTTCAGGGTGCGGATCAGGGCCGCCGGCAACCCGGCTGCGTCGGCGGTGAGACCGAACGCCGTCCGGAGCGCGTCCATCGGGACCTCGGTGAGCTTCTGGTCGCTCGCCTCGCGGACCTTCTTGTTCCGGTTCGCCCGGGCGTCGAACGGGAGCGGCATGTTGCGACGGTCCGGATCCGTGGTCAGGACGCTCTGCATCAGCTTCATCGCCGAGATGCCGTCGACCAGGGAGTGGTGCAGCTTCGTGTACATCGCGACCCGGCCGTCGTTGAGGCCCTCGATGATGTGGGCTTCCCACAGCGGCCGCTCGCGGGCGAGCATCTGGCCGTGCAGGCGTGAGACGAGCTCGAGGAGCTCCCGGATCCGGCCCGGCTCGGGCAGCGCGCTGTGCCGGACGTGGTGCTCGATGTCGAGGTCGGTGTCGTCGGTCCAGATCCACTGGCCGAGGCCGCCGAGCGCCCGGGAGGGGTGCTTGCGGAAGAGTGGCGCCACCTCTTCGGTGTCGAGCGCGGACTCGTAGATCTCACGGACGAAGTGCGGGCCAGCGTCGGCGGGCCGCTCGAAGAGCTGCAGACCGGCCACGTGCATCGGCTGGTTGCGGTTCTCGGCCAGCAGGAAGCCGAGCGACGTCGGATCGATGTTGACGGCCACGGATACCTCCTGGTGAGACCGAGCACGGGGTGTCCGCGATCCTCGCGCGTCGTACGTCGTTTGGGAAGCGGGGCCCCTCGGCGTCCGGAGGATGGGGAGGGCTGACGTCGCCTCGGATCGCGGAGTAGGTTCTGCGGTGAAGGACCGCCGGCGTGGCGGCCGAGGAGATCAGGAAGCACCCATGACGATCACCGAACCGAACCCGACTGCATCGGCAGCACCCACTTTCGACTCGCTCAACCCGCGGACCGGCGCCGTGGTGGCGAGCCATCCGATCCACACCGAGGCCGACGTACGCGCGGCCGTGGAGCGTGCCCGTACCGCCGCCGCCTGGTGGGACGGCCTCTCCTTCGACGAGCGTGCCCAGCACCTGACCGCGTGGAAGGGCGAGGTGACCCGTCGGGTAGGCGAGCTCGCCGCGGTGATGGAGGCCGAGACCGGCAAGCCGCACGGCGACGCGATGCTCGAGTGCGCGCTCGCCATCGACCACCTGGCCTGGGCAGCGACCCATGCCGGGAAGGTCCTCAAGCGCCGCCGGGTGCCCAGTGGCCTGGTGATGGCCAACCAGAAGGCGACCGTCGAGTTCCGCGCCCTCGGTGTGGTCGGCGTGATCGGCCCGTGGAACTACCCGGTCTTCACTCCGATGGGCTCGATCGCCTACGCGCTCGCCGCCGGCAACGCGGTCGTCTTCAAGCCCAGCGAGTACACCCCGGGCGTCGGGGAGTGGTTGGCCAAGACGTTCCTCGAGGTCGTCGGCCAGCCGGTCCTGCAGGTCGTGACCGGGCTCGGTGACACCGGAGCGGCGCTGTGCCGTTCGGGGGTCGACAAGCTCGCCTTCACCGGCTCGACCGCGACCGGCAAGAAGGTGATGGCCGCCTGCTCGGAGTCGCTGACCCCGGTGCTGATCGAGGCCGGTGGCAAGGACGCCCTGATCGTGGACGCCGACGCCGACATCGATGCGGCCGTCGACGGCGCGGTCTGGGGGGCCTGCGCGAACGCGGGCCAGACCTGTGCCGGCGTCGAGCGGGTGTACGTCCACGAGCGGGTCTACGACGAGTTCCTGGCGAAGGTGGTGGCCAAGGCCAAGGAGGTCGACGCGACCGACGACCCGGCCGCCAAGATCGGCCCGATCACGATGCCGTCGCAGGTCGACATCATCCGCCGGCACATCGACGACGCGATCGCCAAGGGCGGACGTGCGGTCCTCGGCGGACCCGAGGCGGTCGGGGACCGGTTCGTGCAGCCGACGATCCTGGTCGACGTGCCGGCCGATTCGTCCGCGTGGACCGAGGAGACCTTCGGTCCCACGATGACGATCGCCAAGGTCAAGGACATGGACGAGGCCGTGGCCCTCACCAACGACTCCCGCTACGCGCTCGGGTCCGCGGTGTTCTCCAAGGGCAGCGGCATGCGGATCGCCGAACGACTCCGGGTCGGGATGACCTCGATCAACGGCGTGATCACCTTCGCCGGCGTCCCGTCGCTGCCTTTCGGCGGCATCGGCGACTCCGGGTTCGGCCGGATCCACGGGCCCGAGGGCCTCAAGGAGTTCACCTACGCGCACGCGATCACCCGGCAGCGGATGAAGCCGCTGATCGCGCTGACGACCTTCCAGCGCACCGAGAAGGCCGAGCAGCAACTGGGCAAGCTGATCACGATGTTGCACGGGCGTGGCGGAAAGAAGAAGTAAGGCAACCCGCCTCAAGAACCCGTACGTCGACCTGGCGCTCGCCCGCAGCCGTACCTCGCTCGGGGCCCGGGTGGCCAGGCTGCGCTCGAAGTCCTGGCAGATCGGCCAGTGCGCGATCGCTGCCGGGGTGGCCTGGTTCGTCGCGGCGGACCTGATCGGCCACCCGCAACCCTTCTTCGCGCCGATCGCCGCGGTGGTCAGCCTCGGGATGACCTACGGGCAGCGATTGCGCCGGGTCGCCGAGGTGACCCTCGGCGTGGCGATGGGCGTCCTCGTCGGGGACCTGCTGACCCACTGGCTGGGATCGGGCGGCTGGCAGATCGCGCTGATCGTCAGCCTCGCCATGACCGCGGCCCTGCTGCTCGACGCCGGCATCATCTTCGTCACCCAGGCCGCGGTCCAGGCGATCGTGGTGAGCACGCTGATCCCTGATCCGGGCCAGGCGTTCGTGCGCTGGACCGACGCGCTGATCGGTGGCGCGGTGGCGCTGGTGGCCGCCACCGTCGTGCCGCGGGCTCCGCTGCGGCGACCCCGGGAGCAAGCCGCGGTGGTGATGCGCAAGATCTCCGCCCTGCTGCGCGCCTCGGCCGACAGCATCGACGACGGCGACGTCGAACGCTCGCTGGCGACGCTGGCCGACGCCCGCAACACCGACGCCTTGATCGCCGAACTCCGCGCCGCCGCGGACGAGGGACTCTCCGTGCTCGCGTCCTCGCCGTTCCGCTGGCGGCACAAGGGGCACGTGCGCCGGATGGTGGAGCTCGTCGAACCGCTGGACTTCGCGTTGCGCAACACCCGGGTGGTGGCGCGCCGGGTCGCGGTCGCCAGCTACCGGCACGAACCGATCCCGCCGGGCTACGCCGTCTTCCTCCGCGACCTGGGGGCGGTCACCGACACGATGGCGGACGAGCTGAGCCAGGACCGGATGGCCGAGACGGCCCGTGAACCCCTGATCTCGCTCGGCCGCGCCTCGGCGAGGCTCGAGCGGACCTCGGTGCTGTCGGCCGAGGTGGTCCTGGCCAGCGTGCGGTCCCTGATCGCGGACCTGCTCGCGGTCAGCGGGATGGATCCTCTGGAGGCGACGGATGCGATCCCGCGGGTACCGGAGGGATGAGGCGCCGGAGCTACTAGCTGTCCAGGCGCTCGTGGAAGAACGTGAGCACGCGCTGTACTGACGGCTCGTCACGGTGTCCGGTCAGGACTCCATGGTCGCGACCGGGCAGCTCGATCGCGATGAACCCGTCGCCCAGCTCCCGGCGCAGAGTGTCGAACCGTCGGCCGACCATCGGGTCGCCCTTGAAACGCATCCCCAGCACCGGACAGCCGGCGTCGACTCGGTTCTTCACGGCGGCGAGGTCGGCGGGGGAGAGATTGAGGTCGCGCCCCCTGGCCGGGGTCACGGCGAACGGCATCGACGGCTGCGACAGAACCGGGGCGGCGATGTGGCCGTCGACCATCATGGCCAGAGCAAATCCTCCACTGAAACACATTCCCAGGGCACCGACGCCCGGCCCGCCCAGCTCATCGTGAAGGTCCGCGGCGAGCGCCTTCATCCAGGCCGTGATCGGCGAGGTCTTGTTGAGAGCGAGGTTGCTGAACTCAGACGAGATGCAGACCCGGAGGGTGGCCATCGCTGTATTGACCCGGCCAGCTGGCTCGCCCGGCGTACCGAACATCAGCGGCATCACGACGGTGAATCCGGAATCGACCACGTCCTGCGCGAACCGTTCGACCAGCGGGGTGATGGTCGGGATCTCATGGATGATGACGACGCCCGGCCCGTTGCCCTGGCGGAAGGTCGGCAGGGTGGTGCCATCGAAGCTGAAGGTGCTCTCGTCCCATCCAGGCAATCGGCTCATCGGCCGAGGGTATCGGCTGGGCAGCCCGTTCCCTGGCAGTCCGCTCAGTCGAGCCTAGGCCCGGGTGACGACGCAGTCGGCGAGCACGGGGGCGCCGTTGCGCTCCTCGCGGGAGCTGGCGATGGTCGCCGAGATGACGATGTCGTCGCCACCGTCCCAGGCCTGGACGCGGATCGTCTCGCCGGGGAAAACCACGCCCGCGAAACGGGCGGCGAACGAGCCGACCTTGGACGCGTCGCCGCCGAGCAGTTCGTCAGTCACCGTCCGCAGCACGATCCCGTAGGAGCACAGCCCGTGCAGGATCGGTGCCGGGAAGCCCGCCGCCTGCGCGAACGCCGGGTCGGCGTGCAGCGGGTTCCGGTCGCCGCAGAGGCGGTAGAGCATCGCCTGCTGCGGGGTGACGTCGTAGGTGGTGTCCGCGTCGGGCTTGCGCTCCGGGATCACGACGGCGCTCGACGTACCGCGGTCGCCGCCCCAGCCCCCCTCGCCCTTGACGAAGATCGAGGAACGGGCGGACCAGAGCTCGTCGCCGGAGTCGCTGACGGCGACGCTCTCCTGCCAGATCACCGCGGCCTTGCCCTTGTCCCAGACATCGCTGATCCGGGTCGACAGGGTCGCGGAGCCCGACGTCGGGATCGGACCGCGGACGGCGATCTCCTGGGCTCCGTGAACGACCTGGGACAGGTTGATGTCGCAGCCCGGCAGGTCCAGCGGCGGCGGGTCGGTCTCGTGGAACGACGGCGCCACCAGCGCGAAGGACGGCAGCACCTGCAGGTCGGCGCTGTCGAGGGTGTAGCGCAGCGCCTTCGGGTCCAGGTTGTCACCGGGACGGGAGCCGGCGCCGATGCCGAGGTGGTAGAGCAGCACGTCGCTGGAGGACCAGCTGAACGCGCGGTCGGGCAACTGGGCGCCGATGGCGATGGACGGGTCGATCGGCATGTCAGGAAGCTTCCTTCTTCTCATCGGACGTCGAACCTGTCGCGACGCCGGATGCGGCTGAGTTCTGTGCGATGTCCTCGGCGGCGAGGTAACCGAAGGTCATCGCCGGTCCGATCGTCGCGCCGGGACCGGCGTAGGTGTGGCCCATCACGGCCGAGGAGCAGTTGCCGGCGGCGTACAGGCCCTCGATGACCGAGCCGTCGGCGCGGAGCACCCGGGCCCGCTCGTCGGTGACCAGGCCGCCCTTGGTGCCGAGGTCGCCGGGCACGATCTTGACCGCGTAGAACGGGCCCTGGTCGATGGTGTGCAGCGACGGGTTCGGCTTCACCGTGGGGTCGGAGTAGTACTTGTCGTAGGCGCTCTCGCCGCGACCGAAGTCCTTGTCGACACCGGTGGCGGCGAAGCCGTTGAACCGCTCGATGGTGGCGGTCAGGGCCTCGGCAGGCACGTCGATCTCGGCGGCCAGCGCTTCGATCGAGGACGCCTTCTTGATCACGCCCTCCTTGAGCCAGCGACCGGGGAACGGCTGCCGCGGGCCGAGGCCCGCGAAGAGGTACCGGTTGCGGTAGCGCTGGTCGATGATCATCCAGGACGGGACGTGGGTGACCCCGGTCGCCTCGCCCTTGTAGATCTCGTGGGTGGCCTCGACGTAGGGGAGCGCCTCGTTCATGTAGCGCTTGCCGGCGGCGTTCACGATGATCGAGCCGGGCAGGTTGCGCTCGGCCAGGCAGAACCACGGGCCGTTCGGGAGCGGGATCGTCGGGCCCCACCACGCGTCGTCCATCAGGTCGATCTGGGCGCCGGCGGTGATGCCGGCGAGGATCCCGCCGCCCTCGTTGGACGGGGCACCGGTGGTCCAGTCGACGGAGGTCGGCTGCGGCTGGTACTTCTCGCGCATCTCCAGGTTCTTCTCGAACCCACCGCTGCCGAGGATGACGCCCTTGGTCGCCCGGATCTCACGCGCGGTCCCGCCCTTGAGCACCTTCACGCCCACGACGCGGCCGTTCTCGATGACCAGGTCGGTGAGCTCGGTGTCGTAGGAGAGCGGGACGTTCGCGTCGATCAGGCCCTTGCGCAGCCCGATCGCGATCGCGTTGCCCATCGCGTACATCTTCTTGCCGAGCAGCAGGGTCAGCAGGCGCATCAGGGTGGCCCGGATCAGGGTGAGCGGGCCCTTGATGGTGCGCATCCCGAGGCTGATCTTGCGGTAGTCGGCCTGGGTGATGATCAGGTTGGCGGGAGCCTTGCCGTACGGCGGGTGCAGGTGGTCGAGCTCGGCGCCGAGGAACTTCGCGTTGATCGGGATCGCCTCGACCGTGCGGCCGCGGGCGCGACCGCCGGGCGCCTCGGGCAGGTAGTCGGCGTACTCCGGGACCCAGGTGAACCGGACCGGGGTGTTGGCCTTCAGGAACTCCATCACCTCGGGACCGCGGTCGATGTAGGTGTCGCGGCGGACCTTGGGGACCACGTCGCCGACGATCGAGTCGAGGTACTTCTTCGACTCCTCGGGGTCGTCCGCCTCGCCGGCCTTCACCAGCGCGTAGTTGCCCGGGATCCAGACACCGCCGCCGCTGCGGGCGGTCGAGCCGCCGAAATAGCTGCTCTTCTCGATCAGGAGAGTGTCCAGACCCTGACGGGCAGCAGCGAGGGCGGCCGTCATGCCGGCGCCTCCGGCGCCGACGACGACCACGTCGACCGTGTCTTTCAGAGTGACTTCGTCAGGGGCGCTCATGGCATAAAACTGTAACAGGTTCTAGTATCAGTGTCGTGAACCCTCAGGATGCCATCGCCGCCGCCGTCGAACGGCTGGCTCAAGCGCAAGCGACACGGGTGCCGTGCGCCCCGGTCCGGGACCTGATCGGCACCGACGACCTGCCGGCGGCGTACGCCGTGCAGCAGGGTCTGGTGCAGGGCCGGATCGCCGACGGGGCCGTCGTGGTGGGCCGCAAGATCGGCGCCACCTCGAAGGCCGTCCAGGACCAGCTCGGGGTCGACCAGCCCGACTTCGGCTACCTCCTCGACGTCATGGACGTCAGCAGTGGCGCAGTGACCGGGGACCCGATCTCGATGCGCACCCTGGTGCAGCCCCGGGTCGAGGCCGAGGTCGCCTTCCGTCTCGGCAAGGACATCGACGTCCCCGAGGAGGAGATCACCCTGGCGCTGGTCCGCGATGCCGTCGAGGTCGCGTTGCCCGCGCTGGAGATCGTCGACTCGCGGATCGCGGACTGGAACATCGAGTTCACCGACACTGTCGCGGACAACGCCTCCAGCGGGCTGTTCGTGATCGGCACCGACGCGAAGCCCCTGAGTGAGCTCGAGCCGGTCGACGTGGTCATGTCGCTGACCATCAACGGTGAGGAGCGCTCCGCCGGCAACGGCGCCGCCTGCCTCGGCGACCCGTTGGAAGCACTGCGTTGGCTGGCCGTCCAGGCCAGCCGCTTCGGCGACCCGCTGCGTGCGGGTCACCTGATCCTGTCCGGGGCCCTCGGCCCCTTCGTGCCGTTCGCCCCGGGAGACCGGGTCGTGGCGTCCATCAGCGGGTTCGCCCCGCTCAGCGTCGAGTTCCAGGAGTAGGAAACATGACGAAACTGACCGCAGCCATCGTCGGTCCCGGCAACATCGGCACCGACCTGATGTACAAGCTGCTCCGCTCGGACGTGATCGAGCCGCGCTG
This sequence comes from Marmoricola sp., assembly GCA_036676945.1. GTDB lineage: Bacteria > Actinomycetota > Actinomycetes > Propionibacteriales > Nocardioidaceae > Marmoricola. The sequence continues at coordinate 27,073 of JAKFBZ010000062.1, forward strand.
GATGATCGGCGTCGACCCCGACTCGCCCGGCCTCGGTCGCGCCCGTGACAAGGGACTGATCGCCAGCGCCGAGGGAGTGGACTGGTTGCTCAAGCAGGACGAGCTGCCGGACTTCATCTTCGAGGCGACCAGCGCCTACATCCACCGCGAGTACGCCCCCCGGTACGCCGAGGCGGGCATCCGCGCCGTCGACCTGACTCCGGCCGCGGTCGGACCCGCGGTCATTCCCGCGGTCAACGGTGACGAGCACGCCGGCGCCGAGAACGTGAACATGATCACCTGCGGCGGTCAGGCGACGATCCCGATGGTCGCGGCTGTCTCGCGGGCGACTCCGGTCTCCTACGCCGAGATCGTCGCGTCGGTCGCCTCGCTGAGTGCCGGCCCCGGCACCCGGCAGAACATCGACGAGTTCACCCGTACGACGGCCAAGGGCGTCGAGACGATCGGCGGCGCCGACCAGGGCAAGGCGATCATCATCCTGAACCCGGCCGAGCCGCCGATGATCATGCGCGACACGATCTTCTGCGCGGTCGCGCCGGACGCCGACCGGGAGGCGATCACCGCCTCGGTGCACGCCATGGTCGCCGCGGTCCAGGACTACGTGCCCGGCTACCGGTTGCTGCAGGAGCCGCAGTTCGACGACCCGAGCGACGCGACCCGGGGGAGCACCAAGGTCTCGATCTTCATCGAGGTCGAAGGAGCCGGCGACTTCCTGCCGCCGTACTCCGGCAACCTGGACATCATGACCGCCGCGGCGACGCGCGCGGGCGAGGGCATGGCTCGCGCCACGCTGGCCGGAAAGATCTGAGGGAACTGACATGAGCATCTCCGGAGCACCCGAACTCAACGCCCTGACCCGGACCTGGCGGGACACCGACCCGACCAGCGACCTGGACATCCGGCTGACCGACACCTGCCTGCGTGACGGCTCGCACCACAAGCGTCACCAGTTCACCACCGACGAGGTCCGCTCGATCATCGCCGCCCTCGACGAGGCCGGCGTGCCGGTCCTCGAGGTGACCCACGGCGACGGCCTCGGCGGCTCGAGCTTCAACTACGGGTTCTCGAAGACCCCGGAGCAGGAGCTCATCAAGATCGCGGCCGAGACGGCCAAACAGGCGAAGATCGCGTTCCTGATGCTGCCCGGCGTGGGCGTCAAGGACGACATCCTGATGGCCCAGGACAACGGTGGCTCGATCTGCCGGATCGCCACCCACTGCACGGAGGCGGACACCTCCGAGCAGCACTTCAAGCTGGCGCGCGAGCGCGGCCTGGAGACCGTCGGCTTCCTGATGATGAGCCACACCCAGCCGCCCGAGGTGCTCGCCAAGCAGGCCCGCATCATGGTCGACTCGGGCTGCCAGTGCGTGTACGTCGTCGACTCGGCCGGCGCCCTGATCCTCGAGGGTGTATCGGACCGGGTCGCCGCTGTCGTCGCGGAGATCGGCCACGAAGCGACCGTCGGTTTCCACGGTCACGAGAACCTCGACCTGGGCGCCGGCAACACCGTGATGGCCGTCCGCGCGGGCGCCACCCAGATCGACGGCTCGGTCCGCCGCTTCGGCGCCGGTGCCGGCAACACGCCGCTGGACGCGTTCGTCGGCATCTGCGACAAGCTCGGCTGGAAGACCGGGGTCGACTTCCTGAAGATCATCGACGCCTCCGAGGACGTGGTCCGCCCGGCCATGCCGGAGGAGTGCCGGCTGGACCGGATGACGATGATGATGGGCTACGCCGGGGTCTACAGCTCCTTCCTCAAGCACGCCGGCAACGCCGCCGACCGCTACGGCGTCTCCGGGGCCCGGATCCTGGCCGAAGCCGGCAAGCGCAAGCTGATCGGCGGCCAGGAGGACCAGCTGATCGACATCGCGCTGCTGCTCAAAGCCGAGCAGGACGGCTGACCGCCCGGTCGCGCAAGACGCGCCGGAGAAGCGTGATGGACAATAAAATAGAACGTGTTCTAGTATTGGGTTCAGAAGCACCCAACGACGAGGAGAAGTCATGAGCCAGGCAGTTCTCGACGGCGTCCGCGACCTGTTGCCCACGCTCCGCGAGCGTGCCGACGAGGCCGAGCGACTGCGCGTCATCCCCGAAGCCTCCATCAAGGAGCTCGCGGAGACCGGCTTCTTCAAGCTGCTCCAGCCGAAACGCTACGGCGGCTTCGAGTCGAGCCCGATCGACTTCTACGAAGGCGTCAAGGAGATCGCCGGCGCCTGCGGCTCCACCGGCTGGGTCTCCAGCGTCGTGGGCGTGCACCCGTGGCAGGTCGGTCTCTTCACCGACGAGGCGCAGCAGGCGGTCTGGGGCAACGACCCGAACGCCCGGCTGAGCTCGTCCTACGCGCCGACCGGCAAGGCGACCATCACCGAGGGCGGCTTCAAGCTGTCGGGCAAGTGGAGCTTCTCGTCGGGCTGCGACCACTGCCAGTGGGTGCTCCTCGGCGGCCTGGTCTTCAACGAGGACGGCAACGTCGTCGACTTCCGCACTTTCATGATCCCGCGCAGCGACTACAAGATCATCGACGTCTGGCACATGGTCGGCCTGTCCGGCACCGGCTCGAACGACATCCTCGTCGAGGACGTCTTCGTGCCCGAGGCGTTCACCCTGTCGATGGGTGAGACCGGCCAGTGCAAGGGCCCGGGCCAGGAGGTCAACACCTCGAACCTCTACAAGCTGCCGTTCCACTCGGTCTTCACCACGACGATCTGCACGCCGATCATCGGCATGGCCTACGGCGCGTACGCCGAGCACGTCGACATGCAGCAGAAGCGCGTGCGTGCGGCGTACCTGGGTGAGAAGGCGTCCCTGGACCCGTTCGCCGCGGTCCGGATCGCCCGTGCCTCCAGCGACATCGACGCCGCCTGGGCGCTCGCGATGAACAACATCCGCGAGGAGATGGCCCTGGTCGAGAAGGGCGAGCCGATCCCGCTCGGCCTGCGCCTCAAGGTCCGCCGTGACCAGGTGCTCGGCACCCAGCGTGCGATCGACGCGATCGACGCGCTCTTCGAGGCCTCCGGTGGCCGGGCGCTCGCCCAGGGCACCTACCTGCAGCGCGCCTGGCGCGACGCGCACGCCGGTCGGGTGCACGCCGCCAACGACCCCGAGCGCGCCCTGCAGATGTACGGCGCCCACGAATTCGGTCACAAGGTCGATCCGGGGATGTACTGATCCTCATGGACTTCAGCAAGGAAGCGACCCGGAAGTCGGCGAAGGCCGGCGACATCACCCTGAACTACTACGAAGCGGGGGAGTCGTCGACCGAGGTCGGCGGCGGCCTGCCGTTCGTGCTGCTGCACGGCGGCGGCCCCGGAGCGTCGGCGTGGAGCAACTTCGGGTCGGCGCTGCCGCGGTTCGCCGCGAACTTCCGCACCCTGCTGGTCGACCAGCCCGGCTTCGGCGGCTCGGACAAGCCGGAGGTGACCGCGAACTACTTCCGGCACTCGGCCGACTACCTGGTCAAGTTCCTCGACGAGCTGCAGATCGAGCGGGTCCACCTGCTCGGCAACAGCCTCGGCGGCGGTACGGCGACCCGCTTCGCGCTGAGCTACCCCGACCGGGTCGGCCGACTGGTGCTGATGGGCCCGGGCGGACTCTCGCTCAACCTGTTCCACGCCGACCCCACCGAGGGCGTCAAGCGACTGATGGACTTCAGCATGGCCCCCAGCCGCGAGGCGCTACGTGCGTTCATCTCGACGATGGTCGTCAACCAGGGACTGGTCACCGACGAGCTGGTCGAGGAGCGGTTCGCCGACGCCACCGCCCCGGGCTCGCTGGAGGCCATGCGCTCGATGGGCGCCTCCTTCTGGAACCCGGAGTGGGCCGAGGACGGCATGCTGTGGCGCGAGGTGCACAACCTGCGCAAGCACACCCTGCTGACCTGGGGCCGCGAGGACCGTGTCAACCCGCTCGACGGGGCCATGGTCGCGCTCAAGCAGATCCCCAAGGCCCAGCTGCACGTGTTCCCGAACTGCGGTCACTGGGCTCAGATCGAGGCGGCCGACGAGTTCGCCGAGATCTGCACCGCCTTCCTGGCCCGTCACAAGGAGCGCACCTCATGACGATCGACATCAAGTCCATGGGCTACATCCGGGTCGCCAGCACCGACCTGGAGGCCTGGAAGCTCTTCGCCGGCAAGGTCCTCGGCCTCGCCGAGGGTCGTGGTCCGAACCCGGAGAACCTGTACTTCCGGATCGACGCCGTCTCCGCGCGGATCGTGGTCTTCCCCGCGGACGTCGACCAGCTCGAGGCAACGGGCTGGGAGGTCGCCGACCACGTCGCCCTGGAGAACGCCCGCAACCACCTCAAGGAAGCCGGCGTCGTCTACCAGGAGGGCACGCCCGAGGAGCTGGCCGAGCGCCGGGTCCAGGAGCTGATCCGTTTCACCGACCCGTGGGACAACGTCTTCGAGCTCTTCCACGGCATCACCTACGAGTCCCGCCCGGTCGTGACGCCGTACGCCGCCAAGTTCGTCACCGGCGACCAGGGGATGGGGCACATCGTGATCCCCGTCCTCGACGACGTGGAGGCGCTCCGCTTCTACACCGAGGTCCTCGGCTTCCGGCTGCGCGACTCGATGAGCATGCCCGGCGAGTTCGTCGGCAAGGAGCCCGGCTCCAAGGTCTGGCTCCGCTTCCTCGGTGTGAACCCGCGTCACCACAGCCTCGCGTTCCTGCCGATGCCGAACCCGTCCAAGTGCGTCCACGTGATGCTCGAGGTCGACGAGCTGGACCACGTCGGCCGCGCCCTGGAGCGGGTCAAGAAGTACAAGGCGCCGCTCTCGGCGACCCTCGGCCGGCACATGAACGACGAGATGGTCTCGTTCTACGTGAAGTCCCCGGGCGGCTTCGACTTCGAGTTCGGCACCGAGGGCCTGCAGGTCGACGACACGCGTTGGGTCGCCCGCGAGAGCACGGCTGTCTCGTACTGGGGCCACACGTTCGGCGGGGGCCAGTAGTGCAAGGGACAATGGCGCTGTGACTACTCCTGGGACCAGCCATGTTCCCGAGGGGATGAACCCCAACGCCCGGGAGACCTGGCCCAGCCAGGAACTGATCGACTCCTGGCTCGGGAACGAGCTCGACTTCGAGCTGCGTCTCGGTGAGCACACGCCGATCCCGGACGACCCGGAGGCCGCGGCCCGGGCGCGCCAGTTCCGCGACGTGCTCGGTCTGTTCTGCAGCGGCGTCACCGTCGTCACCTCGATGTCGGACGGCGAGCCGGTGGGGATGACCTGCCAGTCGTTCTCGTCGGTCTCCCTGGAGCCGCCGCTGGTGATGTTCAGCCCGGCCAAGACGTCGCGGGCCTGGCCGCTGATGCAGCGCGCCGGGTACTTCTGCGTGAACATCCTGGCCGCCGACCAGTCGGAGATCTCCAACGGGATGGCGACCAAGGGTGAGGAGAAGTTCGACGGCGTCGAGTGGACCACCGCCGCGACCGGCGCCCCGTTGCTCTCCGGTGTCCTGGGGTACGTCGACTGCACGGTCCACCAGGTCATCGAGGCCGGCGACCACTACGTGGTGATCGGGCGGGTCAAGGAGCTCGGCTTCGGCGACGGCACCGAGACCACCAAGGTCGACCCGCTGCTGTTCTTCAAGGGGCGTTACACCCAGCCGCAGGGGTGAGGCGGCCTCGTCGCGGGCGTGCGCAGCAACTAGCCTGAACGTGTGAGCCTGCCCGTGTACCCGGACTGCCCGCCCGTCGTGGTGGCCACGGGGACGTACGCCGGTCCGCGTGACGAGGACGTCACGCGCGACTTCAGTGATCGGCTGCTGCGCAGTTTCCTGGCCCTGTGCGAGAACCCGCGGACCCGGCAGGGGATGCTCCGGATGGTGCAGGCCTCGGTGGGCAGCGCCCGTGCCGGACAGCGGTTCTACCGGATGCTCAACAAGACCGTGGTGAACCCGGCCGCGAAGGCGACCGGGATGCACGCCTCGGCGCTGCGCATCGAACTGGTCTGCGGCCAGCTGGTCGGCCTGGCGATGATGCGGTACGTGCTTCGCGTCGAACCGGTCGCGTCGGTCCCGACCGAGGAGATCGTGCGGTTGTTCGCGCCCGCGATCCGGGCGACGTTGAAAGGCTGACGCCCGGCGGCTGTGGATCGTCGCCGCGTGAACCGGGGAGCTTCCACCATCCTGTGCCGATGACCGAGGCCCCCGTCACCCGCTTGACCGTCGTCGCCGACCCCTCCGACCTGTTCGGGCAGCCGTTCACGCCCGCCGAGGCAGCCGCGGCCGGAATCGGCCGGGCAGCGCTCGAACGGATGGTCCGGCGATCCTCCGTCGTCCGGCTCACCCGCGGCGTCTATCTCGGGGCCGGGGTCGCGATCACCCAGGCTGTCCGCGCCCAGGCACTGGGCCTGATCATCGGGCGCAGGCAGACCGTCGTCGGACGGACGGCCGCCTGGTTGCACGGCTGCGCGGCCGACGCGCTCCTGGTCGGCCTCGAGCGTGGTCGTGGCGTGCCCGTCGAACTCCGCGTCCCGGGAGAACGGCTCAGTCCCGGCTCGACCGTCGTGGTGGACGGGATCCGCACGACCACGGCAGTGGCGGCAGCCGCTGATCTCACCCGGCGACTGTCGCCGGAGGCTGCTGTGGCCGCACTCGACGGTCTGCTGCGCTGCGGCGCTCTCGGTCACCGCGACCTCTTCCCGCGCGGAGGATCAGCTCCGGCGCCGGCGGGGATCCCGCCGGAGACCGCCGCGCGTTGCGACGGCCGTGCTGACGGCCCTGCCGAGTCGGTGCTGCGGCTGCACTGGCTCGAGGCACGGCTACCGACCCCGAGTCCCAGCGTCCTGGTCGGTGGCGGCCGGATCGCGCTGGCGCTCCCCGTGCACCGTTTCGGCGTGGTGATCGCCGGCCGGGTGCCCGAGGAACTGAGAGCGGGGTGGTCGACCCGTGGGTGGCGGGTGCTCGCGCTCGACGGTGAGCAGGTGCTGCGCACCGACGCCGCGCTGGTGCGCGCCCACTTGGAGCGTGAGTTCCACCAGCACCTGCTGAGCCAGGTCGGTTGATCTCGTAGGCTCCCGGCCATGGACCTCCCGCTCGGCTGGCACACCGATCTGGCGGTGCTCCGACTCGGCGGCTCCACCTTCGAGACGCACTCCGATCACCTGGTGGTCCGGACCCCGGCGAACCCGACGTACCACTGGGGCAACTTCGTCCTGGTCACCGATACGACCTCCGTCGACGACGCCGATCGCTGGCGCCGGGTGTTCGCCGCAGCGTTCCCGGATGCCGCCCATCTGGCGATCGGGCTGCCCGCCACGCCCGCACCGGCAGCGTGGGCCGGGACCGACCTCGAAGCCAACGACGTGCTGGTCGCCGACGGCGCTTTGGTCGAACGGGCGCTGCCCGCGGGTTACACCGTGCGCGAGGTGGTCGGCGAGGCCGACTGGGCGGCTTCGACCGCGCTCAACGACGACCACTACCCGGGCGAGCCGGAGTTCGCCGGGCTGCGCTCCGAGAACCGGGCACGGATGGTCAGCATGGGCGACCTGACCTGGTTCGGCGCGTTCACCGAGGACACCGACGAACTGGTCGCAGAACTCGGCATCGTCCGCGTCGAGGACGGCCTGGCCCGGTACCAGAGCGTGCTCACGCACCGCGACCACCGGCGTCGCGGCCTGACCGGCCATCTCCTGGGGGTGGCCGCGGGCCGTGCTCGTGAAGCCGGTGCCGGGACCCTGGTGATCATCGCCGACGCGGACGGTGACGCCGGTCGGCTCTACCGGGCGGCCGGGTTCCGGCACACCGAGACGACCTGGCAGGCCTACGCCCGGCCGAGCTCCTCGATGGCCTGAGCGATCGACAGCGTCCGCTGCGCCGACTCGACGTGCAGGTTCTCGACCATGCGGTTGTTGTAGGTGACCACTCCGGTCGTCCGGGCGTCCCAGGCGGCGATCAGCCCGCGGGCGTCCTCGACGGCCTGGGCGGACGGCGCGAACGCTTCGTTGGCGCCCTCGACCTGGCCCGGGTGGATCAGCGTCTTGCCGTCGAAGCCGAACTGGCGACCCTGCTCGCACTCGGCAAGGAAGCCGTCTAGGTTCTTCACGTCGTTGTAGACCCCGTCGAGGATCGCGATCCCGGCTGCGCGTGCTGCCAGCAGCGAGAGCGACAAGGCCGTCAGCAGGGGGGCCCGGCCGGGCACGTGCTCGGCGTAGGTCTCCTTGACCAGGTCGTTGGTACCCATCACCAGGACTGCCAGGCGTGGGGACGCAGCCGCGAGCTCGCGGACGTTGAAGATCGCCTCGGGGGTCTCGACCATCGCCCAGAGCCTGGTGTGCTCGGGGGCGCCGGCGGCCTCGATGGCAGCGACGAGCGAGCGCACCTCCTCGGCGCTGTTCACCTTCGGTACGACGATCCCGTGCGGGCCGGCGGCTGCCGCGACCTTGATGTCCTCGTCGTGCCACTCGGTGCCGATGCTGTTGACCCGGATGGTCAGCTCCCGGTTGCCGTACTCGCCGGACGTCACCGCGGCGGCAGCGTTGAGCCGGGCCTCGGGCTTCGCTTCGGGCGCGACCGCGTCCTCGAGGTCGAGGATCAGCGCGTCGCACGCGATGGACTTGGCCTTCTCCAGGGCGCGCTCGTTCGAGGACGGCATGTAGAGGACGGAACGGCGGGGCTTGAACTCAGTCATGTCGGTCTTTCTCAGTCGAGCACGATGGCGTCGTAGGCGGTCTTCAGGTCGGGGTCGATCGCGGCCAGCTCCTCGGCCAGCGCGACCATCACCTTGCACTGCTTGACCGAGGCGTCGTCCTCCATCTTGCCGTCGAGCATCACCGCGCCGGTGCCGTCGCCCATGGCGGCGATCACCCGGCGCGCATGCTTCACGTCCTCGACGCTGGGGGAGAAGACCTTGTTGGCGATCTTGATCTGGACCGGGTGCAGCGACCAGGCGCCGACGCAGCCGAGCAGGAAGGCGTTGCGGAACTGGTCCTCGCAGGCGACCGTGTCCTTGATGTCGCCGAACGGGCCGTAGTACGGGTAGATCCCGTGCATGGCGCATGCGTCGACCATCCGGGCGATCGTGTAGTGCCACAGGTCCTGCTGGTACGTCGTGCGCGGGCCGTCGTACAACGGGACGCCGTCCTCGCCGCGCTCCGGGTCCTGGCGGACCAGGTAGCCCGGGTGGCCGCCGCCGACGCGGGTGGTCTTCATCCGTCGGTCGGCGGCGAGGTCTGCCGGGCCCAGTGAGAGGCCCTGCATCCGCGGGCTGGCCGCGCAGATCTCCTCGATGTTGGCGACGCCACGCGCGGTCTCCAGGATCGCGTGCACCTGGAGCGGCTTGGTGATCCCGGCCTTGGCCTCGAGCTGGGCGAGGATCCGGTCGATGTAGTGGATGTCCTCGGCGCCCTGCACCTTCGGGACCATGATCACGTCGAGCTTGTCGCCGATCGCGGGGACCAGCGTGGTCAGGTCGTCGAGCACCCAGGGGGAGTCCAGGGAGTTGATCCGGGTCCAGAACTGGGTCGGTCCGAAGTCGGTAGTCTGCCCGACCTTGACCAGGCCGGCGCGGGAGATCTCCTTGTTCTCGGCCTTGACGGCGTCCTCGAGGTTGCCGAGGAGGACGTCCACGGTGCCGACCATGTCAGGGACCTTGGCCGCCATCTTCTCGTTGCCCGGGTCGAAGAAGTGGATCGCGCGGCTCGGCCGGGCCGGGATCTCCCGGAGCGGAGCGGGGGCGCCGACGGCGAGGGGGGCGAAGAAATCCTTGGCAGAACGCATGAGGCGGAAGTTATCAGCAGGACTTACTCGCCGGTATGACGGATCTGACAGGCGGATAAGGTCGCGGAGTGGAAGAAGTCACACCGTTCCGGATCGGTTACGTCCCCGGAGTCATGCCCGGTAAGTGGGAACGGGTCTGGAAGGACCGCCAGCGGCACGTCCGCACTCGCGCTCTCTCGCTGATCCAGACCGAGGTGGAGGACCAGAAGGCACACCTGCTCGACGGGACCCTGGACATGTGCCTGGCCCGCGGCGAGGCGGACGTCGAGTTCCCTAAGAGCACCTTCCACATGATCGCGCTCTACCGCGAGCAGCCGGTGGTCGTCGTGGGGACCGAGCACCCGGTGGCGGCGTACGAGGAGATCGACGCGGCCGACCTGTCCGGGGAGCACGACGTCCTCGTCGAGAACCCCGGCCTCGCGGTCCGTCACGCGATCGAGACGGTGGCCGCCGGCACCGGGATCGTGGTCCTGCCGATGTCGCTGGCGCGACTGCACAACCGCAAGGACGCCGTCTGGGTGCCGGTGAACGGCGCCGAGGAGTACCCGGTCGGCCTCGCCTGGCTCAAGGAGGCGCCGGCGGACCTGTCCGAGGCCGCCCGTGAGCGGCGTGAGGAGGACGTGCAGGCATTCATCGGCGTTGTCCGCGGCCGGACCGCCAACAGCAGCCGCGGATAGCCGTTCCGCCCGGAAGATTTGCAGAACCTCAGGGTTCATCTAAGGCATCTTCCCGATGTGATGACCTACCTCAGACGCTGAAAGTAGGGGCATCACCTCCGGAGAGGACGCCCCCGATGCCCGCCGCGCCAGACCAGCTGCCCTGCCTCACCAGCCCTGATCTCTTCTTCGCCGACCGTCAGGCCGAGCTCGCGATCGCGCGCACGCTCTGCGAGGGCTGCGCGGTCAAGGACCTGTGCCTCGCGGGTGCACTGGAGCGGCAGGAGCCGCATGGCGTCTGGGGAGGACAGATCTTCATGGGCGGGATCGTCGTGGCCGAGAAGCCCCCGCGCGGACGGCCGCGGAAGCGCGCCGCCTGAGAGCTCAGAGCTGTGCGCCGGTGCACCAGTGCTGCACCCGGACGATCTGGTCGTCGGTGACGGTGACCACGTTCAGCGTGCGGAAGGTCTGGTCGTCGCCGCCGTGACCGGCGTCGTACTCGACAACGACATAGAACCCGTCGGGTGTCGGCACCGCGGGCTCGGCCCGCAGCACCCACGGGTGGTCGCTGACGTCGTCCCGGAGCCGGTCGAAGTCAGCTTTGCCGCGCACCGTGAACGAGGTGTGCGGGAAGTTCATCTCGGCCGTGATCTGCGCGGAGATCAGGCCGTTCGGGTCCTCCCCGGTCCCCAGGTAGTGCAGGAAGTCGGCCAGGGTCGTGATCGGCATGCTGGTCGACATCTCCAGAGTGTCCATAGTTTCCTCCTCAGGTGCTCGGGTGGTGGTGCGCGAGGCACGGGGCTGACGTGGTCGGCCAGACGCCGGCCCACGGACGGGCTTCCTCGAGTTGCGCGGCCAGCCGGAGCAGCGGGCCCTCGCCGCCGTACCGACCGAGGAAGTGCACGCCGATCGGAAGGTCCTCGGCGCTGCGGCCCAGGGGCACGGTCATCGCGGCCCGACCGGTGAGGTTCGCGACCACCAGGGGGAAGGCGACGAACCGTGCCGAACGCGTTTCTGCGGCCGCTGGATCCAGGTCCGAGGCGGCCATCTCACCCAGCCGCGGCGGCGGCTCCGCGAGGGTGGGCGAAAGCCACAGGTCGAACCCGTCGGGGCCGTCGGTGGCCGCGGCAATAGCCCGGGTGAAGTGCTGGATCCTGGTGAGCGCGATCAGGAGGTCCCCGCCGGTGACCTCCTTGCTGCGTTCCCAGTAGAGCCGGGTGAGCGGTTCGAGGTCGTCCGGGCCCGGCTCGCGCCCGAGTTCGTCGACCCAGTACCGGATCGCCCAGTCGGTGCCGGCGCCGTACACCCGTCCGATCGCGCTTCCCACCGACCCGTCGAGTTCGGTCATGTCCCGTTCGAAGACGTCGTGGCCGAGACCCTCGAGCAACGCGATGGCGTCGTCGAGCACGGCCACCACGTCCGGATGCGGCAGGTCGCCTTCCGCGGTACGCCGGGTGACGGCGATCCGCAGCCGGCCCGGCGGACGGCCCACCTCGGCGGCCCAGGTGCCGGCGTGCGGTGGCGCCCAGTAGGGATCGCCGGCGGCGGGCCCGGCGGTCACGTCGAGGAGCGCGGCGCTGTCCCGGACCGTCCGGGTGAGGACGTGCTCGCTGACCATGCCGCAGAACGCGTCGCCGTACCGCGGACCGAGCGGGTTCCGCGCGCGGGTCGGCTTCAGCCCGAACAGGCCGCAGGCCGACGCCGGGATCCGGATCGAGCCACCGGCGTCGTTGCCGTGCGCGACCGGGACCATGCCCGAGGCGACCGCGGCGGCCGAGCCGCCGCTCGAGCCTCCGGTGGTGTGCCGCAGGTCCCACGGGTTGGCGGTGGCGCCGAACAGGCGCGGTTCGGTGGTGGGCGCCATTCCGAACTCGGGCGTGTTCGTCTTGCCCAGGATCACGAAACCCGCCGCACGCAGGCGGCGCACGTACTCCTGGTCGCCGTGGGAGACGTGGTCGGCGAGGAAGCGGGATCCCTCGCAGCAACGAAGGCCGTCGGCCTCGACGCAAAGATCCTTGAGCAGCATCGGGACGCCCGCGAACGGCAGGTCGGGGTCGGTGCGGTCCGCGGTGTCCAGGGCGCGGTCGAAGTCGGTGGTGATCACCGCGTTGAGTGTCGGGTTGAGCGCCTCGATGCGGTCGATCGCGTCGCGGACGAGGTCGACGGGGCGCAGAACACGCTGGTGCACCAGATCGGCCTGGTCGACCGCGTCCAGGGTGGCGGTGCGGGGTCCGGCAGTCTCCATGATCTCAGCATGGATCGCGTCGAGAGGGTTGGGGAGACGCGGGATCTTACGAGACTCGAACGGCGGCCCGGGTACGGACCGCGCGGAGCCGGATCAGGCGAGCAGTCCGGCGCGGTGCCGGTGGGCCGGCCCGTTGAGCTGGGAGAGCGCGTGCGCCCGCTTGAAGACCAGATGCGCGTCGTGCTCCCAGGTGATCGCGATGCCGCCGTGCAACTGGACCATCTCGGAGGCGACCTTGTCGAAGGCGTCCGAGCAGTAGGAGCCGGCGATCGCGGCGATCCGGGTCAGCTTGGCGGCGTTCTCCTCGGTCGGCTCCTCCAGGTACGCCGCTGCCATCGCGGTCGCGCCCCAGCTCGCCGAACGGGACGCCTCGACCAGGACGAGCATGTCCGCCATCCGGTGTTTCAGCGCCTGGAAGGAGCCGATCACCCGGCCGAACTGGACCCGTTCCTTGGAGTACTGGACGGTCATGTCGAGGCCGCGCTGCATGCCACCGACCTGAAGGGCGGTGGCCAGCGCGGTGCTGATCGCGCGCAGGTCCGCGGGAGTCTCCGTCGCCGGGTCGGCGGCACCGACCCGCAGCGTCTGGTCCATCGAGCCGCTGCGCTCGGCCGGCTCGAGGACGACCGAGCCGAGCGTGAACGGCATCACCTCGCCGGCGGCCAGGCGGGGGAGCAGCTCCGCCCTCTCGTCCTCGGTGCCGTGCAGCAGGAGGCGGGCCGTGTTCAGCGCGGTTGCCAGGAGCGGGGCCGGGGTCAGGAACTCGCCCAGCTCCTCGAGCACGACCGCGGTCTCGACCAGCGACGCGCCGATCCCGTCGTACTCCTCGGGGACGGCCAGCGCTGCGACGCCGACCTGTTCACAGAGGGTCTCCCAGAGCGCGGCGTCGTACCCGGCCTCGGAGGCGGCGGCAGCACGGACGGCCTCGCTGTCGGAGCGCTTGGCAAGCAGACCGCGTACGGCGGCAGCCAGCTCGACCTGGTCCTCGGTGCGCGCGAAGTGCATCAGGCGCTCCGGGTGATCGAGTCCAGGACCACGCCGCGGTGGTACGCCGGGGTGCCCCAGGCGGTGACCAGGGCCCGGATCCGGTTCAGCCACAGGCTCAGGTCGAACTCGGCGGTGTAGCCGATCGCGCCGTGCACCTGGAGACCGGTGCGCGCGGCCAGGTACGCCGCGTCGCCGGCAGCCACCTTGGCCGCGGAGACCGGCACCTCGCCGAGTGCGGCGCCGAGGACCAGTGGACGGGCGAAGTCGAGGGCGATCCGCACGTCGGCGAGCTGGTGCTTGATCGCCTGGTAGGACCCGATCTCGCGGCCGAACTGCTTGCGCTGCTTCACGTAGGTGACCGAGTCGGCCAGCACGCGCTCCCCGGCGCCGAGCAGTTGCGCGGCACAGGCGAGCACGGCGGTGTCGAAGGCCGCGTCGAGGTCACGCGCACCGGCATCCTGACCGGCCGTGACCTCGGCCAGCTTGCGGGTGGTGTCGACCGAGCCGTGGACGGTGCCGGCGGTCGCGGAGGCGAGACCTCCGGGTCCGGCGGCGTACACCTGGTCGGCGATCGCCCCGTCCAGCGCGTAGGGGACGTGAGGAGGCGCCGCGACGGTGCCGAGCGCGCCTTCGGCGAGGGCTTCGAGCGCGTCGCCCGCGGGGAGCGCGGTCGCCAGGTAGGCGCTGGTCTCGATCCAGGGACCGACGGCCAGGTGGAAGCCGAGGACCTCGTGGGCCACGGCCAGGTCGACGAGCGAGCCGCCGAGGCCACCGTCGTCCTCGGGCACGATCAGAGCACTGACGCCCTGGTCGGCGAGGCGCTTCCAGATCGCCTTGCCGGGTGCGGTGTCGCCGTCGGCCCAGGCGCGAGCGGCGCCGACCGTGTCGGCCTTGGTGAGCATGTCGCCCAGCGCCTCGGCGAAGCCGGCCTGCTCCTCGGTGAGTTCGAACTTCACTTCTGGACTCCCTTGGGCTCGCGCGGCAGGCCGAGGATCCGCTCGGCGATGATGTTGCGCTGGATCTCGTTGGTGCCGGCGTAGATCGGCCCGGACAGGGAGAAGATGAAGCCGTCCATCCACGGGCTCTCGGCGAGCTCCGCCTCCGGGCCGAGCAGGTCGAGTCCGGTCTCGTGCAGGGCGATGTCGAGCTCGCTCCAGAACACCTTGTTGACCGATCCGGCAGCGCCCATCTCGCCGCCGTCGGCAAGCCGGGTCACCGTGCCCCAGGTGAACAGCCGGTAGGCCTGAGCGCCGATCCACGCGTCGACGACGGCGTCGCGCGACTGCGGTGCCGCGTCGCCGTGGGTCTTCCAGAGCTCGACGAGACGGTCTGCGGCGGCGCAGAAGCGACCGGGCGAGCGCAATGAGAGACCGCGCTCGTTGCCGGCGGTGCTCATCGCCACCCGCCAGCCGTCGCCGGGCGCGCCGAGGACGTCGGCGTCCGGGACGAAGACGTCGTCGAAGAAGATCTCGGCGAAGCCGGCCTCGCCGTCGAGCTGGGCGATCGGGCGGACCGTGATCCCCTCGGCGTCGAGCGGGAAGAGGTAGTAGGTCAGGCCGGCGTGCTTGGCGCTGTCCGGGTCGCTGCGGAACAGGCCGAAGCCCCAGTGCGCGTACGTCGCCCGTGAGGACCAGGTCTTCTGGCCGTTCAGGATCCAGCCGCCGCGCTCCTCGTCGCGGGTCGCGGTCGAGCGCAGCGACGCCAGATCGGAGCCGGCCTCGGGCTCGGACCACGCCTGCGCCCAGATCTTCTCGCCGGTGGCCATCGAGGGCAGGAACCGCGCCTGCTGCTCGGGGGTGCCGTGGTCGAAGATGATCGGGGCGAGCAGGAAGATGCCGTTCTGGCTGACCCTGCCGGGCGCGCCCGCGCGGTAGTACTCCTCCTCGAAGATGACCCACTCGATCAGCGAGGCCTCGCGGCCACCGACCTCACGCGGCCAGGAGACGACCGAGTAGCGCTCGGCGGCGAGCTTGGCCTCCCACTCCTGGTGGAGCGCCCAGCCTTCGGCGGTGTCCATCGAGGGCAACGGCTCGGCCGGGACGTTCGCGGCCAGCCAGGCGCGCACCTCGGCCTGGAAGGCGAGCTCGGAGTCGGACAGATCGAGATTCACTTCTCTCCTCGGAGATCGTTCTTGAGCACCTTGCCGGAGGCGTTGCGCGGAAGGACCTCCGCGAACTCCACCAGCCGGGGGGCCTTGTAGTTGGCGAGTCGTTCGCGGGCGAACGCGATCACGTCCTCGGCGGACACCTCGCTGCCGGGGCGGCGTACGACGTACGCCTTGCCGATCTCGCCCATCCGCTCGTCCGGGACGCCCACCACGGCGACGTCGGCGACGTCGTCCATCCGGGCCAGGGCCTGCTCGATCTCGGCCGGGTACACGTTGAACCCGCCGGAGATGTACATGTCCTTGAGCCGGTCGGTGATCTTGAGGTTCCCGGCGTCGTCGACCTTGCCGACGTCCCCGGTGTGGAGCCAGCCGTCGCCGTCGATCGCCTCGGCGGTCGCGTCCGGGTCGTCCAGGTAACCGAGCATCACGATGTCGCCCCGGATGAGGAGTTCGCCCTCCTCGCCGGCGGGGAGCGGGTCGTTGGTGCCGACGGCGGCGATCCGGACCTCCACGCCGGGCACGGCACGTCCGCAGGTGGTGGCGACCAGGTCGTCGGCGTCGCCTTCGCGGCACATGGTCGCGACCACGGCCTCGGTCATCCCGAACGCGGTGTAGACGTTGTCGATGCCGAGGCCTTCCGGCGCCGGGGCACGCATGCGCTCGATCAGCACGACGGGCACGACCGCGGCGCCGGTGATCGAGAGACGCAGGGAGGAGAGGTCGCGCTCGGCGCGTCCGGGGGCGTCCAGCAGCGAGGTGAAGACGGTCGGGGCGCCGGGCAGCAGCGTGATCCGCTCGGACTCGATCGTGTCCATCACCGAAGCCAGGTCGAAGGTGGCCACCGGGTAGAGCGTCGCCCCGGTGAGCAGGCCCACGACGATGCCGATCTTGTAACCGAACGAGTGGAAGAACGGGTTGACCACGAGGTAGCGGTCCTCGGCGGTGACGCCGCCGATCTCGGCCCAGGCGGCTGACACGGCGATGGTCTGGCGGTGCGCGCTCATCGCGCCCTTCGCCCGGCCGGTGGTGCCGGAGGTGAACAGGATGTCGGCGACGTCGTCGGGGGAGACGGCCTCCGCGCGGGCGTCGGCCTCGTCGAGCAGGTCGAGGCCGAGCTCACCGAGGGAGGTGAACGGGACCACTTCGTCGGCAGCCGAGGATCCGGGCAGGGCGATCAGGGCGGCGAGGTCGGGAAGGTCGCCGACCGCCCGGAGCTCGGCGGTCTGGTCGCGGCCGAGGAAGCCGTTGGCCAGCACGAAGAGCCGGGCCCCCGTGCGGGCCGCGATGTCGTGAGCCTCGTGCCCGGTGTAGCGGCTGTTGACCGGGACGAGCGTGCCGCCGGCGTACGACACGGCGAGGCCGGCCACGATCCAGTCGGTGCTGTTCGGGGCCCAGAGGCAGACCCGGTCGCCGGGCTCGAGGCCGAGCGCGATGTAACCCGCAGCGGCGATCCGGACGCGTTCGTGGAGGGAGCTGAAGGAGACGGTCTCGCCGGCCTCCGCGACGGCGGCGTGGTCGCCGTGGCGGGTCGCCGCGGCGCGCAGCGCGGCGGGAATCGTCGTGGGGGTGGTCACCGGGCTTCCTCCTTCTCAGCGCGCGTCGACGAGCTCGCTCAAGCTACCAAGCAAGTGCTTGGTAGGCTACTCTACACGGAACCGCTGCACCGACAGGTTCCCAACATCAGGCTTCTCACGACAGGGGCACAGCACCGTGGATCTGACCGATTCCGCCGAGGACCGGGCCTTCCGTACCGAGGTCCGGACCTGGCTCGAGGACAACCTCGTCGGGGAGTTCGCCGCACTCAAGGGCCTCGGCGGTTCGGGCAAGGACCTGGAAGCGCACGACGAGCGCCTGGAGTGGGACCGGCACCTGGCCAAGCACGGCTGGACCTGCATCGGCTGGCCGACCGAGTACGGCGGCCGCGGGCTCTCGCTGATGCAACAGGTGATCTTCCACGAGGAGTACGCCCGCGCCAACGCCCCCGCCCGGGTCAACCACTTCGGCGAGGAACTGATCGGCCCGACGCTGATCGCCTTCGGCTCCGAGGCGCAGAAGGCGCGCTTCCTGCCGAAGATGGTCTCCGTCGAGGAGCTCTGGTGCCAGGGCTACTCCGAGCCCAACGCCGGCTCCGACCTCGCGAACCTGTCCACCAAGGCCCGGCTCGAGGGCGACCAGTGGGTGATCGACGGGCAGAAGGTCTGGACCTCGCTGGCCCAGTTCGCCGACTGGATCTTCGTCCTGGCCCGCACCGAGCCGGGTTCGCAGCGCCATGCCGGGATCAGCTTCCTGCTGGTGCCGATCGACCAGGACGGCGTCGAGATCCGGGGCATCGAACAGCTCACCAGCGGTGCCGAGTTCAACGAGGTCTTCTTCACCGGTGCCCGTACCGACGCCGACCTGGTGGTCGGCGAGCCCGGTCAGGGCTGGGGCGTGGCGATGGGGCTGCTCGGGTTCGAGCGCGGGGTCTCGACCCTGGGTCAGCAGGTCGGCTTCCGGCGCGAGCTGAACAGCCTGATCGACCTGGCCCGGGCGAACGGCTCCTTCGACGACCCGATCGTCCGCGACCGGCTCGCCCGCGCCGACGCCGAGCTCGAGGTGATCCGGCTCAACGCGCTGCGCACCTTGTCCGAGGAGCAGGCTCCCCAGCAGGCGAGCGTCGCCAAGCTGCTCTGGGCGACCTGGCACCGCACCCTCGGCGAGCTCGCGATGCTGGTCAAGGGCACCGACGGTCTGAACGCCGGCCCCGGGTACGACCTCGACGAGTGGCAGCGCCTCTTCCTCTTCACCCGTTCGGACACCATCTACGGCGGCTCCGACGAGGTGCAGCGCAACATCCTGTCCGAGCGCGTGCTCGGACTGCCCAGAGATCCCAAGCCCGAAGCGAAGGAAAAGACCTCATGACTGCCGTCCGACCCGAACAGCCGACCCCCGAGTACGTCCAGGGCCACGGCCTGCTCAAGGACAAGGTCGTCGTGGTCACCGCGGCGGCCGGCGCGGGCATCGGCGCCTCCGTCGTACGACGGGCGCTGGAGGAAGGCGCCAAGGCGGTCGTGCTCTCCGACACCCACGAGCGCCGGGTCGCCGAGGCGCACGAGGCGCTCGCTGCCGAGTTCGGTGCCGACCGGGTCCTCTCCACGGTCACCGATGTGACCGACGAGGACCAGGTGCAGGCGCTGCTCGACCTGGCGGACACCGCCGGCGGGGTCGACGTGATGATCAACAACGCCGGCCTGGGCGGCACCGCGAGCGTGCTGGAGATGACCGACGACCAGTGGTCCAAGGTCCTCGACATCACCCTGACCGGCACCTTCCGCAGTGTCCGGGCGGCGTCGAACCGGATGATCGCCAACGGCACCCGCGGCGTGATCGTCAACAACGCCTCTGTGATCGGCTGGCGCGCGCAGGAGGGGCAGGCGCACTACGCCGCCGCGAAGGCCGGCGTGATGGCACTGACCCGGTGCGCCGCCCTGGACGTGGCGCCGCACGGCATCCGGATCAACGCGGTCTCGCCGAGCCTGGCGATGCACCCCTTCCTTGCCAAGGTCACCTCGGACGAACTGCTGCACGAGCTCAAGCAGCGCGAGGCCTTCGGCCGCGCGGCCGAGCCGTGGGAGGTCGCCAACGTGATGGTCTTCCTGGCCAGCGACTACTCGTCGTACCTGACCGGTGAGGTGATCAGTGTCAGCAGCCAGCACGCCTGAGAGCAGCCGTCGCGACGAGCTCCTGGCCATCGCGGCCGGGCTGTTCGCCGAGCGCGGCTTCAAGAACACGACGGTCCGCGACATCGCCGACGCCGCCGGGATCCTGTCCGGCAGCCTCTACCACCACTTCGACTCCAAGGAGTCGATGGTCGACGAGCTGCTCGACTCGTTCCAGACCGAGCTCTGGAAGAAGTACGACGCCATCGAGGCCAGCGAGCTGACCCCGAAGGGCAAGCTCGAGGCGATCGTCCGGGCGTCGTTCGAGGCGATCGGCGAGCACCGCAACGAGGTCGCGATCTTCCAGAGCGACGCGCTCTACCTGGCGACGTTCGAGCGGTTCCACTACCTCATCGAGCGGAACCAGAAGTTCCGCACCCTCTGGACCGGGTTGCTCGAGGCGGGGGTCGCCAGCGGCGAGCTCCGGGCCGACCTCGACGTCGCGCTCGTCTACCGCTTCCTGCGCGACACCGTCTGGGTCGCTGTCCGCTGGTACCGCCCCGGCGGGACCCTCACCCCGGCCGACGTGGCCGACCAGTACCTCGCAATTCTTCTCGAAGGGATCAACCATGGCTGAGGCTTACATCATCGATGCCGTCCGCACCCCGGTCGGCAAGCGCCGCGGCTCGCTGGCGAGCATGCATTCCGCCGACCTGGGCGCGCACGTCCTCTCCGCCCTGATGGACCGCACCGGCGTCGACCCGGGTGCCGTCGACGACGTGATCATGGGCTGCTGCGACACCATCGGGTCCCAGGCGGGCGACGTCGCGCGTACGGCGTGGCTGGTGGCCGGGCTCCCGGATCACGTCCCCGGCGTCACCATCGACCGCCAGTGCGGCTCCTCGCAGCAGGCGGTGCACTTCGCCGCGCAGGGCGTGATGTCCGGGACCCAGGACCTGGTGGTCGCGGGCGGGCTGCAGAACATGTCCGCGATCCCGATCTCCGCCGCGATGCTCGTCGCCGACCAGTACGGCTTCACCACGCCGTTCGCCGAGTCGCCGGGCTGGGTGAAGCGGTACGGCGACGTCGAGGTCTCCCAGTTCAACTCCGCCGAGATGATCGCGGAGAAGTGGGACATCAGCCGGGAGCAGATGGAGGAGTTCGCGCTCGCCTCGCACACCCGCGCCAAGACGGCGATCGCGGAGGGCCGCTTCGCGAACGAGATCGCCCCGGTCACGCTGGCCGACGGGACCGTCTTCACCACCGACGAGTGCCCGCGGGACACCTCGCTGGAGAAGATGGCCGCTCTCGAGCCGCTGGCTCCGGGTGGCCGGATCACCGCCGGTGTCGCCTCGCAGATCTGTGACGCCTCCTCGGCGATGCTGATCGCGTCCGCGCAGGCGGTGAAGGACCACGGGCTGACCCCGCGGGCACGGATCCACCACCTGTCGGTGAAGGGTGACGACCCGGTGTGGATGCTCACCGGTCCGATCCGCGCGACCCGGCACGCCCTGGAGAAGACCGGGCTCAGCATCGGCGACATCGACCTGTTCGAGTGCAACGAGGCGTTCGCGTCCGTCGTCCTGGCCTGGGCCAAGGAGCTCGAGGTCCCGCTGGACAAGGTGAACGTGAACGGCGGCGGCATCGCGCTCGGCCACCCGATCGGCGCGACGGGCACCCGGATCATGGCCACCATGCTCAACGAGCTGGAGCGCACCGGTGGCCGTTACGCCCTGCAGACGATGTGTGAGGGCGGCGGTCAGGCCAACGTGACCATCATCGAGCGCCTCTGAGCTTCCGTCCGTAAACCCGTTCGTCGTGCGCCGGGTGCTGAGCGACACTGCGTTGGTGGACCTGGTCGAGTTCGGCGCCGACGACCGTGACGCCCTGGAGTCGTGGGTGGCGGTCGAGCGTGCGGCCGCGGCCGTCGACTGTCCCTGGGAAGCACCGCGGACGGTCCACCGGCAGGAGATGTCGGTGCGGCACGGATTCGACGGCGAACGCGGCCGCTACTTCCTGGTCCGCGCGGACGGCGGCGTGGTCGGAACCGTCGCGCTGTTCGCCAGTGACTACGACAACCTCGACCTGACCTGGCTCGAGGTGGTGATCCTCCCGGCGCTGCGCCGGCGCGGCCACGGCCGCGCCGCGCTCGCGCTGGCCCTGGCGGAGATCCGCGCGACCGGCCGCACCCTGGTGCTGCTCTACGGCTGGGAGTCCGCGGCCGCTCGCGCGTTCGGCGCCGCGAACGGGTTCGCCGAGAAGAGCGTCGAGGTGCGCCGGATCCAGGAGCTCGACGGCTCGGCCGCGCAACGGGCGTACGTCGGCGAGTTGCGCGCCGAAGCGGCGGCGTACGCGGGGGAGTACGACCTGGTCAGGATCGCCGGGCGCACCCCCGACGATCTGCTGCCCGCCCTGGTCGCGGTGACCGCGGCGATCAATGACGCGCCGTTCGACGACCTCGAGTACGAGGACGAGAAGTACGACGTCGACCGGGTGCGTGCCTACGAGCAGGCGCAGGAGGAGTCCGGGTACCGCCTGTACCGCGTGATCGCCCGGCACCGTGGGTCCGGCGAGGTCGCCGGGCACACGGTCGTCTCGGTCGACGCCGAGCAGCCCGCCTGGGGCGAGCAGCACGACACCGCCGTCGTCCCGGCGCACCGCGGTCACCGCCTGGGCCTGCTCCTCAAGGCCGAGATGCTGCTCTGGCTGATGGACGCGGAGCCGCTGCTGCGCCGGATCCTCACCGAGAACGCCGCGTCCAACGCGGTGATGATCACCGTCAACGAACGACTGGGCCAGCGGGTCGTGGGCCGCCAGCTCCTGCTCCAACGACGGCTCTGAGACGGAACCCGTCTCTCGGACGGTCGCCCGATCCCGGGGGCGCCGGGGTCGCGGTACGTTGCTTCGGAACCCCGGGAACCCGGGTCGAGGAAAGAGGAACACATGCGTAAGTTCGGTGCGGCACTTGCCATGGGTCTGCTGCTGGTGGCGACCTCTGCCTGTGGCGGCGACGGTGACGGCGGTGGCGGCGGGGATCGTCCCTCCGCCGACGAGGTCTCCGCGGCGCTGACCAAGGGCGGCGAGGACGGCCTCCTCGGCTCTGCCGCCAGCCAGATCGACGACGAGGCGGCGGACTGCATCGCCGAGGCGCTCGTCGAGTCCGATATCTCGGACAAGGCGCTCAAGGCCCTGATCGCGGGCGACAAGGACTTCAAGCCCTCGGCCGCGGATCAGAAGGCGATCACCCCGGTCACCTCCGAGATGATGAAGTGCATGTCCTCGAGTGGGCCCACGGACGTCCCGACCAGCTGATCGGGTCGTTCAGCTCTCGACCTCGAGGGCTTCGCCGGGCAGCTCTCCGGCGCCCTCGAGGTCGACCAGCGAGTGCAGGTAACGCCGCGTGTTCGCGCGCATCGGCCGGCCGGCGAAGCGGCCGTTGAGGAACGAGAACGCCGTGCCGTACGACGTCAGGGCCGCGGCGGCATGCGTCGGGGCGATGTTCACCGAGAGCCGGACGCGGCCGCCGTACCCTGCCCAGCGCTCGGCGAGTCCGCGTCCGCACTCGAAGGGCACCACGTCGTCGAACCGGCTGTGCGAGATCAGTGCCTCCATCCGCGGGTAGCGCTCGTTGCCGAGCTTCTGCTCCGCCACGATGGTCGCGAACGGCTCCTCCTTGAGCAGCGACCCGATCGAGCGTCCGTCCACGGTGAGCGTGCTCGAGCGGGTGAACGCGTACCGGCGCAACGACTCGAACATGCACTGTTCACTGAGTGCTGCCGCGATCTCGATGCCGCGATCGTTCAGCAGGGCTCCGAGGTCGACCCGGTAGTCGGAGGAGAGCCCGACCAGGGCGTAGCCGAGGAAGGCGAAGTACGGGCTGCCGTCGAGCATCCGGGCGACCAGGGGGAAGTCCGCCGGCACCGCGCCGCAGACGGCACCCTTCACGTCGAGGAGCGGTGCGTACTCGTGCCACAGCTCGGCCGCCGACGCCGCGGCACCGCCGCCCTGGGAGTAGCCGGCGATCGCGACCGGGCCGTCGGCCGGGATGTCCGGGCTGTCGAGCTGCTGCGCGGCCCGGAGCGCGTCGAGGACGACGCGGCCCTGGACCTCCCGGGACATGTAGGTGTGGGTGCCGCTCAGTCCCAGGCCCTGGTAATCGGGGACCACGACGTTGTAGCCCCGGGCCAGGAGCCCGGTGATGAAGACCGACTCGTACTCGCGGCCGGCGGCCATCTGCCGGGACGGCGCGCACTGGGAGCCCATGCCCTGGGTGCCGACGGCGAACGCGACCAGACCGCGGTCGGCCCGCTTGGTGCGCGGCCTGGTCGGCGTCAGCACCGTGCCGGTGACCGGGATCGTGTGGCCCAGTCGGTCGGTGGTGGTGAACATGATCCGCTCGACCCGAGCCGGGGCCGGGATCAGCTTGAACGGATCGACGTAGAACCGGCCCGGCTCGGCTTTGAGGACCGTGCCCGGGTTGACCCTGATGGTGCTCGGCGCGTCGTAGAACGGGTCGGCCGGATGGGGCTTGAGCTGGCGGGCGCCGACCGCGGACAGCGCGAACCGGATGGCGCGGTCGACCACGGACCCCACCGGTTCAGTGCTGATCTCGGGCACCCCCCGATCCTGGCAGGCCAGGGCCGTTCAGGCGAGGTACGTCGCGGTGCGGCGCAGCTCCTCCGCGGCCAGGGTCACGACGCGGTCGATGAGCTCTTCGCAGGTGGGCAGGTCGTCGATCACGCCGACGACCTGGCCCGACGCAAGGATGCCGGCGTCCGGGTTGCCCTCGACCAGGCCTGCCTTCAGCATCATCGGCGTGTTCGCGGCGAGCACCATCTGGGCCCAGGACCGGTCCGAGCCGTGCTTCATGGCGCGGCCGTCCTTGATCAGACCCGCCCACGACATCCCGCTCATCTTCTTGAAGCTGAGCGTCCGCCGCGCCGTCGGGCCGAGGCGCTTGATCGCGCTCGACTCCTCCACCGAGTCGACCAGGTCGGTGCGGAGCATCCGGTGCGGCATCCCGTCGACCTTCGCGGTCACGACGGTGCCGTTGAGGTCGGCCTCGAGGTAGCGCTGCTTGACCGCGTCCGGGACCGTCGAGTCCTGGGTGAGCAGGAAGCGGGTGCCCATGCCGACGCCGGCGGCGCCGTAGGAGAGCGCTGCGGCGAGTCCGCGGCCGTCGAAGAAACCGCCGGCGGCGATCACCGGGATGTCCACGGCGTCGAGCACGGTCGGGAGCAGCAGGGTGGTCGGGACGTTGCCGGTGTGCCCGCCGCCCTCACCGCCCTGGATCATCACCGCGTCGGCGCCCCAGGAGGCCACCTTCTTGGCGTGCTTGGCCGCTCCGATGCTCGGGATCACGACGATGTCGTGCTCCTTGAGCTTGGCGATCAGCTCGGGCTTCGGGGCCAGGGCGAAGGAGGCGACCTTGACGCCGTACTCGATGAGCAGGTCGCAGCGGGCAGGCGCGTCGGCGGCGTCGGCGCGCAGGTTCACGCCGAACGGCTTGTCGGTACGGCCCTTGACCTCGGCGATCGCCTTCTCGAGCTCTTCGTGGGTCATCGTCGCCGAGGCGAGGATGCCCAGGCCGCCGGCGTTGGCGGTGCCGGAGACCAGGCGAGGTCCGGCCACCCAGCCCATCCCGGTCTGGACGACGGGGTGCTTGACCCCGGCGAGCTCGGTCAGCGGGGTCTTGAGGAGCTGCTCGATCACTTGGCCACCTCCACGGGCGGGACCTCGCGGTCGCGCAGGGTCTTCGGGTCCAGAACGTTGCGGATGATCATCAGCTCGGACTCGGTCGGCTCCCGGGTCACGGGGACGTCGCTCGGAATCTCCAGCTCGAAGCCGGTGGCCTCGACGACCTCGTCGACCGTGACGCCCGGGTGCACGGAGAGCAGTCGCACCGTGTCGCCGGCACCCTTGACGTCGAAGACGCCCAGGTTGGAGACGATCCGGTGGATGTCGTTGTACTTCGAGGCGCCAGGACCGGCTGCCTTGGCGCGGGCCGGGCCGACACCCGAGACGATGTCGACGTTCTCGACGAAGACGCGGGTGTTGTGCTTCGGGACCCAGTACGACGTCCGGTTGTTCACGGTGTTGCCGGGAGCGCCGCGCGAGCCGAGCAGCTGACGCTTCGGCCGGTCGAAGTCACCGATCGCGGAGATGTTCTGGTTGCCGTGCCTGTCGACCTGGGTGGCGCCCATCATCACGTGGCGCTTGCCGTAGGCGACCACGTCGAAGACGCGGCGGAACGGGATCCAGCCCTCGACGACGTCGGCCTTGGCGAAGAGCGGAGGCACCCCGCCGAGGAAGAGCGACTCACCGTCGGAGATCACCAGGTCGGGGTTGGAGGTCAGCTTGGCGAGCCTGACTCCCAGCATCGGCAGCATGCCCATCGGGCTGGCGAAGATCTCACCGTCGTCGGAGAACGCGTCGGCGATGGCGGCGGCGCAGACCTCTGCGCGAGAGAACTCGGTGCTCACTTGGCTGCTTCCTTCTGCTCGGCGGTGAAGGCGGCGACGGCTGCCTGGTATGCGTCTTCGTCCCCGGAGAGGAATCGCTCCTCGAACGCGGCCCAGTCCTCGTCGGACCCGCCTGCCGCAGCGGCGTACGCCTTCTGGAACTTCTCGTCGCGCTCGTAGTCCGGGCTGCAGACGGTGAAGTGCGCGCCGTTCGGGGTCTCCACGACCCCGTCGACCATCATCCGGCTGATCAGCAGGCGCTGGACCGGGGTGTCGATCGTCAGGCCGGCGGTGTCGACGATCTGCTCGACCGAGACGAACGCCTTGTCGGCGGCCTGGACGAAGAGGTCGTCGAAGTACGGGTCGGGCCCGAGGTAGGTGGCGTTGCCGTGGACGTCGGCGCGGTTCAGGTGCACCAGCGCGACGTCGAGCTTGAGCGCCGGGACGGCGGTCAGCTCCTCGAAGTCACCGTTCTCGTCGGCGTACGGCGACGCGACGGTCTTGATCCAGGGGTTGTTGACCAGCACGTCCGAGCCCAGACCCGCGCGCATCGGCAGGAAGGGGAGGCGCTGCGCCGCGGCGTACAGGCCGGTCTGGAACATGCCCTCGTCGAGCTCGACGATCTCATCGATCGTGCCGTTCTGGCGGGCGCGCTGGAAGTTCGGCTCGAGCGGGATCGAGTCCAGCGAGACGAACGCGTAGACCAGCTTGCGGATCTTGCCGGCCCGGGCCAACAGCCCGACGTCGGCGCCGCCCCAGGACACGATGGTCAGGTCCTTCAGGTCGGAGCGCAGGATCGCTCGGACCAGGGCCATCGGCTTGCGCCGCGGGCCCCAGCCGCCGATGCCGATGGTCATCCCGTCGGAGAGTTGGGCGACGACCTCGTCGATCGTCATCTGCTTGTCGCGGGGCTTGCTCACGCGTTGCTCTCCTGGTTCTTGGCTGCCTTGGCGGTGCCGGCGAAATCGTCACGCAGTTCGTCGGAGACGCCTGCAAGGTTGAGCTCGAAGGTGAACCCCTGCTCGAACCGGTAGCTCTTGTTCACGTCGACCGGCTCGATGCCGTTCAGCGCTTCCTTGGCCGCACGGATCACCCGGGTGTCCTTGTCGGCGATGTCCGCCGCCACCTCGAGGGCGGCGTCGAGCAGCTGCTCGCGGGGCACGAGCTTGTAGACCGAGCCGAACTTGTGCAGCTCGGTCGCCGGGATGGTCGCGGCGGTGAAGTACAGCGCGCGCATCATCTGCTGCGGGACCAGGCGGGCCATGTGCGTCGCGGCACCGAGCGCTCCCTGCTTGACCTCCGGCACACCGAAGTAGGCGTCGTCGCTGGCGATGACGATGTCGGCGTTGCCGACCAGGCCGACGCCGCCGCCGACGCAGAAGCCGTTCACCGCGGCGATCACCGGGACGCTGCACTCGTAGACGGCCTTGAACGCGGCGTAGCAGCCCTTGTTGGCGCCGATCAGGGCGTCGAAGCCGGTGGTGTTCTGCATCTCTTTGATGTCGACGCCGGCGTTGAAGCCCTTGCCCTCGGCGCGGAGGATCACGACCTTCGTGTTCAGGTCGGCGCTGGCCTCGTCGAGCGCCGCGGCCACGTCGAACCAGCCCTGCACGGTCAGCGCGTTGACGGGCGGATGGCACATCGTGACGACGCGGATGCCGTCGTCGCGGAGTTCACTGGTGACTGCAGACATGGGACCTCGTTCGTCGGGTTGTCGAGACGCTTCTCGCCCTACCAAGCACTTGCTTGGTACTGTACCAGCATGGCTCTCTCGATCGACCTCAACGGCTGGGTGGTTCTGGTCACCGGCGGCTCCCGTGGCATCGGCCGGGGGATCACCGAATCCTTCGTCTTCGCGGGAGCGACCGTGGTGACGTGCGCCCGGTCCGCGGCCGAGGACCCGGTGGCCGGCACGACGCACGTCCAGTGCGACGTGCGCGACCCCGAGTCGGTCCAGGCCATGGTCGACGGCATCGTCGCCGAGCACGGCCGCCTGGACGTCCTGGTCAACAACGCCGGGGGAGCGCCGTCCGCGGACGCCGCGACGGCATCGCCGCGGTTCCACGACAAGATCATCGGCCTCAACCTGAACTCGCCGCTCCTCGTCGCCCAGATCGCGAACCAGGTGATGCAGCAGCAGGAGAGCGGTGGCTCGATCGTGAACATCACCTCGATCAGCGCGCACCGCCCGGCGCCGACGATCGCCGCGTACGCCGCCGCCAAGGCGGGTCTGGAGTCGCTGACCAAGAGCCTGGCGATGGAATGGGGCCCGAAGGTTCGGGTCAACGCCATCGAGGTCGGGCTGTGCCGGACCGAACAGACCGACGACCACTACGGCGGCGACGACAAGGTCGCGCGCATCGAGCAGACCATCCCCCTGGGCCGGATGGCCCGACCGGACGAGGTCGGCAATGTGGCGGTCTTCCTCGCCAGCAGCATGGCGTCGTACGTGAGCGGCGCCAGTGTCGGCTGCCACGGCGGCGGCGAGCCGCCCGCTTTCCTCGTCATCCAGTAGTCACCCCGTCCCGGACGTCGAGCCTGTCGAGACGCCCGCCCACCCCAGGAGAGACCTTGTCCAAGCTTCTTGAAGGCCGCGTCGCCATCGTCACCGGAGCGGGTCGCGGCATCGGCCGCGCGCACGCCCTCGAACTCGCCCGGCACGGCGCCAAGGTCGTCGTCAACGACTTCGGCGTCTCCAACAACGGGGAGAAGACCGACTCGCCCGCTCACGACGTCGTCGCCGAGATCGAGGCGATGGGCGGGGAAGCCGTGGTGAACGGTGCCGACGTCGCCGACTTCGAGCAGGCCGCCGCGATGGTGCAGCAGGCGATCGACGCCTTCGGCGGGCTGGACATCCTGGTCAACAACGCCGGCTTCGTGCGCGACCGGATGCTCGTCAACGCCACCGAGGACGAGTGGGACGCGGTCATCCGGGTGCACCTCAAGGGCCACTTCGCTCCGTTGCGGCACGCGGCGGCGTACTGGCGCGCGGAGTCGAAGGAGGGCCGCGAGCGCGCCGCCCGGGTCATCAACACGACGTCCGGTGCCGGTCTGCAGGGCTCGATCGGCCAGATCACGTACTCGGCCGCCAAGGGTGGCATCGCCACGATGACGCTGGTCGCCGCTGCTGAACTCGGCCGCGTCGGCGTCACGGTGAACGCCCTCGCACCCGTGGCCAAGACCCGGATGACCGAAGGCGCCTTCGACACCTCCGAGATGGCGCTGCCCGAGGACAACTCGCCGATCGTCGCCTGGCTCGCATCCGAGGAGGCCGGCCACGTGACCGGCCGCGTCTTCGAGAGCGACGGCGGCAAGCTCACCCTCGAGGACGCCTGGCGCCACGGCGCCTCGCGAGACAAGGGTTCGCGCTGGGAGGCCACCGAACTCCGGGACGTCGTGGACGCCCTGATCGGTGAAGGCGCCACCCCGGAGCCGGTCTACGGGGCCTGAGACTTCAGCGGCGCCGGTAGTCCGCTTCGCATGGTCCCGCCGACCGCGCGACGCCGCCGATCTGCGCCGGCACCGGTTGCGGGTACGACGTCCAGCGCGGGGTCAGCTCGAACGCGCCGAGGAGTCCGGTCGTCGCCGCGGTCATCGCGGCGAGCGAGAAGGGCTGGGCCGGGCAGGAATGCCGGCCGTGGCCGAACGCGGTCACCAACTGGGGTGACTCCAGTGCGCTCGTGTCGGCGATCCGGTGCCGGTTCCAGCGCTCCGGGTCCCAGTCGGTCAGCCCCGGGCCGGCGGACGTGTTCAGCAGCGGGAGCAGGGTCGCGATCGTCGTACCTGGCGGCACGGCGTAGGTCGTGGTGCCGTCGTCGAAGGCGACCTCCTGCATCACGGCACGGGACATGATCGAGCGCTGCGAGAGCCGGGTCGACTCCAGTGCGCAGCGATCGGCGAGGTCGCGGTCGCCCGCAAGGACGGCGTCGAGCGCGGCGGGGTGCCCGAGCAGGTCGACGATCGCCCATCCGAGGGCGGCGGCCAGGTTCGACATCGAGGCGACGTGGATCAGCGTCACGTCGTGAGCGACACCCTGGCGGCGTACGCCCGGGGCTTCGTCGGACCACGACTCCGCGATCCGTGCGAACAGCCCGTGCCCGGCGACCTCCCCGGCGTCGAGACGGTCCAGGGCCGCGCCCACCACCTCGCGGACCTCCGCCAGGGCGGCGAGCTCGGCCGCCTTTCCCGAGGCGGCGACAGCAGCCATCGCGTCGGGATGGACGAACGCCTCCGAGCCGTCGAGGGTGTCGAACGCCGTCACCAGCCGTTCGAAGGCGTCGCCTTGCGCGCACCCGGGGCCGGCCCACGAGGCGAGGCCCATCCGGTGTCCCAGACGACGGGTCAGCGCGAAGACGTCGACCGTCCCGGAGTCGCCGAGTTCGCGGGCGGTCGCGCCCAGCGCACGGTCCAGGTTGCCTAGGTAGTTGGCGACGTCGTCGCGGCGGAACAAGGTCCCCGGCAGCGTGCGCCGGCCGTCGAACAGCTCGTCGGGCAGCTTGCGCCGCAGCATCAGGTAGTCCGCGACGCCCTTGCTCGCCGTCTCCTCGGTCAACGCGTAGAACGACTCCACGCCGCGCGCCGAGAAGGTGAACAGGTAGCGGTCGCGGCCGCTACGGACCTCGAACGTGTCGCCGTACGCCGCCCGGGCGCCGGCGATCTCGGCGACCGCGTCGCCGACCGGCACGTCCCAGGGCAGTCCGACGCCCTCGGCCAGCGGCGGAGCCGGGGTGATCGGCGGCCGCGGCATCGCCGTCAGCCGCGCAGCAGGCCCTTGGCGACGTGCGTCACCTGGACCTCGTTGGACCCGGCGTAGATCATCAGCGACTTCGCGTCGCGGGCGAGCTGCTCGACCCGGTACTCGGCCATGTAGCCGTTGCCGCCGAACAGTTGCACCGCCTCCATCGCCACGTCACAGGCCGCCTTCGACGAGTACAGCTTGATCGCGGAGGCCTCCCCGAGCGAGGGCAGGGTGCCCGCACGACGCTTCTCCAGGGTGCTGAAGACCATGTTCTGCACGTTGATCCTCGCGACCTCCATCTCGGCGATCTTGAGCTGGATCAGCTGGAAGTCGCCGATCGGCTTTCCCCAGAGCTCGCGGGTCTTCGCGTAGTCGACGCTCAGCCGCAGGCACTCCTCGATCACGCCCAGGGCGAGCGTGGCGATGCCGACCCGCTCCAGCACGAAGTTGGCTTTGGCGGACTCGCGCCCGTCGGTCTTCGTCTCCTGCCCGCTCCCGTCGAGGAGACGGTCGCGATCGAGGTAGACCGCGTCGAAGAACAGCTCGCCGGTGGGGGACGACGCCATTCCCATCTTCTTGAACGGCTTGCCCTGGGTCAGTCCGTCCATGCCCGCGTCGAGGACGAAGGTGAGCACCGGCTGGTCGCGCTTGTCGAGCCCCGACCCGTCGTCGAGCTTGGCGTAGACGACCATCGTGTCGGCGTACGGGCCGTTGGTGATGAACGTCTTCTGTCCGCTCATCCTCCAGCCGTCGCCGTCGGGCTTCACCGTCGTCCGCATGCCGCCGAAGGCGTCCGAGCCGGAGTCCGGCTCGGTGATCGCCCATGCCCCGACCTTCTCGAAGGTCATCAGGTCCCGGGCCCAGCGCTTGCGCTGCTGAGGCGTCCCGCGGGCGTTGATGGTCCCGGCGGTCAGCCCGGCCGAGACACCGATCGCGGCCGGGATGCCCATCGAGACCTTGACCAGTTCGATGTTGGCGATCGCCATCATCGCGGCGTCCATGCTGCCGCTGCTGTTGGACGTCGTCGCGCCCCTGGACGTCCCGGCGATCTGGGCGTCGAAGGCGGCGCCGGCCATCTCGTCGATGCCGAAGGTCGCGAAGTACTTCCGGATCAACTCGTACGGCGGCAGGCCGTTGTGCTCGAGGTCGTCCTGGAACGGACGGATCTCCTTGTCGACGAAGGCCCGGACGGCGTCCCGGATCGCCAGTTCTTCGTCGCTCCAGGCGATCATCAGATGCGTTCGATGATGGTGCCCGAGGCCTGGGCGCCGCCGGCGCACATCGAGATCAGGGCGGTGCTGGCGTCGCGTCGCTCGAGCTCGTGCAGAGCGGTGGTGAGCAGCCGGGTGCCGGTCGAGCCGACCGGGTGGCCGAGCGCGATGGCGCCGCCGTTCACGTTGTACTTGTCCTCGGGGACGTTGTGCACCTTCGCCCACGACATCACAACGCCTGCGAAGGCCTCGTTGACCTCGCAGATGTCGATGTCGGCGATCGTCATCCCGCTGTCCTTGAGGACCTTCTCGGTCGCCTGGACGGGTCCGTCGAGGTGGTAGTACGGGTCGGCGCCGACGAGGCAGGACGTGATGATCCGGGCCCGCGGCTTGAGACCGAGCGAGACCGCGAGGTCGGAGTCCATGATCAGCATCGCCGAGGAGCCGTCGGAGATCTGCGAGGAGGTACCGGCGGTGTGGGTGCCGCCCTCGAGCACCGGCTTGAGCGAGGCGAGGCCTTCCAGCGTGGTGTCGCGCAGGCCCTGGTCGGTGTCGACGATCCGCGTCTCACCGGTCGGGTTGCCCTCGTCGTCGAGGACCGGGGCCTCGAGCGCGAAGATCTCGCGGGTGAACCGGCCCTCGTCGACCGCGACGCGCGCCTTGCGCTGCGACTCGAAGCCGAAACGGTCGACCTCGGCGCGGGTGAAGCCGCGGTCCTTCACGATCCGGTCGGCGCCGGTGAACTGGTCGGGCAGGTCGATGTCCCAGCTCGGGGGACGGGGGTCGCCCAGGCCCTTGGGCACGTTGCCGCCGAGCGGGATCCGCGACATGGACTCGACGCCGCAGGCGACACCGACCTTGATCGCGCCCCCGGCGATCATCGCGTTGATCAGGTGGGCCGACTGCTGGGCCGAGGAGCACTGCGCGTCGATGACCGTCGAGGCGGTGTGGTTCGGGAGGCCCGCGTGCATCCAGGCGCGGCGGACCATGTTGTTCGACTGCTCGCCGGCCTGGGTGACGCAGCCGCCGATGACCTGCTCGACCAGCTCGGGGTCGATCCCGGAGCGCTTGAGTACCTCGACCTGGGAGGCGCCGAGCAACTCGGCCGGGTGCAGGCCCGCCAGCCAGCCGCGGCGCTTTCCGAGCGGCGTACGGACGGCCTCGACGATGACCGGGTTACCCATGGGGGATCCTCCTGTGAAGACGGTGTGCTGCAACGGCAAGTACTCTGGTCAAAAATAGAACACGTTCTTGTTCTTGACCAGTCCAACATAGTCCGAAAAGTTCGGCGAGACCCTTTGCTCACGTGGACAAACTGTGTAACGATCGACACTAGAACGTGTTTCAGAAACGTGGAGGAAAGTCCTGTGACCGCAGCACCCGCACTGCCCATCGCCTTCGATCCGACCGACCCGGTCATGAACGAAGCGGCGATCCCGCTCCAGGAGTTCATGGAACTCCGTAAGACGGCTCCGGTCTTCTGGGTCGAGCAGGCGCCGGAGGCGCGCGCCGGCTTCCTCGACACCGGCTTCTGGGCGATCACCAAGCACGCCGACATCGCCGCGATCTCGAAGAACTCCAAGGAGTTCTCCGCCAACGAGAACGGTGTCATCATCCGGTTCGCTCCGGACATGACCCGTGAGCAGGTCGAACTCCAGAGCGTGATGCTGGTCAACCAGGACCCGCCGGACCACACCAAGCTGCGCCAGACGATCAGCCGCGGCTTCACTCCGCGCTCGATCAACGCGCTGCACGAGGTGCTCGTCGAGCGGGCCAACAAGATCGTGGACGACGCACTGGCCAAGGGCGAGGGCGACTTCGTCTTCGAGGTCGCCGCCGAGCTTCCGCTCCAGGCGATCGCCGAGCTGCTCGGCGTGCCGTTCGAGGACCGCGGCAAGCTCTTCGACTGGTCGAACCAGATGCTCGCCTACGACGACCCGGAGTACAACGCCGACCCGGCGCTGGCGGCTGCGGAGATCCTCGGTTACGCGATGATGCTCGCGGCGGACCGCAAGGAGAACCCGCAGGACGACATCATCACGAAGCTGGTGACCGCGGGGGAGGACGGCGAGGGCCTGACCGACGACGAGTTCGGGTTCTTCGTGATCCTGCTCGCGGTGGCCGGCAACGAGACGACCCGCAACGCGATCACCCACGGGATGCACGCGTTCTTCCAGAACCCCGAGCAGTGGGAGCTGTGGAAGAACGAGCGCCCGTCCACGATGATCGACGAGGTCATCCGCTGGGCCACCCCGGTGAGCGTCTTCCAGCGCACGGCGCTCAACGACGTCGAGATCAACGGGCAGCTGATCAAGAAGGGCGAGCGGGTCGCGCTCTTCTACGCCTCCGGAAACCACGACGAGGACGTCTTCACCGACGCCGGCACCTTCGACATCAAGCGCGACCCGAACCCGCACCTGGCGTTCGGCGGGCACGGCGCGCACTACTGCATCGGCGCCAACCTGGCCCGTCTCGAGGTCGACGTGATGTTCAACGTCATCGCCGACCGGATGCCGAACATCCAGCCGACGGGCGAGCCGCGCCGGCTGCGTCACTCCTGGATCAACGGCATCAAGGAACTCCCGGTCAAGTACAGCTGACCCGGTAGCCGAGATCTGTGTCGGACCTTCCTCCGACGCTGAGCACGAAGGCGCCGTCACCTCACGAGGGTGGCGGCGCCTTCGTCGTACCGGGTCAGACGTTCGGGCCTTCGGCGCGCAGGCGCTGCACGCTGGTCATCGCCTCGCGCAGCTCGGTCAGCCAGTCCTCGGTGTGTTCGCCGACAAGCCGCACGCACCAGCCGAGCGCGTCGGCCCGGCTACGGGCGACGCCGGCCTCGACCAGGGTGTCGAGGACCTGTCGCTCGGGCTGGCGCAGCCGGGTCATCACCGGCACGGCCACGTGCGTGAACAACGCCCGGGTCTCGCCCGAGGCGGCTCCCCAGGCGACCTTCTTCTCGAACCGGTGCTCCGCCTCGCGGGCGATCTTGATCCGCTCGTCGCGGGTCTCCTCACGGAACCGCGAGATCCGGCCCACGGCGGCCTCTTTGGCCTCCTCGGCGGGAGTCTCCTCGGTGACGCCGTCGGGGAGCGGGAGCCGCCCGACGACGACGATCTCCTCGCGGTCGACGCTGACGTCGACCGGCTCGGTGAACCAGCCGTCGGGCAGTCGCCCGCGGACCCAGGCGGTGATCTGTTCCTGCTCTGTTGTGCCCATGACGGCCTCCTGCTGCGTGCCAAGTGTAACGATGTAATCATGTAAGCACGGAAGCCCAAACCGGGACAAGGTACCTTCCCCGTATGACGTCCTCGGGGGGCCACGCCTGGCTGATCGCGCGCTGGGTGGGCATGCTGCTGCCGCTCACGCTTCTCGCCCTGGTGCTGCCGGGGCTGCCGCGGGCCGCGGCGGCCGCGGGCATCGAGCCCAGCACCCTCGTGCTGGTCGCGCCGGCGACCGTCCGGCGCGGAGCGGCGCTTCCGCTGCGGGCCACTCTCACCGCGACCGGCTCCGCGGCCACGATCAGCGGAGCATCGGTGACGTTCGAGGAGAACGTCGACGGCACCTGGACCCCGGCTGGCGCTGCGATCACGGACGATGCCGGGACCGCGCTGCTGCAGGTCGTCGCCGACGGCACCGGTACGCAGTACCGCGCCGTCTTCGGCGGCGACGACACCTATGCGGCGGCCGGGAGTCAGCAGGTGAGCGTCGACGTCGTGGTGGTGGCGTCGCAGCTCGCGCTGACCGGTCCGAAGGCGATCGTCGACGAGACCTCCGGGACACTGCGGATCTCGTGGACCGGTTCCGACGGACTGGGCGTGGCCGGTCCGGCCCGCCTGTGGAAGCACCGCCGCGGACAGCCCTGGCAGGCCGGAGCGGCATTGAGCACCGACGCCGGTGGCCGGGCCGCGATCACGATCCGGCCGCGAAACGACACCTGGTACCAGGTGCGCGGCGCCGCCGGTCCGGGTTGGACCGGGGACGTGTCCAGCACGCTGTACGTCGACAACCGTCCGCCGGGCCGGCCTGTCGTGCTTCCTGCTGCCGCACCGAAACCCCGTGTCCTGCCGGCGCAGCGGCGAGCTGTCGGCCTCGGCTCTGCCGTGAAGGTCACCACGATCCCGACCGAGGTCTGGACGAGGATGGCCGGGCGGAGCTGGCGCCGGGGGTGCCCCGTCGGACGCTCGGGTCTGCGCTACATCCGGGTGAACTACTGGGGCTTCGACGGCTACCGGCACCGCGGCGAGCTCGTCGTGCGTGACTCGGCCGTCGGCGACTTCACCCGCGCGCTCCGGCTCCTGTACAACGCACGTATCCCGATCCGGTCGATGTACCTCCCCGACCGCTTCGGCTACAGCGCGCGGTCCGGGGGCGCCGACGACTTCAGGTCGATGCAGTTCGACAACACCTCGGCCTTCAACTGTCGCTGGGTGACGGGGAGACCCGGCGTCCGGTCACCGCACTCCTACGGACGCGCCTTCGACCTCAACCCGTGGGAGAACCCGTACCACTCGGCCGTCGGCTGGCTCCCGAACAGCTGGTGGGCCGGGCACAGCCATCCGCGTTACGCCTGGCGCTCGGGCACGCACCAGGTCGTGCGGATCATGCGCGAGAGCGGGTTCCGGTGGAGCTATCCGAGGTCGGACCCGCAGCACTTCGACGCGTAGTAGGGCGAAGGATCGGTGCAGCGACGCGTAGCGGAGAAGGCTCCGCGCAGCGCGCGTGCGGTCAGTGCTCACCGTGCGGTGAGCACCAGCGGCCCGTCCTCGGTGATCGCGATCGTGTGCTCGCTGTGCGCACCGCGGGACCCGTCGACGCTGCGCAGTGTCCAGCCGTCCGGATCGGTCCAGATCTCGTCCGTCCCGTGCATGAACCACGGCTCGATCGCGATCACCAGGCCCGGCTTGAGCGCGAGCCCGCGTCCCGGGCGGCCGTCGTTGGGCACGTGCGGATCGCCGTGCATCGTCCGGCCGACACCGTGGCCGCCGAACTGGAGGTTGATGCTCAGGCCCGCGGCCCGGGCGACCTCACCGATGGCGTGCCCGATGTCGCCGAGCTTGTTGCCGACCTGCGCGGCGGCGATGCCCGCCTCCAGGGCGACCTCGGTGGTCCTGATCAGCTCCAGGTCCTCGGGCCTCGCGGTGCCGACGACCACGCTGGTCGCCGAGTCCGCGACCCAGCCGTCGACCGAGCAGGCGAAGTCGACGCTGAGCAGGTCGCCGTCGGCCAGCGTGTAGTCGAAGGGGAGACCGTGGAGCACGGCGTCGTTGACCGACGTACAGAGCACCTTGCCGAACGGCATCGCGCCGAACGACGGGTGGTAGTCGACGTAGCACGACGTCGCGCCGCGTTCGGCGATCATCCGGGTGACCAGGGCATCCAGGTCGAGCAGGTTGACGCCGACGTCGGCGGCATCGCGCAGCGCGGCCAGCACCTCGGCCACGAAAGCGCCGGCCGGGCGCATCTGCTCGATCTCGGTGCGGTTGAAGAGTTCGATCACCGGGTCAGCCTAGGTGCACCGTTCGTCGGGCCTGTCGAGGCATGCAGCGTCGCGACAGGCCCGACGAAGGAGAACGTCAGTTCGTCGGCTTGTCGGCGCCGACGATCCACATCGCGAAGAACTGCGAGCCACCGCCGTACGCATGGCCGAGCGCCTTGCGAGCGCCGTCGACCTGGTGCTCCCCGGCCTGGTTGCGGACCTGGAGGGCGGCCTCGGCGAAGCGGATCATGCCGCTGGCGCCGATCGGGTTGGAGCTCAGCACGCCACCGCTCATGTTGATCGGCAGCTTCCCGCCGATCGCGGTCTCGCCGGCTTCGGTGAGCTTCCAGCCGTCGCCCTCGGGGGTGAAGCCGAGGTTCTCGATCCACATCGGCTCGAACCAGGAGAACGGCACGTAGATCTCCGCGCAGTCGATCTCCTCGAGCGGGTTGCTGATCCCGGCCTGCTTGTAGAGCGCCGCGGAGGCGTGCCGGCCGGCGAGCGGGTTCACCTGGTCGCGCTCGGCGGCCGTGGTCGGCTCCGAGCGCATCTGGGTGCCGTGGATCCAGGCCGGGTTCTTGGCCCCGGACTTGGCGACCGCGTCCTCGGACGCGATCACCAGGGCGCACGCGCCGTCCGAGGACGGGCAGGTCTCGTCGTACCGGATCGGGTCCCAGAGCATCGTCGAGGCGAGCACGGACTCCACCGTGGTGCCCTCGTTCTGCAGGTGCGCGTACGGGTTCTTCAGGGCGTTCTGCCGGTCCTTGGCGGCCACCATCGCACCGATGTGCGTCGGGGCCCCGGAACGCCGGATGTAGGAGCGCACGTGCGGCGCGAAGTAACCGCCGGCGCCGGCGTGCACCGGCATGATGAACGGCACCGGGATCGAGAGCGCCCACATCGCGTTGGACTCGGACTGCTTCTCGAAGGCCACGGTCAGGACGCGCTCGTGGACACCGGACTGGACGAGCGATGCCGCGACGATCGCGGTCGAGCCGCCGACCGAACCGGCGGTGTGCACCCGGAGCAGCGGCTTGCCCGCTGCGCCGAGGGCGTCGGCCAGGTAGAGCTCGGGCATCATCACGCCCTCGAACAGGTCCGGCGCCTTGCCGACGACGACCGCGTCGATGTCGTCGAAGGTCAGGCCGGCGTCGAGCAGGGCCCGGTCGACGGCCTCGCGGAGCAGGCCCGCGATCGAGACGTCCTCTCGCTTGGCGCGGTGGTGGGTCTGTCCGACGCCGATCACGGCTGCGGGGATCTTCGCCATGTCAGCTGTTTCCCTTCTTGGCTTCCATCGTGCACACGAGGTTCTGCTGCAGCACCGGCCCGGAGGTGGTGTGCGCGAGAGCCTTGTCGGATTCGCCGGCCCAGATCCGGGTGGCGGCTTCGCCGATCCGGTTCAGTCCCGCGGAGAACATCGGGTTGGCGGTGAGCGCGCCGCCCGAGGGATTGATCGAGACGTCGCCGGCCAGGCCGAGCGAGTTGCGCAGGATCAGCTCCTGGTGGCTGAACGGCGCGTGCAGCTCGGCCAGGTCGACCCCGTCGATGCCGGCTGCCTTGCCGGCCGCGGCCGTGCTGGTCGAGGTGGTCAGGTCTCGGGCGTTGATCGCGATCGGCTCGATCCGGTGCTCGAACCCGGTGATCCAGGCCGGCCGGTTGCGGGCCTCCAGGGCCCTGTCGCCGGCGGCGATCACGATGCCGGCAGCGCCGTCGGAGACCGGGGCGCAGTCCCAGCGGCGCAACGGGTCGGCGTACACGGGCTGGGCCAGGACGTCGTCGAGCGAGGTGGCGCCCTTGCGGATCGCCCACTCGTTGGCGGCGGCGTCGGTCATCGACCGGGCGACGACCTCGGCCATCGCCTTCTCGTCCCACAGGCCCTTCTCGAGGCCCTCACGAGCCTGGATGCCGGCCAGTGACACGGTGTCCGGCCACAGCGGCTGGGTCGTGTACGGGTCGAGCTGGAGCGCCAGGATCCGGCGCAGGATGCCGGCCGAGGACTTGCCGAAGCCGTAGACCAGGGCGGTGTCGACCTCGCCGGTCTGGATCTTGACCCAGGCCTCGTAGAGCGCCCAGGCGGCGTCCATCTCGACGTGCGACTCCATCACCGGCGGGAGGGTGCCGATGGCGTCCACCGCCGAGACGAACGAGAACGACCGGCCGGCGAGGTAGTCGCTCGACCCGGAGCACCAGAAGTCGATGTCGGACTTGGTCCAGCCGGTCTGCTCGTAGAGGTCCGCGATGATCGGGACCAGGATCTCCAGACAGGTCGGGGACCCGTCGAGCTCCTTCATCTGTCGCTGGGAGAACCCCACGACCGCAACGTCACGCATCTGTGTGATCCGCTCTCTCAGAGGTGGTGCTTGTAGGTGTCGAAGTCCGCGTCCGGCTCGCCGGTGGGGCGGAAGTACTTGATGTTGTTGAGGTCGGTCGTCCACTCCTCGCGGGGCTTCCAGACGGCCTCGACCCGCATGCCCATCCGGACGTCGGCGGCGTCGACGTCCAGGATCAGGTGCAGGAACGCGATGTCCGCCCCGTCGAGCAGCACGTACGCCGAGACGTACGGGATCGGGATCGTCTGACCCTGGAACGGCACGTTGACCACGCAGTAGGTCGTCACAGTGCCGCGGTCCGGCAGTTCGACCTCGTCGGTCGTCGGGACGCCGTCGACCGGGCAGGCGCCGCGCGGCGGGATGTAGACCTTCTCGCAGACCGGGCAGCGCTGGCCGAAGAGCTTGCCCTCGGCGAGGCCGTTGAAGAACTTGGTCTCCTCCGGCGACGCTGCGTAGTCGTAGGCGAGGTTGACCGGGCTGATGATGCCGGTGATCTCCGGGGCGCCGATCTCCATCGAGGCCGAGCCGGACGACTCGCTGTCGTGAGCGGGCTCGAACCAGGCGATGTCGCGGATCGTGCCGGTCGGCCGGTCCGCCCAGCGGACCTTGACCCGCAGGCCGGTGGAGATGTCGGCGGGGGAGTCGACCGCGACCGCGTGCAGTAGCGGCGCGTCGGCGCCGTCGAGCAGCACCTGGGCGAAGGCGAACGGTTTGTCCAGCGGCTGCTGGGAGACCGGCTCGGCGACCCAGGACCAGGACTGGACGACGCCGTGGTCACTGACCGGGACCAGGTCGGTCACGGCTGCGTGGGTGACCGGGTCGTACTCCGGCGGCGGGACGACGACGCGGCCGTCGGAGAGCTGTCCGCCGAGGACCTGGTGCTGTTGGAGGGCTGACATGAACCGTGAGAGCACCGGCCCGAGCGATCGGGTGTAGTCGAACTCGACCTTCATCGGGGCGTGCAGCACGCGCGGTTCTGCGGTAGCTGATTCGGTGGGGGCCATGGCACAGAAGTGAAACACGTTCTAGTATTCCGAGCAAGGACATCCCGGATCCCGGTCGTCTAGCTTGTCGGGACGACGGAAGCTCACCGGCACCAACGCGAGGAGTGACATGAAGCTCGGACTGCAGCTCGGCTACTGGCAGGCCGGCCCGCCGACCAATCACGCAGAGCTGGTGGCGGCCGCCGAGGAGTCGGGGTACGACGCGATCTTCACCGCGGAGGCCTGGGGCTCGGACGCGTTCACGCCGCTCGCCTGGTGGGGACGCGAGACCAGCCGGGTGCGACTCGGCACCAGCATCGTGCAGATGTCCGGTCGGACGCCGACCAGCATCGCGATGCACGCGCTCACCCTCGACCACCTCTCGAACGGCCGGCTGATCCTCGGCATGGGCGTCTCCGGGCCCCAGGTCGTCGAGGGCTGGTACGGACAGCCGTTCTCCAAGCCGCTGGCCCGCACCCGCGAGGTCGTCGACATCATCCGCCAGGTGCTGGCCCGCAAGGGCCCGGTGACCAACGACGGCCCGCACTACCCGCTGCCGTACGACGGTCCGGGCGCGATGGGCCTGGGCAAGCCGCTCAAGCCGATCACCCACCCGCTGCGCGAGGACATCCCGATCTGGCTCGGCGCTGAAGGCCCGAAGAACGTCGCCCAGACCGCCGAGATCGCCGACGGCTGGATCCCGATCTTCTACACGCCGAAGTCGGCCGCGATGTACCAGCCGTGGCTCGACGAGGGCTTCGCCCGGGCCGGCGCGCGACGTACCCGGGAGACGTTCGAGATCGCCGCGACCTGCCACCTGCAGTTCACCGCGGACGACGGCCCGGCCAAGCAGGCGGTCGTCGACGCGATGAAGCCGATCGTCGCCCTGTACATGGGCGGGATGGGCGCCAAGGAGATGAATTTCCACCACCAGGTCTTCACCCGGATGGGGTACGGCGAGACCGCCGACGAGGTTCAGCGCCTGTTCCTCTCCGGTCAGAAGGACGAGGCCACCGCGTTGATACCCGACGAGCTGGTCAACGACATGC
This sequence comes from Marmoricola sp., assembly GCA_036676945.1. Lineage (GTDB taxonomy): Bacteria > Actinomycetota > Actinomycetes > Propionibacteriales > Nocardioidaceae > Marmoricola. The sequence goes on from JAKFBZ010000062.1 coordinate 68,676, forward strand.
ACATCATCGGAACCGAGGGCTACGTGAAGGAACGCGTCGCCGAGTGGGAGGAGACCGGAGTGACCACCCTGTTGTTGAGTGCGCACAGCGCCGAGGAGATCCGCAAGGTCGCGGAGGTGCTGGCATGAGTCCCGAGTCGAGCACCGTGAGCGACATCGCGAACGCGGGCGACCTGCGCACCGGCACCCACAACGGCCACCTGATGGTCGCCGCCCTGCGCCGGCACCACAACCGGCCGATCATCCACCTCGGCGACGTGACCCTGACCGGTCAGCAGGTCGCCGACCGGATCAGCACCTACATCCAGGCCTTCGAGTCCCTCAACGCCGGGTTCGGCACCGCTGGCGCACTGCTCGCGCTCAACCGGCCCGAGGTGCTCTTCATCCTCGGCGCCGGCCAGACCCAGGGCTACCGCCGTACGTCGCTGCACCCGCTCGGGTCTGCCGACGACCATGCCTACGTGATCAACGACGCCGAGATCACCACGCTGATCATCGACCCGTACTTCAGCGAGCGAGCCCTGGCCCTGCTCGAGAAGTGCCCCGGTCTGACCCAGGTGCTCACCATCGGGCCGGTTCCCGAGGACGTCGCCAAGGCCGCCGCCGACAGCGGCCGGACCACCGCGGATCTGACCGAGGTGGCCGCGACCTTCGATCCGGAGCCGTTGAGCGCCCGTCTGCTCCCCGGCGACCACATGGTCTCGATCACTTACACCGGCGGCACCACCGGCAAGCCCAAGGGCGTGATCGGGATGAGCCAGACGATGAACACGATGACGGGCATCCAGCTCGCGGAGTGGGAGTGGCCCGAGGCGCCTCGGTTCCTGATGTGCACGCCGCTCTCGCACGCAGGAGCTGCGTTCTTCGTCCCCGTGGTGATCAAGGGCGGCACCCTGTTCGTCACCTCGACGTTCAACCCGGCCGAGGTGCTGGCCACCATCGAGGAGAAGAAGATCAACTCCCTGATGCTGGTGCCGACGATGCTCTACGCGCTGATGGACCACCCGGACAGCCACACCCGGGACCTGTCGTCGCTGGAGACCGTCTACTACGGCGCGTCGGCCATGAACCCGGTCCGGCTCAAGGAGGCGATCGAGCGCTTCGGCCCGATCTTCGCCCAGTACTACGGCCAGTCCGAGGCCCCGATGGTGATCACCTACTTCAACAAGGGCGACCACGTCGACGCGGACGGCAAGCCCCTCGAGCACCGGCTGACTTCGTGCGGCCGCCCGACCGCGCTGGCGCGGACGGCCCTGCTCGGTGAGGACGGCCAGCCGGTCGCCCAGGGCGAGCCCGGCGAGATCTGCGTCGCCGGCCCGCTGCTGTCCGGAGGCTACTGGAAGCTGCCCGACCAGACGGCCGAGACCTGGAAGGACGGCTGGATGCACACCGGCGACGTCGCCCGGGAGGACGAGGACGGCTTCTGGTACATCGTCGACCGCACCAAGGACATGATCGTCACCGGAGGCTTCAACGTGTTCCCGCGTGAGGTCGAGGACGTCGTGGCCGAGCACCCGGCGATCGCCCAGGTCGGTGTCATCGGCGTACCGCACGAGAAGTTCGGCGAGTCGGTGATGGCGATCGTGGTGCTCCGTGAGGGTCACGAGCTGACCGACGAGGTCGTCGCCGAGATCCAGCAGATGGTCAAGGACAAGAAGGGCTCGGTGCAGGCGCCCAAGCAGGTCGTCGCCATCGACGCGCTGCCGCTGACCGGGCTCGGCAAGCCGGACAAGAAGGCGCTCCGGGCCCAGTACTGGACGGGTGAGCGCAGCATCGGCTGAGTTCGCAGGACGAAGGGCGGGGCGTGTCGGATGATGTCCGGCATGCCCCGTTCCGTCGTTGCCCTCGTGCTGGCCGTCGTGCTGGCTGTGGTGCTGGCCGCGGGCTACGCGACGTACGCGCTGGTCGGGCCGTCACACAGCGGCGACGGCAGCGATCGTGAGCTGTCCGCCGTCACCGAAGCCACCGTGACCCCGCCGACCCCGGGTTCGTACGACCCACCGGACCTGCCCGATGCGGGACTCGCGTCGCTGCCGTCCGCGGTGAACGGCGTCCGGACCCTGTACGACGACCTCTGGCTCGTCGAGGAGGGTCAGTGGTGGATCGGGAACGGTGAGATCTACTTCCCCGACAACAGCAACCTCGTGTCGTACCGCCGGATCCTCGAGTCCGCCGGGACCGACGCTGCCGTGATCACCGCGCCCGCCGCCGACGGCAAGTACCGCGCGAAGCTCGAGCTCCACGAGCACCCGCCCGCTGTGCCCGGCTGGTGCCAGGACGTCGCCGAAGCGTCCGTGCACATGGACGCGGATCCCTCGGGACTGCAGATGGGCAGCTTCGACACCTTCAGCGAACCGGTCGGCATCCCTCGTGGCTGGTACCGGGTGCGCTACTGCACCGAGAAGCAGGACGTCGCTGCGCGACAGGACGCCTTCGTGGGAGACGACCACGCGACGTACGCCGGGCGACACCTGATCCAGCTCTGGAAGGCACCGCCGCAACCCGACCAGACGCTCCGGCTCGGGTCGCGCTGGGCGACGAAACTGGAGTCCTGAGCGACGTCGCCGGCCGGGACCGGGCGGAGCGAGCGCAGCATCCGCTCGGGGGCCAGCGCAGAACACCGCTCGCGGGTAGCCCGATGGTGCTATTTCCCGTGGTCCTCGGCGGTGTCACGGTGGATGGGTGCCCCGTACAGATTCACTGGATCTCGGGCAGTATCCCCTCCCTCCGGACGTACCGATGCGCTTCGGCGAACGGCTGCGAGCGATCAGACGGTTCCACACCGGCCTGGCCGAGATCGGGCGCGCCGGTGGCCCGGTCACGATGGTGCGGCTGGGTCCGACGTGGTTGTCCCCGCCCTTTGTCATCGTCACCTCGCCGCAGGGCGCCCACGACGTGCTCGCCGGGTCCGACGGTGCCTTCGACAAGGAGATGATCGTCCACATCGAGCAACGGACCCTGGGCGACAACGTCTTCAATCTGCGGCACGAGCGCTGGACGCCCCGTCGGCGGACCCTGCAGCCGCTGTTCACCAAGAAGCACGTCTCCGGGTACGCCGGTCACATGGCGTCCGCCGCTGAGGCGCTGGTGGCCGATGCCTCCGGGCGCGGGGAGATCGACCTGGACGAGGAGATGCGCCGGCTCACGCTGCGGGTGGTCGGCAAGTCGGTGTTCGGCCTCGACCTCGGCGAGCGTGCGCACGACCTGGGTCCCGACGTACGCCGGGTCCTGGAGTGGGTGACCCACCGGTCCCTTCGTCCCGTCCGGGCGCCGTTGTGGCTGCCGACGCCGGCTCGGTGGCGGATGCGCCGGTCGACGGCCGCCCTCCACGCGGTGATCGACCAGGCCGTCGACGCGGCCCGCCGTGGTCAGGACGAGAACGCCGAGCTCGTCAGGTTGCTCCTCGAAGCGACCGATCCGGAGACCGGTCAGGCACTGACCCAGGACGCGATCCGGGCGGAGTTGCTGGTCTTCCTGCTCGCCGGTCACGACACGACGGCGACGACGCTGACCTACGCGCTCTGGGCGCTCGGTCGCAACCGTGCGATGCAGGACCGGGTCGTTGCCGAGGTCGCGGCGCTGGGGGAGCGGACCCTGACTGTCGAAGATGTCCCGCAACTGCCGTACACCGTCCGGGTCCTGCACGAGGCGCTGCGGGTCTGCCCGCCCGCACCGGCCGTCGGCCGCCTGGCGATGCGCGACGTCCTGGTGGACGGCCATCGGGTTCCGAAGGGCACCAGCGTGGTGGTCGGCGCCTACGCGATCCACCACGACTCCCAGCACTGGCAGGACCCGGAGCGCTTCGACCCGGACCGCTTCGACGCCGAGCAGTCCGCCGGGAGGAACCGCTGGCAGTACCTCCCGTTCGGGGCCGGCCCCCGCTCCTGCATCGGCGACCACTTCGCGATGCTCGAGGCGACCCTCGGCCTGGCAACGGTGGTGCGCGGACTCGAGATCGAGGCGCTCGAACCGGACTTCCCGCTCGCCCTGCCGTTCACGATGACTGCGGGTGGTCCCATCCCGGCCCGGGTACGCCGCCGTGAGTCGCGCGCAGATCCTCGGACGGATGCGGCCGCGGGTCGCACAGGAGGGACGGGATGACGGCAGAGGAGAACATCGCCAACAGCTGGGACGCCTATGCCGCGTTCAGCGACGGGAACATGGAAGCGGCCCTGGCGCTCGTCGACCCCGACGCGGAATGGGTGGTGTCGGGCAACAGCACGGTCAGTGGCACCTACAAGGGCACCGACGAGATCGTCGGGTTCTGGATGAAGCTCGCCGAGAAGGGGTTCAGCACGACACCGAAGGCCATCTACGGCGATGACGAGCAGGTGCTGGTCCTGACCGACACGATCCTCGGTGACGAAGCCGGTGAGTCCGTCGACGTCCTCGAGTTCTCCGACGGCAAGCTGGTGAGGTTCCGCACCATCGGTGAGGAGGCTCAGCTCGAACGGGTCTGGGGGACCAGGTAGCGCTCAGGCCCTGTCGCTCGGCAGCAGCGACCAGCTCTGCAGGTCGCCGCGGGTGCCGTCGCGGTTGTGCAACGAGCGGAGCACCCCCTCGAAGGTGTAACCGGCGCGCTCCGCGACCCGTTGGGAAGCCTTGTTGTCGAGGTCGATCAGCAACGACAGCCGCTGGAACCCTTCGCCGAGCGCCCAGTCGCTGAGCAGGCGGAGCGTCTCGCTCGCCACGCCGCGTCCTCGCGCCCAGGGCGAGGTGGCGTAGCCGAGCTCGACCTCGCCGGCCTCCCGGTCGATCCCGAAGGCGACCGCGTAGCCGACGAACCCCGGCTCGGCGAGGTCGGAGTCGACGACGGCCCACCCGAACCTTGTCACGCTGTCGAACTGGGCGCGCCAGGTGTCGATCCAGTCCGGGGGCCTCGGCTCCGGCGTACTCGTGTACCGGATGATGTCGGGATCGCGGATGGTCCGCTGCATCGGCTCGACGTGTACGTCGGTGAACGGGACCAGGCTGATGCTCATGCCTCGAACGCTAACCGGGCACCATGGGTCCGTGCCTCTGAGAAACGGACCGCACGGCTACGGCCTGGTCACCAAGACGCTGCACTGGGCGACGGTCGTGCTTCTGGTCGCGCAGTTCGCGGTCGGCTACCTGATGGACGACGAGAGCGGAGGCGGGCGCGGTCGTGGACGGGGTCGTGGCGAGGGCTCCGGGCGCGGGCGCGGTCGGGGCGGCGACGGCTCCGATTTCGACGGGATCGACCTGCTGCCGCTGCACGTGACGCTCGGCGTCCTGATCCTGGTGCTCGCGATCGTGCGGGTCGGGTGGCGTCTGGGCACCGACCTGCCGCCGTGGGACGAGCGGCTCAGTCATCCGCAGCGGACGCTCGCACACTGGACCGAGCGGGTGCTGCTGGCGAGCTTGTTCCTGGTCCCGGGCACAGGCCTGGTCCTGGTCCTCGGCGGCGAGGACGACCTGCTCTGGGTGCACGTCGGCGCGCACCTCGTCTTCTTCGCGGCGCTCGCGTGCCACCTCGGACTGGTGCTCGGCAAGCGCCTCGTCCCGCGGATGCTGTAGGTCAGTTGCCCTGGAAGTTCGGGCTGCGCTTCTCGAGGAAGGCGCGCGGACCTTCCTTGGCGTCGTTCGACTTGAAGACCTCGGCGCCGATCTTGGCGTCGTCGGCCCAGCAGTCGTCCTCGTGCTTGCCTTCGGAGTCGCGCATCGTCTTCAGGATCGCCTGGACCGCGAGCGGGCCGTTGTTCGCGATCATGTCGGCGAGTTCGTGCGCCTTGGCCAGCGCCTGGCCGTCCGGGACCACGTGCCCGATCAGGCCGAGTTCCTTGGCCTCGGGAGCGAGCAGGGTGCGCCCGGTGAGCAGGAGTTCAGCGGCCACGGTGTACGGGATCTGGCGGGGGAGCCGGACCGCGGAACCGCCCAGCGGGTACAGGCTCCACCGAGCCTCGGCGACCCCGAACTTGGCCGACTCGCCGGCGATCCGGATGTCGGTGCCCTGGAGGATCTCGGTGCCGCCCGCGATCGCGGGGCCCTCGACGGCCGCGATCAGCGGCTTGGTCAGCCGGAAGCCCTTGAGCAGGCCCTTGAGGATGGTCGGGTCGAAATCGCCCGACTCGAAGCTGTCGCCCGGCGGCTTCTCGTTCGCAGTGCTCAGGTCCATCCCGGCACAGAAGTAGCCGCCCGCTCCGGTCAGGATGCAGACCCGGATCTCGGGGTCGGAATTCACCCGGTCCCAGGCGTCCTCCATGATCCGCAGCATGTCGGAGGAGAGCGCGTTGCGCCGTTCCGGCCGGTTCATCGTGACGATGAGCTTGTGGCCGTCCTGCTCGACGATGCAGTCGGGGGTGGTCCGTTCCGTGGTCGTGTCCGTCATGGGGGGAATGCTAGCCCTAAACGAGAACGTGTTCTAGTATCGGGCCATGGCCCTCAACATCGCTGATCTCTTCGAGCACGCCGTCGACGCGGCACCGGACAAGCCGGCTGTGAAGGTGGGTGACCGCACGGTCACCTACGCCGAGCTGGAGGCGGAGTCGAACAAACTCGCGCACTACCTCCAGTCCCAGGGCGTGCAGCCCGGGGAGCACGTCGCCGTGTACGCCAAGAACAGCATCGAGCACGTCATCGCCGTCCTGGCGATCGTCAAGATCCGTGCGGTCAACATCAACGTGAACTACCGCTACGTCGAGGGCGAGCTCAACTACCTGTTCGAGAACGCGGACGTCGTCGCGCTGATCGTCGAGCGCACTTACGCCCCGCTGGTCGAGAAGACCAAGCCGAACCACCCGAAGCTGCAGACTGTCGTCGTGGTCCCGGACGTGATCGAGCCCGAGGACCAGTCGGACATCTCCGGCTTCGATGGTGTCCTGTACGCCGACGCGATCGCCGACCAGAGCGCCGAGCGCGACTTCGCCGAGCGCAGCGCGGACGACCTGCACATCATCTACACCGGCGGCACCACCGGCTTCCCGAAGGGCGTCATGTGGCGCCACGAGGACTTCTGGCGCACTCTCGGCGGCGGCATCGACTTCTACACCGGTGAGAAGCTCGACGAGTTCGACCAGTCGAAGCAGGCCGCCCAGGACGGCCGGATGGTCACGTTCCCCCTCAGCCCGCTGATGCACGGCGGCGCCCAGGCCGGCCTGCTGATGCACCTGTTCGCCGGGCACCTGACGATCCTGGAGCCCAAGTTCGACCCGCAGCGCACCTGGGAACTGATCGACGAGAACGGCGTCATGCTGATCTTCATGACCGGCGACGCGATGGCACGACCGCTGATCGAGGAGTTCGAGCGCAAGGCCGCGACCGACGCGCCGTACAGCGGTGCGAGCCTGTTCGCGGTCTCCAGCAGCGCGGCGATCTTCTCGCCCGAGGTGAAGGAGCGCTGGATCGAGGCGCTGCCGAACCCCGTCTACACCGACTCGGTCGGTGCTTCGGAGACCGGCTTCCAGGGCATGGGCATGCAGGACAAGACGCACATCTCCTCCGACGGCCCCGTCGTCGGGCTCGGTCCGAACAGCGTCGTGCTCGACGAGAACAACCAGGTCCTGGACCTGGCCACGAACGTCGGCAAGATCGGCCGGCTGGGCCGCGGCGGCTCGGTGCCGGTCGGCTACTACAAGGACGAGAAGAAGTCCGCCGAGACGTTCCTGGTCGTCGACGGCATGCGCGTCTCCGTGCCCGGCGACTTCGCCCGGATCGAGGAGGACGGCAAGGTCACGCTCCTGGGACGCGGTTCGAACTGCGTGAACACCGGTGGCGAGAAGGTCTACCCCGAAGAGGTCGAGATGGCGATCAAGCGCCACCCGGCCGTGTACGACGTGCTCGTCGTCGGCATCCCGGACGAGAAGTTCGGCCAGGCCGTCGCCGCGGTGATCCAGCCGCGCGAGGGCGAGACCGTCGAGCTCGACGAACTGCGCGACTACCTGCGTGAGTTCCTCTCCGGCTACAAGCTTCCGCGGACGATGACCCTCGTCCCGGAGATCCCGCGCAATGCCACCGGCAAGGCGCAGTACCCCCGTGCCAAGGAGCTGCTGCTCGAGGCCAAGGCTTTGAAGAACACCGAAGGAGCTCCTGCCTGATGCGTACCGAACTGTGTGACCGACTCGGCATCGAGTACCCGATCTTCGCGTTCACCCCGTCCGAGAAGGTCGCGGCCGCGGTCTCCCGCGCCGGCGGACTCGGCGTGCTCGGGGCGGTCAGGTTCAACGATGCCAGCGAGCTCGACGAGACGCTGACCTGGATGGACGAGAACACCGACGGGAAGCCGTACGGCGTCGACATCGTGATGCCGATGAAGATCCCCACCGAGGGCACGTCGGTCGACCTCAAGTCGCTGATCCCCGGCGAGCACATCACCTTCGTCGAAGAGACCCTGCGCAAGCTCGGCGTCCCCCCGCTCCCGGAGGGTGAGGGCCGCGAAGGCGTCCTGGGCTGGCTGCACAGCACCGCGCGGTCCCACGTCGACGTCGCGCTGAACCACCGGCCGGTGCTGATCGCGAACGCGCTCGGCACCCCGCCCAACGACGTGATCGAGCAGGCTCACGCCAAGGGCGTCCTGGTCGCTGCTCTGGCGGGTGCGGCCAAGCACGCCGCGTCGCACGTGTCCAACGGCGTGGACATCATCGTGTCGCAGGGCTACGAGGCCGGCGGCCACACCGGGGAGATCGCCAGCATGGTGCTCACCCCGGAGATCGTGGACGCGGTCGACGTACCGGTGCTCGCTGCCGGTGGTATCGGCTGCGGCCGCCAGGTCGCGGCCTCGCTCGCGCTGGGCGCCCAGGGCGTCTGGACCGGCTCGCTGTGGCTGACCGTCGAGGAGTACGACCTGGGCAGCAGCGACGCGGTCCAGCGTGCGCTGCTGAAGGCCGGCTCGGGCGACACCGTCCGCAGCCGGGTCTACACCGGCAAGCCGGCCCGTCTGCTGAAGAACAAGTGGACCGCGGCCTGGGAGGAGGAGGGTGCCCCGGCGCCGCTCCCGATGCCCCTGCAGAACCTGCTCGTCTCCGACGCCCACAACCGGATGAACATGGCCGACGACGCAGACGCCGTCGCCATGCCGGCCGGCCAGATCATCGGCCGGACCAACGAGGTGCGCCCGGTGGCACAGGTGATGGCCGAGCTGATCTCCGAGTACGAGGAGACCGTCGCCCGCCTGGAGAAGATCCGGGGCTGATTGCCAGACGAGACGCTGCGTAGCGTGAAGCGGGTCGGTTCGTTGATCCGGCATGGTCGAACCCCGCCGCCCCGCCTCGCGCCGCGCAGCTGTCCGTCGTCTGTTGCTGGTCGGTTCGCTCTGCGCCGGCCTCGCTCTCACCTGGTCGGTGACCAGCGCGTTCTCGGCCGAGAGCCCCGAACGCCTTCCGGTGCCGTTGGCCGACTGCGGTCCGGGATCGCTTCCTGAGACCGCGGCGCAGGGACGTGTCCCGAAGGCCGACTACACCTCCGGCCGGTACCAGCAGGGCTACCTCTGCAACACCGAAGAGGTGGCGCACGAGGGCGTGAGCGGCGGCTTCAAGACGCTGCGCTACACCGACTCCCAGGGCAACACCTGTGCCTTCTACGACTCCACGGCGCTGGTCCCGCCGACGTCGACGCTCAGCAACCTGCTGACCGGTGGCGGGATCGGCGTGGTCGTCCTGGACATGAACGACCCCGCGCACCCGAAGCGGACCGCGACCCTGACGTCGCCGGCGATGCTCAGCCCGCACGAGTCGCTGCTCGTGAACCAGGAGCGGGGTCTGCTGGCCGCGACGCTCGCCACTGCGGTCACCGCGCCGGGCGTGCTGGACATCTACGACGTGAAGACCGACTGCCGCAAACCGAAGCTGCTCTCCAGCACCCTCTCCGCGCTCCTCGGGCACGAGAGCGGGTTCTCGCCGGACGGGAAGACGTTCTACGCGTCGAGCGTGGTCTTCAGCCTGGTCGCGGTCGACGTCAGCGACCCGCGGTTCCCACGGACGATCTTCACCCAGCTCGGGGTCCAGTACCACGGGATGCGGCTCTCCGACGACGGCCGCACCCTGTACGCCGCGCACATCGGCCAGCCGAGCCTGGGCCTGGTCACCGGGGCCGGACTGCGCATCCATGACGTCACCCAGATCCAGGACCGGGCGAAGAACCCGCAGGCGCCGATCCTGTCCACGATGACCTGGCACGGTTCCTCGGTGCCGCAGGTGGCCGAGCCCTTCACCCGGGACGGTCACCGCTACCTGCTCGAGGTCGACGAGTTCGTGGACCTGTACTCGTTCGCCGGGCTGTCCGACCTCAAGAACGCCCCGGTCGGCGCGGCACGGATCATCAACGTCGACGACCCCCGGCACCCGTTCCTGGTCTCCGACATCCGCCTGCAGGTGCACCAGCCCGCTGACCATGCGGGCGAACAGACCGGCGACCCGGGGGCGTCCAGCCCGCTCGGCGGGTACACCGGTCACTACTGCAGCATGCCGACGCGCGACAACCCGGACATAGCCGGCTGCTCGATGATCCTCTCGGGCCTGCGGCTGTTCGACATCAGCGACGTCGAGCACCCCACCGAGGTCGGCTACTTCAACAAGCCGACGTCGTCCGGCTCGGCGGCGTACTCGCAGCCCGCGTGGGATCCGGCGAACGGATCCGTCTGGTACACCGACTCGGGCACCGGGTTCTACAACGTCCGGCTCACCAACGGGGTCGAGGACCTGCTCCCGTGAACGGCAGCGTCAGTTGATCTTCACCACGTTGGTGCCGGCGACCTTGTCGTGCAGCGCCTGCTTCTTGGAGTCCCAGAGCGGCCACAGGTAGTCGAGCAGGGACAGGATGCCGAAGAGCGCTCCGGCGATCGGGATCTGTCCGAGTACCGACAGGGCCGCCACGAACCCGACGCGCAGGCCGATCGTGGACCAGGGCAGCGGCCCCGGGGTGTCGCGTCGGCGGACCCGCAGGCCGACGATCAGCTTGCCCGGTGTCGCCTGCTTCCAGCGGAGGAAGACGACGTTGTAGAGCACCGCGGCGACCAGGAGCGACAGCACCAGTGCCAGTCCGGGCGAGGTGGTCGGATCGAACAGCGCGGGGTTCGGCGGGTTCCCGGTGCCGTTCTCGGCGGCGTTCACGATGTCGTCGCCCCAGGCGGAGAGCTCCTCCCACTGGTCGACGATCACCGGGACCGCGACGAGGAAGTAGAGCGGCAGGGCGATCAGACCGTCCAGCAGGGCGGCGAGCACCCGCCACCACCAACCCGCCAGACGTTGCCCGTCCGGGGTGGTCGCGTACGTCGGCTGCTGCGCGTAGCCGGGGTACTGGCCCGGCGTCCCGCCAGCCGGGTAGCTCTGGTAGCCGAAGGCGGGGTTCACCGGGTCGACGTGGCCGGTGGGCCCGGGTCCGATCGGCGCGAAACCGCCGTCTCCCGGGTACGCCGGCGGCTGTTGCACGGGCGGCGCCGGCGGCGGCATGACGGGCTGGGGAACGTGCACGTGCTCGGTCCAGGCCGAGCCGTCCCAGTAGCGCAACCGGCCCGGCTGACCGGCGTACGCGGGATCGGGTTCGGGGTACCAGCCTGCGGGGGTCTGCGTCATGGGACAGATCGTGTCAGGTCGGGCGGAGCCGTGCCACGAGGGCGGCCGGGCGACTCAGGTGTAGGAGGTGCCGCGCTCGGAGCGGGTCCACAGGACGCCGTCGACGGAGTCCACCCCGCTCGCTTGCAGATCGCGCTTGAGGACCTTGTTGGTGGCCGTGCGGGGAAGCGCCTCCACGACCCGGACGAACCGTGGCCAGCCCTTGGGACCGAGGTCCGACTGGGCGGCCAGGAACTCCTCCCAGCCCTGCGGTGTCAACGGGGCGCTCACCACGAGTGCTGCCACGAGCTGGTCACCCGAGCGCGGGTCGGGCACCGCATAGACGGCGACCTCCGACACGGCCGGATGCCGGAGCATGATCCGCTCCAAGGGCGCCGCGGCCAGGTTCTCGCCGTCGACCCGAAGCCAGTCGGAGGTCCGGCCGGCGTAGTAGACCCAGCCGTCGGCATCGCGGTAGGCGAGATCGCCGCTCCAGTACATGCCGTCGCGCATCCGCTCGGCGGTGGCGGATTCGTCGTTGTAGTAGCCGGCGAACTGGCCCGCGCCCTCGGTGTTCACCAGTTCTCCGACGCACTCGTCCAGGTTGGTGACCCGGCCGGCGTCGTCGAAGACCGCGCGCGGGCACTCGACACGGGACTCGGGGTCATACACGGCGACACCGGGAGCGGGCTGGCCCAGCGATCCGGGGGGAGTCCCCTCGGTCCGGCTGACCACGACCGCGTTCTCGGTCGAGCCGAACCCGTCGACGACCCGGCAGTCGAACCGTGCCGCGAACGCGGCGGTGTCCCGGTCGCCGGCCTCGTTGCCGAAGACGAGCCGCAACGGGTTGTCGTGGTCGTCGGGCCGTTCGGGGGTGGCCAGGACGTAGGCGAGTGGCTTGCCGACGTAGTTGGCGTACGTCGCGCCGTACCGGCGTACGTCGGCCAGGAACCCGCTCGCGGAGAACCTCGCCGCGAGCGCGATCGTGGCTCCGTTGGCCAGTGCCGGCCCCCAGCCGGCCATCACGCCGTTGGAGTGGAAGAGCGGCATCGAGACGTAGTGCACGTCGGCGCCGGTCAGGCCGAGCCGCTCGGTGAGGTACGCCGCCGGGTACGTGACCTTCTCGTGGGTGATCCGCACGGCCTTCGGGTCGCCGCTGGTCCCGCTGGTGAAGATCAGCATGAACAGCGAGTCCGGCGTCGGTCGGATGTCGACAGGCTCGATCTCCGGCGGTTCAGCCCGTCGCAACCGTTCCGGGTCGACGACGGTGACGCCGTCGAGCTCCAGGCCGTCCAGCAGCCCGGCGTGCGCGGTCTCGACCACGATCACCTGGACATCGGCCTTGCGGATGTCGGCGAGCAGCGCCGCGCCGCGCCGGGTCGTGTTCAATCCGACCAGGACATGGCCACCGAACCCGGCGGCGGCGAGCTGGAACGCCATCTCGGGCGTGTTCTCCAGCAGCACGCCGACGTGCGGCGGGCGGTCCGGGTCGAGCAGCTCGCCCAGGGCCGCGGCACGGTCGCGAGCGATGCCGACGTACTCGCGCCAGGTCCAGGACTCGTCCCCGGCGACCAGCCCGGGGGAGTCGTCCTCCGCCCGGGCGTGCAGGAGGTCCCAGAGGGTCACACCGGCTCGGCAGCCAGCAGCGCGCCGACCTTCCGGGCCTGGTCCGTGGTGCCGCCGAGCAGGAACTCGCCGAGCTTGCCCGCGGTGAAGTAACGGTGCGCCTCACCGTCTCGGTCGATGCCGACGCCGCCATGGACGTGCACGGTGGTGTGCGCGATCTTGTGACCGGTGTCGGCGGCCCAGAGCTTCGCGGCCGCGACCTCCTTCTCGGCCGGCAGGCCTTCCTCGAGCCTCCACGCGGCCTGCCAGAGCATCAGGTCGGCGCCGAGGACGTCGATGTAGCCGTCGGCCAGGCGCTGCGAGACGGCCTGGAAGCTGCCGATCGGACGGCCGAACTGCTCACGGGTCTTGGCGTACTGCGCGGTCAGATCCAGAGCACCCTTGACGATGCCGAGTTCGAGGGCGCTCGCCGCGAGGGTCAGCCGCTGCTGCAGCCATTCGACGACCTCCTGACCCGAGCCGACGCCACCGAGGATCCGGGCTGCCGGGACGGCCGCGCGGTCGAGTTCGAGCCGGGCGACCTCGCTGCCGTCGCTGATCCGCTGCGGGGTGACCGTCACGCCCGGGTCGTCGGGGTGCACCAGGAACGCGGTGACCCCGTCCGCGGTCTGGGCGGGCACCACGAAGAGCGACGCGATCGTCCCGGCCGGGACGATGCTCTTCGTGCCGGTGATCAACCACTGCTGGCCGTCGAAGTCGGCGCTGGTGGTCGGCGTGGCCGGGAGGTGGTCCCGCTCCTCCGCGATCGCCGAGGTGAGGATCACGTGGCCGCTGCTGGCGCCTTCGATCCACATCGCCTGGGTGGCCGGGTCGCCGAACTTGGCGATCGCCATCGCGGTCGGCAGGTGGGTGGCCAGCGGGACCGGGGCGACGTACCGGCCGGCCTCGATCAGCACGGTGCAGAGCTCGAGGAGGCCGAGCCCGGAACCGCCGAGGCTCTCGGGAAGGCAGAGCCCCAGCAGTCCGGCGTCGCCGAGGCGCGACCAGAGGTCCGCGTCGTGGCGACCGGGCTGGGCCTCGACCGCCTTGAGCTTCTCGGGGGTGCACTGGGCCTTGAAGACCATCGCCGCGAGCGCGCCGGCGTCGGTCTGGGTCTCGGAGAAGGAGAAGTCCATGATGTTGTCCTCAGTTCGGGTGGTCTCGACAGCTCGAGGCGACGGGGAAGGGGTCAGCGCTTCGCGGCGGGGAGGCCGAGACCGACGTAGCCGATGATGTCGCGCTGGATCTCGTTGGTGCCGCCGCCGAAGGTCATCACCAGCGCGGACCGGTAGTAGCGCTCCAGGCGGCCGCGGAGCACCGCACCGGAGGAGTCGCCGCTGACGACGGCGTCCGGTCCGACGATCTCCATCAACGAGCGGTAGACCTCGGTCGCGAGCTCGGAGCCGTAGACCTTGGTCGCCGAGGCGTGTGCCGGCGAGAGGTCCTCGGTCGCGGAGGCGAGCTTCCAGTTGAGCAGCTTGAGCATGTCGACCCGGGCGTGCGCCCGTCCGAGCAGGACCTGCACCCACTCGGCGTCGATGACGCGGGTGCCGTCGGGGTTCTTGGTCTGCTGGGCCCACTCCCGCACCTGGGCGACCGAGTGGGTCAGCGGGGCGGCCGAGGTCAACGCGACCCGTTCGTGGTTGAGCTGGTTGGTCATCAGCGCCCAGCCGCCGTTGAGCTCCCCGATCAGGTTCTCCTTCGGGACCCGCACGTCCTCGTAGTACGTCGCGCTGGTGCCGACGTCGGCGACCGTGTGCACCGGGGTGTAGGAGAAACCCTTGGCGTCGGCCGGGACCAGGATCATCGAGAGGCCCTTGTGCCGCGGGAGGTCCGGATCGGTCCGGCAGGCCAGCCAGATGTAGTCGGCGTACTGGATCAGCGACGTCCACATCTTCTGGCCGTTGATCACCCACTCGTCACCCTCGAGCCGGGCCTTGGTCTGCAGGCTCGCGAGGTCCGTGCCCGAGCCGGGCTCGGAGTAGCCGATCGAGAAGTGCATCTCGCCCTTGAGGATCTTCGGGAGGATCTCCTCCTTCTGGGCGTCGGTGCCGAAGCGCATGATCGTCGGACCGACCGTGTTCAGGGTCAGGTACGGGATCGGGACACCGGCGATGGCGGCCTCGTCGGTGAAGATCAGCTGGTCCATCATCGACCGGTTCTGGCCGCCGAACTCCTCGGGCCAGCCGATGCCCAGCCAGCCGTCGGTGCCGACCTGCTTGATGATGTCTCGGTAGACGGTCGCGTCACCGAACTCACCGGTCTCGTCGCCGAACTCGCTGGTGGCCGCGGCCAGGCCGGCCCGGACCTCCGGGGTCACGAGCTCGGAGAAGTAGTGGCGCAGCTCGCTGCGGAGCTGTTCCTGCTCGTCGGTCAGTGCGATCCTCATGGGGTCATCCTCACGCAGGTGATCGGGTTCGGACCAGTGGTGGCGTAGTGCAGGTCGAAAGTGCGCAACACGGGCCGGGACTGGATTTGCTACGCGTAAAACTATAACCTGTTCTTGTTTTCGTACAGATGTTCCGCCCAATGGGAGGTCACGATGAGCACCGCCACCACCGATGCCCGCGCACTCGACCAGGGTCTGCCGCCGGCCAGGTACGCCCGCGGGTGGCACTGCCTCGGTCTCGCGTCGGCGTTCCGCGATGGCAAGCCGCACGCGATCCGTGCGTTCGAGGGCAAGCTCGTCGTGTGGCAGGACTCCAAGGGCGAGCTCAACGTTCTCGACGGCTACTGCCGGCACATGGGCGGCGATCTGACCCAGGGCGAGGTCAAGGGCGACGAGGTCGCCTGCCCGTTCCACGACTGGCGCTGGGGCGGCGACGGCAAGTGCAAGGCCATCCCGTACGCCCGCCGGGTACCGCTGCGCGCGAAGACGCAGCGCTACGAGACCGCGATCGTCAACGACCAGCTGTTCATCTGGTTCGACCCGGAGGGCTCCGAGGCGGACCGTTCGATCCTGCCGTACCAGCTCCCCGGACTCGCCGAGGGCGAGTACGCCGACTGGAGCTGGAACATCACCGAGATCGAAGGCTCCAACTGCCGGGAGCTGATCGACAACGTCTCGGACATGGCGCACTTCTACTACGTGCACTTCTCGTTCCCGACCAGCTTCCGCAACGTCTTCGAGGGACACCTGGCCACCCAGTACATGGAGTCGACCGGTCGCCCGGACAAGGCCGGCGGCTACAGCTCCGGCGGCAACGACCTGTTCCTGAAGTCCGAGGCCACGTACTACGGGCCGTCGTACATGATCAACTGGCTGTGGGTCGACTACAAGGGCTTCAAGACCGAGGTCATCCTGGTCAACACCCACATCGCGACCAGCCCGAACTCTTTCACGCTGCAGTACGGCATCACGGTCAAGAAGCCCGAGGGCATGGACGACGCGACCGTCGCCTTCATCGCGGAGAAGTACACCAAGATGTTCGGCGAGGGCTTCCTGCAGGACGTGCACATCTGGAAGAACAAGATCGCCGTGCAGAACCCGCTCCTCTGCGAGGAGGACGGACCGGTCTACCAGCTGCGTCGCTGGTACGAGCAGTTCTACGTCGACAAGGCCGACATCGCGCCCGAGATGGTCGAGCGGTTCGAGTTCGAGGTCGACACGACCAAGGCCAACGAGTACTGGCACGAAGAAGTCGCCGAGAACCTGGCCAAGAAGGCCGCCGAGGACGCCGCGGCCGGCCACCCCGTCCACCACTGATCGGCCTGCCCTGATGGTTTCGTTCGCACCCACCTCGCCCGACACGGCGGAGGACCAGCGCCTGTACACGCAGGCGCGCCTCACCGAGGTCGCCTGCCTGGACTGCCTGGCCAAGGTGCGGGTGAAGAAGAACAGCGAGCATCAGACCTCGATCCAGTGGGACACCGAGTCGCAGGAGCACTGCGCCGAGTTCCAGCGCGCCGCGTCCCAGCCCGAGGGACGACCCATCCGGGTCGCCTGCTCACGACTACGCTCCTCGATCGACCAGGCCGTCAAGGACGGCGCGATCACCGTTGGTGCGGAAGATGGTTACTAGGATGGTTTCTGGGCATGGCAACTGAGTCCTTCGTCCTGAATGTCACGGAGGTCATCGAGGAGACGCACGACGCACGCTCGGTCGTCTTCGAGGTGCCTGCCGAGCTGCAGGAGACCTTCGCCTACACCCCGGGCCAGTTCCTGACCGTCGCCGTTCCCAGCGACCGCACCGGGCTGGCAGCGCGCTGCTACTCGCTGTCGAGCTCGCCGCACAGCGGTCGTCACCAGATCACCGTGAAGCGGACCGTCGACGGCTACGCGTCGAACTGGATCTGCGACAACCTCAAGGCCGGCGACACGCTGCGACTGCTGCCGCCGAGCGGGATCTTCACGCCCAAGGACCTCAACGCCGACCTGCTGCTGTTCGGCGCGGGCTCGGGCATCACCCCGGTGATCTCCATCGCCCGCACGGCGCTGGAGAAGGGGTCCGGCAAGGTGGTGCTGTTCTACGCCAACCGCGACGAGTCCTCGGTGATCTTCGCGAGCGAGCTCACCGCGCTGAGCGCCGAGCACCCGGACCGCTTCACCGTGGTGCACTGGCTGGAGACCGTCCAGGGTCTGCCGTCCGAGGCTCAGCTGATGACCTTCGCGTCGTACTTCTCCGAGTACACCGCCTTCTGCTGCGGACCGGCGCCGTTCATGAAGGCCGTCGCCACCGCGCTCAAGGAGCTCGGCTTCCCCCGCGAGCGCCGGCACCAGGAGAAGTTCGTCTCGCTGGGCGGCAACCCGTTCGGTGACGTCGAGGAGGTGCTGGCCGCCCAGGCGACCCTGGCCGAGGCCGATGACGCCGACGAGCCCGACGACGTGCCGGTCCCGGCGGTCACCGGCCCGGTGAACATCGAGGTCGAGCTGGACGGCAGCCAGTACGCGTTCGACGACTGGAACGGCACCACGCCGCTGCTCGAGTTCCTGGAGTCCAAGGGCGTCGACGCGCCGTTCAGTTGCCGTGAGGGCAACTGCAGCTCGTGCGCCTGCATCGTGCTCGAGGGCGACCTGTCGATGAAGCACAACGAGGTCCTCGATGCCGACGACCTGGCCGACGGCATCCGGCTCGCCTGCCAGGGCCAGGCGCTGACCGAGAAGATCCGGATCAGTTACAACGGCTGACGAGGCCCAGCCTCAGTCGTCGTCCCCGTCCTCGTTGACCGGGAGGAAGACCGACTGCTGCCGGACCCGCGGCGGCGCCACCGAGTCCGGGCCGAAGACTCGTCGGCGCAGCGGGGCGGTCAGGACGCCGAGAGGCGCGGTCAGTACGTAGGCGTAGGCGATGACGAGCATCGTCTGGGCCGCGGCGAAGACCAGGCCGGTCGCGAACGCCAGGACGACGATCGCGGTGGTGACCCGCGCCTGCTGGGTGCGCGGGCTGACCAGGTCGCGGAACGAGCGGAACCGGATGGTGCTCACCATCAGGATCGCCGGTACCACGCTGATCAGGGCCGGGAGCAGGATCGACGGGCCCACGTCGGCGTCGGGGGAGTCCAGCGCGAACACGGTCGCGATGACCACTGCGGCGGCGCCGGGGCTCGGCATGCCGATGAAGTACCGCTTGTCGGCGTGCGGATCCACAGTGAAGTTGAACCGCGCGAGCCGGAACGCAGCGCACGCGAGCCAGAAGTACGCGGCGCACCAGGCGACAACCGGCCACTCGGGCAGGACCCAGGTGTAGACGAGGACCGCGGGCGCGAGGCCGAAGGAGATCAGGTCGGCGAGCGAGTCCAGCTGCACGCCGAAGGGCGACGTGGCGCCGACCAGACGAGCGACGGCGCCGTCGGCGACGTCCATGACGATCGCGAGCGTCATCAGGATCGCTGCCCAGTGACTGTGGCCGTCGAAGGCCAGCGGCACCGCCGAGAACCCACAGGCCATGTTCGCCGCGGTGAACATGCTCGGCGCGGTGACCCGCAACCGCTCCTTGGTCGGGACCTGTCGCAGCGAGACGACCTCGGCACCGGAGTGCGACGCGATCCGGAACCGGCGCCGCCGCAGTCGGAGCCGACGTGCCCGGAGTCGACCCTTGTGGGCCGGCGGTCCGTTCGCGGCCGGATCCTCGATGGGCTCCTCGAGCGGCTGGTGGATCTCGGTCATCGCCAGTATCCGAGCACTGTCTCGCCGGCCACGGTCCGGTCGCCCTCGGCCACGGTGAGCTCGACCTCGGGCGGGACGAAGACGTCCATCCGGGAGCCGAACTTCATCAGTCCGATGCGCTCGCCGGAGCGCAGCACGTCGCCGGGCGCGATCCTGGTGACGACGCGGCGCGCTACCAGGCCGACGATCTGCCGGAAGATCACCGTCCGCGTCTTCCCACCGACCTCGTTCACGATGGTGATGTCGCTGCGCTCGTTCTCGGTCGCGCTCTCGAACTTGTACGCCGCATGCCATTTGCCCGGTCGGTACTGGACGTCGGTCACCCGGCCGCCGTACGGGGTCCGGTTGATGTGCACGTCGAAGACGGACAGGAAGATGCTGACCTGTTGCCAGTCACCCTCGGGCGCGACGCCCGGCTGGCCCGGTCCCGCGTGCATCACCTTGCCGTCGGCCGGCGCGAGTACGACATCGTCGGGAGCGGGCCGGGCGTCGACCGGACGCTCCGGGTCGCGGAAGAAGGCGACGATCCCCACGGGGAGCGCCAGGAGCGCTGCCGCCGTACGGCGATGGCCGGTGACCGCTGCCAGCAGAGCGGGGACGGCGCCGACCGCCGCGGCGGGCCACGCCTCCGGGTCGATCGTGTGCCTAGTCGTTGCCGGCATGGGCACCCACGATGTCGGCAGCACCGGCGCGGCGCTGGATGGCGGCGTTGAGCGAGGGAGCGAGCGACCCCAGACGTGCGCCGAGGCGCAGTTCCGTGGGGGCGACGACGATCTCGCCCTTGTCCCTGGTGATCGCCTTCACCACTCCGGCGGCGACCTGCTCGGGGGAGACGGTCCGGGTGCCGCGGGGCACTTCCATACCGCTGTTCACGAACATGCCGGCCTCCCGGACGAAGCCCGGCTCGACGATCGAGGCGCTGACGCCGGTGCCGTGCAGGTCCTGGCGCAGCGCGTCGGTGAATCCGCGCAGGCCGAACTTGGTGGCGTTGTAGAGCGTGCTGCCCGGGGAGGCGACGATGCCGGAGACCGAGCCGATGAAAACCAGGTGTCCGGACCTGCGCTCAGCCATCTGCGGCAGCAAGGCACGGGTCAGCATGATCGGGGCACGGAGATTGACGTCGAGGTTCGCGTCGATCCGTTCCACCGGCATGTCCGCCAGCAGGCCGACCCCGGGAAGGGCGGCGTTGGCGACCAGGATGTCGATCGGGCCGGCCTCGTCGAGCAGGGCGTCCAGGGAGCCCGGGTCGCCGAGGTCCGCGACGACGCCGCGCGCACCGAGTTCGGCGGCGAGCGGCGCGAGCACCTCGGCCTTCCGTCCGGTGAGGACGAGCTCGGCCCCGTCGGCGCGCAGGCGTCGCGCGATCGCGTGCCCGATGCCTCCGGTGGCGCCGGTCAGCAGGACCGTCGCTCCGTGGATCTTCACTGGGTGTCTCCGATCAGGTTGCAGACGCAGCGGGAGGGGGTGCCGCGTGCCCGGAGAACGCTACCGGAGTCTGCAGTTCCGAAACGGTCGCCACCGCCGATCGGCGCTCAAGCGAGCTTCGCGGCGAGCCTGCGCGCGGTCATGTAGGCGATCGATTCGATCGAGATCATCGGGTTGACCCCTGAGGACGTCGGGAAGCAGGAGCCGTCGGCGACGTACAGGCCCTCGACGTCCCAGGTCTGCCCGTCGGGGTCGACCGCCGAGGTGGTCGCCGAACCGCCCATCCGGGCCGATCCCATGATGTGCAGGGCGGCCAGGGTCAGCCGGGCCGGCTTGACGGTCTCCCGGCGGATCGCGGCCTCGAACGACGCCACGTCCCCGCGCTCGCCGGGTTCGTAGCTGACGTCGCGGTGATGCGTGGTCCGGATCAGCTTGGCGCCCGCCGCCTCGGCGATCCGGGCCGCGCCGACGAGCCCCTGGATCAGGTGCTCGCTGTCGCGCGCCGAGAGCTTGTAGCGGACCACCGGCTCGCCGTCCTTGCCGGTCTTCACGGTGCCGCCGTCGCCGCTGTCGCGGAGGATGGTCGCCACGCCGATCTGGTGCCCGAGCTCACCCATCCGGCGCAGGTGATCGGCGCCGGAGCGCCAGTTCACGAAGCCGCTCCCGAACGCGGGCGTCAGCGGAGCGGTCTCGTAGAGGATCCCGTAGCCGTTGCCGTCGAGGTCGGTCAGGTCGTTGACGTAACGGCTCTGGGTCGCGCCCTCCCACGGGTTCACGACCTCGTCCATCAGGCCCCAGACCGCGGTGGCCGGGTGCAGCCGGAGGTAGCGGCCGATGTTCGGGTTGGTCAGGCCGCTGCGGTGCAGCAGCGCCGGGGTCTGGATCGCGCCCGCGGCGGCGACCACTGCCTTCGCCCGGACCGTGACCTTGTGCCCGGCGGCGTTGTAGCCCTCGACGCCGACTGCCCGGCCGCCCGCCTTCAGGACCGTACGTGCGCGGACGCCGACGTACAGCCTCGCCCCGGCCGCGGCCGCGTCCTCCAGCCAGGTCTTGGTGACCGACTGTTTGGCCCCGATGCGACAGCCCATGCCGCAGCGGCCGCACTCGACGCCCATGTCGCACCCGATGACGTTGCGCGGCATCGCGGCCGAATGCCAGCCCAGTGCCTTCGCGCCGCGTTCGAGGATCGCGTCGCGGGGAGCGGCCAGGTCGTGGTCGGTGTTGACCCCGAGCCGCGCGCAGACGGCGTCCATCGCGTCGGCGTACTCCGCGTCGGCGAACTGTGCCGCGCCGAGCGCTGCCCACTCCGCGCGGACGCGGTCCGGAGTGCGGAAGGAGGTCGTGTAGTTGACCACGGTGCCACCGCCGAGCCCGGCGCCGGCGACCAGCAGGATCGAGCCCTCGGCGGTGGCCTGCGGCGCCGCGGCGTAGAGCTTGGTGAAGCCCATCTCCTCGTCCCCGGCGAAGTCGCTCTCGTCGTGGTACTCGCCGGCCTCGAGGACGATCACGTCCAGGCCGGCCTTGGCGAGCACACCGGCAGCGGTGCCGCCGCCGGCGCCGGAACCGACCACGACCACGTCACAGTCCAGGACGGTCTCCTCGGTCGCCCGCAGCGGCGAGAGCGCACGCGGCGGGGCGTCGGTGCGGACCCCGAGCGGGCCCGAGTAGCCCATCGGCTCCCAGACCGGAGCGCCGCCCTTGATGTAGTACGGCCCGAGTGCTGCGCCCTTGAGCGCCCCGAAGAGAGCACGTTTGGCGCCGATCCTGGAATCGGAGAGCGAGAGCATGACAGCCTCGCGCTGCTCCTGGGTGAGGTCGGAGAACTTCCGGGGCCGGCCGGTCAGCGCGAACCCGAGGAAGCGACTGTCCCAGCGTTCCAGGAGCATCTGCAGTTGCTTGAGGTCCGCGGCGCGAGGATTCATCGCGGCCATCTCGAGAGCGAGTTCGGGGGCGCCGACCGCGCTCGCCGGCGGGATCCCGGCGCCGTCACCGGGAGCGAAGGTGTCGGCGATGAGGCGCATGGCCTCGAGGTGCCGCGAGGTGAACGTCATGGTCGGGACTGTAGTGACGTGACCGCGGGTTCGGACAGTGTCAGGGGCAGCGATTTCGAGTACCCGTCACGGCTGGTACGGCGGAGCCTCGCCCCAGCCCCAGCGCGGCACCGGCGCCGCCGGCATCGGCTCGGCGCCGGGCTGCGAGTTCGCCAGCGCCAGCCGGGTGCCCCACTCGACGTACGCCACGAACGCGGACCGGAACTCCGGGTCGTCGGGCAGGCCCGCTGGATCGGCGGAGGCCGCGATCAGCGCCGCCCACCGGGAGCGCTGGACCTCGGTGAGGCCGAGCCCGAGGTGATGGGAGAGCATCGCCGGATAGCCGCCCAGCTCCTCGGTGTACCGCGCGGGACCGCCGAACACTTCGCCCAGCCAGAGCGCCACGTGCTCCTTGTGCTCGTCGCTCATGTGCGCGAACACCGGGGCCAGGACGGGGTCGTCGGCGACCGCGTCGTAGAAGACCTCGGTGAGACGGTGGAAGGCATCGGCTCCGCCGGCCCAGGCGTAGACGGTGGGCGTCGTCGTCATGCTGCCTCCTGTGACTGACACGTCGTTCGGTGCAGGTTGTCGCACGTCGGTGAGCCCGGGCAACTGAGTTCTCGCGCCCGACGGTCCTCGTTTCCCCGACAACCGATCCGGGTACGCGGTCTACGAGGACAAGGAGGAAGTCATGCCACGTGGTCAGTGGAGTGCCAAACGAGAACGGCAGTACGAGCACATCAAGCAGGGACTGGAGGACAGCGGTCGCTCCGAGGATGTCGCCGAGGAGATCGCTGCCAGGACCGTGAACAAGGAACGCGCCCGGAGCGGTGAGTCGAAGCAGCGGAGCAGGACGTCGACCCAGGACATCTCATCAGGCCGGCGCGGCGGCCTGCGATCCCACCGGGGGCCCGGCGGCCGCACCAAGGCGCAGTTGTACGCCGAGGCGAAGAAGCGCGGGATCAGGGGCCGTTCCTCGATGTCGAAGGCTGAGCTCGAGAAGGCGGTCGGGCGTTAGGAGGCCACCGCCACGGGTTCGTACATGGCGATCGGGTAGTGGATGCCCTTCACCTCGACCTCGCCCCGTGGCCGGCACGGCACGGTGTCGGAGACCAGGTGCCAACTGGTCTTCGACAGCAGAACGGACCCGGGCGGGCACTGTGCCTGGATGCGGGCGGCGATGTTCGTCTGCAGGCCGATGCCCGTGTACGTCGCCCGGACCGCCGACCCGAAGGTGCCGATCGAGAGGACACCGGTGTTGATCCCGATCCGGGCCTTGAGGTCCTGGTCGATGCCCAACGGGTACCACCGCGGGCTCCAGGCCGGCAGGGACGCCTGGAGTTCTCGGGCGGCTGCCAGCGCCGCGGCGACCTGGACGCTGGGCTCCATCTCCTCGGGCGCTCCGAAGATGGCCATCACGCCGTCGCCGGCGAACTCGTTGAGCGTGCCGCCCCGGCGTTCGACGATGTCGGCGACCGAGCCGAGGTAGTCGTTCATGATCTCCGCCAGTGCCTCCGGATCGAGTCGGTCCGCGAGGGTGGTGAAGCCGACGACGTCCGCGAAGAAGATCGTGACCCGGCGCCGCTGGGCGGCGTCGACGGTGTGGTCGCCGTGTTCGAGCCGGTCGGCCACCGACGGCGGGGCGTACCGGCGGATGAGCGCACGGGAGGCGACGAGCTCGATCTGTTGACGGGCGATGACCTGCTCGTCGACGTAACGCTTCCGCAGTGCCTGCTCGCCGACCAGCGACATCAGCGGCACCGTGACAACGACGGTGAGGATGAGGGCGAAGTACGGCCAGGTCTGGTCGCTCGGGGTGTCCAGTTCCCGGACGGAGGCGATCAGGAAGGCGGTCCCGACACCGGTGATGACCAGGACCAGGAAGCAGGTCAGTCGGAACGGGGTATGGACGAAGGGGACGACCGTGCTGAGCCAGATGATCGTTCCCAGCAGCCCGGCCTCGAGCGGCACCGCCAGGAACGCGTAGAACCCGTAGAAGCTGACCACCGCGATCACGATGATGCAGATGCATCCGGCCGGCACCTGGAGGGCGCGGAGGTCGGTGTAGCTGAGGGCGAGCAGCGCCGCGAGCAACGGTACGGCGATGACCCACGCCGCGATGAAGATGCCGTCGTCGACCGGCCCGTCGACCCAGGCGTCGACCAGGTACGGCATTGCCAGCCATGCCACGAGGGACGGGACGCAGACGATCCGGAACAGGGGTTTGACCTGGTCGACGAACCAGACCTGATAGCGCTGCTCGGTCTGAGCCGGGAAACGGCCGAGCAGGCCGGGGCGCCGAAGGTCCTCGGGCAGCGGGTCCGCCGAGTCGTCCCGGTCCGCCGTCACGGCGACGTCCATGGACGGACGCTATCGCGCCGCGCGCGGTCGTTCAGCAGCCACGCTCGCGCCGGTGCGCGAGGAGCAGGCGCCCGGTCAGGGCAGGGGTCTGCTCCTGACCGGGACACCACGCTGTCACTTCGCGGGAGTGATGAAGCCGCTGACCGAGCCCTCGCCGCGGAAGTTCACGACCTCGCCGAGCTCGTCGGAGAACTCCTGTCCTTCGAACACGTAGGTGCAGTTCACCGACGTCCCGCGCTGCTTGGCCGAATTGCCCTTCGACTCCGCCGGCTCGGTGAACTCGTCGAGCACGTCGCCGCCTTCGTTGGTGACCACGCCGTGGAATTCGCCGAAGTGGGTCGGCACGAGCACCGTGTTGCTGTCAGCGTCGTGTGCGGGCGTGAAGTGGCCGTTGCCCCACACGTACATGTCGTACGTGTGGCCGTTGTCGCAGGTGACCGGGACGGCCACGTCGTGCACGGGGTCGGCCGAAGCGCTCGGGCCGACAGCGAGCACGCTTCCCGCCGCGAGAGCCAACACCGCGAGGGCCTGGGTAACAGAGGTGGTGCGCATGGAACGTCTCCTCACTCGATGCCGCCCTCCCCGGCGGCGTGAGCCCATGGTTCAGGGAGCGAGCTCGCGGAGCACATGGCCCCAAGTAGCCGTTGCCTCGCGTCCAGCGGTGCTACGCGTCCGACCGGGCAACCACCCGATCGGCTCAGGCCCGCCCCTGTTCTCAGGCGGCGCATTTGCACTCAAAAGGTATGCCGGCACCTAGTGAACCTGCGCACCGGCGGAGGGGCGATCGAGCTATGTCGAGCTCCTCCGTTCGTGCCTAGTGTCGAGAGTCGGGAGGGCCCCGAGCGGAGGTGGAGATCCATCATGTTGAGACTGAATGCGCGAAGGACGGCTGCCGTGCTGACGGCCGCCGCCGGCCTCGTCGCCGGTTCGTTGAGCTTCGCCCCGGAAGCGGTGGCGCGTCCCATCGATCAAGGCACGTTCCACGACGAATTCACTGACGAGTTCGATGACTTCTGCGGAGTGGAAGGGCTCCACGTCACGGCTGATGTCTCCATCGACGGACGCTTCCTGATGAACATCCGCAAGCCGGGGACGGCGCCGTACTACCAGGAACGGATCACGATCACCGAGGTCGACACGAATGACGACGGCGACTCGGTGACGAGCGTCACCGGGGTGCTCCAGCGAGACCTCAAGATCACCGACAACGGTGACGGGACGGTCACGATCCTCGTCCTCGCCACTGGGCCGGCCAACATGTACGACAACTCGACCGGGAAGGCGATCGCCAGGGACCCGGGTCAGATCCGCTTCGAGATCCTGATCGACCTGAACGGCACGCCGACCAACCCAGACGACGACGAGTTCATCGCGTTCCTGGGTCAGGTGAAGGGGTCGACCGGACGGTCGGACGACTACTGCGAGGGCGCACTCTCGGTGCTCGGCTGAGCGGACCTTTCCGGACATTCATGCGACTCCCGACAGAAGGGAGGGGTCGATCACCCGAAAGCGCTATGGAACGTCGCGCGAGCGCGGGCCTAGCGTTCGGGGGACCGACCCCTCCCGAGGAGCCTGACATGAAGGTAGAAGGAATCACCTGGCACGCCATCGCCCTCCAAGCCGATCAGTTCGCGGCTACCCGGACGTTGATGACCGAGACATTCGGTCTGGAGCCGATGATGGAGGCGGAGGGCTGGTCCCTGTTCGGCATGCCGAACGGATCGATCCTCGACCTGTTCGCCGAAGAGGCCGTCGCCGGCATGTGTCCATGGGGTTTGAACGACGGCGTCGTCTTCGGCTTCCACGTCGACGACATCAACGCTGCGTCCGAGGAACTCGCCGCCGCCGGGTGCGAATTGCTCGGTGACGTGAACTTCATCGAGCAGATGAACTACTACTGGCGTCACTTCCGCGGTCCGGACGGACGCGTGTACGGGCTCAACCAGCACTGAGGCCGCCCAGTTTCCGACCGGCCAGAGGCGCGCCGCTCGATCACTCCGGCTCGTTGCGCTGCTTCCCGCCGACGACGTAAGGCTCCGAGACGCCCTCGTACATCAGGTGCGCGACCAGTCCCTGGGCCGCGTGGTTCAGGTTGTGGCAGTGGTCCATCCAGATGCCGGGGTTGTCGGCCACGAACGCGATGTCGTACGTCTCGCCGTCCTTCACGTTCAGCGAGTCCACCCACCACGGGCTGCCGGTAGCCGCCTTCCCATTGCGTTTCAGCACCAGGGCATGGTGACCGTGCAGGTGCATCGGGTGCACGTCGCCGCTGTGGTTCTCGATGTGGAACACCGCAAGTTCGCCCTCGCGGACGACGAACATCGGCACGTCCGGCCACAGGTGGCCGTTGATGCTCCACCACAGCCCGGGCTTCCCGTCGACGAAACCTGGCTTCTTGCCGATCGAGTAGCGGAAGTTCCGGTCGGCCTCCGTCGGGTCGAACGGCAGCGCCTGCGCGGTGCCGTAGCTGAGCATGTCGAGCGAAGCGTCGGGCACGGGGACGGCGACGTCGGTCCCGTCGGACCCGAGGGCCAGTCTCGTCGAGCTGCCGACCTGTACGTGGGCGGAGCCGGTGGCGGGAACGGTCACTTCGAGGTCCGCGCGGCCGCCGGCCGTGACGGTGAGCTGGCGGTTCTCGACCAGGGTCGGCTCGTTCAGGTCCCAGCCGTCGATCGCCCGCACCGTGTACCCCGCGTCGGACCAGACCTGGACAGGTCCGTTGTCGGTGTTGATCACCCGCACCCGTACGACGGCGCCCGGGTTGCCTTTGACCAGCGTCGTACCGGGCCTGCCGTTCAGGGTCCTGACCCCGGCGTAGGTGTGGGCCACCGCCGGGACGTCGATCACGTCGCGCAGGCCCGTCTTCGGGAGCACCACGAGCGGGCCGAGGAGTCCGCGGACCACCTGTTCGTGGGAGACCTGGTGGGAGTGGTACCAGTAGCTGCCGACCTTGTCGGCGACGAACCGGTAGACGTGGTCGCTGCCTTCGCCGACCGCGTCCTGGGTGACCCCGGCGACCCCGTCCTCGGCGTTCGGCACGTCGACGCCGTGCCAGTGCAGGGTGATCCCGTCGGGGACAGACTCGTTGCGCAGACGCACCTCGACCAGTTGACCTTCCGTGACGGTGATCAGCGGCCCGGGGGACTGGTGGTTGACGGTGTAGCCGTCGTACGACGCTCCGCCGGCGAGCTCGAAGCGTTCCTTGCGAGCGACCAGGTCGACGACGACGTCAGCCTTGCGCGTCGGATCCTCGACCAGGTCGGCGACGCTGACCGAGCCGTGCCCCTCGTGGGACTCGTGTTCCGTGGGTCCACGCGGTCCGCCGCCGTAGTCGAGATAGCCCATGTCCATCACCGAGTACGTCCCCGGCACGAGGCTCGCCTGCCAGAAGTAGGCGAGCGGACCGAGGACTGCCACGGCGGCCAGGACCGCCAGGAGCAGGCGCCGACGCTCTTTCGTCACGCGGCGACAGGAGCCGGTTCTGGTTCCTCAGCCGCCGCTTTCGCCGCCTGTATCGCTGCCATGAACAGGATGAAGGCGTTGAGTCCGTGGATCAGGCCGAGCCACGGGAGGGCCCCCGACATGAGTCCCGCGGCGACCTGGATCACGATGGACACGAGGATGATCGTCGCGAACTTGGTCCCTCCGGACACCTTCGCGAAGAACGAGATGATCAGCAGCACCAGCCCGATGAGCGGGACCAGGAACTGGCCGTTCATCACGTGCAGGAAGTGGCCGATCGCGCCCTGCCAGGTCGGCGGGTCATCGTTCCAGGATTCGATGACGCTCTTGTCCAGTGTCGCGCCGTCGTCGATCCACTTGAACAGGCCCGCAACCGCGAACACGATGAACATGGCTTGGAGCACCACTTCGATGGCGATGATCCGGGCGAGAATCCGATATGCCTTGCGCATCTGCAGTCCCCACTACGAGAAGGTCCACCCAGAATGGCGCAAGGAGCTGCCCGTGTCGATCACCCGGACCCGTTCCTTCCCCGGTGCGTCTCCGACCGGATGAGGCCCATTACCAGCCGCGTTCGCGCCATTCAGCGAGATGAGGCCGCTCGACGCCGAGCGTCGAGTCGTTCCCGTGACCCGGGTAGAACCAGGTCTCGTCGGGCAGGGTGCCGAAGATCTTGGTCTCCACGTCGTTGATCAGGCTGGTGAACGCGTCCGCGTCGCCGAAGGTGTTACCGACGCCGCCGGGGAAGAGGGAGTCGCCGGTCCAGAGGTGCGGGGTGCCGTCCGGGTCGTCGTACAGGAAGGCGACCGAGCCGGGGGTGTGGCCGACGATGTGGATCACCTGGAGGCGGATGCCACCGAATTCGACCGTGTCACCGTCGACGACCCGGTCGTCGATGACGACCTCGGTCTGCTCGGTGATCGCGTCGGCATCGGGCTCGCCGGCGACGGTCACGGCACCCGTTGCGGTGGTGACCTCCTTGAGCGCCCGGTGGTGGTCCCAGTGCTGGTGCGTCGTGAGCACCTTGGTCGTGCGGCCGTCGCCCAGCAGACGGATGAGGGTGGGTGCGTCGGCGGCAGCGTCGATGAGCACCTGCTCGTCGGTCGCGCGGCAGCGCAGCACGTAGCAGTTGTTCGACATCTGGTCGTCGACCGCCACCTTGGTGATGATCAGGTGGCTGAGTTCGCGGGTGTCCGGGGTCCCGCCGGGGGACACGTTTCCGGTGTACGTGGGCATGGGCTCAACCCTAGGACGTGGCCGGATCAGGTGCGCGCTGCCACGGCCCGAGGTGCGGCAGCTCGCCGTCGGAGGACGTCAGGCCCTCGCCGTGCCCGCGCCCGACCAGCCACCAGCCGAGATCGGCCGCCAGGCCCTCGACGACCGGCTGGTCGGCGCCCACCTGCCAGGTGCGGCCGAGGTCCGTCGCACGGACGGCGAACCTGTCACCACCGGAGACCGCCTGGTCGAGGGTGACCTGGTCGAGCAGGTCGGCCGCGAAGTCCGGGGTCCAGTCGCGCTGGGTGTAGTGCGTGTCCAGGTCCGCGTGGTGGATCTCGACCTCGCGGTACCGGGTCCCCGGGAGCGACGAGGCCGGCCACTCCGGCCCCTTCGCGAGCCGGAGCACGGTCTGGTCCCACTGCGAGCCGGTCAGGCTGGTGACCGCGTCGCGGAACCGGGTCGTGGCGGCGAAGAGCCGTTCCCGGATCTCGGTGGTTTCGCGGCGGGCCAGGTCGAGGATGTCGGCGTCGCGACGCTCCTGCGTCGGGTAGACCGGCACGACCTCACCTCGGTCGATCCCTTCCAGAGCACCGGCGAGGCCCTCGGCATTGAGCGCCAGATGAGCCACCACATGGGCCCGCGTCCAGTCGGGCAGCAGCGAGGTCGACCGCCATTGGGCGTCGGTGAGGGAATCCACGGTGCGCACCAGGCGTTGGTCCGCATGGTGCAACGCCTCCAGTTGAGCGGCGATCCGGGACTCGACGTCGAGGGAGGGGCTCATGCGGACAGTCTGCCCCGGAGGCCGACAGAAGCGCAGCGGCGTGCCTGGTCGGGGACCTGCCCGAAACCTGGATGTCGGCGCCCCGTGCCATCCTGTGTGACTCAGCATGACCGACGCGCGTGGTGGCTTGTATCGCCGCGCCGCCGAGGGTTAACTGATGCGAACAGACGTTCGAAAGACGCCAGAGCTTATTCGATGGGACGTGTAGTGGCTGACCAGCTCATCATCCGCGGAGCGCGGGAGCACAACCTCAAGGACGTCTCGCTGGACCTGCCGCGAGACGCCCTCATCGTCTTCACCGGGCTGTCCGGATCCGGCAAGTCCTCGCTCGCCTTCGACACGATCTTCGCCGAGGGCCAGCGCCGGTACGTCGAGTCGCTGTCGGCGTACGCGCGTCAGTTCCTCGGTCAGATGGACAAGCCCGACGTCGACTTCATCGAGGGTCTGAGTCCCGCCGTCTCGATCGACCAGAAGTCGACGTCGAAGAACCCGCGCTCCACCGTCGGCACGATCACCGAGGTCTACGACTACCTCCGCCTGCTCTACGCGCGCGCCGGTCGCCCGCACTGCCCCCAGTGCGGGTCCGCGATCGAGCGCCAGACCCCTCAGCAGATCGTCGACCGGATCCTGCAGCTTGAGGACGGCATCCGGTTCCAGGTCCTGGCCCCGGTGATCCGCGGCCGCAAGGGCGAGTACATCGAGCTGTTCCGGAGCCTCCAGTCGCAGGGCTTCAGCCGCGCCCGGGTCAACGGGGAGACCTACCAGCTCGCCGAGCCGCCGAAGCTGGACAAGCAGAAGAAGCACACCATCGAGGTGGTCGTCGACCGTCTCTCAGCCAAGGCCTCCTCCAAGCGCCGGCTCACCGACTCGGTCGAGACCGCGCTCAGCCTGGCCTCCGGCCTGGTGATCTTCGACTTCGTCGATCTGGACCCGAAGGACCCGGGCAAGGAGATGAAGTTCTCCGAGCGGATGGCCTGCCCCAACGAGCACGACATCGACACCGACGAGCTCGAACCGCGCTCGTTCTCGTTCAACTCGCCCTTCGGCGCCTGCCCGGAGTGTCACGGCCTCGGCACCCGGATGGAGGTCGACCCGGAGCTGGTCATCCAGGACCCGGACGCGACGCTGGCCGAGGGTGTGATCGGGCCGTGGTCGGGGGCGCACGTCGCGGAGTACTTCAGCCGGCTGCTGGCCGCCCTGGGTGAAGAGCTCGGCTTCGACATGGACACGCCGTGGATCAAGATCCCGAAGAAGGCCCAGAAGGCGATCCTCGAGGGTCACCCGACCAAGGTGCACGTCCGGCACACCAACCGTTACGGGCGCGAGCGCTCCTACTACACGAACTTCGAGGGCGTCCGGCCCTACATCGAGCGGCGCCACCGCGAGGCTGAGTCCGACACCAGCCGGGAGCGGTACGAGGGCTTCATGCGCGAGGTGAACTGCCCGGCGTGTGCGGGCAGCCGGCTGAAGCCGGTCTCGATGGCGGTGACGCTCGGTGATCCGGCCAAGGGCGGCAAGAACATCGCCGACGTGTGCGCGCTGCCGATCAACGAGGCGGCCGACTTCCTCAATGACCTCGAACTGTCCGTCCGTGAGCGTCAGATCGCCGAGCGAGTGCTCAAGGAGATCCAGGAGCGGCTCCGCTTCCTCCTCGACGTGGGCCTGGACTACCTGTCCCTGGACCGGCCGTCCGCCACGCTCTCGGGCGGCGAGGCGCAGCGGATCCGGCTCGCCACGCAGATCGGCGCCGGCCTCGTCGGGGTGCTCTACGTGCTCGACGAGCCGAGCATCGGCCTGCACCAGCGCGACAACCAGCGGCTGATCGAGACCCTGGTCCGGCTCAAGGACCTCGGCAACACCCTGATCGTCGTCGAGCACGACGAGGACACGATCAAGACAGCCGACTGGGTGGTCGACATCGGTCCGGGCGCGGGTGAACACGGCGGCCAGGTGGTGCACTCGGGCACCGTCAAGCAACTGCTCAAGCACCGCGACTCCGAGACCGGGATGTACCTGTCAGGTCGCAAGAAGATCCCGCTTCCCGAGGTACGCCGGCCGCGGACCAAGGGGCGCGAGCTGGTCGTCCACGGCGCGCGGGAGAACAACCTCAAGGACATCGACGTCGCGTTCCCGCTGGGCCTGTTCGTCGCGGTGACCGGGGTCTCCGGATCGGGCAAGTCGACGCTCGTCAACGACATCCTCTACACCTCGCTGGCCAAGCAGATCTACAACGCCAGGACCGTCCCTGGCCGGCACACCAGGATCAGCGGGACCGAGGACGTGGACAAGGTCATCCACGTCGACCAGTCACCGATCGGCCGGACCCCGCGGAGCAACCCGGCGACGTACACCGGCGTCTTCGACCACGTCCGCAAGCTGTTCGCCTCGACGCCCGAGGCGAAGATGCGCGGTTACCTGCAGGGCCGGTTCTCCTTCAACGTCAAGGGCGGTCGCTGCGAGGCCTGCTCGGGCGACGGAACCATCAAGATCGAGATGAACTTCCTGCCGGACGTCTACGTCCCGTGCGAGGTCTGCCACGGCGCCCGCTACAACCGCGAGACGCTCGAGGTGCACTACAAGGGCAAGACCATCGCCGACGTCCTGGACATGCCGATCGAGGAGGCGGTGGACTTCTTCGCCGCCATCCCGGCGATCAACCGGCACCTGAAGACGCTGCTCGAGGTCGGTCTGGGCTACGTCCGGCTCGGTCAGCCGGCGACGACGCTGTCCGGCGGTGAGGCGCAGCGCGTGAAGCTCGCCTCCGAGCTCCAGAAGCGGTCGACCGGTCGTACGGTCTACGTGCTGGACGAGCCGACCACCGGCCTTCACTTCGAGGACATCCGGAAGCTCTTGCTGGTCCTCGGCCGACTGGTCGACCAGGGGAACACCGTGCTGGTCATCGAGCACAACCTGGACGTGATCAAGACGTCGGACTGGATCGTCGACATGGGTCCTGCCGGCGGCAACCGCGGAGGCACAGTGGTCGCGACCGGTACGCCGGAGCAGGTCGCCGAGATCGAGGAGAGTTTCACCGGCCAGTACCTCAAGCCGCTGCTCGAACGAGGCTGAACCGGCCGCCGGGGGCGATTGACAGGGTTCTCTCAGCCAAGATTGCGGGTTCAACCAATAGTGTCGGGGTAGACCTGTTGCAGGGCCACGTTGTCGGACCGGCCCATTGACGGAAGGCGGAGCGGTGAGCGAGAACGAAGCCAGCAGACGGAACGTCATCTACGGGTTGGCTGCGGCCGGTGTCGCTGTGCCCGTGCTCGCGGCGTGCGGATCCGGAAGTGACGACGACACGACCGGCACCACGCCGGACGACGGCGCAACGAGCCCGGGTTCGACCGAAACAGCGAGCGGCGACGACGGCGGCATCAAGACCAGCGACATCCCGGTCGGCGGTGGCGAGATCCTCAAGGACGAGAACATCGTCGTGACCCAGCCCGAAGCGGGTCAGTTCAAGGCTTTCTCCGCGACGTGCACCCACCAGGGCTGCCAGGTCTCGAGCGTCAAGGACGGGACCATCAACTGTTCCTGCCACTTCAGCAAGTACTCGATCGAGGACGGATCGGTCGTCGGGGGACCGGCGCCGCAGCCGCTCCCGGAGAAGACCGTGACGGTCACCGGGGACACGCTCACCGTCAGCTGACGGCGAGTTCGCGGAACCACTCGTCGCGTCGACATCGACGTCGGTCCAGGCGTCCGTCGATCAGCGTGCGTGCTTCGTCGTACCGGCCGGCCCGGAGCAGCGCCGTCAGCAGGGTCTCCTCGACGACCTCGCGCTGCGCGTCGCTCCCGCCGACGCGCCAGACCTGGGGCCGGATCCGGATCAGCTCGTCCGCGCACGCGCCGGGCTGGTCGAGGAGCAGCAGCCGCAGAGCAGTGGCCAGCGGCGACACCACGGCACGGAGGACCGGGTGCTCGTGCGCGGCAGACCAGCAGGCGAGGCTACGAAGGCCGACGAGGTCATCGGCGGCACAGAGCGCGATCGCCGCGTGCAGACCCACGAACGCGTTCGCCGGGCGGAGCAGCGTCGATGCCGGGACGTCCGTGCCCGCCGCGACGCTCGGCACGTCAGCCGCGCCGGGGGTCAGGCGCCAGCGCCAGAGCAGCGAGCCGGAGTCGACCAGCGATCGGCAGCCCTGCACGTGCTCCGGGGCGAGCTGGCGGCGGAAGCGGTCCTCGACCGCCGCCAGGTCGCCGGCGCTGAGCTCGTGCAGGGCGGCGTGCCAGGCGTAGTGGGCCAGGTTCTCCGTCGCGGCGCCGGCGGCGGACATCCAGTCGTCGATCCAGTCCAGACCGCCGCGGTGATCGCCGGTCTCGTAGTGGACGTGGGCGCGGGCATGAGCCGCGTGTCCCGAGCCCGGCTTCGCCGACAGAGACACGTTCGCCAGGTCCAGGGCCTCGTCGAAGCGACCCTGTTCC
Source organism: Marmoricola sp. (assembly GCA_036676945.1). Taxonomy (GTDB): domain Bacteria; phylum Actinomycetota; class Actinomycetes; order Propionibacteriales; family Nocardioidaceae; genus Marmoricola. The sequence continues at coordinate 103,592 of JAKFBZ010000062.1, forward strand.
TGGCGGATGAAGGCGAGCAGGCCGGCGTGGAACCAGGTGTGTCCCTGGGCCGCCGTACAGGACTCCACGATCGACCAGGCGTCCTCGGGGACTTCGGTGACACCGGCGAACGCGATCGTCGGAACAGCGACCGAGAGGAGCACCGCGTCGTCGGGGTGAACGCTGAGGTGGCGGACGATCGCGCGCTTGTCCCCGCTCACATGGCCCGCGACCGCGTGGACGTGATCGCGTTCGGCCAGGGACGCGCGACCGGCCAGGAGCGTGGCCGCCCGCACCCGGCCGGGCACGTCCACCGGCGCGCACAACTCGTGGCCCATCAGGGCAAGGGCGGCGTGTGCGAGGGCGAAGGTCGGGTCCAGCGCGAGTGCCCGGCTGAAGTGCGCGAGCGCACCCTGGCGCAGTTGCAGCAGGGCGTCGACCCCCTCGAGATAGGCCTGCTCGGCCTCCGCGGAGGTGGTCAGTCGTCGGTCCAGGAGTCCCGTCGTCATGAAAGTAGAGTAACCCACTACACAAAGGTGATGAAGGTGCGGTGGGCGCGTGTCGGTCCGCGACCGTAGGGTTGACCCGTGGCTGACCCGTCGACGTACAAACCGAAGCCGGGATCGATCCCGACCCGGCCGGGCGTCTACCGGTTCCGTGACAAGGACGGCCGCGTCGTCTACGTCGGCAAGGCGAAGAACCTGCGCGCCCGGCTGTCGTCGTACTTCCAGGACATCGCCAACCTGCACCAGCGCACGGCCACCATGGTGACCACGGCGGCGAGCGTCGAGTGGACGGTGGTCGACACCGAGGTCGAGGCGCTCCAGCTCGAGTACTCCTGGATCAAGGAGTACGACCCGCGGTTCAACGTGAAGTACCGCGACGACAAGTCCTACCCGTGGCTCGCGGTCACCCTCAACGAGGAGTACCCGCGAGTGATGGTCGGACGCGGGGCCAAGAAGAAGGGCGTGAAGTACTTCGGTCCCTACTCGCACGCCTGGGCGATCCGCGACACCGTCGACCTGTTGCTCCGGGTGTTCCCGATGCGGTCGTGCAGCAACGGCGTCTTCAAACGCTCCTCGCAGATCGGCCGGCCCTGCCTGCTCGGCTACATCGACAAGTGCTCGGCGCCGTGCGTCGGCAAGGTCGACGCCGACGAGCACCGCGAGATCGCCGAGGACTTCTGCGACTTCATCGGCGGGAAGACCGACGCCTTCGTGAAGCGCGTCGAGAAGGAGATGTACGCCGCGTCGGCGGCTCAGGACTACGAGAAGGCAGCCCGGCTCCGCGACGACCTCGGCGCGCTCAACAAGGCTCTCGAGCGGCAGGCGGTCGTCTTCGGCGACGGGACCGACGCCGACGTGATCGCGCTGGTCGAGGACCCGCTGGAGGTGGCGGTCCAGATCTTCCACGTCCGCACCGGCCGGATCCGGGGTCAGCGCGGCTGGGTCGCGGACCGGGTCGCGGACCTGGACACCGCCGGGCTCGTCGGCGAGTTCCTGCTCCAGCTGTACGCGGGAGAGGAGGGCGAGGCGATCCCGAAGGAGATCCTGGTCCCGCAACTGCCCGACGACGCCGACACCTTCGAGCAGCTGCTCACCGAGGCCCGGGGGAGCAGGGTGAGGATCCGGGTGCCGCAACGCGGTGACAAGAAGTCGCTCCAGGAGACGGTCGCGCAGAACGCAGCCCAGTCGCTGGCGCTGCACAAGACCCGACGGGCCAGCGACCTGACCGCCCGCAACCAGGCGCTCGAAGAGATCCAGAAGGCGCTCGATCTCCCGACGGCGCCGCTGCGGATCGAGTGCTACGACATCTCCAACCTGCAGGGCACCGAGGTCGTCGCCTCGATGGTCGTCTTCGAGGACGGCCTGGCCCGCAAGAGCGAGTACCGCCGGTTCGTCATCCGCGGCGTCGAGGGCCAGAACGACGTCGCCTCGATGCACGAGGTGATCACCCGGCGGTTCCGGCGCCTGCTCGACGAGCGGATCGAACGGCCCGACCTCGCCGGCGGCGAGATCTCCGCCGACGACGACCAGGGGCCGATGCTGATCGACCCGGAGACCGGCAAGGCGCGGAAGTTCTCCTATGTCCCCGGTCTGGTGGTCGTCGACGGTGGTCCGCCCCAGGTGGCCGCCGCCCAGCGCGCGCTCGACGAGCTCGGGATCGACGACGTCCCGGTCTGCGGCCTGGCCAAGCGGCTCGAGGAGGTCTGGCTCCCGGCCGAGCCCGACCCGGTGATCCTGGCGCGCTCCAGTGAGGGCCTCTACCTGCTCCAGCGGATCCGCGACGAGGCCCACCGTTTCGCGATCACCCATCACCGCTCGAGGCGCTCCAAGTCGATGGTCGAGTCGTTGCTCGACGACGTGCCGGGACTGGGTGAAGTGCGCCGCAAGACGCTGATCAAGCACTTCGGGTCGCTGAAGAAGCTCCGCGCCGCGACCGCCGACCAGATCGCCGAGGTGCCGGGGATCGGTCCCGCCACGGCTGCCGCGATCGCGGAAGCAGTCGCGCAACAGCGCGCGGGCGGCCAGACTGTCGCCGTCAACACGGCGACGGGTGAGATCGAGGAAGGCTGAGGATGTCCGAGCACGAGGGATCCACAGAGTCCGAGCGTTCCGCAGACGACACCGGTGAGATCCCGGCGGTCGGGGAGCTGGGCGAGCTCGTGATCGTCACCGGGATGACCGGCGCCGGTCGCAGCACCGCGGCGAAGGAGCTGGAGGACCTCGGCTATTTCGTGGTCGACAACCTCCCGCCGGAGCTCGTCACCGAAGTGGTCCGCCTGGTCGACGAGAAGATGGGCCGCGCCCAGCCGATCGCGGTGGTCGTCGACGTCCGCGGCGGGACCAGGTTCCACCTGCTCCGGGAGCAGATCGCCCTCCACCTGCCGACCCGACGGGCTTCGGTGCTGTTCCTGGAGGCCGACGACGACATCCTGGTACGACGCCAGGAAGCCGCTCGACGCCCGCACCCGTTGCAGGAGGGCGGCCGGCTGCTCGACGGCATCCACCGCGAGCGCGAAGTGATGACCCAGCTCCGCGGCGACGCCGAGGTGGTCATCGACACCACGCCGCTCAACGTGCACCAGCTCAAGGACAAGGTCGCGGCGGCGTACGGGACGCCGGAACGGGTCGGCCTCAAGGTCACCGTGGTGAGCTTCGGCTTCAAGTACGGCGTGCCGGTCGACGCCGACCTGCTCGCCGACATGCGGTTCCTGCCGAACCCGTTCTGGGTGCCGGAGCTCAAGGAGCTGACCGGCAAGGATCCGTCGGTGGCCTCGTTCGTCAAGGACCGCGACGACGCCCAGAGCTTCCTGGAGCGGTACCTGCCGGTGATCGAGACCGTCGGCGCGGGCTACCTGCGCGAAGGGAAGCGGTTCATGACGGTCGCCATCGGCTGCACCGGCGGCAAGCACCGCAGCGTGGCGATGTCCGAGGAGATCGCGTCCCGCTTGCGGGCGGCCGGCGTCGAGGCCGAAGCCACTCACCGGGACCTGGGTCGGGAGTGAGCCCGGACGTGCGTCCCGGAGTCAGCTGGAGCGCCGAGCCGAGCGTGGTCGCGCTCGGCGGCGGTCACGGGCTGGCGGCATCGCTGACGGCCCTGCGGCGCCTGACCAGCGACCTGACCGCGATCGTCACCGTGGCCGACAACGGCGGCTCCTCGGGGCGGCTGCGCCAGGAGTTCGGCGTCCTGCCGCCCGGAGACCTGCGGATGGCGCTCGCCGCGCTCTGTGGTGACGACCGCTGGGGACAGACCTGGGCCAAGGTGCTGCAGCACCGGTTCAGTTCCGACGGCGAGATGGACGGCCATGCGGTCGGCAACCTGCTGATCGTGGCGCTCTGGGAACTGCTCGGCGACCACGTCACCGGCCTGGACTGGGTCGGCAGCCTGCTCGGAGCCCGGGGTCGCGTGCTCCCGATGGCGATCACGCCGCTCGACATCACCGCGGACGTCCGCGGCGCCGATCCGGCCGAGCCCGACGCCGTCACCACGGTCCGGGGTCAGGTCGAGGTGGCCACCACGCCCGGCGAGGTGCTCGACGTACACCTGGAGCCGCACGACCCGCTGGCCAGCCCGGAAGCAGTGCGCGCCATCGCCGATGCCGACTGGCTCGTCCTGGGCCCCGGCTCCTGGTACTCCTCGGTGATCCCGCACGTCCTGGTGCCGCAGCTCCGGGATGCCCTCGCCGCCAGCGCCGGCCGGGTGGTGGTGAACCTCAATCTCGAGGCGCAACCGGGGGAGACCGACGGTTTCACGCCGGAGGACCACCTGAAGGTGCTCCACCAGCACGCGCCCGGCCTGCGGATCGACACCGTCCTGGCCGACCATGCCTCGGTCCCCAACGAGGCCCGGTTGCGAGCCACCACCGACGCCCTCGGAGCACGCCTGGTGCTCGCAGACGTCGCTCTGCCGCACTCCGCGGGACAACATGATCCGGAGAAGTTGGCACGTGCCTATGCGCTCCTCATGGCGGCGAACTAAGGTGGCCCGCATGGCGATGACGGCACAGGTCAAGGCAGAGTTGGCCAGTACCTCCGTGACGAAGACCTGCTGTCGCAAGTCGGAGGTCTCCTCGATGCTCCGGTTCGCCGATTCCCTGCACCTGGTCAACGGCGGCATCGTCGTCGAGGCCGAGCTCGACACCGGTGCAGCTGCTCGTCGGCTGCGCAAGGACATCGCCGAGGTCTACGGACACGACTCCGAGGTGATCCTGCTCAAGAGCAACGGTCTGCGCCGCGGGACCCACTACATCGTGCGGGTCGCTCGCGACGGTGAGTCGCTGGCCCGGCAGACCGGTCTGATCGACCAGCGCAACCGTCCGGTCCGGGGCCTGCCGCCGCAGGTCGTCTCCGGGTCCGGGTGCGACGCCGTGGCCGCCTGGCGCGGCGCGTTCCTGGCGCACGGCTCGCTGACCGAGCCCGGTCGGTCCAGTTCGCTGGAGGTCACCTGCCCCGGTCCCGAGGCGGCGCTCGCACTCGTCGGGTCGGCCCGGCGCCTGGGCATCTCCGCGAAAGCGCGTGAGGTGCGGGGCGTGGACCGGGTCGTGATCCGCGACGGCGACGCGATCGGGCAGCTGCTGACCCGGCTGGGCGCGCACGAGTCACTGCTCGCCTGGGAGGAGCGCCGGATGCGGCGCGAGGTCCGGGCCACCGCCAACCGGCTCGCCAACTTCGACGACGCGAACCTGCGCCGTTCGGCCCGCGCGGCGGTCGCCGCCGGCGCCCGCGTCGACAGGGCGCTGGAGATCCTCGGTGAGGAGATCCCGGACCACCTCCGCCAGGCCGGCAAGCTCCGGCTCGAACACAAGCAGGCCTCGCTCGAAGAGCTCGGTCAGTTGCACGACCCGGTGCTCACCAAGGACGCGATCGCGGGCCGGATCCGCCGGCTGCTGGCGATGGCGGACAAGCGCGCCGAGGAGCTCGGCATCCCCGACACCGAGGCCTCGCTGACCCCGGAGATGCTGGCCGACGAGGCCTGATCTTCACGGCGGTGCTGGTTACCGCTGGGTACTGGACCCCGGTCCTCGGGTCCTGTCGAGCGCGATAGGCTCAACAAGCCCGTCTTCCGCTTGACCACCAGGAGTAGATCGCTGTGACTGTCCGCGTCGGAATCAATGGCTTCGGCCGCATCGGCCGCAACTTCTTCCGTGCAGTACGAGCGTCGGGTGCCGACATCGAGATCGTCGGTGTCAACGACCTGACCGCCAACGCCACTCTCGCGCACCTGCTCAAGTACGACTCGATCCTGGGTCGTCTGGACGCGGACGTCAGCGCGACCGACGACGCCATCGTGGTCGGCGGCAAGGAGATCGCCGCGTTCGCCGAGCGTGACCCGGCAGCCCTGAAGTGGGGCGAGCTCGGTGTCGACATCGTCGTCGAGTCGACCGGCTTCTTCACCGATGCCACGAAGGCCCGCGCCCACGTGGACGCCGGCGCCAAGAAGGTCATCATCTCCGCGCCCGCCTCCAACGAGGACATCACCATCGTGATGGGCGTGAACCACGAGCTGTACGACCCGGCCGTGCACACCGTCATCTCGAACGCGTCCTGCACCACGAACTGCCTGGCCCCGATGGCCAAGGCGCTCAACGACGAGTTCGGCATCGTCAAGGGTCTGATGACCACGATCCACGCGTACACCGCGGACCAGAACCTGCAGGACAACATCCACAGCGACCTGCGCCGGGCCCGCGCCGCGGCGATCAACATCGTCCCGACCGGCACCGGTGCCGCCAAGGCGATCGGCCTGGTCCTGCCTGAGCTCAAGGGCAAGCTCGACGGCTACGCGCTCCGCGTCCCGACCCCGACCGGCTCGGCCACCGACCTCACCTTCGAGGCCGGACGTGAGACCACTGTCGAAGAGGTCAACGCCGCCATCGAGAAGGCTGCCGACGGCCGCTTCCTGAAGTACTCGACGGACCCGATCGTCTCCTCCGACATCGTCACCGACCCGGCGTCCTGCATCTTCGACGCGCCGCTGACCAAGGTCATCGGCAACCAGGTCAAGGTCGTCGGCTGGTACGACAACGAGTGGGGCTAC
>JAKFBZ010000063.1:0-110534 GCA_036676945.1 Marmoricola sp.
CTCGGGCCTGGACAAGGACTGGCTCTGGGAGGACTGGGAGGACGCCGTCGACCCGGACTCCGTCGACGTCGAGGACTGCCGCTGGACCCCGTGCTACGACTGCGGCGTCTGCCCCGAGATGGGCACCGACATCCAGATCGGCCCGACGGGCCAGCGCCTGCTCCCGCTCGCCGTCGTCTGACCGCAGAGCGGTTCGATGCTCAGCGCGGCGTCAGGTGGAAGATCTTGATCTCGCGCCCGCCCGCGGTGCGCTGCTCGTAGAGCTCGATGTTGGGCCAGACCGCCAGCATCTCGTCGCGGGCCGCCTGTCGCTCGGCCCCGTCGAGCTTCCGGGCGAGCATCGGCGTGGTCCGGCCCTTGCGGGTGACCTCGACCTCGGGGTTCGCCTCCACGTTGAGGACCCAGACCGGCTGTGCCTCCTGGCCGAAGTTGGATCCCGCGGTCAGCCAGGAGCCGTCCTCGCGCGGAACGGCGAGCAGTTGGGCGGGCCGGGCGAGGCCCGACCTGCGGCCGATCGTGGTCAGCGTGATGTTCGGGAGCCCGGCGAGGTCCAGGACCGAGAGCTTGCCCTTGGTGAGGGAGAGCAGCCGCTTGTCCGTCTTCACGATCTGGGGGAGGAACCTCGGCATGACGGGGAGAGCCGCGATGCGTACGCCGACAGGGGTGAGGAGAGACATGCGGCGAGGGTACGTGCTCAGTGTCAATAGTTCAACATGATGTTTAAGTATTCGTTGACGCCTGATCCCGACCTCGAACGCGGTCAGTCGCCCGTGAGGATCACCAGCCGGCTGGTCGCCCGCGTCATCGCGACGTACCGGTCGACCGCGCCCTCGATGCCGTCGCCGAACGACTCCGGGTCGATGAGGACGACGAGGTCGAACTCGAGGCCTTTCGACAGCTCCGGCGTCAGGGAGCGGACCCGCTCGGTCTCCTCGAAGCCCGGATCGCCGATGACGCAGGCGATCCCGTCGTCGTGCTCGGCGAGCCAGGCCTCGAGAATCGCGTCGCGGTCCGCGGTGGATCCGTGGACCACGGGGATGCCGCTGCTGCGTACCGAGGTCGGGACGTTCGCGTCCGGTAGTGCGGCCCGGATCACCGGCTCGGCCTCGGCCATGATCTCGGTCGGCGTCCGGTAGTTGATGCTCAGCGAGGCGAGCTCGGTCCGGTCGAGGCCGACCCGCGTCAGTCGCTCGGTCCAGGACTCCGTGAAGCCGTGCCTCGCCTGGGCGCGGTCGCCGACGATGGTGAAGCTCCGGGACGGGCAGCGGAGCAGGAGCATCTGCCACTCCGCGTCGGTCAGCTCCTGGGCCTCGTCGACGACGATGTGCGCGAACGGCCCGGCGAGCAGGTCCGGGTCGTCCTCGGGCAGGGCAGCCTCGTCCACGAGGACGTCGCGGATGCCCTCCTGGCGCAGCTGCGCCATCATGCCGTCCTCGTCGTCGAGCTGGAGGAGGTCCTCGACGACCCGGTCCATCTGCGCGCGCTCGGCTGCGACGGCGGCTTCGTGGCGGCGCCTGCGACGAGAAGCCTCGGGGTCCCCGAGCCGCTGGCGCGCAGCGTCCAGGAGCGGCAGGTCGGACGTCGTCCAGGCCTGGGCGTCGCTGCGTTGCAGGTGCTGCACGTCGTCGGGATCGAACCAGGGTGCGCACAGCCGCAGGTAAGCCGGGACCGTCCACAGGTCGCCGACCAGGTCGGTCGCCTCGACGATCGGCCACGCCCTGTTGAAGGCGTCGGCGAGCTCCCGGTTCCGGGCGAGGGCCGCGCGAACCAGGTCGGCCGATCCGTCGTCCTCGCCGTCGCCCTCGTACTTGTCCGCCAGGATGGTCAGGAGCTCCTCCCAGACCTCGTCGCGCGCCTCGTTGTGCGGGGTCCCGGGGGCGGGGGAATCGAAGGCGTCGGTCCAGTCCGCCGGGCTGAGCCAGATGTCGGCGTACGGGGTCTCGACCTCCATGCCCTCGGTCGGCGGATCCTCGTAGAACCTCACCGCCGGCTCGATCGCCTTCACCAGGTCCGCGGACGCCTTCAGCGCGGCCACGGCCGGATCGGTCTCCGGGACTGCCGTGGCGCCCTCGGCCACGAGGTCGCGCAGCGTGCAGGTCTGCACGCCTTCCTCGCCGAGGCTGGGCAGGACGTCGGAGACGTAGGCGAGGTACGGCCCGCTCGGCCCGACGAAGAGCACGCCGCCGCGACGGTGGCCGAGCCGCGGGTCGGCGTAGAGCAGGTAGGCGGTCCGGTGCAGGGCGACGACGGTCTTGCCGGTTCCCGGGCCGCCGTCGACGACCAGCGCGCCGCGCGACCCGGCGCGGATGATGGCGTCCTGGTCGGACTGGATGGTGCCGAGCACGTCGCGCATCCGCGCCGACCGGTTGCTGCCCAGGCTGGCGATGAACGCCGACTGGTCGTCGAGCGCGGCGCGGCTCTCGAGTCCGTCGGCGGTGTACACCTCGTCCCAGTAGTCGCTGATCCGGCCGAGGGTCCAGCGATAGCGCCGACGGCTCGCCAGGCCCATCGGGTTGGCGTGGGTCGCTGCGAAGAACGGCTCGGCCGCGGGGGAGCGCCAGTCGACCAGCAGCCGACGCCCGGACTTGTCGGTGAGGCCGAGCCGGCCGACGTACGTGGTCGTCCCGTCGTCCGCGCTGACCATGTGCCCCAGGCACAGGTCCAGGCCGAAGCGGCCCAACGCGCGCAGCCGGGCGGTCAGCCGGTGGACCTCCAGATCGCGGTCCATCGCCTCCTGGCCGATGCCGCCCGGTGCCCTGCGCGCGGCATCGAGCTGCTCGGTGAGCTCGGCGATCGAGTGCTCGAGACTCTCGGAGATGGCCGCGAAGTGCTCCTCGTCGGCGGCGATCAGGGCCGGGTCGGCCTTGGCAGCGAGGTGGTCGGAAAGATCGAACGCACTGGGGGTCGCCGGGCTCACGTGAGCTGCTCCGTTTCGGTTCGTTCTGGGCTGGGGCCGGCGATTCTGCGCCACGACCGGGGTCTTGCCGCAAGCCCCGGTACGGGTTATACCTTGGGAGTGGAAGGAGCGCTGTCGCTCCTTCCCTTCGTGCTTCCTGGGGGCAGTTCGTCCTCGACGTACGCAGGCCGCGACGCCATCAGGCCGACGACGTACTGCGGCACGCACAGCGCGAGCAGCACGCCGAGGGGGAGGACCCAGTCGTCGGTGGCGCCGTAGATGGCGCCGACGCCGAACGGCCCGACGACCGCGATCAGATAGCCGACCGACTGGGTGAAGCCGGAGAGCGCGGCGGTGCCGGCTGCCGTCCGGGCGCGTAGACCGATCAGGGTGAGGATGAACGGGAACGTGCACGTGCCGATCCCGAGTGCGGCCGCCCAGAGCCACGGGACGGTTTCCGGCGCCAGGATCAGGCCGAGGTAACCGATCGGGTAGAAGACCATCACCACCGTCAGCAACCGGCGCTGATCGGTCGCGCGCGCCGTCAGTGGCGGGATCACGAAAGAGAGCGGGATGCTGACCGCCGTGACCACGCCGAGCAGGAGCCCGGCGTCGTGCGCGCTGAAGTCGGCGTCCCGGTACACCTGCGCGACCCAGCCGAAGATCGAATAGGCCTGCAGCGACTGCAGCCCGAAGAACGCCGCCATCACCCAGCCGATCCGGGTCCGGGCCATCGCGCCGGTCCCGAACGCCGCCGGCCGGCCGGTGTCGCGACGGTCGTGCCGGACCAGCGCGACCCAGGGGATCGCGGCCAGGACAGCGGTGAACGCCCAGGTGACCAGGCCGTCGCGCCAGTCCAGAGGTTCACCCGGACCCGCTTCGGAGATCGGGACCGTCAGGACCGAGGCCAGGGTGAGCCCGACGGCGAGTGCGGTGGAGTACAGCGCGGTGAGCAGTCCCACCCGGTCCGGGAAGTGCAGCTTCACCAGGGAGGGGAGCAGCACGTTCGCCACCGCCATGCCGGCGAGCGCGACGAAGGACAGGAACAGGAACGTCCAGGTGTTCTCGACCGTCACCCGGGCGAAGAGGCCGCCGGCGACGAGGAGCAGAGCCAGCAGCGTGACCCGGTGCAGCCCGATGGACCGGGCCAGTCGCGGGGCCAGGGCGCCCATGGTCGCGAAGCTGATCACCGGAAGACTGGTGAGCAGTCCGGTCTGCGCCCCGGTCATGCCGAAGGCAGTCGAGACCTCGTCGAGGACGGGCCCGATGCTGACCGCGGCCGGGCGCAGGTTGAAGGCGAGAGCGACGATCCCGACCACCACCAGGATGCGCCCGAAACGGGTCTCCTGGTGAGGGGGAGTCATCTCCCGATCCAATCACGCCCGGCCGCGTCGCCGGCCGGGGCGTTGTCAGAACGTGCGGGCGTCCACCACTTCCAGGATCCTCGGCGCCTCGTGCGAGACGAGGTGCTCCCGGGACTGCGGCGTCGCCCAGATCTTCTCCAGTGCGCCGCGGAAGGCGGTGGCGTCCTCGACCGAGTCGAAGTCCAGGTCGACGGTCACCTGGTCCGGGTCCTCGACCTGGCGGGAGACCCGGTAGGACCGCACTCCCTGCTCGGCCCGGAACGCCTCGAACTTGTCGAAGACCTCCTTCCAGGTGTCGAAGTCGCGGACGTGGTTCTCGACGTGCACTGTGGCCATGACTGCCTCCTTGATCGGGGCCTCCAGCCTCCGGCCTCCGGGTCGCGCGCTGTATCCCTGATCCTGGGGGTTTCCCTACTGTGGGTGCGTGGACTGGCTGAGGCGGGTCGAGCACGTGTGCGGACTACCGCTGTCCGCCAAAGAATTGCGCGAACGGCTGCTCGGGCTGCTCCGCGAGAAGGTCCCGTACGACGGCCACGTCTTCGCGCTCACCGACCCGGTGACCCTGGTCGGCACCTCGCCCCATGCCGACGTCCCGATGCTGGCGTGGCAACGGCTGCCCGAGGTGATCCGGTGGCGGTACCTGACCGAGGTCAACCGGGTCGACCGCCTCTCCGGGAAACCGGCGTCGTCGTTGCTCACCAGTACGAAGGACCCGGCCGAGTCGCTCGTCTGGGCCCAGGTGCTGAGCGGGATCGGAGTCGTCGACACCGCGATGGTCGTGTTCGCGGACCGGTACGGGACCTGGGGGTTCCTGGAGCTCTGGCGGGACCGGGGGTTCGGTCGCGACGAACTCGCCGTCCTCACCTCGCTGCAGCCGGCCGTGACGATCGGATTGCGTGCGGCGTTGGAACGCACCTTCGTCGAGGCCGACGACCGGCTGTTGCCGGTCGGGCCGGCCGTCGTCGTCCTCGGTCCTGACCTCGCGGTCCGGACCCAGACCGAGGGCGCCGCGGCGGCGATGCTCCAACTGCTGCCCCCGGACGAGCCGATGGCGCCGATCCCGGCGGCTGCCTACAACGTGGGCGCGGCGTTGATCGCTGTCGAGGAGGGCGTCCCGCTCGGCGAGCCGTGGTCGCGGGTGCACCTCGGCGGCAGCCGGTGGGTCACCGTGAAGGCATCCCGGCTCGGGCCGGACATAGCGGTCTCGATCGAACCGTCCACACCACTCGAGCGGATGGATCTGCTCTCCCGGGCCTGCGGGCTGTCCGCCCGCGAGACGGAGGTGCTGACCCTCCTCGGCGCCGGCCAGGAGTCGAAGGAGATCGCGGCCCGTCTCGTGCTCTCCGAGCACACGGTCAACGATCACGTGAAGGCGATCCTGACGAAGACCGGGGCGCGCACCCGGCAGCTGCTGCTGTCGCGTGCCCGCGGTGCCTAGCCTGGTTGTCGGCGCGCTGGGGTTGGATGGGCCGGTGGGCGAGATCCGGATCAGTGACGACCAGAGACGGGCGCGACTGGCCCGTCGACACGGCCTGGCGGGTCCGCACAGCAGTGTCGAGGCGGCCACCGCCGCGATGACCTGCCTGCATTCGACCGAGCCCGCGTCGGTGCACCTGGCCGCGTTCGCCCGTACGGGCGCCTCGCGTGCCGACATGGACCGGGCCTTGTACGAGGACCGTTCGGTGGTGAAGCAGCTCGCGATGCGGCGGACGGTCTTCGCCTTCCCGACCGACCTGCTGCCGGCGGTGTGGGGGAGTGCGGCGGCGCGGGTCGCGGGCCAGCAGATCGGTCAGCTCGCCCGCGACGTGGTGAAGGGCGGCATCGCCGCCGACGGCCGGGCCTGGGTCGCCGAGCACACCACCGCGGTGCACGACCTGCTCCGAGCACGCGGGCCGATGACCACGATGCAGCTGCGTGCCGCGATCCCGGGCCTGGAGGCGCGCCTCACCTATGCCGAGGGCAAGAGCTACGGAGCGGAGCTGCCGATCGCGCCCCGGGTGCTCACCACCCTGGCCGCATCGGGCGTGATCGTGCGTGGCGAGAACGACGGCGGCTGGAAGACCTCGCGCCCGCGCTGGACCGCGACGGAGGACTGGCTGCCGGACGTCCCGGAGGCGCTGTCCGAGCAGGACGGCTACCGGGTCCTGGTCGGGTCCTGGCTGCGCACCTTCGGGCCGGGGACCGAGGACGACATCGTCTGGTGGCTCGGCGCGACCAAGGCGGCGGTACGCCGTGCGCTCGTGGACGTCGGGGCCGTCGAGGTCCGGCTCGAGGGTCCCGCGACCGGCTGGGTGCTTCCCGACGACGTGGACGACGATCCGGCGCCGGAGCCGTGGGCCGCGCTGCTCCCGGCGCTCGACCCGACCACGATGGGCTGGAAGGAGCGCTCGTTCTACCTCGGGCCGCACGCGGCCGCGATCTTCGACCGCAACGGCAACGGTGGCCCCACGGCCTGGTGGGACGGCCGGATCGTCGGCGGCTGGCGGCAGACCGAGGACGGCACCGTCGTGATCGTGCCCGCCGAGGACCTGTCGGCCGAGGCCGATGCGTCGCTGCGGGGAGCAGCGGCACGGCTGACCGCGTGGCTGGACGGCGACGTCGTCCGGTCGATCTACCAGTCACCGCTTGCCCGGGCGGCCGAGAAGGCGGCCTCCGCGCCCGGTTAGGGTTCGTCCGTGCGTGAACAGCCCGAGCAGCAGGCCCCACCGGTCCAGCGGATCCGGATCCGGTACGCCAAGCGCGGGCGGCTCCGGTTCACCAGCCACCGGGACTTCAGCCGCGCCTTCGAGCGCGCCGTGTTCCGGGCGCGGATCCCGATGGCGTACTCGTCGGGCTTCAATCCGCATCCGCGGATCTCGTACGCCGGTGCGAGCCCGACCGGGGCGGCCAGCGAGGCGGAGTACCTCGAGCTCGCACTCGCCGAGGTCGTGGACCCCGAGTCGCTGCGCGCCGCACTCGACGAGTCGCTCCCGGACGGCCTGGACCTGATCGATGCCGTGGTCAGCTCCGGGGGATCGCTCGCGGACCGCCTCGAGGCGTCACTGTGGGAACTCACTGTCTCCGGCGTCACCGAACAGGAGGCCGCGGCTGCTGTCGAGGCACTGCTCGCCGCCGAGGAGGTGGTGGTCGAACGGATGACGAAGAAGGGGCTGCGCACCTTCGACGCCCGTGCCGCGATCGTCTCCCTCGACGCGCTGGCGTGTGACACGAAGCACGCCGTAGAGGGTTCGTGTGCGATACTCCGAGTGGTCTTGCGACACGGAACTCCGTCCGTGAGACCCGACGACGTTCTCGCCGCGCTTCGCGAGACTTCGGGAACTCCGATCGGGACCGCTGCCCTGGCGCAGCGACTCGCTCAGGGCCCCTTGGACTCGCAGGACGGCACCGTGGGCGATCCGTTGACACCCGACCGCGACGCGGCCGGCTGAGGAGAAGGTGACAGTTTCTCCGGAGCCCGGCGCAGCGACCGCGGTTGGTGGCGAACGGGACGCACTCGCGACGTACTGACACGGAGGGTGTCGTCGCCGACCGAAGGCTTTCGCCGTGGAGCGTCCGACGCTTCCACGGCCGTGACCCGCATTGCTCGCCCGGCCATCGTGCTGGGGAGGGAATGCTCTAGGAGAGCACTGTGCTCGACGCTGACACCAGCACCCCTGAAGAACCCACCAACTCGACCGACCAGGTCGCTCCCGCCGCAGACGCGGCTCCCGCCGAGGTGAACGACGGCGCGGCACCCGCCAAGAAGGCGGCGAAGAAGGCGGCCAAGAAGACTGGCGCCAAGAAGACCGCCAAGAAGGCGGCCAAGAAGACTGCGGCGTCCGCTGACGCCGAGCCCGCGGACACCGGCGACGCCGCCGCGCCGTCCGACGAGTCCGGCTCCGCGGACTCCCCGGCACCGAAGAAGAAGGCGGCGAAGAAGGCCGCCTCGCGTCCCAAGAAGGCCGCCGAGGCCCCCGCGGCCGGTGACGAGTTGGAGGGGACCGACGATTCCGCCGGCGCCGCCGCGCCGATGGTCCTCTTCCAGGCGCCGGAGAAGACCACGCCGGCCCGCAAGCGCACGACGAAAAAGGCCGCTGCTGCCGCTGCCGATGCCGACTCTGACGCCGGCCAAGAGGCTGCCCCGGGCGACGACAAGAGCGACGACAAGAGCGACGACAAGGGGCAGGACCGCAGCGCCGCGGCGAAGAAGTCGGCCCGTCGACCGGCCAAGAAGGCTGCTGCGACCCCCGAAGGCTCCGAGGGCTCCGAGGGCGACGAGACCGAGGCGGACGCCGCCGAAGGTGCGGACGCAGAAGGCGCCGACAGCGACTCCGGTGAGGGCGGCCCGCGCCGCCGCCGCCGCCGCGGCGGCCGCCGCCGTCGTCGTGGTGCCGGTGAGGACGCGGACGCCGAGAGCGGCGACGAGCCCGAGGCCGAGGCCGAGGGCGACTCCGAGGACTCCGACACCGAGGGCGGACAGGGTGGCACCCGCCGCCGGACCCGGGTGCGGAAGCCGCGCAACCCCGAGGACGAGATCACCAGCATCGGTGGCTCGACCCGCCTCGAGGCCAAGAAGCAGCGCCGCCGCGAGGGCCGTGAGGCCGGACGACGCCGCGCGCCGATCGTCAGCGAGGCCGAGTTCCTGGCCCGCCGCGAGGCCGTGGACCGGGTCATGGTCATCCGGCAGAAGGCCGACCTGACCCAGATCGGCGTCATCGAGGACAAAGTCCTCGTCGAGCACTACGTCGCCCGCGAGTCGCAGACCTCGCTGATCGGCAACATCTACCTGGGCCGTGTCCAGAACGTGCTGCCCTCGATGGAGGCCGCGTTCATCGACATCGGCAAGGGCCGCAACGCGGTGCTGTACGCCGGCGAGGTGAACTGGTCGGCGCTCGGCCACAAGGACGGTCAGGCCCGCAAGGTCGAGTCCGTGCTCAAGTCCGGCCAGACGATCCTGGTGCAGGTCACCAAGGATCCGGTCGGGCACAAGGGCGCCCGGCTGACCGGACAGATCAGCCTCCCGGGCCGGTTCCTGGTCTACGTCCCGGACGGCAACACCAGCGGCATCTCCCGCAAGCTCCCCGACACCGAGCGCAACCGCCTCAAGACCCTCCTCAAGGAGATCGTCCCGGACACCGCGGGCGTGATCGTGCGCACCGCGGCCGAGGGCGCGAGCGAGGAGGAGCTCACCCAGGACGTGGAGCGCCTCACCGCGCGCTGGGCCGAGATCGAGAAGAAGGTCGCCGCCGGCAAGTCCCCGGAGCTCCTGTACGGCGAGCCGGACCTGACCCTGAAGGTCGTCCGTGACCTGTTCACCGAGGACTTCTCCAAGCTGGTCGTCCAGGGCGACGACGCCTGGAAGCTCGTCGACGGCTACGTCACCGACGTCGCTCCCGACCTGAGCGAGCGCCTCGAGCGGTACGACCCCGCTGACGGCAGGGACATCTTCGCGGCGTACCGGATCGACGAGCAGATCGCGAAGGGCCTGGACCGCAAGGTCTGGCTCCCGTCGGGCGGTTCGCTGATCATCGACCGCACCGAGGCGATGACGGTCGTCGACGTCAACACCGGCAAGTTCACCGGCTCCGGGGGCAATCTCGAGGAGACGGTCACCAAGAACAACCTCGAGGCTGCCGAGGAGATGGTCCGCCAGCTCCGGCTGCGCGACATCGGCGGCATCATCGTGATCGACTTCATCGACATGGTCCTGGAGTCGAACCGCGACCTGGTGCTGCGCCGCCTGGTCGAGTGCCTCGGCCGTGACCGCACCCGCCACCAGGTCGCCGAGGTCACCTCGCTCGGTCTGGTGCAGATGACCCGCAAGCGGATCGGCACCGGCCTCCTGGAGGCGTTCAGCGAGGACTGCGACCACTGCAAGGGCCGTGGCGTGATCGTGCACGAGCAGCCGATCGAGCCCAGCAACCGCAGCGTCGGCATGGGCGGTGGCGCCGGTGGCGACGAGCCGCGCGGGCGCCGCGCCCGCGGCGGCCGCAACCGTGGTCGCGGCGAGGGCGAGACGGCTCCGGTCGAGTCGACGAAACCGTCGCCGAAGGTGCTGGCCGGTACCAAGCCGCACGCGGAGTCCGAACTGATCACCGACATCGAGATCCCGGAGATCGAGCTCGTCGAGACGCTCGCCGACGCTCCTGAGGTCGAGCCCGTCGAGACGCCCGAGACCGAGGCGACAGAGAAGCCCAAAGGAGCCGGCACCCGGAACCGTCGCCGCGCGACCCGACCCGCAGCCGAGCCTGTCGTCGAGTCGACCCCGGACGTCGAGCCTGTCGAGCCGCCCGCCGCTGAAGAAGCCGACGCCGTTCGACAGGATCAGGAACCGGCTGAGCAGGCGCGGACGGAGCCGGTAGCGGCCCCGATCGTGGTCACCACCACCCGCCGTCGCAGGGCCGCCCGTCCGGCGGGCCCGGCAGCGGTCGGGGGCACGCCCGAGCCGGCCCCGGTCACGGAGTCCCCGGACCCCGCGCCGGCCGCCGGGGATGAGCCCGCGAACGACCCCGGGAACGGCACTGCCGAGGGCGACGGGACCGCGGGGGAGGGACAGGCGCAGGCGCCGGTCTTCCACGTCCCGGTCAAGAAGAAGGGCTCTCGGAAGCGCTGAGCCCGCTCGTTTTGACCCTACGCGGGTTTCCCGCGTAAAGTTGCCCCTCGGTGTGCCGACGCACGCCCCTTCCGTACGGCAGCCCCCCTCCACCTCAACGGCGGAGTGGTGCGCCGACGGCCCGAGATGTGAACCGACGAAGAGAGTGAGTCCGCCGTGTACGCGATCGTGCGTAGTGGCAGCAAGCAGCAGAAGGTTGCTGTGGGCGATGTCATCGAGATCGACAAGACCGATGAGGCCGTGGGCACTGCCCTGAGCCTCCCGGTCGTCATGCTTGTCGACGGCGAGAAGGTCACCGCCACCGGCCTGGACAAGGCTGCTGTGACCGTCGAGATCCTCGGCGCCACCAAGGGCCCGAAGATCGTCATCCAGAAGTACAAGAACAAGACCGGTTACAAGAAGCGCCAGGGTCACCGTCAGAAGTACACCCAGGTCAAGGTCACCGACATCAAGGCCTGACCGGCCTCCTCGTACACCGTCTCGAACACCCAAGGACTGAACTCATGGCTCACAAAAAGGGCGCGGCGTCTACCAAGAACGGCCGCGATTCCAACTCCCAGCGTCTCGGCGTGAAGCGGTTCGGCGGACAGCTGGTGAACGCCGGCGAGATCATCGTCCGCCAGCGCGGCACCCACTTCCACCCCGGCACCGGCGTCGGCCGCGGCGGGGACGACACCCTGTTCGCGCTGACCGCGGGCAACGTGGAGTTCGGCACGCGGCGTGGTCGTCGCGTGATCAACATCGTCCCGTCGGAGTAATCCCGGGCGACCAGTTCTCTTTGCACTTCCACGTCGGGCGTCCCTGATCTGCCAGGGGCGCCCTTCGTGTTGTTTGCGGCACGATGAGATCGCAAGGATCTCGACAGGCTCGATCAGCGAAAACCGAGAGGAGCACCGATGGCCGTCCCCACGTTCGTGGACCGCGTCACCCTGCACGTCAGTGCCGGACGCGGCGGCAACGGGGTCGCCTCGGTGCACCGCGAGAAGTTCAAGCCGCTCGGCGGCCCCGACGGCGGCAACGGCGGCCCCGGCGGCTCGATCATCCTGCGCGTCGACCCTGACGTCACCACGCTGATCGACTACCACCACAAGGCCAAGCGCCAGGCGACCCACGGCGGGCACGGCGCGGGCGCGCACCGCAACGGCGGCCACGGCGAGGACCTGATCCTGCCGGTCCCGGACGGCACCGTGGTGACCGAGGACGGCGAGTTCGTCGCCGACCTGGTCGGTGCCGGCACCGAGATGGTGATCGCCGAAGGCGGACGCGGCGGCCTCGGCAACGCCGCGCTGGCGTCGTCGAAGCGGAAGGCGCCCGGATTCGCGCTGCTCGGCGAGCCCGGCGAGGAACGCACCATCCAGCTCGAGCTCAAGGTCGTCGCCGACATCGGCCTCGTCGGCTTCCCGAGCGCCGGCAAGTCCAGCCTGATCGCCGCGATCAGCCGGGCCCGGCCCAAGGTCGCCGACTACCCGTTCACCACCCTGGTGCCCAACCTCGGAGTGGTGAAGGCGGGCGACACGGTCTTCACCGTCGCCGACGTGCCCGGACTCATCGAAGGCGCAAGCGAGGGCCGCGGCCTCGGACACGACTTCCTGCGGCACATCGAGCGCTGTGCCGCGCTCCTGCACGTCATCGACCTCGCCACCCTCGAGCCCGGCCGCAACCCGGTCGAGGACCTCGACATCATCGAGGGCGAGCTCGCCCGCTACGGCGGCCTGGAGGACCGGCCGCGCCTGGTCGCGCTCAACAAGGCCGACCTGCCCGACGGCCGGGACATGGCCGAGATGGTCACCGAGGAGATCGCCGCCCGCGGGTGGCCGGTCTTCTCGATCAGTGCGCTGACCGGTGCCGGGGTCCGCGAGCTCACCTTCGCCATGGCCGAGGTGGTGCAGGCCTCGCGCCGCGACCGGGTCGTCGAGCAGGCCGAGCGCATCATCATCCGGCCCAAGCCCAAGGGCTCCGGCGAGGAATTCACGATCAAGGAGACCGGGGAGGGCTGGCGCGTGCGCGGCATCAAGCCCGAGCGCTGGATCCGGCAGACCGATTTCAGCAACGAGGAGGCTGTCGGGTTCCTCGCCGACCGGCTCAACCGGCTCGGGGTCGAGACGAAGCTGCTCGAGATGGGCGCTCACGAGGGAGACCCGGTCCTGATCGGCCACCCGGACAACGCGGTGGTGTTCGACTTCAAGCCCGGCCTGGACGCCGGTGGCGCCGCGATGCTCGGTCGTCGCGGTGAGGACGAACGCCTCCGGGAGGAGCGCCCCGCAGCCGGTCGGCGCCGGGCGATCCACGAGCTCATGCCCGAGCGCGAGGAGTTCGAGACCCGCGCCGACGTGGCGCGTCGTCTCGACACGATCGAGGGCGACTTCACTGACGGACCGACCTCCTTCGAGAGCGACGGTTTCGACACGGTCTACGACGGGGACGCGGGGTCTGACGAGGACGCCGAGGCATGAGCCGCGCCGAGGTCCTCGGCGCACGTCGCGTCGTGGTGAAGGTCGGGTCCTCCTCGCTGACCACCGCGTCCGGAGGCATCGACCCGGCGCGCGTCAGCGCCCTCGTGGACACGCTGGCCGGGATCCGGGGCACCGGCACCGAGGTGGTGCTGGTCTCCTCCGGCGCGATCGCCGCCGGTCTGGCCCCGCTCGGCCTCAAGCGCCGTCCGCGTGACCTCGCTCGCCAGCAGGCCGCGGCATCGGTCGGCCAGGGCATCCTCGTGCACCGGTACACCGAGGAGTTCGCCCGGCACGGTCAGGTGACCGGTCAGGTGCTGCTGACCCTCGACGACGTCACCCGTCGCGGGCACTACCGCAACGCCCAGCGGACGTTCGCGTCACTGCTGGAGATGGGCGTGGTCGCGATCGTCAACGAGAACGACACTGTCGCCACCAGCGAGATCCGGTTCGGCGACAACGACCGGCTCGCGGCGCTCGTCGCGCACCTGGTCCACGCCGATCTGCTCGTCCTGCTCTCCGACGTCGACGGTCTGTACGACGGACCGCCCACCAGCCCGGGGAGCACGCTCCTCTCCGACGTCCGCAGCGAGGCCGACCTCGAGCCGGTCCGGATCGGCAAGGCCGGAGCCGCCGGTGTCGGCACCGGTGGCATGCAGACCAAGCTGGAAGCCGCCCGGATCGCCACCGGCGCCGGGATCCCGGTGGTTCTCACCGACGCCGAGCACGCGACCGCCGCGCTGGCAGGGGACCGGGTCGGGACCCTGTTCCACGCGACCGGACGCCGGCGCCCGACACGACTGCTCTGGCTGGCGCACGTCACCGAGGGCAAGGGCTCGATCGTGCTCGACGACGGCGCGGTCAAGGCGCTGACCGAACGCCGCGCCTCGCTGCTGCCCGCCGGCATCACCGCTGTGAGCGGCACGTTCAGCGACGGTGACCCGGTCGACCTGGTCACACCCGACGGCCGCGTGATCGCTCGTGGTCTGGTCAATTACGACTCCGGCGAACTGCCCACACTGATGGGACGCTCGACCCGCGACCTCGCGCGTGAGCTGGGGTCGTCGTACGAGCGCGAGGTCGTTCACCGCGACGATCTGACTCTCCTGAACTGAGAACCGCTCCCAAATCAGCCATTTCGCCACCCCCTCGGGCCCCGATTCGGCAGACTGTGGCCAACGATCCCAGGGGGAGGTGGAGCGTGGGTCCAGATCATGGCGGCCGTTTGTGGCATGTCACCGTGACCGTTGCCGGTGAGCCGGTCGAGCCGATGCTCGTCCGGTCGGCACTGACGCGCCTGGCCGAGGAACGCCCCTTCATGGACTCCACGGGCTGCACTGCCGAGAGCGCCGAGGTGACCTACTGGGACGAAGGTGACTCGCTGCTCGACGTCGCTTCGATCGCACTGCGGCTCTGGGCCGAGCACCGCGACAGCGCCGGCCTGCCGCTCTGGGAGGTCGTCGGCCTCGAGGTGGTCGAGAAGTCGGTGCACGACGCCCGGACCTACGGGGGACCGGCCTCGATCCGGACTTCGAGCTCGTCGCCGTTCCCGCTCTGACCCTCGGCCCTCAGTCCACTCATCTGCCCGTAGGCTTTGTCACATGTCCGAACAGATCGCTGTCGTCGCGCGCCGCGCGCGGGTGGCCGCCAACCAGCTCGCGCTGGCGAGTCGAGCAGTCAAGGATGCCGCCCTCGAGGCGATGGCCCAGGCGCTCCTCGACAACACGACGACGATCCTGGCCGCGAACGCCGAGGACGTGGCGGCCGCGGCTGCCTCCGGCACGCCGGAGCACATGATCGACCGGCTCCGCCTCGACGAGGCGCGGGTGGCCGGGATGGCTCAGGGCTTGCGCGAGGTGGCCGGACTTCCTGACCCGGTCGGCGAGGTCCAGCGCGGCTCGACCCTGGCCAACGGTCTCGAACTGCGTCAGGTCAGCGTCCCGTTCGGGGTCGTCGGCGTGATCTACGAAGCCCGGCCGAACGTGACCGCGGACGCCGCCGGCATCTGTCTCAAGAGCGGCAACGCGGTGCTGCTCCGCGGCTCTTCGAGTGCGTTGCGCTCGAACACCGCCGTCGTCGCCGTCCTCCGCGACGCCGCGGCAGCGGCGGGGCTGCCGGCCGACGTCATCGCGCTGGTGCCGGGAGACGGGCACGACGCGGTCAAGGAACTGATGCGGGCGCGCGGCCTGGTCGACCTGCTCATCCCGCGGGGTGGTGCCAGCCTGATCCGCACCGTGGTCGAGGAGTCCACGGTGCCCGTGATCGAGACCGGCGTCGGCAACTGCCACGTGTACGTCGACGCGGCCGCGGATCTCGACATGGCACTGAGCATCGTGCTCAACTCCAAGACGCACCGGACCTCGGTCTGCAACTCGGCCGAGTCCCTGCTGGTGCACGCCGACGTCGCGGACGCGTTCCTGCCGCGCGTCGTCGGGGCGCTGCAGGAGGCCGGGGTGACCATCCACGGCGACGCGGCCTTCGCGGCGTACGACGGGGTGGTGCCGGCTGCCGCCGACGACTGGGACACCGAGTACCTCTCCCTGGACATCTCGGCCGCGGTGGTCGAGGACATCGACGCCGCGATCGAGCACATCCGGGCGCACTCCTCGGGCCACACCGAGGCGATCGTCACCGGCTCGGTGACGGCATCGCGCAGGTTCACCGCGGAGGTCGACTCCGCAGCGGTGATGGTGAACGCATCGACCCGGTTCACCGACGGCGGCGAGTTCGGCTTCGGTGCCGAGATCGGGATCTCGACGCAGAAGCTGCACGCTCGCGGACCGCTCGGGCTGCCGGAGATGACCTCGACCAAGTACGTCGTGACCGGGGACGGGCATGTCCGCTGACGCCAACGCGCTGCGGGACGGGAAGGTCACCGCAGCCGAGCTGGACGTCTGGGCCAGTGTCGAAACCGAGCGGTTCCTGACTCCGGCCACGGTGATCACGTTCATCCGGACGATCGCCTGCGTGGTGATCATCGGGTTCGCGCTGCACGAGGGCGTTCCGACCGACGGCGAGTTCTGGAGCCCGGCGCTCAAGCTGATGACCATCGCGCTGGTCGTCTACTGGGCCGGTGACAGCCTCGACGGGCAGGTCGCCCGCCGGATGCACCACGAGACCCGGATCGGCGCCTCGCTCGACATCATGTGCGACCGGTTCTGCGCGGCGGCGTTCTATTTCGGGCTTGCCTGGCTGCACCCCGAGTTCACCGTTCCGGTGCTGCTCTACCTGGCCGAGTTCATGGTGATCGACTTCTTCCTCTCGATCGCCTTCCTGCACTGGAAGATCCGCAGCCCCAACTACTTCTACGTGATCGACCAGGCCATCTACCGGCTCAACTGGTCGCACCCGGCCAAGGCGGTGAACTCGGCCTTCTTCGCGGTGATGCTGCTGATCACCCAGGCGCCCTGGCTCGGTGGGCTGGTCGCGGGCGGACTGCTGGTCTTCAAGACGGTGATGCTGGTCCGGCTCGCGCGCATCGGGCTTCCGATCCCGACGGCGGAGGGCCCGACGACGAACGGGCCGGCCTCGACAGGGGGCCCGGAGAGGGCGGCGGGCAGGCAGGCCTGATGCTCGCGCTCGGCACGTTCTTCTTCTCGGTCGCGTCCGCACTCATCCCGGTCCTGAACGTCGAGATCTACCTGATCGGGATCTCCGAGAAGGTCGACGAGTCGCAGTACGTGTTCTACGCCCTGGTGGCGGCCGCCGGGCAGACCGTCGGCAAGGTGATCTGGTTCTACGCGGGGATCCACGCGATGAAGGTCCCCTGGCTGGCGCGGAAGATGGAGACGCCGAAGTGGCAGGCGTCGTACGAGA
The DNA here is from genome assembly GCA_036676945.1 of Marmoricola sp. GTDB lineage: Bacteria > Actinomycetota > Actinomycetes > Propionibacteriales > Nocardioidaceae > Marmoricola. The sequence continues at coordinate 17,119 of JAKFBZ010000063.1, forward strand.
AGTGGCACCAGCGGATCTCGGGCCGGCCGGTGATGGCCGGGCTGATCTCCTTCGTCTCGGCGGTGACCGGGTTCCCGCCGCTGGCGGTCGTCGCGGTGCTGGCCGGGAGCCTGCGGATGAACTTCGTGGTCTTCCTGACCACGGTCTTCACCGGCCGGGCGATCCGGTTCTACATCTGCCTGGTGACCGGTTCGGGCCTGTGGGATCTGTCCCACCACGTCTTCGGCTGGATCAACTTCTGAGCTCGCCGGTCGCCCCGCGATCACGCCGGTAGGGTTTGCAAACGTGGTCCGTCTCCCTGAACAACTGCGTCCGTTCTTCGGGCCGCTCAAGAGCATCTACACGATCGGGACCTGGACCGTTTCGCCGGTGACCGTGCGGATGAGCGCGTGCCGGGGCGGCTGGCTGCCGACCGGTACGGCGAAGACGATGGAGGACGCGGCCCTCGACGGCGGGACCTTCACCCTGGCCCGTCCTGAGGAGGACCTGCCGCGTGCCCGGCCCGTCGGCTTCCCGGAGCGGTACTGGGCCTTCGAGGAGGCCCTGGACGACACCGTCCCGCGCGTCGGGGTCGTCGAGCTCGAGGGCGGCCGGGTGCTGCAACCCCATGCGGTGGTGATCACCAAGGAGAACCGCCAGCTCTACGAGACCAGCTGGTACTTCGGCACCAAGCGCCCGCGCGAGCACCCGATCTTCCTGAACCCGTTCCCGCCGGACCCGGTCGAGTTTCCCGGGCGCCTCGGCGTCCTGGCCAGCCGTGGCGACGCCAACTACTACCACTTCATGCACGACGTGCTGCCGCGCACCAGCGTGCTGGAGCAGGCCGGGGTGGAGCCGCCGGATCGGTGGTACGTGCCGGCCGGGACGAAGTGGCAGCGCGAGATGCTGTCGCTGTGGGGGATCGAGGAGGACCAGATCCTCGACAGCTCAGCCGTGCCGCACGTGCGCGCCGAACGGCTCGTCGTACCCGGGCTGGCGTCGATGGTCGAGCACAACCCACCGTGGGTGGCGCGTCTGCTCCGGGAGAAGCTGGTGCCGGCCGGGCTGGAGCGGACTCCGGGTAAGCACCTCTTCCTCAGCCGCGGGCCCGGGAAGAACAACCGCTCGGTGACCAACGAGCCGGAGGTCCGGGCGCTGCTCGAGCCGCTGGGGTTCACGGTCGTGGACCCGGGGACGATGACGATCGCCGAGCAGATCCACCTGTTCGCGACCGCCGACATCGTCGTCGGGCCGCACGGGGCCGCACTGGCCAACATCGCGTTCTGCAGCCCGGGGTCGGCGCTCGTGGAGCTCTTCCCGTGCGGTTCGATCGCGGGCGACTTCTGGAAGGCGTCCTGCGGGGTCGAGGGACTGGAGTACCGCTACGTGAGCGGCGTCGGGAAGCGCGTGGGGACCACACGCAGCGAGTTCGTCGTGGCGGACATCACCGTCGACCTCCCCGCGCTGGAGTCAACCGTCTCCGATCTCCTGGCGGCGCGCGAGTCACGGCCCGAGCACCGGTAAGGTAGCCCCATGACTCTCCTGTTCGTGCTCCTCGAATCCGGCGGCTCCACCGTTGAAGAGGCGGGCGCGGGTAACGCGCCTTACTACATCGCCGGGTTCACGCTTCTGGTGTTCGTCGCACTGATCGTCGCTCTGCTCGCTTTCGGCAAGGGACGCGAACACTCCTGAACGGCGTTGCTCCGGTGACAGCGAGCGGCCGCCGCCGCGTCGGCGTGATGGGCGGGACGTTCGATCCCATCCACCACGGCCACCTGGTCGCCGCGAGCGAGGTCCAGGCCTGGTTCGACCTCGACGAGGTCGTCTTCGTGCCGACAGGTCGTCCGTGGCAGAAGTCCGCGCGCGAGGTCACCACTCCCGAGCACCGTTACCTGATGACGGTGATCGCCACGGCGTCGAACCCCCGGTTCCGGGTCTCCCGGGTCGACGTCGACCGCGACGGCCCGACGTACACGATCGACACGCTGCAGGACCTGACCGCGGCGATGCCGGACACCGACCTCTACTTCATCACCGGCGCCGACGCCCTCGCCGAGATCTTCACCTGGCGGGATGCGACCGAGCTCTTCGCGCTGGCGCACTTCGTCGGCGTCACCCGACCCGGGTACGAGATGGACGCCTCCACGCTGGAGGGCATCCCGGGCGAACGCGTCACCATGCTGGAGATCCCGGCCCTGGCGATCTCCTCCACCGATTGTCGTCAACGCACCGCTGCCGGCCAGCCGGTCTGGTACCTGGTGCCGGACGGCGTCGTCCAATACATCACCAAGAACGAGCTCTACGGAGAACTGACATGACCGCCACCGACCACGCCCTCGAGCTGATCCGCGAGGCGGCCGCGGCTGCTTCGGACAAGCAGGCCACCGACATCGTCGCCTTCGACGTCTCCGAGCAGCTCGTGATCACCGATGCCTTCCTGCTCGCCTCGGCGGCCAACGACCGCCAGGTCAAGGCGGTCGTCGACGAGATCGAGGACCGGCTCCGGGTCCTCGGCGCCAAGCCGGTACGCCGCGAGGGCGAGCGCGACGGTCGCTGGGTGCTGATCGACTACGCCGAGATCGTCGTGCACGTGCAGCACACCGAGGAGCGCGCCTTCTACGCCCTCGAGCGGCTGTGGCGGGACACGCCGGAGATCGACCTGTCGGCAGTGCTCGCCGAGCCCTCCCGGGACCAGTGACCCGGCTCGTCCTGGTCCGCCACGGGCAGACCGCCTGGAACCTCGAAGGCCGGGCCCAGGGCCACACCGACGTCGGGCTCGACGACACCGGCCGTGCGCAGGCCGCCGCCGTGGCGCCCTGCATCGCGCGTTACGCGCCGACCACGCTGTGGAGCAGTGACCTCGTCCGCGCCCGGGAGACCGCCGAGACGATCGCCGCCGCGACCGGCCTCGCGGTCCGGACCGACCCCCGGCTGCGTGAGTTCGACGTCGGTGAGCGGGCTGGGCTGACGGTCAGCGAGTTCGAACGGCAGTTCCCGGTCGAGTACGCCGCCTGGAAGGGCGGTCACATCACCGGCCACGTCCCCGGGGCCGAGACCATCGCCGAGGTCGTCGGCCGGGTGGTGCCGGCGCTGCGCGGGATCTGGGACGCGACGACGCCGGGGGAGACCACCGTCGTGGTCTCGCACGGCGCCTGCCTGAAGGTCTCCCTGACCGCGTTCCTCGGCTGGCCCGAGGAGGTCGGGGCGACCCTGCGCGGGCTGGAGAACTGCGGCTGGGCGGTCCTGGAGGAGGACCCGGCCGGGCGCGGGGTGCGGCTGTCGTCGTACAACGAGACCGCCCACCCCGGAACCCACGGCCCCGATTTCGCATCCGAGGCCCCCGTTGGCTAACATTCTCCGAGTTGCCCGAAGGTGAACCTGAAGGCAGCGGGGCTGTGGCGCAGCTGGTAGCGCACCTGCATGGCATGCAGGGGGTCAGGGGTTCGAGTCCCCTCAGCTCCACTTCTGAGAAGCCGCCTTCGGGCGGCTTTTCTGCTTTCGGGTAGCGCCGGGCGCAGCTGGTAGCGGCAGCGTGGGATGGGCATGCAGGGGGTCAGGGGTTCGAGTCCCCTCAGCTCCACCAGAACGAGAGCCGCCTTCGGGCGGCTTTTCTGGTTCGGGCTGCGGCGGGCGTTTTCCGGATTGCGCGGCGAATCAGGTAGCTCCGAGGGTCACGGACAACGGCTCGTGCATCAGCTCGTCGAGATCGGGCAGCGCGGCATGGGCGATCTCGGCTGCCTCGTCGTCGCCGAGACCGAACATACGCAGCAGGTCCTCGGTCAGCTGGTCGGTGGCCGCGGCTGCGTCGCGGCCGGGTTGGGCGTGCAGCAGCTGGCCGAGGGCGAGCGCTGAACCAGCCACCGCCACCAGACCCAACTCGGGGTCGGCGAGGGTGAAGCGGCCGGCGGCGACGGCCGCCTCGATGTCGCGGCGGGCCCGGGGAGCGAGCCCTTGCCCGGCAGTGATCAGCGCCAGGCCGTGGGCCAGGATCACCTGACTGGCCGCGGGTAGCAGTCGGTGCAGCCGGCCGGTCAACCGGAACGCCCGGGCGAAGGTCTCTGCGGGATCATCGACACCCTGGGTCACCCGGTCCATCAGCACTCCGTGCTGCTCGAGGACGACCTCCACCGCGGCTGCGAACAACTCGTCCTTGGACTCGAAGTGGTTGTAGAAGCTTCCTTGACCGACCTGGGCGAGCTGAGTGATCTCCAGGACGCTGACGTGCGTGCGGTCCTGGATCAGCAGTGTCTGGGCGGCGTCGAGCAGAGCGGCTCGGGTGCGGGCCCGACGAGGGTCTGTGGTGGGAGGCACTCGAGCAGCATATCTGACGAATTCGTCAGAAACCCTTGACACGCCACTTCGAATAACTGACGATATCGTCAAGAACTACGAAGGGATGCATCTCGTGTCCAGCCACGGAACGCACAACGACCTGCACAGCGAACACGGAGCCCTTCCCGGCGAGCACCCGGGACGCGCGAAGAACCCGATGATCAAGGTCGACGACATCGCCTGGCTGGAGTTCGAGAAGCGCGACCTGAGCCGCACCGAGACCTTCGCGCGCGCGTTCGGATTCGCCGTGGCTGCGCGGTCGGCCACCGAGTTGCACCTGCGCGGTGCCCACGCCGGATCGCCGTGCGTGATCGTCCGCCGAGGCGCACGATCGCGGTTCGTCGGAACGGCGTTCCGGGCGGTCGATACGGCCGACGTGATGCGGCTCGCCGACGCGACCGACCGTCCGGTCCAGCGACTGCCGGAGTCGCTCGGCGGCGTCACCGTCGACCTCCGCGACCCGAGCGGCGCCATGGTCCGGGTGGTCAGCGACACGGTCTCGCTTCCGCCGCTGCCCACACAGACCGCCCAGACCTACAACTACGGCGACGACGTGAACCGGGTCAACGCGACCCAGCGACCCGGCCGGGCGCCGGCCACCGTCGAGAGGCTCGGGCACGTCGTCCTGCAGTCCACGCGGTACCGGGAGACCCTGGACTGGTACCTGCTCCACCTCGGCCTGATCGTCAGCGACTTCAAGTACTTCGACGGCCAGCGCGCCAAAGGCTCGACGATGAGCTTCATCCGGTGTGACCGCGGTTCAGTCCCGACCGATCACCACACCCTCGCGATGACGCTCGGACCGCGGAACCGGTACGTGCACTCGGCGTACCAGGTCGCCGACCTCGATTCGCTCGCCGCCGGCGGCGAGTACCTGCTCGACCAGGGCTACGCCCGCTCCTGGGGGATCGGACGCCACATCGAGGGGAGCCAGATATTCGACTACTGGCGCGACCCCGACGGTCTCCTGGTGGAGCATTTCACCGACGGGGATCGCTTCGACGACACCTTGGCGCCGGGTTGGTCACCGATGACCTCCTCAGGGCTTGCGCAGTGGGGACCGCCGGTCACCCGTGACTTCATGGGCGTGGACCCGCGCCGTGTCGAGACGTTCCGCGAACTCGGGTCGATGGTGTCGGCGCTGCGAGGACCCAACGAATTCGACCTCACCCGACTCCGGGGCCTGATGAAAGTAGCCGTCTCATGAGCACATCCATCCTCCGCACTCTCGACGACGACGGAAAATCGCGCTGGTGGGTCCGCACCCCGGCCGGCGCGGCCCTGATCCAGACCGAGGCCGGCACCACCGGCGAGCTGCTGGCCGACCGTGCCGCGATCACGTCCGCAGTGGGTGCGGGTGACGTCGTGGACCCGGGCACCCTCGATCTCGTCTCGCCGGTGACTGCTCCGTGTCGCGTGGTGGCGCAGATGACCAACTACCGCTCCCACATCCTCGACGCCGGGATGAACCCGGAGACCGTTCCGCTGACGTTCTTCCGCAAGACCTCCGGTTCCATCAGCGGCCCGTACGCCGACGTCGTCAAGCCCGACCACGTGCGCTTCCTGGACTACGAGGTGGAGATCGGCATCGTGTTCGGTCGGGCACTGCCGGTGGGGACTGTGGTCACCGCGGACACCCTCGCGGACTACGTGGCCGGGCTCGTGATCACCAACGACGTCAGCGCCCGGGACCTCCAGCTGCCGAAGACGCAGTTCTTCGAAGCAAAGTCGTACCCGACATTCACCCCGACAGGTCCCGAGCTCGTGCTGGTGAACGCCGACGAGCTGAAAAGGTTCGGCGAGCTCCGGCTCAGGCTCGCGGTCAACGGCGAGATCCGGCAGGACGCGGTGGTCGAAGGCGACATGGTGTTCTCGCCGCTCGAAGCGATCCAGGCGCTGACCCGGTTCCAGCACCTCGATGCCGGCGACCTTCTGCTGACCGGAACACCTGTCGGTACCGCGCTCTCGGCGCCGCCGAAGGTGGTGGAGCTGATCGGTGGCCTGCTTCCTGCGCACCTGAAGTGGGCGGCGTTCTTCAAGAGACAGGCGGCGAACCCGAGTTATCTCAAGCGCGGCGACGTGCTCGAGCTCTCCGTGTCCACCGCAGACGGGTCCGTGGATCTCGGGCTGCAGCGCACCACGGTGACGTGCTCATGAACGCCGGGTACGACGCCGACGTCGCGATCGTCGGGTACGGACCGGTCGGTGCAATGGTCGCCAACCTGCTCGGACAGGCCGGCGTGCGCACAGTGATCCTGGAGCGGGACCTCGCTCCGCACACGATGCCGCGGGCCGGCGCGACGGACGATGAGGTCATCCGGGTCTTCCAGGCGGCCGGGTTGGTCGAACAGCTGCTGCCGACCCTGGACCTGGGCCAGAGCACGCGGTTCATCTCGACCGACGGAGAACCGCTGGTCACGATGCGGCCGTCCGGTGGGCGCAACGGCTTCCCGCAGCTCGCGTTCTTCTACCAGCCCGACCTCGAGCGGGTGCTCCACGACGGCTTGGAGCGGTACCCGCACGTCACCGTGCAGCGCGGCGTCCTGGTCGAGGCGCTGCACGACGAGGGCGATGGCGTCACTGTCTGGACGCGGTCGGTCGACGGCGGGCCGCAGGCCCCCGTCCGGGCCCGGTACGTGGTGGGTTGTGACGGCGGGCGCAGCACCGTACGCAGCCTCTGCTCGATCGAGTTCGGCGGCGCTACCTATGAGCAGCCCTGGCTGGTCGTCGACGCCAAACTCGACGAGCCGCTGGAGAACGTCACCACCTTCCAGTTCATCGGCAACCCCGAACGGCCCGCGGTGACCCTGCCGCTGCCCGGGAACCACCACCGCTGGGAGTTCATGGTGCTTCCCGGCGAGGACCATGTCGAGTTCGCCTCGCTCGAGAACGCCGAACGTCTGATCTCTCCGTGGATCGAGGAGAACGGGATCACGATCCTGCGCCACGTGGTCTACACCTTCCACGCGCGCACGGCGGACCGTTGGCGCTCGGGGCGGGTGCTTCTTGCGGGCGACGCCGCGCACCTGATGCCGCCGTTCGCCGGCCAGGGACTCGCCTCCGGGTTGCGGGACGCGCACAACCTGGCATGGAAGCTGGCCGGCGTGCTTGCCGGCACTGCGTCGCCGAGCGTGCTCGACAGCTACGAGCTGGAGCGACGCCCGCATGTGGTCCGGATGACCAGGCTGACCCGGGTCTCAGGCGCTCTCGTCCAGACCCGTGATCGCCGCGTCGCCGCGGTGCGTGACGTCGTGCTCCGCTGGGCCGCCAGGTCCCGGTACCTCACCGAGGGCCGCTTCAAGCCCCACCTGCACTACCCCGACGGTGCCTTCGACACCGCCCGGGGGCGGCACGGAGCAGGTCACGCCTTCCCGCAACCGAGAGTGCGTACGGCGGACGGCCGGATGCTGCTCCTGGACGACGTGATCGGGAGCGGGTGGACCGTCATCGGACGCGCAGCCGATCCGCAGGCCCATCTGCGCCCGGAGCACCGCGCGCTCTGGACCGCCCTGGGAGCGAGCTACGTCGCGGTCACCCGACCCGGAAGCCCGTCGGTGCGCCGCACGCGCGGCACCGCTGTCGTCGAGGACCTCGACGGCTTCGCACTGGACTACTTCGAGCGGCACGGTGGCGACTTCGCCGTCGTCCGGCCGGACCGGGTGGTGTTCGCGATGACGACCCTCGACGGCCTGGGTCGAGCCACTGCTCTCTACCGCTCCGTGATCGGCGGGACCGACAACGCGGAAGGCGATCTCCGCGACCGGCGAAGCGAGATCGGGGTGCGCAGCGCATGATCCTGGTCATCGGAGCCACCGGCCGGATCGGTGGCGAGACCGCCAGGCTGCTGCTCGGGGCGGGTGTCGGAGTCCGGGCACTGGTCCGAGACGCTGCCAAGGCGGCAATGCTCTTCGACCTCGGGGCCGAGCTCGCGGTCGGAGACCTCGCTGACCCGGTGAGCCTCGGTGTCGCGATGGACGGCATCGATCGCGTCCTGATCGTCTCGGTCCAGGACCTGCGCCAGGCCGAGCTCCAGGGCAACGCCGTGCAGGCAGCCGTTGGGGCCAGGGTCAGCCACATCGTGAAGGTGTCGGGCATCGGTCCGTCGATCTCTCCGGGAGGACCGGCGGAGATCGGGAGGCAGCACTGGCGCACCGAGCACGAGATCGAGGAGACCGGGGTTCCGTTCACCTTCCTGCGACCCGGCTTCTTCATGCAGAATCTGCTCGCCACCGCTGCGCCGATGGTGTCCCGGACCGGCGTACTGGCTGCTCCGATGGGCAGCACGCCGATTGCGATGGTCGATGCTCGCGACATCGCCGCCGCGGCCGCCGCCGTCCTCACCGGAGCGGAGCACGCCAACCGGGTGTACGACATCACCGGCCCCCGCGCATTCACGTACGAGCAGCTGGCCGGCGTCCTCGCCGATGCGACCGGACGCCCCGTGCGCTACGCCGACATCCCACGTGCGCTGGCCGCGAAGGGACTGCGGAGCCAGGGCAAACCGGATTGGTACGTGCACCACCTGGACGAGATGGCCCAGCTGTTCCGTGCCGGAGCAGGTGCCTCGGTGAGCACCGCGGTTCGGGACCTGACCGGCTTCCGGCCACGATCCGTCGAGGACTTCGTCGACGAGAACGTGGCTGCGTTCACCCCCAGGGGCGGGTCGATCGTTCAGTCGGCCGCACACGTCGGCCTCAGCCTCGCGTCGCGAGCATCCTCGGTGCTCGGCCGTCCCTGATCGCCGCTCAAGCGCTGACGATGTTGGCCCCGATCGCGTCGAGCATCGCGGGGGTTACCTCGGTGACGCCGTGCGCCTCGATCGCGTGCACGGAGACCTGCTCCAGGATCCGCTCGCGACTCTCGGCCTCGAAACGGGCCGAGCAGCCCGGCATGGCATCTCCACAGGACAGCGTGAACTTCATCGTTTTTCTCCCTCTTCACCGATCGCTCCGGGCCCGGTAGCTGCGGATGCGGTCTCTGGATCACGTGGCAGCCGTGCGAGCAGCACGGTGCACTGGTCGTCGCCCTCGGCGCCGAGGATGCCTCCGTGGGCCACGACAAGGGCCCGGGCGGTGTACAGGCCCATCGTCACGCCGGTCGAGTCGTCGTTGGCGTCGAAGGGGTCGAACAAGGCCTTGATGACCATCGGGCTGATCGGGGTGCCGTACCGCACGACCCGGATCTCGTGCCACGACGCGGTCTCGACGACGTCGATCACGACCTGCTCGGGAGCCGGCTCGCGGTGAGCGGTGTCCCACAGGTCCCGGATCACCCGCCTGAGCAGCCGGGGATCGGCGGGCACCCTGAGGTCGGCTCCCTGGCGCACCGCCGGACTGCCGGCGAGCCCCTGGCAGAGGTCGGCGACGTCGACGGCTTCGATGGTGAGCCGGATCCGGCCCAGCGACGCCGAGGTGCTCAGCTCGACGTCGAGGATGTGATCGGACAGGCGGGTCAAGGAGTCCAGCAGACGGGCGTGCGCATCGGCGACCTGGTCCTGGGGCACGTCACCCTCGGCCAGCACCATCGCCCAGCCCTTGGCCACGGCCACGGGTGTGCGCATCTCGTGCGCGAAGGCCGCCATGAAGCGGTCGCGCTGCCGGGCGTCGTCGGGGTCGGGCCGGTTGGTGATCGTCGCGGTCCCGGCGACGAGGAAGTCCCGGACCCAGCGGTGCAGCAAGGAGGCCTCGATGTCCCATTGCTGCGCCACGTCCTCGACGGAGCGGCCGCCCATCACGTCGAGCACCATGGAGACGCGCATGTCCACGGCTGCCTGGGCGGCGACGCGTGGGTCGACCCGGCGCTGTTCATGGACGCCCTGCAGCAGCGCCGGACGCTCGAACTTCGATGCCTCGGTCATCGCGTTCCTCCTGTCGGCGCCGTCGCCTGATGGCGCCGGCCTAATAGGCGTAGCCCCACGGGCCGGCCATGCCGAAGGCGTAGGCGAGCGGCGGCGCATCGCCCTTGTGTGCCGCGCAGAAAGCGTCGCGCGGCACCGTGGAGTTGAGGAGCGGGACGTAGGACTGCCCGAGCAGGATGCCCTGGGCGGCCGTGTTCGCCTCGGCCTCGATATTGGCGGCGACGAGAGCGCGTGCGGCGGGCGTCGGCGCCGAGACGAGCGCCTCGGCATTGCGCCAGGCGTTCTCCCGCCAGGACGACACCAGCTGGAACAAGGCCCAGTTGCCGAGTCCGAACGGGTCCGCGGTGTCATCCATCGACGGATCGAAGCGGGCGGCGAACTCGGCGATCAACGGTGCGGTGGCGTCGTACAGCCAGGCCTCGACCGCGTCGTAGTCGGCCTTGCGTGACGATCCGTCCGGGGCCACCAGGCCGACAGCGGCCATCACGTACGGCAGGTCGCGGTTGATGTGCGCGTTCATGCCGAGCAGCAGGTCGCCGGACCCGCTGACCTTCTTGTTCTTGGCCGCGTCGAACGCGGTCAGCCACGACTGCGGCACGTCGGCGCGGTTGCCGGCCTTCCAGTCGTAGTACGCGTCGGTGTAGTAGCGGGCGAACACGGCGTCGACGTGGTTGAAGTACGCGACGTCCTGGTAGTAGCCGGGGATCTCGCGGGTGTGACCGTACAGCTGGGTCATCCGGACGTACGCACGGGCGAAGATCGCGTTGTGGCTGCAACTGCTCGCGGTGTCGTCCGCGATCCGGCTCTGTTCCTTCAGCGTCGCGTTCAGGCAGTTCGACCGGCCCGCGACGCAGTCGTTGTCACTGCTCGGGACGTACTCGTCGGTCCAGCCGGGCAGGTACGACGACCAGGGCACGTAGGGCAGCAGGTCTGCCTGAGCCGGGCTCGCAGTCGCACCGACCGTCAGCAGCGCGGTCACCAGACCGGCGGACATGAGTCCTGCCACGGTTCTGACACGGCGCACCAAGAATTTCGCGTACATCGCACTCCCTCCCCAGAGCGTGTGTTTTGCGTAACACCAGAGCATTATCCGATTTACGCGGTTTGTCTCTAGTCCCAACTGACCAGGACCTTCGACTGTTCGGCTGATTCCAGCGCTGTGAGCGAGCCGGTCGTCGGCGTGTCGCGCTCGGTGGCGACCCTTGCCGCGCCTGAGCGGGGCTGCGACGATGCGAGCGCCAAGCGTCGACTCTCGAGAAGAAAAGCGGGTTCGCCGGTGCGCTTCCGACTCGCAACAGCCGCCCTGGCCGTCGTCGCCCTGCAGGTGTTCGCAGGCGGAGCAGCGTCAGCCGACGACGACCCGGTCCTGATCGGCGACAGCGACGACGTCACCCTGACGTCGCAGGACGACGGCGGTGCGACCGCCACGGTGACGTTGCAGAACCAGGGCCCTGTACCCGTCACCGTCGGCGTCGCCCTCGGTGCGGCGGCCGCGCCCGGCTGCAAGGTCGACGTCCCGGACGGCGCCACGATCGCAGGTCACAGGCAGCAAGCCGTTGAGCTCACCTTCTCGGCGGCCTGCGACCCGGACCGGGATGCCGGCACCGACTTCACCGTCAGGGCCGGGACGGCGTCGTTCGACCTGCACGCCGAGCCGCCGGCCGCGCCGGACCCGAACTGGGTGGTCGTGATGCTCATCTATGTCGTGAGCGCCCTCGTCTCGGCCCTGGTTCTCGCGGTGGCGTGGCTGGCCTGGCCGCAGGACCTCCTCCGGCGGGTGAACAGCATCCGGATGCCCCTCCCGGGCCTGGATGCCGACTGGAAGTTCAGCGATTCCTGGGCCGCGAACGCCACGGTCGTGACCGCACTGTTCGCCGGTCTGTTCGGTGCGAAAGAGGTCACGACCGCACTGTTGGGCGACGGTGCCGACACACTGCTCGCCATCGCCCTGGTCTCGGCCGCGGTCTCGGTCGGGCTCGTCGGACTGAGCCCGATGCTGCTGCAGGGTCTGCGCGTCCGCTCAGACGGGGAGGACGCGAAGGCAGACGGGGAAGCCAGGAAGCTCACCGGCGACCTGCCCGCCGGTCTCTACGTGACGCCTCGCGGGTTGCTGGTCGCCGCGTTCTGCACCTTGACCGCGACAGCGGGGCAGTTGTCGTCGTTGCTGTACGCCGTGATGGACACCGACTTCGGCGACGACGTCCTCCTCGCTGCTGTCGGGGCGGTCGGCTGGATCGCGCTGGTCTGGTACGCCTTCCATGCCACGCAGCAGAACCTGACCACCGGCGCGGCGTTGCCACCGCCGCCCGAGCCGGCCGCGGGCCTCGGCGAGGAAGTGGCGAACCTCGGGTACACGCCGAGCCCGGCGACCGTCGTCGTGGTGTCCGCGCCGGCGCCCGCTCCTCGCCGCCCTTCCGGGATGCTCTAGGAAGATGGCCGGCTTCTGGGAGCGGATCGGCGTCGAACTCCCGATCGTGCAGGCGGGGATGGGCGGTGGCATCTCCGGCCATGCCCTCGCGGCTGCGGTCTCCGAGGCCGGCGGGCTGGGGACCCTGGGGTTCACGGCTCCGGGATCGCTCGCCCGGGAGCTGACAGCCGCTCGTCGCCTCACCGGCAAGCCGGTCGCGGTGAATCTGCTGCTTCCCTTCGCGACGGGTGCGCACTGGAAGGTCGCGGCCGCTGCGGACCTCGTGGTCACGTTCTGGGGGAGACCCCGCCGGCGGACCGAGGGTGCCTGGCTCCATCAGGCCGGATCGGTCGAGGAAGCGCGTGCGGCGTACGACGCGGGTGCGGACGCGGTCATCGTCCAGGGCGTCGAAGCGGGCGGCCACGTGCGCGGCACGTCGCCGGCCCTGGAACTCCTGGATCGCACCCGCGCAGCGCTACCGGCCGGCTACCCGTTGCTCCTGGCCGGCGGGATCGCCGACGCAGACGACGTTGCTCGCGCCCTGGACGCAGGTGCCGTCGCGGCTGTGGCCGGGACGCGCTTCCTGATGACCGAGGAGAGCGGTGCCTCGCCCGGCTACAAGCGTCGCCTGGTCGCCGGGAGTGACACCGTCCTCACCGAGCTGTTCGGTCTGGGCTGGCCCGGCGCGCACCGCGTCCTCCCGAACGGCGCGACGGATCGCTGGTTACGCACGGACCAGTCGGGGCCGAGCGCGGTCCGCCTGTTCAACAGGGCGACCAGGCCGCTCATGGCCCGATCGCCCGCGGCCGCGCAAGCCTGGATGGTGCGTCACCAGACCGTGCGGATCCCGCTGTTCACCCCGACCCCGGCGGCCGGCGCCCTCCCCGACGGCGTCCTCGAGACCTCGCCCCTGTACGCGGGGGAGACGGTCGCGAGGATCCGCGGACTCGCGCCGGCCGGGGCGATCACCCGGGACCTGGCCGGGCTGTCGTGACGGAGTTCAGGCGCGGTACCAGACCACGCCGCTGAAGTCGGTCAGAGTTCCGGTTGCTGGATCGAAGTGGTAGTCCAGGCCGATACGACCGCGGATGAAGTTGCCGCCCGGGGAGCAGGAGAGCGCGCCGACGACGAAAAGGTCGTCACCGTCCGCGACTCCGGTCCCGGTGACGCGGGCGGGTGCGCCCTCGCAGGCGCTGGTGGCCGATTCGTCGTAGTAGAACACCGAGTAGTGGTCCGAGCCGCCACCGCTGATCCGCAGCGACTGGTTGCTGCCATCGGTGTCGATCGACGTCCAGGTGCCGAGGAAGTCGCTCTGGTTCGCCGCGTGGGCCGCGCCACTCAGGAGTGTGGCTTGGATTGTGATCACCGAGAAGAGGAGTGCAAGTACCTTTCGCATGACAGGTCTCCTTGGGTGTGATGGTTGTCGGCGACAGAGCGTTCCGACCGCGACCGAACTGCCCGTCGCCACCAGGGCGGCGAGGTCCGCGTCGGTGGCTTCCTCGCTCATCTCGCTCATGACCACTCTGGCTCAGAAATCGACGGTGATACAGCCCCGGAATTGCCTCGGCAGGCTCGACCGGGTCGGTCGAGCCTGCCGAAGTGCGTTGAGCCGGTGTCAGTCCGTCGTCGTCGACGGGTCGCCGTCGACCGCGGCCACGAGGCGCGGGACGACCTGGTCGAGGTAGAACGGCAGGCTCAGCACGGTCACGAAGGAGCTCGCGATGTACAGCGGGTCCTTCTCGTCCTCGCCGATGAACACGTCCCGGCCCTGCTTGGAGACGTCGAGATTCTTGTACGTCGGCACCATCTCGTCGGTCGACTTCTCGGAGTTGACCCACAGCAGCAGGTCCGCGTCCACCTCGCGTGCGTTCTCCGCACTGATCGAGACCCCGAAGTCACCCTTGTCGGTGTACTTCCTCAGGTTCTCCGGGAAGACGAACCCGAGCGCGCTCAGGAAGCGACCCCGGGGGTCGGTGTCGCGGTAGACGAAGATGCCCTCGTACGCCGAGGTGGTCGCAGCGGTCTTCCCGGCGAACTCGGGGTGCGCCTTCTTCGCCTCGGCGAGCTCGGCGTCGACCTCGGCGACCAGCTTCTCCGCCTCGGCCTTCTTGCCCATCGCGGTACCGATCATCACCGTCTGCACCTGCCACGGCGTGGTGTAGACGACGTCGCCCTCGGGTGCCGCGACGACCGGAGCGATCTTGGAGAGAAGCTCGTAGTCCTTCTCGGTCATCCCTGAGTAGATGGCGGTGATCAGGTCGGGCTTCAGGGCCGCGACCTTCTCGAACTCCTTCTCGGTCTTGAGGACCTCGGGGCGCTTGCCGTCGCCCAGCGGGTTGTTCTCCGCGGCCTCGTACTCGTCGTCAGCCCACTCGAAGATGCGTCCCTCGGCCTTGCCGAACCATTCCGTGGTGGCCACCGGCACGGTGCCCAGCGCCAGCACGGTGTCCTGGTCGGTGAGGCCGACCGTGACGATCCGCTTCGGCTCGGCCTTGATCTCGGTGGTGCCGAACCTGTGGTCGATCGTGACGGGGAAAGCCGAGCTCGCGTCGGTACCGGTCTTCGCGTCGGTGTCGGTGTCGCCCGCGCTGCCGCAGGCAGCCAGTGCCGTGGACATCGTCAGAGCGAGGGCGAGTGCGGGCACGACCCGGGCGCCGCGGAGGGCTGCCAGTCGGGGTGTCATCATGGTTCTCCTTTGATAAGGGTAGGCTTACCTACTACCCGATAAAGTTAGGTTAGCCTAAGCAAATGTCAGCCTCGACGCTCACCCCCGAGCGACCACAGACCGAGACCCCGAGCAGGCCAGCTGTCGCCTCCCGGACGCGGCTGCTGGTCGGCCTCCTGGGGCTCACCTTCGTTGTGGTCGCCCTCGGACTCGCGAGCCTGGCCATCGGCAGCAAACCGATCGCGCTCGGCACCGTCTGGGAGGTCCTCTTCGACAACGACGGCAGTGACGCGGCGATCATCGTCCACGAGCTCCGAATCCCGCGGACCCTGCTCGGCATCCTGGTCGGCTGCGCGCTCGGCATGGCCGGAGCGCTGATGCAGGGGCACACCCGCAACCCGCTCGCCGACCCGGGCCTGCTCGGCGTCACCGCCGGGGCGTCGATCGCGGTCGTCGCGGCCATCAAGTTCCTGGGTGTCAGCGACCCGCTCGGCTACGTCTGGTTCGCGATGGCAGGCGCCGTGATCGCCTCCGTCGTCGTCTTCGCGATCGGGTCCGGGGCGTCGCGCGCCCCCAGTCCGCTCTCCCTGGTCCTCGCCGGATCCGCCGTGACCGCGCTCCTGCTCTCCTTCACCACCGCGATGCTGGTCAACGACACCGTGACGATCAACCACTACCGGTTCTGGATCGTCGGCTCGCTGGCCGGTCGCGACATGTCCGTGGTCGCGCAGGTGGCGCCGTTCCTGATCCTGGGCGCCATCGTGGCGCTCGCGCACACCGGCGCACTCAACCTGCTCTCCCTCGGCGACGACGTCGCCCGCGGTCTCGGCCAGCACGTGGGCCGGGCCCGGGTCGTCGGGCTGCTGGCGACGATGCTGCTCACCGGCGCGGCCACCGCCGCCTGCGGACCGATCGCGTTCCTCGGGTTGGTCGTCCCGCACCTCGCCCGGATGATCACCGGTCCGGACTACCGCTTCCTGATGCCGTACGCAGGGTTCTTCGGCGCGATCCTGCTGCTCCTGGCCGACATCATCGGCCGGGTGGTGGCCCGGCCCGGTGAGCTCCAGGTGGGCATCGTCCTGGCCGTGATCGGCGGGCCGTTCTTCATCGCGCTGGTGCGCCGCCGGAGGTTGAGCAGCCTGTGACCGTCCTCGCGGAACCTCAGACGGCCTTTGTCGCCCGGCACCTGACGATCCGGACCCGGGTCGCCTCCGGCAGGGTCCCGGTCCGTGCCGTGGCCGTCGTACTCGCCGGCCTGCTCACGCTCGTCGTCGTCTTCGCCTGGAGCATCGGCACCGGCGACTACGTGATCAGCATCCCCGACGTCCTGGCCGTCCTCGCCGGCAACGGTGACCCTGCCCAGGAGTTCGTCATCGAGGAGCTGCGGCTCCCGCGAGCCGTGGTCGGCCTCGTCGTGGGAGCGTCGCTCGGCCTGTCCGGCGCGCTCTTCCAGACGTTCGCCCGCAACCCGCTGGCAAGTCCGGACATGCTCGGAGTCACCGACGGGGCCGCGGTCGGCGCGGTCTTCGTCATCGTGATGGGCAGTTCCGGCGGGACGCTCGCCACCGGCGTGAACTCGCTGGGCGTCACCAGTGCGGCACTGGCCGGCGCCCTGCTGGCCGCGGCCGGCCTCTACCTGCTCGCCTGGCGTCGCGGCATCGACGGGACGCGGCTCGTGCTCGTGGGGGTCGGGTTGAGCGCGATCCTTACCGCAGCGGTCAGCTGGATGCTGAGCAAGGCGGTGATCTGGGACGTCCCGGCGGCACTGGTCTGGCTGAGCGGCTCACTGGTCGGCCGTGGCTGGCACGAGGCGATGCCCGCGATCTGGGCGCTGGTCGTCCTCGGACCGCTCGCCCTGGTGCTGACCGCCACGCTGCGTGCGTTGCAGCTCGGCGACGACACCGCCCGCGGGCTCGGCGTGCGCCTCCAGCTCGCCCAGGCGGGCGTGCTCCTCGTCGCCGTCGGCCTCGCGGCGTTCGCGGTCTCCGCGGCCGGACCGATCGACTTCGTCGCCTTCGTCGTCCCGCAGATCGCGCTGCGCCTGGTCGGCGGCTCCCGGCCGCCGCTGATCGCCTCGGCTGTCTTCGGTGCGCTGCTGGTCCTGCTCGCCGACACGGTGACCCGGGCGGTCCTCCCGTACGAGCTTCCCGTCGGTGTCGTGACCGCGATCCTCGGCGCGCCGTACCTGCTCTGGCTCCTGATCCGCACCAACCGGAAGGTCTCCGCATGACCCAGGCACTGACCCACGAACTCGACCTGCCCCGTCTCGATCGGGCGGACGCGGGGCCCGCACGCCTGCGCGCCGTCGGCCTCAGCGTCGGGTACGGCGACCACACGGTCGTCAAGGACCTTGACCTCGACCTGGTCGACCACGCGGTCACCACCGTGATCGGGCCCAACGGCTGCGGCAAGTCGACGCTGTTGCGTGCGCTCGGCCGGCTGCTGCGCCCGACCGACGGGCACGTGCTGCTGGACGGCAAGCGGATCGACAAGACACCGACCAAGCAGGTGGCGGCGCGATTGGCGCTGCTGCCGCAGTCGCCGACCGCGCCCGAGGGCCTGGTCGTGCGCGACCTGGTCGCCCGCGGCCGGCATCCGCGGCAGTCGTGGTTGCGGCAGTGGTCCGCCGACGACGAGCGCGTGGTGGCCGAGACGCTGGCCTGGACGTCGATGACGGAGCTCGCCGATCGGCCCATCGACCAGCTCTCCGGAGGCCAACGCCAGCGTGCCTGGATCGCGATGGCCCTGGCCCAGCAGACCGACCTGGTGCTGCTGGACGAGCCCACCACCTACCTGGACCTGAGCCACCAGATCGAGGTGCTCGACCTGGTGCGGACCCTCAACCGGGAACACGGCCGCACCGTCGTGATGGTGCTGCACGATCTCAACCTGGCAGCCCGCTACAGCGACCAGATGGTCGCCGTGCGCGACGGTGCGATCGTGGCGGCCGGCTCACCCGACGAGGTGATCACCCCCGAACTGCTCCGCGAGGTCTTCCGCCTCGATGCGCGGGTGATCGAGGACCCGGTGACCGGGAAGCCGCTCGTGGTGCCGATCGGCTGCGTCAGCTGACCGGGACGGCCTCGGCCCGGTCGGGCCGCGGGTCGCCTTCACCCGTCTGCACCCGCCACAGCGCCGCGTAGGCGCCGTCGAGGGCGAGCAGTTCCTCGTGGGTCCCGGCTTCGGTGATCCGTCCGGCGTCCATCACCCAGATCCGGTGCGCGCGGCGGACCGTCGAGAGGCGGTGTGCGACCACGAGCGCGGTTCGCTGGGCCGTGGCCCGGCTCAGCGAGCGCTGGATCGCCGCCTCGGTCTCGTTGTCGACGGCGCTGGTCGCCTCGTCGAGAACGACCACGGCCGGTTCGCGGAGCAGTGCCCGAGCCAGGGCGAGCCGTTGCCGCTGTCCGCCCGACAGGGTGACGCCGCGTTCGCCTACCCAGGTGTCGAACCCGTGGGGGAGAGCGTCGATGAAGTCCCGTGCTGCGGCCGCCCCGGCTGCTCGCGCGATCTCCTCGCCGGTCGCCTCCGGCCGGCCGTAGGCGATGTTGTCGCCGATGCTGCCGGCGAACATGTAGACGTCCTGGGCGACGTACCCCATCGAGCCGCGCAGTGACTCCCAATCGAGGTCGCGCACGTCCTGGCCGTCGAGCAGCACCTGACCCGAGCGCGGGTCGTCGAAGCGCATCACGAGACGGAGCAGGGTGGATTTCCCGGAGCCGGTGGCGCCGACGATCGCGTGGGTCTCGCCGGCGGGGACGACCATGTCGATGCCGTGCAGCACCTCGGGGCCGTCGCTGTAGCCCGCGGTCACGCCGCGTAGTTCGATCCGGCCGGTGACCGGACGGTGCAGCGCGACGCTGCCGGCCGACACCGTGATCGGTACGGCGAGCAGCGCCAGGATCCGGCTGGTCGAGGCCCGGCCGCGCTGGTACAGGTCGAGGACCTCGGCGATGTCGGTGAGCGGCCAGAGCAGCCGCTGGGTCATGAACACCAGCACCGAGTAGAGCCCGACCTCCAGATCGCCGCGGAGCACGGCCCAGCCGCCGAGGAGGAGGGTGCAGGTGAACCCGGCGAGGATCGCCATCCGGACCAGCGGGACGAACGCGGCCGAGGACCGGATCGCGTCGGTGTTCGCCACCCGGTAGGCCTGCGAGACGCGTGCGATCCGGTCCCGTTCCCGGTCCTCGGCGGTGAACGCCTTGATGGTGGCGATCCCGGCGAGGTTGGCGGTCAGTGCACCGGACAGGTCGGCGACGGCTTCACGGACGCGGTCGTAGAGCGGTTCGAGCCGGCGCTGGAAGACCAGGGATCCGATCACGATCAGCGGGATCGGGAGGAACGCGAAGAGGAGCAGGCTCCACGACGAGGCGGCGAAGACCGCACCGACCAGGAGCACGTTCAGGGCGGTCTGCAGGATCGAGGGTGCGCCGACGTCGAGGAACCGCTCGAGCTGGTTGACGTCGTCGTTCAAGGTCGCCAGGGTCGAACCGCTGGGCCGGGACTCGTGCCAGGCCATGTCGAGGTGCTGGGCGTGGTCGTAGGCCTCGACCCGCAGGTCGTGCTCGACGCCCTGGGCGAGCCCGCGCCACAGGACGCTGGCGACGTACTCCGAGAGCGACTCGATGATCCAGACGCCGACGTTGATCGCGGCGAGCCAGCCCAGCTGGGCGTACCGCGACTCCACGCCCAGGATCTCCCCGGCCCAGGAGCTGTCGCCGCGGATGACGACGTCGACCGCCGCGCCGATGAGCAGCTCCGGAACGACATCGGCGACCTTGTTGACGGTCGAGGCCGCGACGGCCGCGATGAACCTCCCGCGGTACGCGCGGTAGCGCGTCCAGAGCGCGCGCAGCGGCTGGTCGGGGAGCTGGTCGGGGGAGGCCGGGGCCATGGCCGGGTCCTTTCGAGGACGACGAGAAGTTAGGACAACCTAACTTGTCGCTCCGCTTCGCTGATCGGCGCCCCGGACTCGCTTCCTTCGCTCCGCCCGCGGAAATACCGGCGACAGGTCTGCTGTTGCATGTCCTCGTGACCACCCTCTTCGATCCGCTGGCCCTCGGTGACCTCAAGCTGCCCAACCGGGTGCTGATGGCGCCGCTGACCCGGATGCGCGCGACGGCACCGGGCGACGTGCCGAACGACCTGATGCTCGAGTACTACCGCCAGCGCGCCGGCGCGGGCCTGATCGTCTCCGAAGGCACCCAGATCTCGCCGATCGGCAAGGGCTACATGGACACCCCGGGGATCCACAGCGACGAGCAGGTCGAGGGCTGGCGCCGGATCACGGATGCCGTGCACGCAGAGGGCGGGTTGATCGCGGCACAGCTCTGGCACGTCGGACGGGTCTCGCACGAGTCGTTCCATGGCGGCGTACTGCCGGTCTCGGCCTCGGCGCTGCCGTACCGCAACCGCACCACCGTGCGCGGCGAGGACGGACGGCCCACCCGGATCAACTGCCCCACACCCCGCGCGCTCACGGTCGAGGAGATCGCCGCGACCGTGGCGGACTACCGGCGCGCGACACTGAACGCGCGGGACGCGGGCTTCGATCTGGTCGAGATCCACGGTGCCCACGGGTATCTGCTGCACCAGTTCCTCAGCGCCGAGAGCAACCATCGCGACGACGAGTACGGCGGCTCGCTCGCGAACCGCGCACGCCTCACCTTGGAGGTCGTCGACGCGGTCATCGGAGCCTGGGACGCCTCCCGGGCCGGGATCCGGATCTCCCCGCAGGGCTCGTTCAACGGTCTCGACGATGCCGCCGGTCAGCCGATGGCGCTGCACCTGGCCTCGGAGTTCTCAGCCCGCGACCTGGCGTTCGTGCACCTCTCCGAGCCCGACTGGGCGGGAGGGCCGGCGCTGGACGACGGCTTCCGCCGTCAGTTGCGTGACGCGTTCGACGGGATCCTGATCGGGGCCGGGAACTACACCCCGGAGAAGGCCGAACGGTTGCTGGACGCCGACCTGATCGACGCGGCCGCCTTCGGCCGCGCCTTCATCGCCAACCCGGACCTGCCGGAGCGGCTGCGGACCGGTGCCGCCCTGAACGAGCCCGACGCCGCCACGTTCTACGGCGGTGCCGGGGAGGGTTACACCGACTACCCGCACCTCGTCGGTTGACCCCATTTCAGTAGAACGTGTTCTAGTCTCGGGTCATGAGGTTCTCGATCAGCGTCGCGTTCCAGCCCGTCGACCAGCTCGTCGCGATCGCGAAGGCGGCCGACGAACTGGGGTACGACGCGCTCACCATCCCCGACCACGTGGTCGACCTGGAGACGCTGGCGACGCCGTACCCCTACACACCGGACGGGAAGCGCCGCTGGGAGCACGCGGCCGAGTGGCCCGACCCCTGGGTGCTCGCCGGCGCACTGTCGAGTGTGACCGCGAACCTGCACTTCTACACCTCGGTCTACGTCGCCGCGCTGCGCAGCCCGTACCAGGTGGCGAAGTCGGTCGGGACGGCCGCGGTGATCTCCGGCAACCGGGTGGCGCTCGGCGTCGGCGTCGGCTGGTGCCGCGAGGAGTTCGACCTGATGGGCGAGGACTTCGGGACCCGTGGCAAGCGCACCGACGAGGCGCTCGACCTGCTCGCCGAACTCTGGTCCCCGGGCTGGACCGAGCGTGACGGTGCGTTCTACCCGACCCCGCGGCTGGTGATGGAGCCGACCCCGACCGCTCGGATCCCGATCTACGTCGGCGGGCTCTCCGAGATCGGGATGCGCCGTGCTGCCCGGCACGACGGCTGGATCGGCGACCTGTACACGACGGAGGAGGCCGGCAAGCACGCCCGCCGGCTCGCTGAGATCCGCGACGAGACCGGTGCCGAGGGCGACTTCCGGATGATCACCGCGCTCACCGACGCGTTCCTGCCCGAGCAGTTCGCGGCCGCCGAGGAGGCGGGCGTCACCGACGTCTGGACCATGCCGTGGGCGTACTACCACGGGCTGGACTGCTCCCTGGAGCAGAAGCTCGACGGCATCGCGCGGTTCGCCGAGGACGTCGTCAAGCCGCTTCAGGCCTGAGCAGGTTCCTGGGGCTCGTCCCGGACCACCTGGTGCGGCCTGCCCGGAAGGAGCAGGGCGCAGACCAGGCCGGCGGCGAGGACGCCGGCGAAGACGCCCACGATCGTGTGGTGCTCGGCCACGATCTCGTCGGCAGTGCCGCTCAGGTCCAGCAGTTGCCCGAGGAGCGCGATCCCGGCGACGCCGCCGAGGTACCGCATCGTCGAGCTGACGCCGGCGGCCATCCCCGCCCGCTCCGGTGAGATCGCGGACAGGGCGGCAGTCTGTGCAGCGGGTCCGCAGAGCCCGAGTCCGACGCCGAGCAGCACCAGCGGGAGCCGGACCACGCCCGCGGAGTCGAGGTCGACGGCGAACAGCGCGCCGATCCCGGCCAGGCAGAGCACAGAGCCGATCACGGCCACCACCCGCGCGCCGAACCGGTCGACGAGCCCGCCGGCCAGCAGGGACAGCACCGTCATCGCGAGCAGCATCACCACCAGCAACTGTCCGGTGTCGGCGGCGCTGAGGTCGAAGAGTTCCTCCAGGACGAGGGGCAGTTCGAAGAGCAACGCGTACATCGCCAGGTTCTGCAGGCAGGTGAGCAGAGTGCCGGCGGTGAATCCCGTCGAGCGGAACAGGTCGAAGGCGACCACCGGGTCCGCGGCGGTCTGCTCCCGCCAGCAGAACGCCGCGAACAGCACGCCTCCGGCGAGCACCAGGGGGAGAGTGGACCCGTCCGAGCTCTCGACGCCGATCACCAGCAGGGCCAGCGACGCGGTGAGCAGGACCGACCCCGGCCAGTCGAACGGGCCCGTCGGCAGTCCGACCTCGTCCCGGGCGACGCCCGCGACCAGGAGCAAGGACAACGCCAGCACGGGAAGGTTCACCACGAACACCGACTGCCAGCCGAACGTGTCGACCAGGACGCCACCGAGGGTCGGGCCGAGCGCAGCCGCCGACGCCATCACCGCACCGAAGAGCCCGAACGCCCGGCCGCGCCGTTCCACGGACGTCCGGGTCCGGATCAGCGCGCCGGTCGACGGTACGGCGAGCGCCCCGCCGACGGCCATCAGGATGCGCGCCCCGGCGAGCACCCACAGGTTCTCGGCCAGGAACCCGATCAGCGCACCGAGGGCGATGGCGCCCTGGCCGATCCCGAACACCTTCCAGTAACCGAGCCGGTCCCCGAGCTTCCCGCCCAGGCTGTGCAGCGCGATCGCGGTGATCAGGTAGCTGGCCACCAGGGCCTGGGTCACCACGGTCGGCTCGTGGCCGACGGTCCTGGAGATCGACGGCACCGCGACCGCGACCATCGTCGAGTTGAGCGGCATCAGCGATGCCGTGAGCAGGGCGCCGGTCAGGCCGCGATCGAAGCCTCCGGACGACGCCGGAGGCGCTGCGGTCCCGTGGGCGGGATCAGCCATGTGTGATCGGCCGGCGCTGCAGCAGGAAGAGCCGGCCACCGGCGAAGGCGAACTCGATGTCGTGGGCGTCGGTGCCGAAAACCGTGTCACACGCGAGCGTCAGCCGGTGCAGCGCCTCGAGCTGGTCGGTCTCCAGGCACGGGGCCTCGACCAGGTCCGCGTCCACGTCCTGCTCCTCGACCCGTCCGTCCGGGCGCAGCCACAGGGCCAGGTCCTTCTCCCCGGTCGTGCTCTCCAGCACGACGCCGTCCGGGGTGAGCCGGTACTGGTCGGGGGTCACCTGCCCGCTGACCACCATCTCGCCCAGTCCCCAGCTCGCCTCGATCAGCCGCTCCCGGGCGCCGGTGACGGGGTGGCGGGTGAAGAGCACGCCGGCGACCTCGGAGGCGACCATCTCCTGGAGCACCACGGCCATCCGCGGAGCCGGGTCGAGGCCGTGCTGCTCCCGGTAGGCGATCGCCGACGGGTCGTGCGCCGAGTCGTGCACCCGGCGTACGGCGTCCAGCACGTCCTGGTCGCCGACCACGCCGAGCACGCTGAGGTGGGTGCCGGCGAACGACGCCCCTTCGGAGTCCTCGCCGATGGCGCTGGACCGGACCGCCCACGGGCCTGCGGCGTTCTGCAACGGTTCGATCCGTGACTCGCCGGCCACGACGGCGCGCACCGTCGCCCAGTCCAGCGCGAACCCGCCGGGGACCGGGAGGCCGGCGCCGAGCGCGGCGGCGAGCTGGGCCGCCTTGCCGCCGAAGTCGCACTCGTCGACCGCGGACACCAACGGGGTCAGCAAGCCGGGCTGCAGGCCAGGGTTCACTCGAGCAGCCGGACTTCGCCGGTGGTCCCGTCGACCCGGATCCGGGCACCGTCCTTGATCGTCCGGGTCGCGTCGCGGGTCCCGACGATCCCCGGGATCCCGTACTCGCGGGCGACGATCGCCGCGTGACAGAGCTGGCCGCCGCGATCGGTGACGATCGCGCCGAGCATCGGCAGCACGACGTTGAAGTACGGCGAGGTCATCCGGGTGACCAGCACGTCGCCCTGCTTGATCCGGCCGAAGTCGGCGGAGTCATCGACGAGCCGCGCGGGGCCTTCGTAGACGCCGCTGTTGACCGACAGCCCGGTGAGGACGGTGTCGGTGTTCGGCGTGTCCGGTACGCCGAAGAGGCTGCCGAGGAAGATGTCCATCGCCCGCGCCGTCCGGCGGGCGGGCTCGGGGAACCACTCG
Organism: Marmoricola sp.; assembly: GCA_036676945.1. Lineage (GTDB taxonomy): Bacteria > Actinomycetota > Actinomycetes > Propionibacteriales > Nocardioidaceae > Marmoricola. The sequence continues at coordinate 42,006 of JAKFBZ010000063.1, forward strand.
GCGGGCGGGGGAGGCGCCGGCAGGCCGCCGAGGGACTCGGGGGCATCGCTGGTCGTCATGGTGGTGCGCCAGATGAACCGCTCCGCGACCTCGGCGGCGTCCGGGCCGCCGGTGCCCAGCAGCAGGGCACGGGCCTCGTCGCGGTCGAGTTCCACCGCGTGCTCGGGGTCGGTGAGCTTGCCCGCGGCGACCAGCCGGCGGCCGGCCTCGAGCATCCCTCGACGCGCCAGCCCGACGGCCCAGCCGTCGGCGAATACCCCGCGCTCGTCTCGCAGCCGGTACATCAACCGGACCTCGCCGAGGCGGTCGTCGAAGTCGTCACGGTGCTCGGTCGGCACCCTCTCGCGCAGCGACTGGAGCGCGCTGTCGTCATCGGGCGCACCCGCCCAGCTGCCGGACAGAGCCGTGCGCAGCGCTTCGACGAGGGCGTCGGGGAGCTCGCCGGCAGCCTTCTCGCCGACGTCGTACCCGACGCACCGCCAGCGGACCGCGTCCAGGTAGGCGTTCACCTCGCGGCCGACCTCGGGATGGGAGGCCAGGGTGTCGAGGATCTCCGCCGCCGAACCAGGCCCGGCGAGTACGACGCGGGCCGAGTCGGAGGTGGTCAGCGCCTTCGCCGCCACGTCGAGCTCGTCGGCGGCGAACCCGCGCGAGATCGCCGACCTGCCGCACAGCAGGCCGAGCAGTTCGCCCGGGCTGGCGCCCGTCCACTCGGTCGCACCGGCCAGGAAGTCACCGACCGGCACCACGGCCGGGATCGTGTACTTGTGGTGCAGGTAGGCGGCGTCGATCATGTGGTCGGCGCAGACGTCGACGTGGTCCGCGAGCCCGGCGTCATCCAGGCCGGTGACGTCGATCGCCTGGATCGCCTGGTGCTTCTTGATCGCGGCCGGCTTGTCGACCTCGTCCCAGTTGCGCAGGTCCTCCCGCCAGATCTTCCCGGCGATCGCCTGGGCCGCGGCCTTGTGCCGCCGGCGCATCTCCGGATGGATCCGGCTGACCAGTTGCAGCACCGGCTTCGGCGGCGGGCCCATCGCGCCCTCAGGTGCGCCCACCGGAACCGGCTGGTTGTAGATGAAGCCGTTCACGAACCCCGGCTTGAGGTGGTCGAGCAGGACGCCGTACCGGGCCGTGCCCTCCTTGAACCCGCGGACGAAGCCGATCGCGAAGCCGTCCTGGGTCAGCCGGCAGATCGGCCGGCACGCGTGTGTCGACTCCAGTTCCCACGGGCCCTTGCCCGGAGGTTCGAAGATCCTGCCGTTCACTGAGATCGCCTGGTCTGTCATGTGTGCCCCACAGTCTCGATATGTGCCACGAGTGTTCACCTGCCGTACACCTGCGGGCAAGAGTGGAACAGACCACCTACGGTCTCTTCCGTCGTGTAGCTGACACAAGGAGATGGCAATGACACGGTCGGAGAAGGCCCTCTGCGCGGCGTACGGCGCGATCGCGCTCATCGCCCTGGTCGGGACGCAGTGGGTGCTGGTCGACTACGTCGCCGGCGACGGCTCGCTCGGTGACTTCGTGGACGCCACGGTGGCCGGGAACGCGGCCACGTTCGTCACGCTCGACCTGCTCGCGATCGCGGCGACTGCGACGATCTTCATGATCGCCGACGGGCTGAAGACCGGGGTCCGCTTCGTGTGGGCGTACGTCGCCGTGGTCTTCCTGATCGCGGTCAGCGTCGCCTTCCCGCTCTACCTGATCGCCCGGACCCGGACGGTCGCGGCGGCGCGGGCCGCCTAGAGCTCCCGGATCACCCGTGCCGGGTTGCCGACCGCGATGGTGCCGGCCGGCACGTCCTTGGTGACGACGGACCCTGCGCCGATCACGGCGTTGTCGCCGATGGTGACTCCGGCGAGCACGATCACGCCGCCGCCGATCCAGACGTTGCGGCCGATGTGGATCGGCCCGGCTGCCTCGATCTTGGTGAGACGTTGCGCGGCGTCGATCGGGTGCGTGGGCGTCAGCAGCTGGACGTGCGGGCCGATCTGGGTGTCGTCGCCGATGGTGATCGGTGCGCAGTCCAGGGCGGTGAGCCCGAAGTTCGCGAAGACCCGGTCGCCGATGCTGATCTGGGAGCCGTAGTCGACGTACAGCGGCGGCCGGATGGAGACGTCCTCGCCGACCGAGCCGAGCAGGTCGCGCAGGATGTACTGGGCGTCCTCCCGGGACCGGGCGCAGGCGTCGACGTAGTCGGCCATCAGCCGCTGGGCCCGCAGAGTCCCGGCGACGAGCTCGGGATCATCGGCCAGGTACGGCTCGCCGGCGATCATTCGTTCCCGGGGCGTGCGCTCGTCACTCATGGCCCCAACCTACGCAGGTCGCGCAACGACCTCGAACGCGCTGTGGTCGAGGACGGCGGTGCGGTCCTTGTACTCGACCACGGTGCCCGGCCAGTTCGTGGTGACCCGGCCGGCCTCGTCGCGGTACCAGCTCGCGCAGCCGCCCCAGACGCTGGCGCCGAGTCGCTCCTGGATCTCGGCGTCGAATGCTTCCTCGGCCTCGTCGCGGACCGCGATGCTGGTGCCGGCCGCGACCTGCTCGACGAGCTGGCGGATGAAGGTCGACTGGGACTCCATCATGTTGATGATCGAGGAACCGCCCAGATTCGTGTTCGGTCCGTAGACGATGCCCAGGTTCGGGAAGCCGGGCACGCAGATCCCGAAGTACGCGCGGGCGCCCGCGTCCCAGGCCTTCTCCAGCGGCAGCCCGTCGGTGCCGGTGATCCGCATCGGTGCCAGGAACTCGGTGGCTGCGAACCCGGTGCCGTAGATGATCACGTCGACCTCGTGCACGGTGCCGTCGGCGGTGCGAACGCCGTCGGGCAGCACCTCGACCACGGCGTCGGTGACCACATCGACGTTGGGCTGGACCAGGGCGGGGTACCAGTCGTTGGAGAAGAGCAACCGCTTGCAGCCGATCGGGTAGTCGGGCTTGAGCTTGGCGCGCAGCGCGGGGTCGCGGACCTGCGCGCGCAGCATCACGTGCCAGACGAGCTCGAGGACCTTCTTGATCGGGTTCGTGCCGGCGAGCGACTTGTTCAGCTGTTCGGACAGCGTCCAGGTGAGCCGCCGGCCGAACGCCTGGGTGCGCGGGAAACGGGCGAAGGACTGCTTGTGGGCACGGGTGTAGGCGCGGTCGGGCTTCGGGACGACGTACGGGGCCGACCGCTGGAAGACGGTGACGTGACCGGCGACCGGCTGGATGCCCGGGACGAACTGGATGGCGCTCGCGCCGGTGCCCAGGACCGCGATGCGCTTGCCGCGCAGGTCCGCGTCGTGGTCCCAGCGCGCCGAGTGGAACGCCGGGCCGGTGAAGCTCTCGAGCCCGGGCAGGTCCGGGATGACCGGCCGGGAGAGCTGGCCGACCGCGGTGACCAGGAAATCGGCGGACAGGGTCTCGCCGTCGGCGGTCGTGATCGTCCAGGTCGCGGTCGCGGCGTCGTACGCCGCGTCGGTCACCTCGGTGCCGAACCGGACCCGGTCGCGGATGCCCTGCTCGTCGGCGACCCGCTCGATGTAGCGCAGGATGTCCGCCTGGCCGGCGTAGCGCCGCTCCCACTCCGGGTTCGGCGCGAACGACCAGGAGTAGAGCGAGGACGGGACGTCGCAGGCCGCGTTCGGATAGGTGTTGTCGCGCCAGACCCCGCCGAGCGCGTCGGCCTTCTCCAGGATCACGACGTCGTCGAAACCGTGCCTGGTCAGCTCGATCGCCGTACCGAGCCCGCCGAAGCCGGCGCCGATGATCACGATGCGGGGTGAGGTCATGGCGAAACAGTAGGCAGCCGACCGTTGTCGGGACAGGGTGATCGGGCCATCATAATTGATAATTCCGGCCTATCCTGGCCCGGTGACCACATTGCTGGAGCCGGTGATCCGTGATTGGGACTTCCCCCGGCACACGGCTGGGATCGCCGTCCTCGTCGACCACGCGGTCGTGACCGGCGTCCCCGCCCGGACGGCACTCGCCGGCACCGGTCTGAGCGTCCGCGACCTGAGCGAGGCTGACCGCGAGGTGACCGCGGAGCAGGAGCTCCGAGTGGTCCGGAACCTATTGCGGCACGGAGGGCCGGCTGCTCGTTCCGGGATCGTGCTCGGGCGGCGCTACCGGATCGAGAGCTTCGGGATCTACGGCTACGCGCTCGTGTCGAGCCGGACCCTCCTGGATGCGATGAACTTCGCCCTGGGCTTCCTTGACCTGACGTTCACGTTCTCGATCCCGCACGCCCGGATCGAGGGTGATCGCGTCGTCATCGAGGCGTACGACGACCTGCTGCCCGCCGATGTGCGTGCGTTCCTGGTCGAACGGGACCTGGCTGCCGTCGAGGCCGTGCTCCGCGAGCTGTTCCTCGGCGCGCTCCCGACCGTGTTCGACGGAGCCGCCGAGTCGGTCGGCTTCCCGGCGTCGTACCTGGAGACCGAGTTGCCTCATGCCAGCCCGGCCGGCCGCGCCCTGGCCGAGGAGCTCTGCGCCGACCTGGCGGGCCGCCGCCGGGACACCAGCGGTCTGGAGCAGCAGGTCCGCATCCTGCTCGCCCAGCGGATCGCGTTCGATCCCTCCGCTGCCGGCGTCGCGTCCGCCCTGGCGCTGGGGGAGCGGACCCTGCGACGACAGCTCGCCGCCCAGGGCACCTCGTTCCAGCGCCTGCTCGACGAGGTGCGGATCTCGCTGGCCGCGCAACTGCTCGCGACCGGATCTCTCGGCGTCGCCGAGGTCGGCCAGCGGCTCGGGTACGCCGAATCCGCCAGCTTCATCCACGCGTACAAGCGCTGGCACGGGAGCCCCCCGCGGGCGCACAGCCGGGCATAGAGTCCGACCATGCTGATCGTCGCGCTCGTCTTCGCCGGCCTGGCCGCCCTGGTGCACGTGTACATCTTCTGGCTGGAGTCGCTCGCCTTCGACACCGTCGGACGCAAGGCGTTCGGCGTCACCGCCGAGGATGCCGCGGTCATGAAGCCGTGGGCCTACAACCAGGGCTTCTACAACCTTTTCCTGGCAATTGTGACCGGGGTGGGCGTCGCCCTGACCGAGGCGAACCGCGACGCCTCGACCGCGTTGGTCGTGGCCGGCACCGGCTCGATGCTCGCGGCCGCCCTGGTGCTCATCACCTCGGACCCGGGCAAGGCACGCGGTGCGATCGTGCAGGGCACGTTCCCCGCGGTCACCCTGATCTGCCTGGGGATCTGGGCGCTCGCGTAGCCGCGGCTAGGGCTGCACGAAAGCCTTCGGCAGCCGGGCCAGGCGCCACGGCCTGCGTCCGCCGATGACGGTCGTCCCGCGGAAGGTCGCCCCGACGATCCCGATCCGGCCGTAGAGGTTGAGCAGGATCGCCTGCGAGCGTCCGTACATCCGTACGTCGACCGGCTCGCCCTTCACCCGCGGGCGGGACTCGAGCGCGCCGTCGGCCAGGTCGAGGATCCACGGCCGGCTGTGCGGCGTGCGTACCTCCACCTTCAGGTCGCCGGGTCCGTCCGGCGCGACGAACCCGGGGCTGACCTGCATGCCGAGATTGAGGACCAGCGCTGCGTCGTGCCCGTCGACCGGCCAGCGCACCCGGGCCGCCCGGGCGATGTCGCGGCCGTGCAGCAGGAACTCGCCGATCAGATTGCCGAGAGCCGCGGCGCCGTCCAGTTGCTGTCCGCCGTGGAAGGGAAAGACCTGGTGCAGGTCGGAGCTCCGGGGGAAAACCGCTTCGAGCCGGTCCAGCGTGGCGGAGATGTCGTCGAGGAGCACGACCACCGGCACGGCGGCCCAGGGCGCCAGTTCGACTGCGTTCTGGCGGGCCACCTCGCCGGCGTCATCGCTGAGTCCGGTCGGGTTGCTGAAGTCGCGCTCGGTGTAGCGGCGCAGCACGGTGAGCACGTGCGCGGTCACCTGCTGCGCGGTCCAGTCCGAGCCGTCGGCCCGCAGGTCCGGCGGCACCGAACCGGCGACCTCGGCGAACCGTGCGTGCGCAGCGCGGATCCGGTCCCAGAGCTGGTCGCCGTCGGTGCGGACGAACCCGTCGTAGGTCTGGCCCATGGGGACCTCCTCAGTCCGAGAGCCGGCGAGAGACCGCCCGGCCGGGCGCACCCCAGTATCAGGTGATCGTCATGCCGCCGTCGACCGGCAACGTCTGGCCGGTGACGTAGCCGGCCGCGTCGGAGGCCAGGAACACCACGGACGCAGCGAGCTCCCGGGGGTCGCCCTTGCGGCCCATCGGGTTGCGGTGCATCTGCGACTCCAGGTAGCCGTCGGGGTACTGGTCGGTCATCTCCGAGGTGAAGAATCCCGGCGCGATCGCGTTGACCCGGATGCCCTTGCGCCCGGTCCACTGCTGGGCGAGGTCGCGGGTCAGCCCGATCAGGCCGGCCTTGGTGGCGGCGTACGCGGCCTGGGGGAGTCCGGCGGTCGTGATGCCGAGGACCGAGGAGATGTTGATGATCGAGGACCCCGGGCCCATCACGCGTCCGCAGGACTGCGCCATCCAGTAGCAGCCGTTGAGATTGACGTCGACGACAGCGCGGAACTGCTCGGGCGTCTCCCGGGTGGCCGGGACCGCGGTGCCGATGCCGGCGTTGTTGACCAGGATGTCGACGCGGCCGAACTCGGACATCGCAGCGTCGACCAGTGCCTGGCACGAGGCCGGGTCTGCGACGTCGGTGGCGACGCTCAGCGCCCGGCGCCCGGTGGCTTCGACGAGCGCGGCGGTGTCGGCGAGCTTCTCCGCCCGACGGGCACCGAGGACGACGTCGGCGCCGGCCTCGGCCAGTGCCTGGGCGAACGCGACGCCGAGGCCGGAGGAGGCACCGGTGACGATCGCCACCTTGCCGTCGAGGCGGAACAGGTCAGTGATGCCAGAGGTCATGGGGTGATCATGCCCGACGCGGTCGTCGGGTCGCGGTGCCGCATCGTCGGATGCCGCCGTCAGCCCCGGTGCAGTCCTGCCTGGAAGACCCGCTCCGTGCTGGCCGGGTCCTTCTCCAGCAAGCCGGCCGGCCGGATCGGGCGCGGCGCGAAGTTGCCGCCGCAGTTCGGGCACACCTCGTCGAGGCAGTGCTCGACGCAGTGGACGCAGAAGGTGCACTCGTAGGTGCAGATCATCGCCTCCGCCGTGTCCGCGGACAGGTCGGTGTCGCAGCACTCGCAGTTCGGACGCAGGGCGAGCATCAGTCCTCCTGCGCTGCGCCCTGACGGGCACGCCAGGCACTGGCGACCATGTCGTGCAGATCGCGCTTGGCGCTCCAGCCGAGGTCGGTACGGGCGAGCTCGCCGGTCGCCACGATCCGGGCGGGATCTCCGGCCCGCCGTGGCGCCACCGTCGGGGTGAAGTCGATGCCGGTGACTTCGCGCATCGTGTCCATGATCTGCCGCACCGAGGACCCGGTGCCGCTGGCGATGTTGTAGACCGGCGCGATCGGCTCGCCGGACTCCAGCCGCCGAGCCGCCGCCACATGGCCTTCTGCGAGGTCCTGGACGTGGATGTAGTCGCGGACCGTGGTGCCGTCGGGCGTCGGGTAGTCGTCGCCGAACAGGGTCGGCGTCTTGCCGGCGATCAGGTCCTCGAAGACCCGGGGGAAGAGGTTGTACGGGCTGGAGTCGTAGAGGTCGTCCGCGCCGGAGCCGACCACGTTGAAGTAGCGCAGCGCGGTGAAGCGGAGGCCGGTCGCCCTGGCCTGGTCACGGATCAGCCATTCGCCGATCAGTTTCGACTCGCCGTACGGCGACTGCGGCCCGGTCGGGGTCTCCTCGGTGACGACGTCGACGTCAGGGGTGCCGAAGGTCGCGGCGCTGGAGGAGAACACGATGTTCTCGACCCCGGCGCTCGCCATCGCCTCGAGCAGCGTGACCGTGCCGGTGACGTTCTGGGTGTAGGTGTGCAGCGGTCGCTCGACGGAGACCCCGGCGTACTTGTAGCCGGCCAGATGCACCACGCCGACGACGTCGTGCTCCTTCAGCGTGCGCGCGACCAGGTCGGTGTCCAGGATCGAGCCCTCGACGAACGGGGTGTCCGGCCCGACGAACTCGCGGTGCCCGCTGGACAGGTCGTCGAGGACGACAGCCTTGATCCCGACCGCCTCGAACGCGCGGACGATGTGCGACCCGATGTACCCGGCACCGCCGGTGACCAGCCAAGACATGCGTGTGTGTCCTCCTTGTTGGGCCTCGACCTTATGACGTCGACGGGCCCGGCGGATCATCGCACGCTGAGGAGGACCTGCGATCGCGATCTCTGCTCGCTGAGCACCTGGGTGACGAACGGCGACGTCATCGCCCGGACCAGGGCGCCGTACCCGAGCCCGAAGGCGAGTTCGTCGCCGACGGAGACGGCGTGGTCGCCCAGATCGACGACGAGATGGTCGCTGCTCATCCCGAGGATCCTGATGCCTTCCGGCGGGACCAGCCCGTCCAGGTCGACGTCCTGGCGCCCGAGGGCGAGGATCGCCTGACGGCGCGTGCCGGCGCCGGTGGGGGTCGACTCGGCGACGGCCGGAAGGTCCCCGAACGCCGTCTGGCCCCGCTCGCCCCAGGGCTGCGCGGGCTTCACCGCGACCTCGATGACCTCCGCGACCAGCCGGAAGATGTCGGTGCGAAGGCCGGGAAGCGCGGTCCGGTGCAACGGCTCGGTGCCGAGCAGGATCGCCTCGCCGATGCGGAGCTCGTTGACCCGGCCGACGTCGCTCGTCGAGAGGGCCCACGGAAGGTTCGCGGAGTTGCCGCCCGAGACGACGTCGAGGACGCCGGTGCCGGAGGCCTCGACCTGTTCGACGAGGCGGCTCAGGTCGCCCATGTTCCGGTCGTCGGGGACGACGCCGTTCTGGCAGGCGAGATTGGTGCCCAGACCGGCGAGCCGCAGCCGGCGCCGGTTCCGGGTGGCGCCGGCGAGAGACTGCACGTCCTCGGCGGCGACGCCCTCGCGGAGATCGCCGAGCTCGACCATCAGGACCACGCCGTGGGTCCGTCGCTGGGCACGGGCGGCGACGTCGAGGGCGTCGAGGACGCGGAGCCCGGTGTTCAGGCTCGTCGTGGCCGTGCGGACGACCTCGTCGACCTGGCTGAGCATCGGGGAGCGGATCAGCGTGCGTGACGCAGTCCCGTCGCCGACACCCAGCCGGGCCAGATTCTGGATCCGGGAGTCGCCCAGACCGGTCGCACCGCCGCGGAGCATGGCGGCGCCGACCTCGGGGGAGCCGAGGGTCGCCTTCGTGATCCCGACGACCCGGATCCCCTTCGGAGCGAGCTGGTCGACGAGGTGACGGGTGTTGTCCTCGATCCCGACCAGGTCGACCTCGAGGCGCGGCATGGTCACGCCGTGGTGGTGGCGAGGTCCGCGGCCAGGGACGGGAAGGCGAGCAGCACCATGTCGACCAGGTCAGAGGCGGGGCGGGTCAGCGGGTCGGTGACCGGGAGACCGAGGTGCAGCCGATGGTCGGCGATCGCGTCACCGATCTCCTCGGGGGTCATCTCCTCGTGGTTGATCGTGACGCCGATGACGGTGGTGTCGGCGAAGGCCTCGATCAGCTTGATCTCGCTCGCTGCGGTGGGCATCGGCATCATCGGGAAGTCGCCGAGGACGGTGCGCTTCGGTGCGTGCTGCACGATCACGCCTTCGGGCCGGCTGCCGCGCAGGATGTGACCCGAGGACAGGTACGCCGGATGACTGAGCGCGCCCTGGCCCTCGACCACGATCACGTCCGGGTCCTCGTTCTCGAAGGCGCTGACGATCTGGTGCTCGACCTCGCCTGAGATGAACTGCGGGACGAGTGCGTCGAGCGCGGCGCCGTACTTGCCGCCCTGGATCAGAGTGGTCTGGCCGGTCCCGACCATCACCGCCTTGATGCCGCGGGCGTTCAGCGCCTGGACGAGCAGGGTCGCGGTGGTCCGCTTGCCGATGGCGCCGTCGGTGCCGAGCACGGCGATCTTGGGGCAGGTGACGTCGAAGATCCGGCCGGAGAACAGGTGCAGGTCGCGGGTGTCCTTGGGGCGGCGGACGTCGGTGATGGTGACCCCGGCGATCAGCGCTGCCGCGACGAACTCGGCGTCGTCGTTGAGGAACTCGTGCAACCCGTTGATGATGTGCATCCCGCGGGCGATGCCGTCGAGGAGGACGACCCGCTGGTCGTCGGAGAGCAGCCCGTCGGCCGGTGCCACGCCGCAGATCAGGTAGTCAGGGACGTGGCCCGCGTGGGCGATCGCCTCAGGCAGGTCGGAGAGGACCGGGATGCCGTTCGGGGTCCCGTCCAGGAACGCTCCCGCGTCGAGGCCGGCGTGGCGGCTGTCGAGGACGCTGAGGATCTCGTACTTCTCCGAGTGCCGGACCAGGCCGTTGGCGGTCTTGCCGTCCTGCTCGCCGAACTGACCCTCGCAGTAGACGATCGCGGTCGCGCCGTTGGGGAGCGCGAACGGCTCGGCCGGGACGGACTCCACGGGCGCGGGCGCGTCGAAAGGTACGGAGCTGCTGGTGAGCGATGACATGCGGTTCCTCTGAGAAGTCTCAGAGGAGGCGACGATCGAGAAGACGTCTGCCCTGAGGGGCGGCAAGAGTGCCGACCTACCCAGGGTAACCGCTGGAGCCTGAATCGCCGTATCATGAGGCGCATGAGGAAGTTCCTGCTCCTTACCTAGCCGCATCGAAGCGATCATCGATGCGGCTGCCCCTCCTGTCCGAGGGGCTTTTTCATGTCCAGGAACGACCACACGACTTTCAGGAGCACAGCGCAGATGAGCGAGCGAGACGAGCAGGTCGGATACGACGTCCACGCGACCGAGGCCAAGTGGCTGCCGGTGTGGGAGAAGCTCGACCCCTTCCGGGCGGACGACGACTCCCCGCGCGAGAAGCGCTACGCCCTGACGATGTTCCCCTACCCCAGCGGTGACCTGCACATGGGTCACGCCGAGGTGACCGCGCTGCACGACGTGATCGCGCGGTACTGGTGGCTGCGCGGCTACGAGGTGATGAACCCGATGGGCTGGGATTCCTTCGGCCTGCCCGCCGAGAACGCCGCCATCCGCAACGACGAGCACCCGGCGACGTACACCTACGCGAACATCGAGACCCAGGCCGCGTCGTTCAAGAAGTACGGCGTCTCCTTCGACTGGTCGCGCCGCCTGCACACCTCCGATCCGGAGTACTACCGCTGGACCCAGTGGTTGTTCCTGAAGTTCCGCGAGCGCGGGCTGGCCTACCAGAAGTTCTCGCCGGTGAACTGGTGCCCCAACGACCAGACCGTGCTGGCGAACGAGCAGGTCGTCGACGGCAAGTGCGAGCGGTGCGGCGCCGAGGTCACCAAGCGCGAGCTGAACCAGTGGTACTTCAAGATCACCGAGTACGCCCAGGAACTGCTGGACGACCTCGAGGTGCTGGCGCCGACCTGGCCGGACCGGGTGGTGACGGCGCAGCGGAACTGGATCGGCCGCTCCGAGGGTGCGCACGTGGACTTCCCGCTGACCCTGGCGGACGGGAGCACCCGGCACCTGAAGGTCTACACGACCCGGCCGGACACGCTGTTCGGGGCCACCTTCATGGTGGTCGCCGCGGATGCGGCCCTGGCCGCCGAGATCGTCGCGCCCGAGCGGCGGGCGGCGTACGAGGCGTACCGGGACGAGGTCCGCAAGGCGACCGACATCGAGCGGCTCGCCAGCGACCGGTCCAAGACCGGCGTCGACCTGGGGGTCACCGCGACCAACCCGGTCAACGGCGAGCAGATCCCGGTCTGGGCCTCGGACTACGTGCTGGCCGACTACGGCACCGGCGCGATCATGGCGGTGCCCGGTCAGGACCAGCGTGACTGGGACTTCGCCACGACCTTCGACCTGCCGATCGTCCGCACCGTGCAGCCGCCCGACGACTTCGAGGGCGACGCCTTCACCGGCACCGGCCCGGCCATCAACTCGGCGAACGACGAGATCTCGCTGGACGGGATGGAGATCGCCGAGGCGAAGACGGCGATCATCGCCTGGCTGGAGGGCAAGGAAGCCGGCCAGGGCACGGTCAACTTCCGGCTGCGCGACTGGCTGCTGTCCCGCCAGCGCTACTGGGGCGTGCCGATCCCGATCATCCACTGCGAGCAGTGCGGTGAGGTCCCGGTGCCCTACGACCAGCTCCCGCTGGAGCTGCCCGAGCTGAAGGGCGCCGACCTGAAGCCCAAGGGTGTCTCGCCGCTGGCCGCGGCCACCGACTGGGTCAACGTCGACTGCCCGCAGTGCGGGAGCCCGGCGAAGCGCGACAGCGACACGATGGACACCTTCGTCGACTCGTCCTGGTACTTCCTGCGCTACTGCTCCCCGAACGACGACACCCAGGCCTTCGACCCGGCGCTGGCCAACGCGTGGATGCCGTGCGACATCTACGTCGGCGGCGTCGAGCACGCCGTCCTGCACCTGCTGTACGCGCGCTTCTTCACCAAGGTGCTCGCCGACATGGGGCTGCTGGAGTTCCGGGAGCCCTTCTCGGCCCAGCTGAACCAGGGCTTCGTGATCAACCGCGGCAAGAAGATGAGCAAGTCGCTGGGCAACGGCGTCAACCTGGGCGAGCAGCTGGACGAGTTCGGGGTCGACGCGGTCCGCCTCACTCTGGTCTTCGCCGGTCCGCCGGAGGACGACATCGACTGGGCCGAGATGTCCCCGGGCGGTTCGCTGCGCTTCCTGCAGCGCGCCTGGCGGCTGAGCGGGGACGTCACCTCGCCGGCCGGTTCGCCGTTCGCCGGCGACGGCGGGGACGTGCCGCTGCGCAAGCACACCGCGCGCACCCTGCACGACGCCGCCGACCTGGTCGAGTCCTTCCGGTTCAACGTGATGGTCGCCCGCGTGATGGAGCTGGTGAACGCCACCCGCAAGGTGATCGACTCGGGTGCCGGCCCGGCGGACCCGGCTGTGCGCGAGGCCGCCGAGGTGGTCGCGATGCTGCTCTCGCTGGTCGCGCCGTACACGGCCGAGGAGATGTGGGAGCGTCTCGGCCACGAGCCGACCGTGGCCCGTACCGCGTGGCCGGTCGTCGACGAGGCACTGCTGGTCGAGGACTCGGTGACTGCCGTGGTGCAGATCCAGGGCAAGGTGCGAGGCCGCCTGGAGGTGTCTCCGGACATCTCCGAGGCCGACCTGGAGGCGGCCGCCCTGGCGGACGAGACCGTCCGACGTGCCCTCGGCGACCAGGTCGTGCGCAAGGTGATCGTGCGCGCCCCGAAGCTGGTCAACATCGTCGTCTGACACCCACCACCCCGATCAGTAGGCTGCGCGCATGCCCATCGCCCTGGTCACCGACTCGACGGCCTCGTTGCCGGCGTCGGTGACGTTCGAGCTCGGGATCACGGTCGTTCCGCTCCAGGTGATCATCGGCGCGACGTCGTACGACGAGGGCGTGGAGGACGGCGCGACGCCGGCGATGCTGGCCGAGGCGCTGCAGTCCTGGATCCCGGTGAGCACGTCACGGCCGAATCCCGAGCAGATGCTCGAGGTCTACGAGCGGCTCGCGGCCGACGGCGCCACCGAGATCGTCTCGGTCCACCTCTCCGCCGACCTCAGCGGCACCTTCGAGTCGGCCCAGCTCGCCGCCAAACGCGCCCCGGTGCCGGTCCACGCCGTCGACAGCCGCCAGGTCGGTATGGGCGCGGGCTTCGCGGTCCTCGCCGCGGCAGCCGCCCGTGACGAGGGACTGGACGGCTTCGAGGTGGCGGCCGCTGCCCGCACGCGCGCGGCGGCGACCACGTCGCTGTTCTACGTCGACACCCTCGAGTACCTGCGCCGTGGCGGTCGGATGGGCGCGGCGGCGGCGCTGCTCGGATCGGCTCTCGCGGTCAAGCCGATCCTCAAGGTCGACAACGGACGGATCGGCCCCTTCGAGCGGGTCCGCACGTCCGGCAAGGCGCTCGGCCGGTTGGAGGAGCTCGCGGTCGAGGCCGCGGGTGACGCCTGCGTCGAGGTCGCGGTGGCCCACCTCGCCAGTCCGGACCGCGCGACCGCGCTCGCCGAGCGTCTCGGCACCCGTCTGGAGGAAGGTCTCGAGGGAAGGGCTGTGGTGGTCGGTGAGATCGGGGCCGTCCTCGGTGCCCACGTCGGCCCCGGCATGGTCGCCGTCTGCGTCGCGCGCCGCTGACGGCGGCGCCCGGGATCCCCAACTGTCGGAACGCCCGGGATCTGCACAGCGGGGTTGGTCGGCCGCACGGACGGCCCCGGGAGCTTCCTAGCGTCGCGGCATGCGACGCGAATCCCCTGACGACGTGGCCCGGGCGGCCCGTCGTCGCCTGGACGAACTGGGCCGGTACCGGACGCCTGCGACCGACCACGTGGACCGTGCCGACGAGCGACGTCCGCTGCTCGACGAGATCCTGACCGTGCCGATCCCGGAGCCCGGTCGCCACGCCCGGGGCAGGACCGGCGAGCGCGCCGGATGGCGCGACCTGGCTCTGACCGCGTCGGCGGAGCTACCGAGGCTCGGCAGCGCGCACGTGCGGGTGCTCGCGCTGATCGGGACCGCGGCCGTCGTGCTCGCCGCCTGGGCGGCGCTGCGCAGCGGGCCGCAACCGGTGCCGGTCGCCAGTACGACGCACGGCACCCCGGTCCCGCAGGCCCTGCCCACCGGCCCGACGGGCACGACCTCTCCGTCGGCATCGCCGACCGGGTCGCCGTCGGGCGTCGCCACGAGCGGTGTCGTCGTCGTCGATGTCGCGGGCAAGGTGCTGCGACCGGGGGTGGCGACCCTGCCGGTCGGGTCGCGGGTCATCGACGCGCTGCGTCGGGCCGGCGGTGCCAGCCGAGGAGTCGACCTGTCCACGCTGAACCTGGCGCGACTGCTCGTGGACGGTGAGCAGATCCTCGTCGGCATGCCGGCGCGCGCGGCTGCCGCGGCGGGTGCCTCGGGCCCGACCGGTGGTTCCGGCGCCGGTCCGTCGTCATCGGCGCCCGTCAACCTGAACACGGCGACCGCCGAGATGCTCGACGCCCTGCCCGGCGTCGGCCCGGTGACGGCGCAGAAGATCGTGGACTGGCGGACCGAGCACGGCTCGTTCAGCGCGGTGGAGGAACTGCTCGAGGTCGACGGGATCGGGCCCAAGACACTGGCCGAGATCGCCCCGGGAGTCACCTTGTGAGTCCGACGGCCGGTGGTGCCGCCCGGGACCTGCGGATGCTCGGACTCGGCGCTGTGGCCTGGGGCGGCACCGTGCTGAGCCTCGTCGGCCCCGGGTGGGCGGCGGCCGGGGTCCTGCTGGTGCCGGTGGTCGCGCTCGTCGTCCCGCGCGGGCGACGACCCGTCCTGCTGGCCTGCTGGCTGGTGCTGACGGCCACGTTCGCCGTGACCTGGTTCGAGGTCCGTGCCACCCGGGACTCCGCGGTGAGGGCCCTGGCCGAGGATCGTGCCTCGGTCAGGGCCGAGGTCGTGGTCAGGACAGACGGTGTGCTCAGGAGAGGCCGCTACGCGACGCAACTCAGGTTCGACGGCACCCTGGTCGCAGTCCAGGCGAGAGGTCGACGGCACCTGCCCGACCAGTCTGTCGCCGTCGTCCTCGACGGGATCCGGCGCGCGCCCGCTCTGGGCTCGCGGGTGCGGATCAGCGGGCGGCTCGCACCGAGCCACGACCGCCGGGCCGTGGCGCTCCTGATCGGGCGAGGCCCGCCGGAGACCGTCGCCGGGCCCGGAGCCGTGGCCCGGGCGGTCACCCGGGTCAGGGGCGCGGTCCGGGACGCCAGCGCGGATCTGGGCGCCGGGGCGGCAGCTCTGATCCCGGCGCTGGTCGACGGCGACGAGGGCGCCGCAGGCGGCACCGCCTCGTTCGCTCCCGAGTTCCGCGTCGCCGGGATGACCCATCTGCTCGCGGTGAGCGGCACCAACCTGACGATCCTCCTGGTCTGCCTGCTCGTCCTCGCCCGGTGGGCCGGCGTCCGGGCGCACGCCCTGATCGGCGTGGCGCTCGTCGGCGTCGCCGGCTTCGTCCTGCTCGCCGGGCCTGAGCCGAGCGTCCTGCGGGCCGCGGCGATGGGGGTGGTCGGCATCATCGGCCTCGGACGGGCCGGCCCGGGGAGAGGCCTGCGTGCTCTCGGCACCGCGGTCCTGGTGCTCGTGCTGATCGATCCGCTGCTCGCGATGTCGATCGGGTTCACCCTCTCCGTCGTGGCGACCGCCGGGATCCTGCTCCTCGCACCGCCCGTGCGGGACTCGCTCGCGCGCTGGACGCCCCGCTGGGCCGCCGAGGCGGTGGCCGTGCCGTTGGCCGCCCAACTGGCCTGCACTCCCGTGGTCGCAGCGTTCTCCGGCCAGGTGAGCCTGGTCGCGGTCGCAGCGAACATCGTCGCCGCACCCCTGGTCGCACCGGCCACGGTCTGCGGGCTCGCCGGCGGGCTGGTCGCGCTGGTCTCGGTGCCGCTCGGACGCCTGTTTGCGACCCCGGCGGGCTGGTGCGCCCACGGGCTCATCGCGGTGGCGAACCAGGCGGCAGGTCTGCCCGTGGCCGCCTTCTCGTGGGGGACGTCGGTCGCCGCCATCGCGACACTGGTGCTGCTCTGTGCCGCGCTCGCGATCGGCCTGCCACGCCTGCTCGCCCGACGCGGCCCGTCGCTACTGCTCGCGCTGGCGCTGACGGTCTCGCTGTTGGTCCCGGTGCCGACGCCGGGCTGGCCGCCGCACGGATGGGTGATGGTCGCGTGCGATGTCGGCCAGGGCGACGCCCTGGTCCTGCGCGCCGGCAACCGCAGTGCCGTCGTGGTCGATGCCGGGCCTGATCCCGCGCTGGTCAGGAGCTGCCTGCGCCGACTGCGGGTCCGCGTCGTACCGGTCGTGGTGCTGACCCATTTCCATGCTGACCATGTCGACGGTCTCCCCGGGGTGCTCGCCGGGCGCCGGGTCGGCCGGATCGACGTGTCGCCGTTCCCCGAGCCTGCCGGTGCCCATCGCGACGTCCTCGCCGCCGCCCGCCGGGACTCGATCCCGGTGCGGGTGATCGAGGCGGGGGAGGAGACCGTGGTCGGAGCGCTCCGGTGGCGGGTGCTCGGACCGGTCAGGCTCCATCCCGAGTCGGACTCGCCGCCCAACGACGCGAGCGTCGTCATGCTCGTGACCGTCCGGGGTGTGCGGATCCTGATGCTCGGCGACGAGGAGACGGCGTCCCAGGCGGACCTGCGCCGGTCCTGGCCCGCCTCCGACCTGCGCGCCGACGTGCTCAAGGTCGCGCACCACGGCAGTGCCCGCCAGGACGCGGACCTGGTCCGGGGCACCGGAGCCCGGCTGGCGGTGGTCAGCGCCGGCCGCGACAACGACTACGGCCACCCCGCAGCGGTCACGCTCGACCTGCTGACCGCGGCCGGGATGCGAGTGCTGCGCACCGATTCCCTGGGCGACGTCGCGATCGTGGTCGACGACGACGGAAGGTTGGCCTCGACCCGGCGCGGTAACCCCAAAGGCGGTCGGCGTTCCGGGGGTGGCGCGTGAGAGGCTGCGCCCATGGCTGGACCCGACCCCGCGCAGGTGCTCGGCAGGATCACCCTGGTGACCGGACCCGAGGAGTTCCTCTCCGAGCGCGCCGTGGTCCAGGTCAGGGCCGCGGTCCGGCGCTTCGACGCCGAGGCAGAGCTGAGCGAGACCTCCGCCGACCAGCTGACGATGGCCACCCTGGGCGAGCTCGCCGCGCCCTCGCTGTTCTCCTCGACCCGCTGCGTCGTCGTCCGGGACCTCGAGGACCTTCCTGACGAGTCCGTCTCCGGGATCCTGGAGTACGCCGCCGCGCCCGCCGACGACGTGGCGCTGGTGCTGGTCCACGGCGGCGGTCAGAAGGGCAGCGGCCTGCTGACCAAGCTCCGCAAGGAGCCGGTCGTCACCGAGGTGAAGTCGGTGGCGCTGACCGCGCGCGAGTACCCGAATTTCGTCGTCTCCGAGCTCCGGTCGCTGAAGGTGAAGATCGACCCGGACGCCGCGGCTTTCCTGGTCCAGGCGGTCGGCCAGGACCTACGCTCGCTCTCCGCGGCCGCCAGCCAGTTGGCCGGCGACTTCGCGGGCCAGCCGGTCACCGTGGAGATGGTCAAGACCTACTTCGGCGGCCGGGCCGAGGCCAAGTCGTTCGCCGTCGCCGACCACGCGATCTTCGGGCGGGCCGCCAAGGCGCTGGAGGAGCTGCGCTGGGCCTTGGAGCGCGGGACCTCGCCGGTCCTGGTCACCAGCGCCGTCGCCGGTGGCCTGCGCAGCCTCGCCAAGTACAAGTCCGCCCCGCGTGGGATGCGCAACGCCGACCTGATGCGCGAGGTGGGCGTCCCGAGCTGGAAGCTCGACATCCTCCGCGACCAGTCCCGCGGCTGGGACGAGGACGGCATCGCCCGGGCGATCAGGCTCGTCGCGACCGCCGACGCCGAGATCAAGGGCAAGGCCCACGACGCGTCGTACGCGCTGGAGAAGATGGTGCTGGAGATCGTCGGATCCCGGCCACAGTCCCAGCGCTGAGCTTGGGATCGTTCTCTAGCCTCGGTCCATGACCATGATGGCGTCGGTGCGGCGTGAGCTCGGCACGGCGCTCTTCGCCCGCGTCGCCGGCCCGGAAGGCCCGCGACGGAGGGACCGGATCCACGGGACCCCCGGCCCGCGCTGGTTCCCCGAAGGCAGCGCGATCCGGACCGTCCACGGAGACGCGTCGATGTTCGTCGGCGGGATCCGGGCGCTGCTGCTGCAATCCCTGCACCCGCTCGCGATGGCCGGTGTGGCCGAGCACTCCGGTTACGAGGGTGACCCGTGGGGGCGGCTCCAGCGGACCAGCCACTTCCTCGCCGTGACCACGTTCGGCACCGCGTCGGACGCCGAGGCGATGGTCCGGGCTGTCCGCGGCATCCACGAGAAGGTGGTGGGGATCGCCGAGGACGGCCGACCGTACGCCGCGTCCGACCCCCACCTGCTGCGCTGGGTGCACATCGCCGAGATCGACAGTTTCCTGACCGCGCACCAGCGGTACGGGGCGACAGTGCTGAGTCCGGCCGAGGCGGACGCCTATGTGGCCCAGGCAGCGCGGGTCGCGGAGTCCCTCGGCGCGCTGGACGTCCCGCGGTCCACCGCCCAACTCGCCGACTGCCTCGCCGCCTACCGCCCCGAACTCCGAGCCACCGCCGCCGCACGGTCGACTGCCCGGTTCCTGCTGCTGAACCCGCCGCTGCCGCTCCCGGCCCGGCTTCCGTACGGCGCCCTTGCCGCCTCCGCGGTCAGCCTCCTGCCCGGCTGGGCACGCCGTGAACTCGGGCTGCCGCGGCTGCCGGTCGCCGAAGCGACCCTGGTCCGCGTCGGCGGTGAGGCGGTGACCCGGACGATCCGCTGGGCGATGGCACCGCCGGCCTGAAAAGCAAGAAGGCGCCGACCCCAGGGGTCAGCGCCTTCTCGTTGGTCGACGACTCAGAGAGTCGAGGCCTTCTTCGCAATCGAGGACTTGCGGTTGGCGGCCTGGTTCTTGTGGATGACGCCCTTCGAGGCGGCCTTGTCGAGCGCCTTGGCGGCGTCGGCGGCGAGCACCTTGGCGTCGTCGCTGCCGGTGGCAGCAGCCTCACGGAACTTGCGCACGGCAGTCTTGAGAGCCGACTTCACGGCCTTGTTGCGCTCGTGCGCAGCCTCGTTCTGTCGGTTGCGCTTGATCTGGGACTTGATGTTTGCCACGGGGGCTCGCCTGTCTCTTGGTGCTGCGGTACGGATATGAGTTCTGGGGTGCGGGCCGACGGTCCAACCTAGGGCCCAGACACGAGGGGAAACGATACCAGCGGTACGCCGGGGCGCCCAAATCGGCGAGCGGCCCGTCCGGGATCAGGCGCGGGCGGCCATCCGGGTGATCTCCGCGGCCTCGATGACGCGGCGGCCGGGCTCGTGGCGCTTCGCCTCGACGACCATCGCGGTGGCGACGTCGGCAGCGGCCGTGGGGCGGTACTTGCCGAGCAGCGGAGCCAGCTTCCGCATCACGGACAGGCCGACCTGCTCGCCGAGCCGGCGCTCCTGCCGGTCCCCGTCGAGCATCGAAGGACGGAACGCGACCGTGGTCGGGATCCCCATCGCGTTCACGAAGTACTCGGTGTCGCCCTTGATCTTGTTGTAGTAGATCTTCGACTTCGGGGAGGCGCCCATCGCGGTCACGTGCAGGAACTGCGTGGCGCCGTTGCGGAACGCCGACCCGGCGACCTGCGTCACCGCGTCGTGGTCGATCACCTTGAACGCGTTGCGGCCGCCGGCCTTCTTCATCGTGGTGCCCAGGCAGCAGAAGACGTCGTCGGCGTGGGGGAGTTCACCGATCGCCGGGAACGGAACCACCATCTGTTTCAGCTTCGGGTGGTCCAGGTCGAGCTCGCGGCGCCCGATGCTGATCACCGTGTCCCAGGTGTCGTCGGCGAGGAGCAGGTCGAGGAGGTGACCCCCGACGAGGCCGGAGCCGCCTGCGATCACTGCGATGCGGGGCATCAGGTCCACCTCTGTCGTCGGGCCAGCCAGGACCACAACGTCGCCGCGTACCACTCCGCGTGGGTGCGGAGGTGCGGCGAGTTGGTCGGCACCGGCCGGGTGCGTGCGCCCAGCATGAAACCACACAGTGCTGCCAGCCAAGCATCGATGTGCTCCGGATCGACGTCCCGGGTCAGCGGATGCGCCGCGATCAGCGCATCCGCGTCGAGCCCGTCCCCGTGAGCCGACGCCATCAGCACCACGGCGTCCAGCCAGACCGGACCGAGCGCCGGCCAGTTCCAGTCGCAGGCGAGCGTCCGGCCGTCTGCGGCGAGCAGCACGTTGTCGTCGCGGAGGTCCGCATGGACGAACCTGTCGCTGTCGGGAACGTGCGGGACCCCGGCATTCAGTGCGGAGACCTCGGCATGATGCGGCCATTCCGTGCTGACCGTCGACCACCCGGTCATTAGCGGCGGCAGGTCCTCGACCAGCGGCGTGAGCCCCAGTCCGGGTGCGACGTCCTCGGTGCAGGCGGCGATCTCCGTCGCGAGGTCGAGCGCCCGTCCGAGTTCGGCGGGCCGCCACGGCCGTCGCGGCGACTTCGCGGTCACCGCCTCGAACCCGAGCAGCACCCACCCGTCGTCGTCGTGGACCCACTCCAGCCGCGGCGCCGGGATGCCGTCGCCCAGGATGCCGAGCTTCCGGGCCTCTTCGGCGTACGACGCGGCGAACGCCGGCTGCGCCCCGCGGCTGGCCGCCTTCACGAACAGCCGGGCACCGTTCTCCGCGGTCAGCACCGATGCGAATCCGGGGGTGAAGCCGCCGTTCTGCGAGACCGCCTCGGCCACGGGCGCGCCGAGATGGCCCTCGACGACCGCCCGGATCGCCGGCGGAAGGACACGCCACTGCAGCCGCTGGGCCGTGCGGCCGTGCGGGACCGCGACGGCCTCGGAGAGCGGGGTCGGCTGCGCGGGGTCCATGCGGGCAGTCAAACAGACGGCCGGTGCAACCTAGACCGTCGTCGCCTGCGGGACGGCCTTCTCGAGTTCGACGAGCGCGTCGCGGATGGCGTCGGCCAGGCGATCCAGGTCCGGGGCGACCTCCGGGGTGCTGACGAAGCCGAAGTCGATCGAGTCCAGGTAGCTGAACACCGTCACGTTCAGGGCCACGTCGAGGACCAGCGGCCCGATCGGCAGCAGCGAGATCAGCGGCGCGGTCGCCATGTAGAGCGGGAAGCTGGGGCCGGGCACGTTCGAGACCACCAGGTTGATGGGCGCCAGGTTGTTCGCCAGACCGCTGGCCGTGTAGGCGCGGGAGGCGAGGCTGAGCAGCCCGGGCGGGGTGATGTCCGGCAGCTGCATGATCTGGTGCGCCGTCAGCGCCTTCGCCATCTCCTTGGCTCCCTGGGAGCTCTCGTAGATCGCCCGGATCCGCTCGCCGGCGTCCTCGATGTCGGTGGCCATGTTCACCGTCATGGAGCTGACCTGGTTGCCGACCTCGCCCGCGGTGTCCTCGGTGCGGGTCGAGACCGGGATCTGCGCGATCAGCGGTTTGGAGGGGATCCCTTCGCGCTCGGCGAAGTAGATCCGGAGGGCGCCGGAGACCAGGGCGAGGACGACGTCGTTCAGCTTCACGTCGTACGCCGTCTTCAGGGCCTTGACCCGCTCGAGCTCGATCTTGACCCCGGTGATCCGGCGGTGCGGGGTCAGGGTCGCGTTGAACCGCGTGGTCGGCGCCGAGAAGAACCGCGGCGGCTTGTTCTGCTGGTTGCGGACCGCGATCTGCTGGCGCGCGGTCTGGCTCAGGATGCCGAAGATGCGAGCAGGGGTGCGGACCGCGACGTTCACCCAGCCCTCGGCGAGCGACTTGATCTGGTTGGGCGCCTTCGTCCCGATCCCGTGCACCACCTCGGTCGATGCCTCCCGGGGCTCCGGGGTGACGTCGAGCAGGATCTCGCCGAGCCCGGCTCCCGAGACGCCGTCGACGATCGAGTGGTGCATCTTGGTCAGGGTCGCCACCCGGCCCTTCTGCAGGCCCTCGATCACCCACAGCTCCCACAGCGGGCGCTGCCGGTCGAGCTTGTAGGACATCAGCCGGCTGATCAGCTCGTCGAGTTCCTTGCGGGTCCCGGGCTGCGGCACGCCGATGCGCCGGATGTGGAAGTCGGGGTCCAGGGTCTCGTCCTCGACGAACGACGGGCGCTCCAGGCCGAACGGCGCCTCGACGACCTTCCAGCGCAGTTGCGGCATCTGCGGGAGGCGCTCGATGACGATCCTGCGGACCTCCTCGAAGCTGAACTCCGGGGCGTCGGCGGTCTCGTGGATGGCGACCGCCCCGATGTGCATGTGCCAGGCCGGTGTCTCGCCGTACCAGAACGCCGCGTCGACCCCACTCATCCGCTTCATGGGGGGCAGCGTAGTCACGCGGTACGCCGGCCGCGGCGGTCGTGGGAGAATGACGCGTCGACGTACGCCGAAACCGAGAGTGTTCCTTGTCCAGTCAGAATGCGCCCACGCCGGGCAAGACCGACCCCGCGATCATCCGGAACTTCTGCATCATCGCCCACATCGACCACGGCAAGTCGACCCTGGCGGACCGGATGCTGCAGCTCACCGGCGTCGTCGACGAGCGTGCGGCCCGGGCGCAGTACCTCGACCGGATGGACATCGAGCGCGAGCGCGGCATCACGATCAAGAGCCAGGCCGTGCGGATGCCCTGGACCGTCCCGGCCGACAACGAGGCCGGTGCCGAGCCGGGCACCTACGTGCTCAACATGATCGACACGCCCGGCCACGTCGACTTCACCTACGAGGTCTCGCGCTCGCTGGAGGCCTGCGAGGCGGCCGTCCTGCTGGTCGACGCGGCCCAGGGCATCGAGGCGCAGACGCTGGCGAACCTCTACCTCGCTCTCGGCGCCGACCTGCACGTCATCCCGGTGCTCAACAAGATCGACCTGCCCTCGGCCAACCCGGAGAAGTACTCGGCCGAGCTCGCCGGGATCATCGGCTGCGACCCCTCCGACGTCCTCCAGGTCAGCGCGAAGACCGGCCTCGGCGTCCAGGAGCTGCTGAACGAGATCGTGAAGCAGACCCCGGCGCCCGTGGGTGACGCCGACGCTCCGCCGCGCGCGCTGATCTTCGACTCGGTCTACGACACCTACCGCGGCGTGGTCACCTACGTCCGGGTCATCGACGGCAAGCTCAGCCACCGCGACCGGATCAAGATGATGTCCAACGGCGCCGTGCACGAGATGCTCGAGGTCGGCGTGATCAGCCCCGAGCCGGTCAAGGCCGGCGATCTCGGTGTCGGTGAGGTGGGCTACCTGATCACCGGTGTGAAGGACGTCCGGCTGTCCCGGGTCGGCGACACCGTCACCAGCCAGCACCACGGCGCCACCGAGGCGCTCGGCGGCTACAAGCACCCGAACCCGATGGTCTACGCCGGGCTGTACCCGATGGACGGCGACGACTACCCGACGCTGCGCGACGCGCTCGAGCGGCTCCAGCTCAACGACGCGGCGCTGGCCTACGAGCCGGAGACCTCCGGGGCGCTCGGCTTCGGCTTCCGCTGCGGCTTCCTCGGCCTGCTGCACATGGAGATCGTCCGCGAGCGGCTCGAACGCGAGTTCAACCTCGACCTGATCAGCACCGCGCCGAACGTCGTCTACAACGTGGCGATGGAGGACGGCAGCGTCGTCAACGTGACCAACCCGAGCGAGTACCCGACCGGGAAGATCTCCGAGGTCCGCGAGCCGGTCGTCCGGGCCACGATCCTGAGCCCGAGCGACTACATCGGCGCGATCATGGAGCTCTGCCAGTCCAAGCGCGGCCAGCTGCAGGGCATGGACTACCTCTCGGAGGACCGCGTCGAGATGCGTTACACGCTCCCGCTCGGCGAGATCGTCTTCGACTTCTTCGACCAGCTGAAGTCGCGGACCAAGGGCTACGCGTCGCTCGACTACGAGACCACCGGCGAGCAGGCCGCGGACCTGGTGAAGGTCGACATCCTGCTGCACGGCGATCCCGTCGACGCGTTCAGCGCGATCGTGCACCGCGACGCCGCCTACGGGTACGGCGTGATGCTGGCCGGCAAGCTGAAGGACCTGATCCCGCGGCAGCAGTTCGAGGTGCCGATCCAGGCCGCGATCGGCGCCCGGATCATCGCCCGTGAGTCGATCCGCGCGATCCGCAAGGACGTCCTCGCCAAGTGCTACGGCGGCGACATCACCCGTAAGCGGAAGCTGCTGGAGAAGCAGAAGGAGGGCAAGAAGCGGATGAAGATGGTCGGCCGCGTCGAGGTCCCGCAGGAAGCCTTCATCGCAGCGCTCTCCACCACGGCCCCGACGGAGAAGGGCAAGAAGTAGCCGGTGCGCCGGACGGGCCCGCTGTCACCGGTGAAGTGATCCCCGCCGGCTGACCAGGTGCGCCCGCTCGGCCTCGTTCTCGACGTGCTCCAGCGCCGCGTCGTACGCCGCCCGTGACTCCTGGTCGCGGCCCAGCCGGCGCAGCAGCTCCGCCCGGGTCACGTGCCAGGCGTGGTACCCGTCGAGGTCGAGCCGTTCGACGATGCTCAAGGCGACCTCGGGGCCGTCGAGCTCGGCGAGGGCGACCGCGCGGTTGAGCTCGATGACCGGTGACGGAGTCAGCGCCAGCAGCTGGTCGTAGAGCTGGACGATCTGGCGCCAGTCGGTCATCGAGGCGTCGAGGGCGTCGGTGTGCACCGCGTTGATCGCGGCCTGGATCTGGTACGGCCCGGGCCGGTTGGTCGTCAGGCACCGGCGGACCAGATCGTGGCCCTCGTCGATCAGGGCGGCGTCCCAGTGCGACCGGTCCTGGTTCTCCAGGGTCACCAGGACCCCGTCCGTGACGCGGGCCTCCCGGCGAGCCTCGGTGAGCAGCATCAGCGCCAGCAGGCCGTCGACCTCGGGGTTCTCGACCGCGGTCGAACGGAGCAACGATCCGAGCTGGCGGGTCAGCCGGATCGCCTCGGTGGACAGGTCGACCCGCAGCGCCGGTCCGGACGACGCCAGGTAGCCCTCGTTGAAGATCAGGTAGAGGACGGCGAGTACGCCGGTCAGGCGCTCGACCAGGTCGGCCTCGCGCGGGACGCGGTAGGGGATGTTCGCAGCCTTGATCTTCTGCTTGGACCGGGTGATCCGCTGCGCCATCGTCGTCTCGGGCACCAGGAACGCGTGCGCGATCTCGGCGACGGTGAGCCCACCGAGCAGGCGCAGGGTCAGGGCGATCCGGTTCTCGGGCGCGAGAGCCGGATGGCAGCAGGTGAAGATCAGCCGGAGCCGGTCGTCCTCGACCGGGCCGGTCGGTTCTGGGGGAGTGTCATCGATCAGCATGGCGGCCTCGGCGTGTTTCGCATCGCGTTTGCCCTCGCGCCGGATCCGGTCGATCGCCTTGTTCCCGGCGGTCGTGGTCAACCATGCGCCCGGGTTCGGTGGGATGCCGTCGGCCGGCCACCGCTCCAGGGCAGTGACCAGAGCTTCGGCGACGGCGTCCTCGGCGAGGTCGATGTCGCCGAGGCGGCGGATCAGGGTGGCGACCACCCGGCCGTGCTCGGCGCGCACGATCGCTGTGACCGTGGCGCCGAACGCGTCCGGCTCGTCCGGCACGGACGGGTTCACTCGCCCTGGAAAGGACGGACCTCGACCGGGTTCCGGCAGGCCTTGGATCCGCGCGCGGCGAGCGCCAGGGCCTCGTCGAGGTCAGCGGCCTCGATGACCCAGAAGCCGCCGAGCTGCTCCTTCGCCTCGACGTACGGGCCGTCGGTGATGACGTTGTCGCCCTTGACGTTGTCGACGACGGTGGCCGACGTGACCGGCTCCAGCCCACCGGCGAACACCCAGTGGCCCGAGGCCTGGATCTCGTTGTTGAACGTGTCGGTGTCCGCGAACGACTGCTGGATCTCCTCCTCGGACAGGTTCGGGAGGCCCCACTCGTGGATGACGGACAGCATGTACTGGGTCATGACGTGCTCCTTGGTTCGGGGGCGTACGGCCCCATCTTGTCGTGTCACCACTTCCACGAACACGGGCCGGGCGATACGACAGGTCGGACGGAAATGATCTCCCCGGTTTCCGGCTGCTGGGAGAATGCCCACATGCCTCAGGTCGTTTCGGTCAACGTCGGTGTGCCCAGGCGGGTCGACTACGAAACGACGTCGCTGCCGACGACGGGGATCGAGAAGCACCCGGTCTCCGGTCCGGTCCGGATCACCTTCGCGGGCGTCGAGGGCAACGCGGTCGCCGACACCAGGAACCACGGCGACGAGTACATGCGGGTCTACGCCTACTCGGTCGAGGACTACGCGTGGTGGTCCGCCGACCTGGGCCGGGAACTCGCTCCCGGTCATTTCGGCGAGCAGCTGACCACCCGGGGGATCGATCTCAACGCGGCGCTGGTGGGCGAGACCTGGCGCGTCGGCACAGCGCTGCTGCAGATCGCGCACGTCCGGACCCCGTGCCTGACCTTCAAGGGCTGGATGGGCCACACCGGGTACGACGCGTCCGCTTGGGTCAAGCGGTTCGTGCTCGCCGGACGCCCGGGCCCGTACTTCCGGGTCCTCGAGGAGGGGCTCGTCGAGGCCGGGGACGCGATCACGGTGGAGTCCCGTCCCGACCACGACGTCTCGGTGGCGACGCTGTTCGCCGCGGTGACGATCCGCCCGGACCTGCTGCCCCGCGTCGCCGGCGTACCGGATCTGAAGCCCTGGGTGGCGGAGCGCGCCGCCGCCGCAGCCGAACGCTGAGGGCTGCGCGGGCGAGGCCGCGACGCGTCCGGTTTTGACCGGTTCCTGGCCCTGGGCCCGGGGGTGATCTAGGTTACGTGCAAGCCCTGAAACCGGACCGAGAAGCGAGACCCATCATGTCCCCCGTCGTTCGTGACACGTCCTTCATCGACAAGCGGCCGCCGAACATGGCCGTCCAGTTCCGCGAGCGGGTGAACAGCAGCCCCGGCGCAGAGGCGTTCCGGTACCCGACAGCGGACGGCCAGCCGTGGACGTCGCTCACCTGGAAGCAGGCCGGGGACCGCGTCGAGAAGCTCGCGGCCGGGCTGCTCGCGCTCGGGATCGAGTCCGAGCAGCGCGTCGGCATCGCGTCCGGCACCCGCGTCGAGTGGATCGAGGCCGACCTGGCGGTGCTGTGTGCGGGCGCCGCGACCACCACGGTCTACCCCTCGACGATGGCCACCGACGTCGCTTACATCCTGGCTGACTCGGGCTCGCGGATCGTCTTCGCCGAGGACGACGAGCAGGTCCAGAAGCTGCGTGACCACAAGGCCGATCTGCCCGACCTCTTCAAGGTCATCGTCTTCGACGGGACTCCCGACGGCGACTGGGTGATCGGGCTGGACGACCTGGCCGCGCTGGGGGAGAAGCTTCTCGCGAGCGACCCGGAAGCAGTCACCCGGGCGGTCGACGGGATCCGGACCGACCAGCTGGCGACCCTGATCTACACCTCGGGCACCACCGGCAAGCCCAAGGGCGTCCGCCTCACGCACGCGTCGTGGACCTACGAAGGCGCCGTGGTGCAGAGCCAGAAGATCCTCGACGAGACCGATCTGCAGTTCCTCTGGCTGCCGATGGCGCACTCGTTCGGCAAGGTGCTGCTCTCGGCCCAGCTCGCCTGCGGCTTCGCCACCGCGATCGACGGCCGGGTGGACCGGATCATCGACAACCTGGCGATCGTGCAGCCCACCTTCATGGGTGCCGCGCCGCGCATCTTCGAGAAGGCGTACGCGCGGATCATCACCATGCAGGAAGCCGAGGGCGGCGCCAAGGAGAAGATCTTCAACCAGGCCTTCGCGGTCGGCAAGAAGGTCGACGCGCTCAAGCTCGCCGGCAAGCCGGTGCCGCTGCCGCTGAAGATCCAGCACGCGCTCTTCGACAAACTGGTCTTCTCCAAGATCCGGGCCCGCTTCGGCGGCCGGGTGCGGTTCTTCCTCTCCGGCTCGGCAGCGCTGAACCGCGAGATCGCCGAGTGGTTCCACGCGGCCGGGCTGCTGATCATCGAGGGCTACGGCCTGACCGAGACCTCGGCGGGCGCGTTCGTGAACCACCCCGACGACTACAAGCTCGGCACGGTCGGACAGGTCTTCCCCGGCGGGCAGGTGCGCCTCGGCGAGGGTGACGAGGTCCAGATCAAGGGTCCGAACATCATGGACGGGTACCACAACCTGCCCGAGGAGACGGCGAAGACGCTGACCGAGGACGGCTGGCTGCACACCGGGGACAAGGGCTCGCTGGACGCGGACGGCTTCCTGACGATCACCGGACGGATCAAGGAACTGTTCAAGACCTCCGGCGGCAAGTACGTCGCCCCGCCGGCGATCGAGGCCAAGTTCAAGGCGATCTGTCCCTACGCCAGCCAGTTCATGGTCTTCGGCAACGAGCGCAACTACTGCATCGCCCTCGTGACGCTGGATCCGGACGCGATCGCGGGCTGGGCCGCCGAGAACGGCAAGGCCGGGGCGTCGTACACCGAGATCGTCTCCTCGCCGGAGGTCAAGGCGATGGTGGCCGAGTACGTCGAGACGCTCAACGGCCAGCTGAACCGCTGGGAGACGGTCAAGAAGTTCGAGATCCTCGATCACGACCTGACCATCGAGTCCGGGGAGCTGACCCCGTCGATGAAGGTCAAGCGCAACGTCGTGGAGGAGAACAACAAGAGCAGGATCGACGCTCTGTACGCGTGACCCCGGTCGTCGAGCTCGTCGAGACGCGGTGACGTGCGCAGGGAGCCCACACGCCCCTCACAGAGAGCGCACAGACTCCGTAGTCACAGTCTCCGTATGAGCATCGAAGAGATCGAGGACCACGACCGCGGCCTGTCCCACGACCTGCCGAAGATCCTGGAGCAGGGCATGGCCCGGCGCCGTATGTTCGGGCTGCTCGGCGGTATCGCCGCGGCCGGGACCCTCGCGGCCTGTGGCGTCGACGACGATCCGGCGGCGAGCGAAACGGGCTCCGGCTCTCCCACGACGTCCGGATCGACCGGCGACACGTCGTCGACCGGCGAGATCCCCGAGGAGACGGCGGGCCCGTTTCCCGGCGACGGCTCCAACGGCGTCAACGTGCTCACCCGGTCCGGTGTCGTCCGCTCCGACATCAGGCCGAGTTTCGACGGCGCCACCGGGGTCGCCGAGGGAGTGCCGCTGACCCTGCGCTTCAAGGTCAGCGACGTCACCGGTTCGTCCTCGAAGATCCTGGCCGGGGCCGCGGTCTACGCCTGGCACTGTGACCGCGAGGGTCGCTACTCGATGTACGACCGGGAGATCGTCGAGGAGAACTACCTGCGCGGGGTCCAGGCGACCGACGACGCAGGCGTGGTCGAGTTCACCACGATCTTCCCGGCGGCGTACGACGGCCGCTGGCCGCACGTGCACTTCGAGATCTACCCGAGCCTCGCGGACGCGACCGGCGCGACCAACAAGATGCGTACCTCCCAGCTGGCGTTCCCCGAGGACGTCTGCGCCGAGGTCTACGCGACGGACGGCTACGAGGCCAGCGTCGCGAACCTCGCCCGGACCAGCCTGGAGACCGACATGGTGTTCTCCGACGGCTACTCGCTGCAGCTGGCGAAGGTCGCCGGCTCGGTGGCCGACGGCTTCGTCGCCACCCTCAACGTGCCGGTCTGAAGCGGATCCCTCTAATCTCGGTGGGTGCCCTCGACCCTGCCTGACGGTGACGTCGCCCCGCGTGACGGATCGCTGCCGGCGTCGGCGCTCGCGGAACTGGCCGCGGCCAGGCTCGGGGTCTACCTGCACGTGCCGTACTGCGCCGTGCGCTGCGGCTACTGCGACTTCAACACCTACACCGCCACCGAGCTCGGCGGGGGAGCGTCGCAGGCCTCCTACGCCGGCTCGGCGATCGCCGAGGTCGAACTCCTCGCGGGCGTGCTGCCCGGCGCGCCGCCGGTCGAGACCGTGTTCTTCGGCGGAGGTACGCCGACCCTGCTGCCCAGCGCGGACCTGGTCGCGATGCTCGGTGCGGTCCGGGACAGGTTCGGACTGGCCGACGGCGCCGAAGTGACCACCGAGGCCAACCCGGACAGCGTCACGCCCGGGAGCCTGGCCGAGCTCCGCGCCGGCGGGTTCAACCGGATCTCGTTCGGGATGCAGTCGGCGGTGCCCTCGGTGCTCGCCGTCCTGGACCGGACCCACGATCCCGAACGGGTCCCGCAGGCCGTCGCGTGGGCCAGGGACGCTGGCTTCGAACAGATCAGTCTCGACCTGATCTACGGCACACCGGGGGAGAGCGTCGGCGACTGGCAGCGTTCCGTCGAGGCGGCCCTCGCCTGTACGCCGGACCACGTCTCGGCGTACTCGCTGATCGTCGAGGACGGCACCGCGCTGGCCCGTCAGGTGCGCTCCGGAGTCCTCCCGATGCCCGACGAGGACGACCTCGCCGACAAGTACGTCCTGGTCGACGACCTGCTCTCGTCCGCGGGTCTCGACTGGTACGAGGTCTCCAACTGGTCGCGTGGCGAGTCCGCGCGCTGCCGGCACAACGAGCTGTACTGGACCTCGCAGAACTGGCTCGGGATCGGGCCGGGCGCGCACGCGCACGTCGGCGGCGCGCGGTGGTGGAACGTCAAGCATCCGACCGCCTACGCCCAGCGCCTGACGACGGGGGAGTCGCCGGCGCACGCGCGTGAACTCCTGGACGCGGAGACCCGGCGGGTCGAGCGGGTGCTGCTGGAGGTGCGCCTCCGCGACGGTCTGCCGCTCGGGCTGGTCGGCGGCGCCGGGGTCGAGAAGGTCGTCGCGGACGGGTCGGCCGACGTCGTCGGCGACCGGCTGGTGCTGACCCGCCGGGGTCGCCTGCTGGCCGACGCCGTGGTGCGCGACCTGCTGGACTGACCGCCCCGTACTGTCGGGGCCATGAGCGATCGGGTAGCCGTCTACATCGACTTCGACAACGTCGTCATCTCGCGGTACGACGATGTCCACGGCAAGCAGGCCTGGAGGAACGACGACCCCCGCAGGTACTCCCCGACGGGCGGCTCGGTGGACCCGATCGAGGTCAAACTGACCGAGGCCAAGGTCGACATCGGCGCGATCATCGACTACGCCGCGTCGTTCGGGAGCGTGTCGCTGAGCCGTGCCTACGCGGACTGGTCGGTTCCGGCGAACGCGGCGTACAAGAGCGCCCTGATCGATCGCGCACTCCACCTGGTGCAGCTCTTCAACGCCTCCGGGGTCAAGAACGGTGCCGACATCCGGCTCGCCGTGGACGCCGTCGAAGACCTGATGCGCCACCCCGACATCTCCCACGTGGTCATCGTCGCCGGCGACTCCGATTACGTCCCGCTGGCCCAGAGCTGCAAGCAGCTCGGTCGGTACGTCGTCGGGATCGGCGTCGCGGGCTCGACCAGTCGGGCACTGGTCTCCGCGTGCGACGAGTTCATCGACTACGCCCACCTGCCCGGGGTGCCACCGCCTCCGGTGCGTCAGCCGGCTGCGAAGAAGGCGCCGGCGAAGAAGCAGACTGCCAAGAGGACCACCAAGAAGACCACGACGAAGGAGTCCGACCTCAGCCCCGACGAGGCGGCCGCGACGGACCTTTTGGTCCGCGCGATCCGGGTCGGTCTGCAGAAGAGCGACGACGACTGGATCAACGCCGGTGGGTTGAAGAGCCAGATGCAGCGGATGGATCCCGCCTTCAAGGAGAAGTCACTGGGGTTCAGCAGCTTCCGGGCGTTCGTCGAGTCGCGCACCGAACAGGTCGAGACGCGCGAGGAGAACAAGCAGCTGAGGATCCGGCTGAAGTAGCCCTATGCAGTGACGAAGTCGATCAGTTCCTCGACCCGGCCCAGCAGCGCCGGCTCCAGATCGGCGAACGAGTCCACCCGGCCCAGGATGTGCTTCCACGCCCGGGCGATGTCGGCCTGGTCCCGGTGCGGCCAGCCGAACGCCTGGCAGACGCCCTTCTTCCATTCGAGCTGCCGGGGGATCACCGGCCACTTGTCCACGCCGAGCCGCTCGGGCTTCACGGCCTGCCAGACGTCGACGAAGGGATGGCCGACGATCAGCACGTGCTGCCCGATCGGCGACCTGGCGATGCCCTGGGCGATCCGCGACTCCTTCGACCCCGGCACCAGATGGTCGACCAGGACGCCGACCTTGCGTTCCGGACCCGGCTTGAAGTCGCGCAGTTCGATGGCGAGGTCGTCGACACCGTCGAGGTACTCGACCACGACGCCCTCGATACGCAGGTCGGCGCCCCAGACCTTCTCGACGAGCTCGGCGTCGTGCCGGCCCTCGACGAAGATCCTGCTCGCGCGGGCGACCCGGGCCTTCGCGCCGGCCACCGCGACCGAACCGGACGCGGTCCTGGTCGGCGCCTGCGGGCCCTTGCGGACCGGGGCGACCAGGATCACCGGCTTGCCCTCGAGGAGGAACCCGGGCCCGAGCGGGAAGGTGCGCCGCCGGTTGCGACGGTCCTCCAGGATCACGGTGCCCAGGTCGCGCTCGACCTTCACGATCTCGCCGCACCAGTCGGTGCTGCCCTCCTCATCGAGGATGAGGGCCTCCACCACCAGCCCCGGGGTGGCCGGTGTCTCGACGGCACGGCCGTTCCTGGGCACGCGCCAGTCGGTGGAAAGGACGTCGGAGCCGTAGCGGTCACCGGGGCGTGTCGTGGTCACCGGCTCAACGCTAGGCAACGAGCGCGGGTTGGCGACGGAGGCTCGCGGGCCCCGATCGCCTTCGTTGGTGGCCGCGTTACGGTCGGGACATGATGCGAAAGTCTTGGGTCGTCATCACCCTGCTCGGTGCGCTCGCGATCACGCTCGGTCCCGTGGGCGTCCTCTCGCCGGCGGTGGCCGGGGATCCGGGCGCCCCGGTCTCGCAGACCGGCCCCGTGCTGACCGGCTCCGCAACGGTCGGATCGACGCTGACCGCGGATCCGGGCGGGTGGTCCCCGGCCGCGGCGACGTACGCCTACACCTGGCTGCGGGACGGCTCGGTGATCAACACGACCACTGTCGGCGCGCGCACCCTGACAGTGACCGATCGCAACCACCGGATCTCGGTGCGCGTGGTCGCGTCGAACGAGGCGGGCGAGTCCGACCCGGCCACGTCGGGCGAGACAGGAGTCGTGCGCAGCGGCTCCTTCACCGTGCTGGAGAAGGCGCGCGTCACCGGCGTACGGCGCTGGGACCACACCCTCACCGCGGTGCCGCCGACGACGAACCCGGCCCCCGCCACGGTGCGCTACCAGTGGCTCCGCAACGGAACGGCGATCACCGGCGCGACCGGCCGGCGGTACGCGCTGAAGGTCGCCGACTTCGGCAAGCGGATCAATCTCAAGGTCGTGCTGCGCCGCGCGGGCTACCTGACCGCGGAGCGCTACTCCGGCCCGACGGCGCCGATCGGCCACCGGGTCGCGGTCCGTCGTACGTTCACCTACAGCATCGCCACCCGCGGCTCGATCACCGCCGACACCGGCGTCTTCGCCCGGCTCGCGGCGCAGACCTTCGCCGACCCCCGCGGTTGGCGCGCGGCCGGGTTCGCGTTCCGCCGGGTGGACCGTGGCGGCAACTTCAGGCTCTTCCTGGCGGCCGCCGGGACCGTGCCGGGCTTCGGTTCGCCGTGCAGCAGCATGTGGAGCTGCCGGGTCGGCAACAACGTGATCATCAACCAGGACCGCTGGCTGCACGCGTCCCCGGCCTGGAACGCCGCCCAGCTCCCGTTGCGTGACTACCGGCACATGGTGCTGGACCACGAGACCGGTCACTGGCTCGGGCACCGTCACGCGAGCTGTCCGGGGAAGGGCCGACTGGCCCCGGTGATGATGCAGCAGTCGAAGGGTCTCAACGGCTGCCGGTTCAACCCGTTCCCCCTGCCAGGCGAGCGCTGGACCAGTCGCTGAGGGCCGGGAATTTATTCTTGCGTTGAGAACGTTCGCGATATATCGTGAACATATCGAGAAGTTCGGCAATTCCAAGGCCGCCTCGATCTCATGCAAGGAGAAACCAGATGTACAAGCGAAACGAAACCAATGCCTGGACGGCAGAGTTCGAGTCCGTCCGACGCCAGCGCCGCGGTCCTCGCGGTGAGGGCCACCGCCACGGTCGAGGTCGTGGCGAAGCAAGTCCCGCCTGGGGCGGCCCGATGGGCGGCCCTCCGCCGTGGGTCGGCCAGATGTTCGGCCCGCAATGGGGCGCCGGCCCCGGAGGCAGCCGCGGACGCGGCCGTAGCCGGGTCCGTCGCGGCGACGTCCGCCCGGCGATCCTCGACGTCCTCGGCGCTGCCGACGAGCCGTTGAACGGCTACCAGGTGATCCAGCAGATCGCCGACCGCACCGGAGGCGTCTGGAAGCCGAGCCCCGGCTCGGTCTACCCGACCATCGCCCAGCTCGTCGACGAGGAGCTCCTCGAGGACGCGCCCACCGGGCGCAAGACCCTGCAGCTGACCGCGACCGGCCGGGCCTACGTGTCCGAGAACGCCGAGCAGATCGCCGCGGTCTGGGCGTCCTTCGACGAGGAGGCGGCCGACGATGCCGATCTGCGCCAGGTCATCAAGCAGACCGTCGGGGCGATCGTCCAGGTCGCCTCGGAAGCCACTCCGGCCCAGCAGGCCCGGGCCGTCGAGATCCTGGCCGACACCCGCCGCAAGCTCTACGGCCTCCTGGCCGAGGGCCCCGAGGGCGTCGCCGAGACCGACTGACGCCGCTCAGATCAACGGCAGTCGCTTCTGGGACCGCGGGAGCTGCTCGTAGCCACGTCGTACGGCGTGGGCGAGTTCCTCCCGCGGGTAGGGCCAGTCGCCGACGTCGAGGGCCTGGTCCAGCGGGACGCCCCGCCCGGCCAGGTCCCTGATCGTCTCCGCGACCACGCCGATCGCAGCCCGTTGCTCCCAGACGAAGTCCTTGTCCACCGGAGCGCCGTGACCGGGCACGATCACGGTGCTCTCGGTCGTCAGGGTCAGGGCGAGGTCGAGGCTGATCGGCCAGTCCATCGGGTGACAGTCGGCCCCGAAGCCCGGGACGCCGCCCCGGGCGGCGGACTCCTCGATCAGGTCCCCGGCGAGCAGGACGTCGGCATCGCCGATCCGGACCACGATGTCGCCGTCGGTGTGGCCCTTGCCGGGGTGGACCAGCTCGAGGATCCGGTCGCCGAGGTCGAGGGTGAACGCCGAGGAGAACGTCCGGGTCGGCGCCAGTACCTCGGTCTCGGCCCAGTTCGCGAAGCGCGGGTCGTCGTCGTCCGCGGCCCGGATCCGGACGTCGTCCGCGTGTGCCGGCAGTGCGGCCGCCGCGCTCTCGTGCGCGACCAGGTCGGCGCCCTCGGCAGCGAAGACGGCGTTGCCGAAGGTGTGATCGAAGTGCACGTGGGTGTTCACGGCGGCGAGCAGGGGAGCCGAGGAGAGCCGCCGCAGGTCCGCCAGAGTGCCCCGCGCTGCCGCGTCGGATGCGTTCGTGTCGACGACCACCAGGCCCCGCTCGCCCTCGATCACGGTGACGTTCACGTCGAACCAGTCGTAGCGGGCGACCCAGACCCGATCGGCAACCTCTGTGAACTCCGTCATGGGAGCACCCTAGGTCGCGGGTGCGGCCTAGTAGACTTGGCACTCCGCACCGTTGAGTGCCAAACCCTGACTGAGCCCGAGAGGAGTCGCCGTGGTCGAGGACCGCAAGCTCGCCGTGCTGCGAGCGATCGTCGAGGACTACGTCGCGACCCAGGAGCCCGTCGGCAGCAAGACCCTCGTCGAGCGCCACCGTCTGGGTGTCTCGCCGGCGACGGTGCGCAACGACATGGCCGCGCTCGAGGAGGAAGGGCTCATCGCCCAGCCGCACACGAGTGCCGGGCGGATCCCCACCGACAAGGGCTACCGGTTCTTCGTCGACCGGCTGACCACGCTCAAGGCGATGTCGCCGGCCGAGAAGCGGGCGATCTCCGGTTTCCTCGAGGGCGCGCACGACCTGGACGACGTCGTCCAGCGCAGCGTCCGCCTGCTCGCGCAGCTCACCCAGCAGGTCGCGATCGTGCAGTACCCGTCCCTGGCGCGTTCGACGGTGCGGCACATCGAACTCGTCGCGCTCAGCGCGACCCGGCTGCTGGCCGTGCTGATCGTCTCGACCGGTCGGGTCGAGCAGCGGGTGATCGAGATCCCGGTGGAGCTCACCGACGACCTGCTCTCCGACCTCCGTCACCGGCTCAACAGCGCCGCCGCCGGGGAGCGCATCGCCGAGGCTGCCACCGCTCTCGGAGCATTGGCCGATGTGGTGGCCCCCGAGGCGAGCAGCACCTACACGGTGGTCGTCGCAGCCCTCGTCGAGGCGATGTCCGACCATCGCTCCGACGAACGCGTCGTCGTCGGCGGTACCGCGAACCTGGCCCGCTTCGGTGACAGCTTCGAGCTGACCATCAAGCCCGTCCTCGAAGCGCTCGAGGAGCACGTCGTCCTGCTCAAGCTGCTCGGTGACGCCACGTCGACGTCACAGGTCACGGTGCGGATCGGTCACGAGGGCCCCTACGACCAGCTCGCCACCACCTCGGTCGTCTCGACCGGGTACGGCACCTCCGACGACACCCTCGCCGCGCTCGGCATCGTCGGCCCGACCCGGATGGACTACCCCGGTTCGATGGCCGCCGTCCGCGCGGTTGCCCGCTACGTCTCCGCACATCTCGAAGAAGCCTGAGAAGGACCCGTGACCCACGACCCCTACGCCATCCTCGGCGTCGACCGCGATGCCGATGCCGACACCCTCAAGAAGGCTTACCGGCGGCTCGCGCGCCAGTACCACCCGGACGTGAACTCGGACCCGGGGGCGCAGGAGAAGTTCAAGGAGGTCTCGGCGGCGTACGAGGTCCTCTCCGATCCGGAGAAGCGACGCGTCTACGACCTCGGCGGCGACCCGTTCGGCGGCGGCGGATTCGGCCAGGGCGCCGGGTTCTCGTTCACCGACATCATGGACGCGTTCTTCGGCGGCCAGCAGAGCGGCGGTCGCGGCCCGCGTCCGCGACAGCGTCGCGGCCAGGACGCCCTGGTCCGGCTCGATCTGGAGTTGGCCGAGGCCGCGTTCGGCGCCACCCGCGAGCTGAAGGTCGACACCGCCGTCGTCTGCACCACCTGCCACGGGTCCGGTGCTGCCGAGGGCTCGCGCCCGATCACCTGCGAGACCTGTCACGGCCGTGGCGAGGTGCAGCAGGTGCAGCGCTCGTTCCTGGGCGAGATCCGCACCCTGCGCCCGTGCGCGGCGTGCCGCGGGTACGGCGAGATCATCCCCGACCCGTGCCGGGACTGCGCCGGCGACGGCCGGATCCGGTCCCGCCGCGGGCTGACCGTGAAGATCCCGCCGGGCGTCGACACCGGGACCCGGGTCCAGCTCAGCGGTGAGGGCGAGGTCGGACCGGGCGGTGGCCAGCCCGGCGACCTGTACGTCGAGATCAATGTCGCGCCGCACCGGACCTTCGTGCGCGACGGACTCAACCTGCGCTGCGAGGTAGCGATCCCGATGACCGCCGCGGCGCTGGGGACGACGATCGACCTGCCTCTCCTCGAGGCCGACCTGGACACCGAGGAGATCCCGGTCGAGCACACGATCAGCCTCGACATCCGTCCCGGCACCCAGTCCGGCACCGAGCACGTGCTGCGCGGCCGCGGCGTGCCGAGCCTGCGCAGCCAGGCCCGGGGCGACGTGATCGTCACGATCGCGGTGGAGACCCCGGCCAAGCTGGACGACCGCCAGCAGGAACTGCTCCGCGAGCTGGCCTCGTTGCGCAACGAGGAGTCCCCCGACGGGCGGATCCAGCTGGCCCACAAGGGCGTCTTCGGGCGGCTCCGGGACGCCTTCAACCAGCGATGATCGGCAACCAGCGATGAGCCTGCCGGTCTTCGTGGCCACCGCGGTCACGGGAGCCGGCATCGGCGCCCCGTTGGTCCTCGACGGCGACGAGGGTCGTCATGCCGCCACGGTCAAGCGGATCCGGGTCGGAGAACAGGTCGTCCTGACCGACGGTCGCGGCACCTCGGCCACCTGCACGGTGACGGCAGCCACCAAGAATTCCCTCGACCTCGTCGTCGACGGGGTCGTGGTCCGCGAACGCGGGACTCCCGAGATCACCGTCGTCCAGGCCATCCCCAAGGGGGAGCGCGGCGAGCTGGCCGTCGAAGTGCTCACCGAGATCGACGTCGACCGGATCGTCCCGTGGGCCGCCTCGCGGTCCGTCGCCGTCTGGCGGGGCGACCGCGCCGCGAAGGGCATGGCGAAATGGCGCACGGCCGCCCGCGCCGCCGCCAAGCAGTCCCGCCGGTCCTGGTTCCCCGAGGTGACCGAGCCGGCGACGACGGCGCAGGTCGTCGAGCTGATCGCCGTCGCGGACCTGGCGGTCGTGCTGCACGAGGACGCCTCCGAGGCGCTCGCCGACCTGAGTCTCGACGGCATCGGTTCGATCCTCGTGGTCGTCGGCCCCGAGGGCGGGATCAGTGACGAGGAACTGGAGCTTTTCGCCGGCGCCCGGACCGTGCGCCTCGGCTCCTCGGTGCTGCGCACCTCGACCGCCGGAGTCGCTGCCGTCGCGGCACTGCTGAGCCGCAGCCCCCGCTGGGGCTAGACGGGCGTCGCCAGGAACTCCTCGACCCGGGCGACCTCGGCGTCGATCGCCCGCTGGTCGGACTTCGTCGGGGTGAAGAACACCTCGAGCGAGACCCGGCCCTCGTCGGCCCGCCAGATCCCGGCGAAGAGACCGTCGAAGAAGAACGCGGAGCCCACCCCGCCGTTGACCCCCATCCAGGCCTTGCGCGCCTCCTCCGACGCGATCCGGTCGCGGTCGGCGTGGGAGAGGAAGAGGTTGTCGTACATGCCGAGCAGGGTGGGCGGGAGCGCCAGATCCTCGTCGGCGATCGGTGCGCCCGGGGCGTCGTACAGAGTGCGGCCCTTGTGGTCGGTGTACGTCACCAGCCGGTCCGCCTTGTGCATCGCGGTGAAGACCGGGCCGAGCCGGGTGACCAGCGACCACTTCGTCATGTCCGCCGCCGTCGCAGGCCCGTACGCCGCCAGGTAGCGCAGCACGAGCTCCTCCACGTCGGCTTGCACGAACGGCCTGTCCAGGTAGCGGTCGGCGTACTGGTAGACGACCCCGCCGCTGCGCTTCCACAGACCCCGCGGGGGGACCTGGAGCAACGGCAGCCGCTCGCGGGTGACATGGCGCAGGGCTTCCTCTGGGACGTCCGGGTAGGCCTCGGCGAGCGCTTTGCCGATCGCTGTCAGCGGCTGCGGCCCGTCCGCCAGGAACGGACCGACGACGGCGTCGAGGTCCGCGGTGGTCAGGTGCTTCGCAGGCCGGCTGGTCTGGTTCGTGGCGCTCTGCCGGTCGAGCGCCGGCTGTACCCAGCCACGGAGCTGGAGGGCGTCGTCCGGGGTCAGCACGTGCACGGTGCCGCGCATCGAGAAGAACCGGACCAGGGATCGGTCCTCCAGCCGGTCCGAGAGATCAGCCGGCACGAAGCCGTCGACCCGCGCGGCCAGGGAGAGGTACGGCGGCAGGTTGTCCTGGGCCTGCAGGCCGAGCACGTGCGCGACGGTCGGCGCGACCCCGGTGACGTCGCGATGACCCGGGACCAGCTGCTGGCGCAGCCACAGGGTCCGGGTCAACGCGGCCTTCGAGAGTGTGGTCGTCACACCAGAGATCATGTCGTCACTCGACGACAATTTCCTTGCTGTCCTGGTTGATGCCGCCGCCCCCTTCGCCGCCTGACTCGTCGACGTCGTGGACGACCAGTGTGTAGCTGCCCGGTGCCAGGTCCGTGATCTGGAACGAGTACGGCGAGAGAGTGCAGCACTCGGCGGCGGTCGCGAACCCGTTGGCGACCACGGCGTCGCCGCCGACCAGAAGCTCCCAGTTCAGGTTGGCCTCGAACGCCGCGGCGACCCCGGTGACCGTGAGGCTGCCCGCCGGTACGGTGGCGCCGTCGGTCGGCGTGAGCACCTGGACCGGAGCCATCACCTCGTCGTCCTCGCCGGGACCGAAGGTGTCCCCGGCCAACCCCAGGACCGTGGCGGTCTCCGCGCCGTCGACCAGGAACGCCACCGGGGAGTCCGCCTGCGGCGCATCGGCCGCGACCGCCTGGGCGGTGCGCACCAGCGCGCTGACCGCGAGCAGGGCGTCCTGCTCGCTCATCCCGGCCGGCCGCGAGGCGACAGGTCCGTCCAGGGACACGTTGATCGTGCCGGCCTCGCCGGAACCGCCGGAGAAGCCGACGTCGGTGACCGAGACGCCCCCGGGCCACAGCGTGCGGTAGTCCGGGTCGTGCGGCTCGCCGCTGACGGCGAGCTGCACGGCACGTTCCAGGTCGGGCCTGCCGTCGACCGAGGCGACGGGATGGGTCTCGGTGAACAAGCCGTGACCGGCCCGGGTGGCACCGGCGTACCAGACGCTGACGTCCGTCTCGGCGGGCACGCCGCTGGCCCCGTCGGTGGGGGAGGCGGCCGGTGGGGCGGTGGACGAGTCGTCGTCGCGCAGCAGGTACCCGATCCCGCCGACGACCAGGGCCATCGCGGCAGCGGCGGCCAGCGTGGGCAGGACCCAGCGTCGGGGGCTGTTCTCGGTCACGATGCGCTCCTTGATCTCGTCCAGGCTGCCGTGCGTGCTGATCCCGGCAGCGGTCTCGTGCAGCAGCGCCCGGATGTCTGCGTCGTCGTGCTCGTTCTCGGTGCTCATCGGTTCTCCTCCAGGAGTCCTGCCAGGTGGTTGCGCAACGCGGCGCTCGCCCGGGAGGCGTGGCTCTTCACCGCGCCTTGGCTGATGTTCAGGGTGCCGGCGATCTCGCGTTCGGTGAGGTCGAGGTAGTGCCGCAGCACCAGGACCTCGCGCTGGCGGGTCGGCAACTGGGCGAGGGCGGCGAGGACCGCCTCCCGGCGTTCGTGGCGCAGCACGGACTCGTCGGCGCCGGCGTCGTCGGGAGGGGGCTCTGGTCGGTGCCGGGCGACCACGCTCCGGTGCCGCAGCGCGCTCCGGCAGCGGTTCACCACGGTCTGGCGCAGGTACGCAGGGGCGTTGCCCTGGTCGATGCGGCGCCACTTGCCGTGCACCGCGATGAAGGAGTCCTGCACGACGTCCTCGGCCAGGCCCTGGTCGCGCAGCAACAGCACCGCGAGCCGGACCAGTCCGGCGTAGTGGCTCGCGTACAACTCTTCGAGCGCAGCGTCCGCGTCGATGGTCCGCTCCTCTTTCAGGGCGATCACGGTTGTGTTCACGCTACTTGTACGCGGCGCGGTGGCCGGGGGTTTACACGCCGCCGCCACGGATCGCGACCTATGCTCGTCGACATGACCGCGGATCCGGAATGTCTGTTCTGCAAGATCGTCTCTGGGGCGATCCCGGCCGACATCGTGCACGAGACCGAGACCGTCATCGCGTTCCGTGACCTCACGCCGCAGGCGCCTGCCCACGTGCTGGTGATCCCGCGTTCGCACTACCCGAACGCCGCGGCGCTCGCGGCCGGCGAACCTGCCACGGCGGCGCACCTGTTCGACGCGGCCGGGGCCATCGCCGCGGCCGACGGGCTGGAGGGCGGCTACCGGCTCGTCTTCAACACCGGAGCCGATGCGCACCAGACCGTTTTCCATGTCCACATGCACCTGCTCGGAGGTCGTCCGATGGGGTGGCCGCCGGGCTGAGGGGCCCG
This sequence comes from Marmoricola sp., assembly GCA_036676945.1. Classification (GTDB taxonomy): domain Bacteria; phylum Actinomycetota; class Actinomycetes; order Propionibacteriales; family Nocardioidaceae; genus Marmoricola. Next base: position 84,012 of record JAKFBZ010000063.1, read on the forward strand.
AGGGTCGAGAGAGGGAGACCAGGAGTGAGGAAGCAGGGGAGGGTGGTCGCCGCAGTGGCGGCCGTCGTACTGGGATGCGCCACGCTGGCCGCGTGCGGGACCGCGGACGAGCACGCGGGCCACGCGACGACGAGTGACGCGACTCCGACGCCGTCGCCGGTGCACGGCCACACGGGTCACACCGACGCGCCCGCGGAGCCGGCGGCACGCAAGCCTCTGCGGCCCGGGGAACGCCGCGTCGAGGTGAAGATGCCGGCCGCGTACACCCCGTCGGCGCCGACCGGTGTGGGGACCGACGACTACCGCTGCTTCCTGCTCGACCCGAAGATCACCAAGAAGTCCTTCGTCACCGGCTTCAACGTGCTGCCGGGCAGCCCGAAGGTGGTGCACCACGTGATCATGTTCCGGGTGCCGCCGGGTTCCGTGGCGGAGGCCGAGCGGAAGGACGCCGAGACCAAGGGTCAGGGGTGGACCTGTTTCGGGACCTCGGGTCTCTCCAGCGACCACAGCATCGACGACGCGCCGTGGCTCGGCGCCTGGGCGCCCGGTGGGGCCGAGCAGGTGTACGGCGACGGGCTGGGCGAGGAGATGGACGCCGGCTCCCGGATCGTGATGCAGGTGCACTACAACCTGCTCGCCGGCAGTGCGCCCGACACCAGCGCGGCCGAGCTCCGGCTCACCGAGGACCCGGACACCGACGCTCTGGAGACGGTGCTGCTCCCGGCGCCCGTCGAGCTTCCCTGCCGTCCGGGGCGCAGCGGCGAGCTGTGCGACCGGGACGCCGCGCTGGCCGACGTGAAGGCGCGCTTCGGCGAGGGGCCGGGGTCCACCGCGAACCTGTTGCACCTGCTCTGCGGCGGCGGTCCGGCCGGTCCGGTGCAGTCGTGCACCACCACCGTCCGGGAGCCGGAGACGATCCGCGGTGTGGCCGGCCACATGCACCTGCTCGGCAGGGCGATCAAGGTCGAGACCAACCCCGGGACCCCGCGTGCGCGCACGCTGCTGGACACGAAGGTCTGGGACTTCGACAACCAGGGGAGTGTGCCGACCCCGGCCGTGCGCCTCAAGCGCGGAGACACCATCAAGGTGACCTGCCGGCACAGCCAGGACCTGCGCGACTTCCTGCCGGTGTTCAAGGGCCAACCGGACCGCTACGTGATGTGGGGCGAGGGCACCACCGACGAGATGTGCCTCGGCATCCTGCTCGTCACCCGCCCCTGACCCGGTAACCCCTGACCCGGTAACCAGGTGCCTGTCACACGCCGCTCCCGTAGCATGGAGAGGCACCATCCACCATCAGAAGGGGCATGCCCGCTCGGGCACCTATGAGTGAGTCGAACAAGGCGCGGAACGAACGCATGGGCGACGCGGCGCACACCACCGTGCACACCGTGGTCGTGCCCACCAGTGTCGACATGGTCTCGGTCCTCGGTGCCGGTGACGAACACCTGTCCCTGATCGAGGATGCCCTCGAGGCCGACGTCCACGTCCGCGGCAACCAGATCACGCTGCGCGGCGAGCCGGGTGAAGTGGCGCTCGCCGAGCGGATGCTCGACGAGCTCGTCACGATCGTCCGGACCGGCCAGGGGCTCAGCTCGGAGACGGTCGAGCGGGTGATCGCGATGCTGCGCGCCGAGACCAGCGAACGCCCGGCCGACGTGCTCTCGATGAACATCCTGTCGAACCGTGGCCGGACGATCCGGCCGAAGACGCTGAACCAGAAGCGGTACGTCGACGCGATCGACAAGCACACGATCGTCTTCGGGATCGGCCCGGCCGGCACGGGCAAGACCTACCTGGCGATGGCCAAGGCCGTCCAGGCGCTCCAGGCCAAGAAGGTCAACCGGATCATCCTGACCCGCCCGGCGGTGGAGTCCGGCGAACGGCTCGGCTTCCTGCCCGGCACGCTCGGCGAGAAGATCGACCCCTACATGCGCCCGCTGTACGACGCGCTGCACGACATGCTCGACCCGGACACGATCCCCAAGCTGCTCGCGGCCGGGACCATCGAGGTCGCGCCGCTGGCCTACATGCGTGGAAGAGCCCAGCCACTCGACGCTCAGGTCGCCACTCCGGATGGATTCCGATCGATCGGCGAACTCCAGGTCGGCGATCTCGTCGTCGGTTCGCAGGGTCTCCCTACGCCGGTCCTGGGTGTCTTCCCACAAGGCGTGCGCGAGGTGTACCGCGTCACGACCCAGGACGGGGCGAGCACCGTCTGCTGCGGCGAACACCTGTGGACCGTAAGAACGCCGGAGGACAAGCGCGACGGGATGGAGCGCACCCTCGAGACGCGCGAGATGATCGGTCGACTCCGCCGCGGTCATGCGCGCCGGTACGAGGTGCCGCTCGTTGAGCCGGTCGAGTTCGTTCCGCAGGCCGTCCCGCTCGACCCGTATGCGCTCGGCCTGCTGCTCGGCGACGGCTGCATCACGACGAAGACGACACCAAGTTTCACCACCAGCGACCCCGAGCTGGCTGTCGCGCTCGAGTCGGCGCTCGAGGGGATCGAGCTCGTGGCCAAGGGGACTTACGACTACGTCCTTCGCCATGTACATGGCGCACGGGGTGGCCTACGCATCGCGAATCCGGTCACCGTGGCGCTCCGCGAGCTCGGGCTTGCCGGAACGAGGTCAGCGACCAAGTTCGTGCCGATCGCTTACAAGCAGAACTCCGCGTGGGTACGGCTTCACTTGCTTCAAGGGCTACTCGACAGCGACGGCGGTCCGGTCGTTCAATCCGGGCGGACCTGCCGCGTCCAGTACACGACCACGTCATCCCAGTTGCGCGACGACGTGATCTGGCTCGTGCAATCACTCGGCGGGATCGCGTACCAGCGAACACGCGCGGCCGAAGGGCGGAAACCCGGACACGCGAATGGGCGTGATATTCCGTACCGAGCGGACGCGTACACGCTCGACATCAGGCTTCCGGAGGGCCTCCGGCCCTTCCGGCTCGCCCGGAAGAAGGCGGCCTATGACGCTGCCGGTGGTGGCCGTCCTATGCGGTTCATCGACAGCATCGAGGCGATCGGGGAGCAGGAGACCGTCTGCATCCAGGTGGCCGCCGCGGACTCGCTCTACGTGACCGACGACTTCCTGGTCACGCACAACACGCTCAACGACGCCTTCGTCATCCTCGACGAGGCGCAGAACACGTCTCCCGAACAGATGAAGATGTTCCTGACCCGGCTCGGCTTCGGCTCGCAGATCGTGGTCACCGGCGACGTCACCCAGGTGGACCTGCCCGCCGGCACCAAGTCCGGCCTGCGGATCGTCGAGGGCATCCTCGACGGCATCGAGGACATCTCGTTCAACCGCCTCACCGCGCACGACGTCGTCCGCCATCGGCTGGTCGGCAAGATCGTCGGGGCCTACGACGAGTTCGACGCCCGCAACGAGCAGCGCCGCACGATGAGGGGCGGGTCGGACGCATGACGATCGAGATCCTCAACGAATCCGGCATCGAGCTGCTCGACGTACGCCGTACCCAGCAGCTCGCCTCGTTCGTCCTCGAGCGGATGCGGGTGCACCCGCTCGCCGAGCTCTGCATCACCGCGGTCGACGAGGACACCATCGCCGAACTCAACGCGAAGTGGATGGAGAAGGAGGGGCCGACCGACGTCCTCGCCTTCCCGATGGACGAGCTCCGCCCCGGCAAGGTCAACGAGGAGCCCGAGGAGGGTGTCCTCGGAGACCTGGTGCTCTGCCCCGCGGTGGCGATCCGCCAGGCCGAGGAGGCCATCGCCAAGGGCCAGACCGGCTACACCGCGATCGACGAGATCGACCTGCTGACCGTGCACGGGATCCTGCACCTGCTCGGCTACGACCATGCCGAGCCCGAGGAGCACGCGGAGATGTTCGCGCTGCAGACCCGATTGCTCGCCGAGTTCCAGGCCGTCCTGGCCGGCGAGCGGGTGGACACCTGAGATGGGGCCCAGAGATGGGGTCTGACAGTCCGGGCCTGCTGCTGATCGTCATCGGCCTGGTCCTGGTCGCCGGTCTCTTCAGCGCCGCCGAGGCTGCGCTGTCGGGCTTCTCGCGCGCCCGCGCCGAGGAACTCGACGAGGAGCACCGAGCCGGCGCCACCCGGGTGCTCACGATCCTCGAGGACCCGGCTCGGCATCTGAACACGACCCTGTTCGTGCGCCTGCTCGCCGAGATCTCCGCGATCGTCCTGGCCACCCTGATGATCGCCGAGGCCGGCGACCAGGGCGACTGGATCGTGGTGGGCGTGGCCACCACGGTGATGCTGGTCGTCTCGTTCGTGTTCATCGGCGTGGGACCCCGGACGCTGGGCCGTCAGCACGCGGAGCGGATCGCCCTCGGGTCCGCCGCGATCGTGATCGGGCTGACCCGCGTCCTGGGCCCGATCCCGCAACTGCTGATCCTGCTCGGCAACGCGCTGACCCCGGGCAAGGGCTTCTCCGAAGGACCGTTCTCCTCCGAGGCCGAACTGCGCGAGCTCGTCGACCTCGCCGAGGCGAGCAGTGTGATCGAGTCCGACGAGCGCGCCATGATCCACTCGGTCTTCGAGTTGGGCGACACGATCGTGCGCGAGGTGATGGTGCCGCGCACCGAGGTCGTCTTCATCGAGCGGCACAAGACCCTGCGCCAGGCGATGTCACTGTTCCTGCGCAGCGGGTTCTCCCGAGTCCCCGTGGTCGGCGAGGACCTCGACGAGGTCGTCGGCTTCCTGTACCTCAAGGACGTCGCCCGCCGGGTCTTCGACCGCAAGGACGCCGAGACCACCGAGCACGTCGAGTCGTTGATGCGATCGGTGCTCTGGGTCCCCGACTCCAAACCGGCCGACGACCTGCTCCGTGAGATGCAGTCCTCCCGCAAGCACATCGCCGTCGTCGTCGACGAGTACGGCGGCACCGCCGGCGTGGTCACGATCGAGGACATCCTGGAGGAGATCGTCGGCGAGATCACCGATGAGTTCGACCAGGACGAGATCGGCGTGGAGTCGCTGCCGGACGGGTCGGTCCGGGTCTCCTCGCGGTTCCCGGTCGACGACCTGGACGAGATCGTCGGCGTCGAGATCGACGACGACGAGATCGACTCCGTCGGCGGCCTGATGGCCAAGCACCTGGGCAAGGTGCCGATCCCCGGTTCGTCGGTCGAGGTCGCCGGGCTGATCCTCACCGCCGAGGAGGCGAAGGGCCGCCGGAACCGGATCGGCACGGTGCTGATCAAGCCGGTCGTCGTGGCGGAGCCCCAGGACGCCGACGAGGTCACCAGGACCGCCTAGGGTGGCTCCCGTGGCCGTGGAGAACATGCAGGCAGAGGACAACAAGCTCGTCGTACTGGCCAAGGCCACGCGGGCGCGCACCGGCGCCGCCCAGGGTGCGGCGCTGCGGGACCTGGACGGACGCACGTACGCCGGCGCGACCGTCGACCTGCCGTCGCTGCAGGTCTCCGCTGTCGGGGTGTGCATCGCGATGGCGGTTGCCAGCGGAGCGAAGGGCGCCGAGGCGGTCGTGGTGCTCGGCGACGCGCCGATCGCCGGATCCGATCTGGCGGCTCTCGGCGACTTCGCCGGCAGCGGGATCCCGGTGCACACCGGCTCGCCCGCCGGCGTGATCACCGAAACTGTCTCGACATAGAGGTACCCCGCGGTACTAGTCTGCGGCCGTGGGCTTGATCGGGACCTCACGTCATGCCGCGGCCGTCGACCGGCTGCGTTCCTCGTATGCCGCGATCGCCCCGGGTCAGACCGTGCGGCTGGCGAAGAAGACCTCGAACCTGTTCCGGCAGCGCGATCCGAACGCGGCCCCCGGCCTCGATGTCAGCGCGCTCGACGGAGTCATCTCGATCGACACGGTCGCAGGCACGGCCGACGTCCAGGGGATGTGCACCTACGAGGATCTCGTCGCGGAGACGCTGGTCTACGGCTACATCCCGCACGTCGTACCGCAACTGCGCACGATCACCCTCGGTGGCGCCGTGACCGGCCTGGGTATCGAGTCGACCTCCTTCCGCAACGGGTTGCCGCACGAGTCGGTGCTGGAGCTGGACGTCTTCACGGGGTCGGGGGAGATCGTCACGGCCACCGGCTCCAACGAGCACGCCGACCTGTTCGCGACCTTCCCGAACTCCTACGGTTCGCTGGGCTACGCGACCCGGTTGCGGATCCAGCTGGAGAAGGTCCCGGCGTACGTCGAACTGCGCCACGTCCGCTTCCACGAGACCGACAAGCTCTCCGCGGCGATCGCCGAGATCGCCGAGTCGGGTGAGTGGCAGGGGACCCGGGTCGACGGCATGGACGGGGTCGCCTTCGAGCCGGGGGAGTACTACCTGACCCTGGCGCGCTGGACGGAGACCGCCACGGCGGGACCGTCGGACTACACCGGCCGGCAGATCTACTTCCGATCCATCCAGGAGCGGGAGACCGACCTGCTGACCATGCACGACTACCTGTGGCGCTGGGACACCGACTGGTTCTGGTGCTCGGGTGCTTTCGGGGCGCAGGACCCGCGGATCCGCCGGTTCTGGCCGCGCCGCTGGAAACGCTCCGACGCCTACATGAAGCTGCTCAAGCTGGACCTGCGGTTCGGCATCGCCGACCGGCTCGACCGGCGCGCCGGACGACCGGAACGCGAGCGGGTCATCCAGGACATCGAGGTCCCGGTCGAGCGCCTCGGTGAGTTCCTGGACTGGTTCGACGACGCCGTCGGGATGCGCCCGGTGTGGCTCTGCCCGCTGGTCTCGAAGGGCCTGGCGTCGGGGAAGCGGTGGCCGTCGTACCCGTTGGAGCCGGGACAGGTCTACGTCAACGCGGGCTTCTGGGGGACGGTGCACGTCGGTCCGGACCGGGTGAACGCCCCGCGCAACCGTGCCATCGAGGCGAAGGTGCACGCGCTCGACGGTCACAAGTCCCTCTACTCCGAGTCGTTCTACGACCGCAAGACCTTCGACTCCCTCTACGACGGGCGGAATCTCGCTGTGGTCAAACAGCGTTACGACCCCGAAAATCGATTCATCAGCCTCTACGACAAGGCGGTGGCACGACGATGAGCATCCTGGCCCCCACGACGACGATCGCGGACGCGTTCACCCAGCTGCTGAACGGGGAGGTCCCGTTCAGCTTCACTGCGTACGACGGCAGCAGTGCCGGTCCGGCGGACGCGAAGTACGGCCTGCGCCTGCTCAACGAGCGCGGCCTCTCCTACCTGGTGACCGCACCGGGCGACCTCGGTCTCGCCCGGGCCTACGTCGCCGGCGACCTGGAGATCGTCGGGACGCATCCCGGCGACCCGTACGAAGCTCTGATGGCGGTCAAGGGCAGCAAGACGGGACTGAAGTTCCGGACCCCGACACCGATCGAGGCGATCGCGCTGCTGCGGGCTGTCGGGATCTCGAACCTCAAGCCGCCGCCGGTGCCGGAGCAGGAGCACCTGCCCCGGTGGCGCCGGATCATGGAGGGCTTCCTGCACTCGCCCGAACGCGACGCCGAGGTGATCCACCACCACTACGACGTCTCGAACCGCTTCTACGAGCTCGTGCTCGGTCCGTCGATGACGTACACGTGTGCCTGCTTCCCGACCGAGGACGCGACCCTCGAGGAGGCTCAGTTCAACAAGTACGACCTGGTCTGCCGCAAGCTCGACCTCCGGCCCGGTCAGCGGCTCCTCGACGTCGGCTGCGGCTGGGGAGGCATGGTCAGGCACGCGGTCAAGCACTACGGGGTCACGGCGCTGGGTGTCACGCTCTCGGCCGAGCAGGCCGCGTGGGCCCAGATCAAGATCAAGGAGGACGGCATCGAGGACAGCGCCGAGGTCCGGCACCTCGACTACCGCGAGGTCTCCGAGGTCGGGTTCGACGCGGTCAGCTCGATCGGTCTGACCGAGCACATCGGGGTGGGCAACTACCCGGCGTACTTCGGGTTCCTCCGGGACCGGCTCAAGCCGCAGGGCCGGCTGCTCAACCACTGCATCACCCGCGCCGACAACCGGAAGACCAGCACCGGGGCGTTCATCGACCGGTACGTCTTCCCCGACGGTGAGCTGACCGGCTCCGGCCGGATCATCACCGAGATCCAGGACGCGGGTCTCGAGGTGCAGCACGAGGAGAACCTCCGGGTGCACTACGCGAAGACCCTGGCCGGCTGGAACCGCAACCTGGCGGAGAACTGGGACGAGTGCGTCGCCGAGGTCGGCGAGGGCACCGCGCGCGTCTGGGGCCTGTACATGGCAGGTTCCCGGATGGGCTTCGCGACCAACGAGATCCAGCTGCACCAGGTGCTCGCCGCCAAGACCGAGGACGGGGTCAGCGGCTTCCCGCTGCGCCCGACCTGGCTCTCCTAGGCGGCCTCGTCATCGTCTCTCGGGTCCTGGGCTGCCTGCTCGTCCTCAGCGCTCTCCTCGGGCTGGTCGCTGTTGCCGACGCCCGCCCGGCACCGCTCGGACAGGACCCGATCGTGCCGGGGAAGGTCTATGCCGGCGACTTCCCGGACCCTGCGGTCCTGCGGGTCGGCGGCAGGTACTACGCGCATGCGACGACGAGCGACTACCTGAACGTCCCGGCGCTGATCTCGACGGACCTGCGCACCTGGTGGGCGGCCCCGGCACGTCCGGGCAGTCCCCGGGGCGACGCGCTGCCGCGGACGGCGTCCTGGTCCGCCGGTGTGGAGGACCAGGACGGCGGGTTCCACGCGACCACCTGGGCGCCCACGGTGACCCGGCTGGCGCCCGGCCGCTACGTGCTCGCGTACTCGACCCAGGTCGCCGGCCTCCCCGGGCGGCACATGTGCATCTCGCTCGCCACGGCCGCCGGCCCGCTCGGTCCCTTCGTCGACACGACGACCGCGCCGACGATCTGCCCGCCGAACGGGGCGATCGATCCGCAGGTCTTCGTCGCCCCGACCGGCCGTCCCTGGCTGGTGTGGAAGCTCGACAGGTATCCGCCCCGCTTGTTCACCCAGCCGATGAACCTGACCGGTACGGCGCTCCTTCCCGGCGCCCCACGCCGCTTCCTGGCCCGGGTGGCGCAGGACTGGGAGGGCCGGATCATCGAGAACCCCGCGATGATCCGGTACCGCGGCCGCTACTACCTCTTCTACTCGGCGAACAACTACGCCACGACGCGGTACGCCGTCGGCTACCTGATCTGCCGGACCTGGTACGGCGGGTGCACCCGGCCCCGGCTGCGTCCGCTGCTCGCCACCGGTGGCCAGATCGCCGGGCCGGGAGGGGCGACTCCCTTCGTGGACACGCTCGGCCGGCTCCGGCTGGCCTACCACGCCTGGCGGGCGGGCAGCGTCGGCTACCCGTCGTCGACCGACTGCCTCGAGGGCCCGCTGGGGTGCGCCCAGCGGCGCCTGTACGTGGCGACCCTCCGACCGGACCGGGACGGCCTGCTCCGGGTGATCCATCGCCGGTAGGGCCTTGGGTCCGTCGGGGGATCAGCCGATCGGACGGATTCGGTCGAAAACGCCACAAGAACGGCGACCGTTGCTCACCATGGTCCGGTGCCAGTGCCATCTCGGGTCGTACGACGCGTGCCGACCGAACTCTCCCGTCTCCTGTCCGCTGTCCTCGTGGGGCTCGTCGGCGTACTCGTCGTCTCCCTGCTGGCCGTCTCTCCGGCCGGGGCTCGCCCGGTGAAGTCGGGCTGGGAACCGCTCACCCCGGGGGCGCCGTACCGCAGCGATTTCCCGGACCCGAGCGTCCTGCGGGTCGGGTTCCGCTATTTCGCGCACGCCACCAACACCCACGGGGTGACCCTGCCGACGCTGATCTCGACCGATCTGCGGACCTGGCGGGCTCGTCCCGCCGAGCCGGGGAACCCGCTCGGCGACGGACTGCTGCGCACCGCCTCGTGGTCCGACGGCGTCGAGCTCCCCGGCAACCGGTTCAGGTCCGAGGTCTGGGCGCCGACGGTGACCCGGATGCGATCGGGACGCTACGTACTCGCGTACGCCACCCGGGTGCGCGGCCCGCACCGCAACCGGATGTGCATCTCGATCGCCACGTCCCGCGCGCCGCAGGGGCCGTTCGTCGACCGGACCCGGCGGCCGACCGTCTGCCCGCCGCACGGTGCGATCGACCCGCAGGTCTTCAAGCCGGCTCGCGGGCGTCCGTGGCTCGTCTGGAAGGTCGACCACCACCCGGCGCGGATCTTCACCCGCGCGATGAACCGCACCGGGACCGCGCTGCTGCGCCGCTCCCGGCCGCACCTGCTCGCCCGGGTCGCGCAGCGCTGGGAGGGCGGCGTGATCGAGAACCCGGGCATGGTCCGGTACCGCGGCCGCTACTACCTGTTCTACTCCGGCAACCACTACGCGACCCGGCGGTACGCGATCAGCTACCTGGTGTGCCGCACCGTGTTCGGTGGCTGTGTCCGGCCGCGGCAGAGGCCGTTGATCGCCAGCCGGGGTTCGATCGCGGGCCCCGGTGGCGCGGCGCCGTTCGTGGACCGTGCCGGGCGGCTGCGGTTGGCGTACCACGCGTGGCGGCACGGCCGGGTCGGCTACGCGACGTCCACGGCCTGCCGGTCCAAGCCGGGTGGCTGTGGCCAGCGCCGGCTCTACGTGGCGACCGTGCGGCCTGATCGGGCTGGGCGGTTGATGGTGGTGCGCCGCCGCTAACCTTGGCGGGTGAACGCCAGACCCGACGCCCGCGCCCACGAGGGCACGGTCACGCGCCGCGAGGTCCTCGGCGATCACCTGATCAGGATCGGCATCTCCGGTCTGACGGGCTTCGCCAGTACCGGCGTCCCGGACGAGTGGGTGGCGCTGACCGTTCCGGGTCAGTTCCAGACCCGCTACTACACGGTCCGCTCCTGGGACGGGGCCGAGCTGGTTCTCGACGTCGTCGTCCACGAGCACGGGCTGGTCACCGAGTGGGCGCAGACGGACTGCGTCGGCGACGTCGTCGGCGTCTCGGAGCCGAAGGGCTCCTTCGAACTGCCCCCGGGAGCCGGCTGGGTGGTCCTGGTCGGCGACCTCACCGGACTCCCCGCTGTCGCGCGGATCGGCTCCGAGACCGGGCTCCCGGTCACCGCGTACGTCGAGACCCCGGACGGCCCGCTGACCGACTACGTCGACCTCGACGTCACCTGGGTCGACCCGCCGGTGCCCGGGCAGAGCGGACTGGCCGAGCTGGTGCGCTCGCTGACCTGGCCCGAGGGCGAGGGCTACTTCTGGATGGCCGGCGAGTCCGCGCAGATGCGCGAGATCCGGCGTCACGTCCGTCACGACCTCGGGATGCCGTCCACGGCGTACGACGTGATGGGCTACTGGAGTGCCGGCCGGGGCCGGCAGCGGCGCGCGGTGGACCCCGGACCCATCTACGCTGCAGGCAAGGCCGCCGGGAAGTCCGACGAGCAGATCTGGGACGACTACGACAAGGCGCGAGGAGATTCCGTTGGTTGAGCCTGCCGAAACCGGGCACCGCAGCGGCTTCGCCTGCTTCGTGGGGCGCCCGAACGCCGGCAAGTCGACGCTGACCAACGCGTTGGTGGGGTCGAAGGTCGTGATCACGTCCTCCAAGCCCCAGACCACCCGGACCGTCGTCCGCGGGATCGTCCACCGCGACGACGCGCAGCTGGTGCTGGTCGACACCCCGGGGCTGCACAAGCCGCGGACCCTGCTCGGCGAGCGCCTCAACGACCTGGTGAAGGCGACCTGGGCCGAGGTCGACGTGGTCGCCGTCTGCTTCCCGGCCAACGAGAAGCCGGGGCCCGGGGACAAGTTCATCGTCAACGAGCTGTCCAAGGTGCGTCGTTCGATCAAGTTCGCGATCGCGACCAAGACCGACCTGGTCACCTCCGAGGAGCTCGGCGAGCATCTCCTCGCGATCGCCGAGCTCGGCCGTGAGACCGATACCGAGTGGGCCCAGATCGTCCCCGTCTCGGCGAAGTCCGGCGACCAGGTCCAGCTGCTCGCGGACCTCTTCGTCGAGCAGCTTCCCGAAGGCCCGCAGCTCTACCCCGACGGGGAGCTCAGCGACGCGCCGGAGGAGGCGATCGTCGCGGAGCTGATCCGGGAGGCCTCGCTGGAGGGCGTGCGCGACGAGCTCCCGCACTCGATCGCGGTCGTCGTGGAGGAGATGGGCCTCAAGGAGGACCGTCCCGCCGACAAGCCGCTGCTCTACATCCACGCGAACCTCTTCGTGGAACGCGACTCCCAGAAGGGCATCGTGATCGGCCACAAGGGCTCGCGCCTCAAGGAGGTCGGGATGGAGGCCCGCAAACAGATCGAGGCCATCCTCGGCACCCCGGTCTACCTCGACCTCCGGGTCAAGATCGCCAAGGACTGGCAGCGCGATCCCAAGCAGCTGCGCCGCCTCGGTTTCTAACGGAAGGCACTCTCGCCGGTCAGCGCCTGGCCGATGACGAGCTGGTGCACCTCGGCGGTGCCCTCGTAGGTCAGCACCGACTCCAGGTTGTTCGCGTGTCGCAGCACCGGATACTCCAGGGTGATCCCGTTCGCGCCGAGCAGCGTGCGGCACTCGCGAGCGATGGCGAGCGCTTCACGGGTGCTGTTGAGCTTGCCGAGGCTGATCTGGACGGCCTCCAGCTCGCCGGAGTCCTTCAGCCGGCCGAGGTGCAGGGCCAGCAGCATCGCCTTGCCGAGCTCGAGGGTCATGTCGGCGAGCTTGGCCTGGCTGAGCTGGTACGCGGCGAGCGGCTTGTCGAAGATCTCGCGATCGCGGGTGTAGGCGATGGTCGTCTCGAGGCAGTCACGGGCGGCGCCGAGCGAGCCGAAGATGATGCCGAAGCGGGCCTCGGTCAGGCAGGAGAGGGGGCCGGTCAGCCCGCGCACCTCCGGCAGCATCGCGGACGCCGGCAGCCGGACGTCCTCGAGCACGAGCTCGCTGGTCACCGAGGCGCGTAGCGAGAGCTTCTTCTTGATCTCCGGAGCCGAGAAGCCCGGGGTGCCGGCCGGGACGAGGAATCCTCTGACCCCTTCCTCGGCCCGGGCCCAGACGACCGCGACGTCGGCGACGGAGCCGTTGGTGATCCACATCTTGGTGCCGTTCAGGATCCAGTCACCGCCGGCGTCCTGACGGGCCCGGGCACGCATCCCGCCGGGGTCGGACCCGAAATCGGGCTCGGTGAGGCCGAAGCACCCGATCGCCTCGCCGGTCGCCAGCCGCGGCAGCCACTCCTGCTTCTGCTCCTCGCTGCCGTGCTTCCAGATGGCGAACATCGCCAGCGAGCCCTGGACCGAGACCAGGGAGCGCAGGCCCGAGTCGCCGGCCTCGAGCTCCATGCAGGCCAGGCCGTACGCCGTGGCCGAGGTGCCCGCGCAGCCGTACCCCTCCAGGTGCATCCCGAGCAGCCCGAGCGAGCCCATCTCCCGGGCGAGCTCGCGGGCGGGAACCGTCCCGGCCTCGAACCACTCGGCGATGTGCGGCCGCAACCGGTCGTCGACGAAAGTTCGCACGGTGTCGCGGATCGCGAGGTCCTCCTCGGAGATCAGCGCGTCGGTGCCGAAGAGCTCGAGCGGAGCGGGGAGCCGCGGATCGCGTGCCGTACCTGTCATGTCCGCATCCTCGCACCGGGTGCCGTCGGTACTCTCGCCCCGTGACCTGGGAAGACCTGTACGACGACGCCGCCCGTGAGCGTCTCGTCCCCGAACCCGCCAAGCGCGTCCCGGCCCCGGTCCGCACGCCGTTCGAGCGGGACCGGGCGCGGGTCGTGCACTCGGCGTCGCTGCGCCGGCTGGCGGCCAAGACCCAGGTGCTCGGCCCGCAGGCCGACGACTTCGTGCGCAACCGCCTGACCCACAGCCTCGAGGTCGCCCAGGTGGCCCGTGACATCGCCTACCCCCTCGGCTGTCATCCCGACCTGGCCGAGACCGCGGCGCTCGCCCACGACCTCGGGCATCCTCCCTTCGGCCACAACGGCGAGCTGGTCCTCGACGAGCTCGCCCGGGGGTGCGGCGGCTTCGAGGGGAACGCACAGACCCTGCGGATCCTGAGCCGCCTCGAGGCGAAGTCGGTCGACGAGGCCGGCCGCACCGTCGGGTTGAACCTGACCCGCGCCACCCTCGACGCGTGCACCAAGTACCCCTGGACGCGGCCCGCCGAGGGCGGCAAGTTCGGGGTGTACGACGACGACCTGCCGGTCTTCACCTGGATGCGCGCCGCGGTGCCGCCGGACCGCGAGGACCGGGGGCGCTGCCTGGAGGCTCAGGTGATGGATTTCGCTGACGATGTCGCGTACTCGGTGCACGACCTCGAGGACGGCGTCATCGGCGGCCACATCGAGCTGGGAGTCCTCGACTCGGCCGCCGAGCTCAGCGGGGTCTGGGAGACCGTGCGGGACTGGTACCTGCCGACCGCCTCCGACGACGAGCTCGCGGCCGCGCTGGCCCGGGTCCGTGCGGTCGGACGCTGGCCCGCCGCTTCCTACGACGGGTCGCGCGCGGCCCTGGCCCTGTTCAAGAACGTGACCAGCGACCTGATCGGGGTCTTCTGCGGGAGCGTGCACACAGCCACCAGGCAGGCGTACGGCGAGCGGCCCCTGGTCCGGCACGACGCCGACCTGATCGTGCCGGCGGACACGGCGGTCGAGATCGCCGTCCTCAAGGGGATCGCGGCGCACTACGTGATGCGCACACCCGAGCGGGCTGCCGTGATGGAGCGGCAGCGCGCCCTGCTCGCCGAGCTCTTCGAGGTCCTCGCTGCCTCCGACGGTCAGGCACTGGACCCGATGTTCGCGGCCGATCACGACGCGGCGGCGGACGACGCGGCCCGGACCCGGGTCGTCCTGGACCAGATCGCGTCGCTCACCGACGCCAGCGCCGTCACCTGGCACACCCGACACTGCCGGTGACCGGGCGTCTCCGGGCTCGCTAGTAGCGCGTCGTCGCGTGGAACGGCCAGGGTTCGGCCCCGGCGTTCGCGGCGTTCTCCGCGTCCGCGTCGTCCCCGCCGGTTCCGGGCAGGTGTTCCTTGGCCTTCTCGGCGGCGTCGTGGGCGTGCTCCCGCACCACGTCAGCGGCCTGGTGGGCCTTCTCCTGGACGCGGGGGTCGTCCTTCACCCGCAGCACCAGGCCGCGGATCTGCTCGTAACGCTCCCGTCCCGCCGCGGCACCGGCGACATACCCGGCGCCGAACGAGACCAGTACAGCCATTCGCTTCATCATGATGTCGGTCCTTCCGCGCTCACGCGCGTCGTCGGAGCCAGGCGAGCGCGACCGCGACGGCCCCGAGCACGAGGAATCCGCGCACCAGGCGGCGGCCCGTCGAAGACTTCTTGCTGGCGGCTGTGTTGCGGAGACCTGCGGCGGTGTCGTCCGCGAGGCGTCCGGCGGTGTCGGCCGCTCGACCGGCGGCCGCGGCTACGTCCAGGTTCTGCAGCGCATCGGCGGCCTTGTTCGTCAGGGCGTCGGCGGCGCCGTGGAGCACCTCTCGCTGCCGTGCGACCTGCGCTTCGATCCGTTCGGTGGTGGTCATGGTCGGGTCCCTCCCGGGGTCGTCCTGATTGGCTTGCAACTCCCACTACCCGTCCCCGGCGAATCCATCCGTCGACAGGACGAGGAGGATCGGCTGGCGCGGTCGGCGCCGGGTCGTAGACTCACCGCCGTGGCGGGCCGGATCAAGGACGAAGACATCGCAACCGTGCGCGAGAAGGCACGGATCGACGACGTCATCTCCGCCTACGTGACCCTGAAGAACGCCGGCGGCGGCAACATGAAGGGCCTCTGCCCGTTCCACGACGAGAAGTCCCCGTCGTTCAATGTGACACCGGCCCGCGGGATGTACCACTGCTTCGGCTGCAACGCCGGCGGCGACGTCATCAAGTTCGTCATGGAGATCGACGGCCTCGGCTTCACCGAGACGGTCGAGCGCCTGGCCGACAAGTTCGGCGTCCAGCTCCGCTACGAAGAGGGCGCCGGGCCGCAGCGCAACACCGGCGGACCGCAGCGTCCACGACTCGTCGAAGCGCACAAGATGGCTGCCGCCTGGTACGCCGAGCAGCTCGCGACCGCCGACGCGATGGCCGCTCGGCAGTTCCTCGACAGCCGCGGGTTCGACAAGGACGCGGCCGAGCACTTCGGCGTCGGCTTCTCGCCGCGCGGGGGAGACGACCTGGTCAAGTACCTGCGCCAGGCAGGGTTCAAGGACGACGAGATGGTCACCAGCGGGCTGGCCGGGGACAACAACCGGGGCCTGTACGACCGGTTCCGCGGCCGGCTGATGTGGCCGATCCGGGACAGCAGCGCGGACGTGATCGGCTTCGGCGCGCGCCGGATCTTCGACGACGACCGGATCGAGGCCAAGTACCTCAACACCCCGGAGACCCCGATCTACAAGAAGAGCCACGTGCTCTACGGCATCGACCTGGCTCGCCGGGAGATCGCGCGGGCCAGCCAGGCGGTGATCGTCGAGGGTTACACCGACGTGATGGCCTGTCACCTGGCCGGGGTGAAGACCGCCGTCGCGACCTGCGGCACCGCGTTCGGCGAGGATCACAGCCGGGTGATCCGCCGGCTGCTCCAGGACCACGACGAGTTCCGCGGCGAGGTGATCTTCACCTTCGACGGCGACGAGGCCGGCCAGAAGGCGGCCCTGCGCGCGTTCGAAGGTGACCAGGCCTTCGCCGGTCAGACCTACGTCGCGGTCGAGCCGTCCGGGATGGACCCGTGCGACCTGCGGCTCTCCTTCGACGACCGCGGCGAGGGTGACGCCGCGGTCCGCGAGCTCGTCGCGCGCCGGGTGCCGCTGTACCGGTTCGTCCTCGGCAACGTGGTCAGCCGCTACGACCTGGACCGCGCCGACGGGCGCATCGACGCGCTTCGTGAGGCCGCCAAACTGGTCCGGGCGATCCGGGACCGCTCCAAGGTCGACGCCTTCGCCCGCGAACTGGCCGGGATGCTCGGCGCGGACCCGAACGACGTCCAGCGCGAGGTACGCCGGGCGGCGAACCGCGAGCAGCAGACTGTCCACCAGTCCGGGCAGCCCGGGCAGGCCGCCCAGCCCGGAGCACCCGCGGCGGCGCCGACCGGCCTGCCCGACCCACGGGATCCACGGATCGCGCTGGAGCGGGAGACGCTCAAACTCGTGATCCAGCACCCGGGAGTGATCGGCCCGTCGCTCGCCGAGGTCGGCGAGGAGGACTTCACCCACGGCGCCTACCGGGCGGTGTGGGCGGTGGTGACCCTGGCCGGAGGTGTCGCAGCCGCGGATTCGATGTGGACCTCCAGGCTCCAGGCCAACACGGCCGACGAGCGCGTCCAGTCGTTGCTGAGCGCGCTCAGCGTCGAGGCGATCCCGTCGGTCAAGGATCCGACCCCGGAGTACGCGGCGATGCACGTGCACCGGCTGCGCGAGCTGACCGCCCTGCGCCGGATCGCCGACCTGAAGTCGAAACTGCAGCGGACCAACCCGATCGAGGAGGCGACCGAGTACAACCGGATGTTCGGCGAACTCGTCGCCCTGGAGCAGCACCGTCGCAACCTGCGCGAGCTCGCCACGGAACAGCAGTCGTGAGGCTCTGGGGCCGCGGCGAGAAGCCGCCCGCGATGGTCGTCGAGTCGGCCGGGCTGCCGCGCGGGGAGAAAGTGCTCGCCCACGCCCAGGACGGCGACCGGTGGCTGCTCGGCACCCGGGCCGCGCTCGTGGTCATCACGCCCGGCGACGAACCGGTCCGCCTCCCGTGGGAGCAGGTGCAGGCGGCCGACTGGGACAACGAGGCCGAGCAGTTGGTCGTCACCGAGGTCGGCGAGTACGGCCGGCCCCGGGCGTCGTACACGTTCTCCTTCGACAACCCGGCGATGCTGCTCCAGCTCACCCGCGAGCGGGTGACCGCCAGCGTGGTCCTGCAGCGCGGATTCCTGGTCACCAAGAAGGCTGGTTTCAAGGTCATCGGCAGGCGGGCGCCCTCGGGCGGCCCGATCGGCTGGATGGTCGAGTACGACGCCGGAATCGATCCGGACGATCCGGACATCGGGGCTTCCGTGGACCGGGCCCTGACGCAGGCGATGGCCGACGTCGGCGAATAGGGGGATCCGATTCGCAACGCGCGAGCGGCCTTGCTAATCTTTGCGGGCGCGATCCCCTGTAGCTCAACTGGCAGAGCATTCGGCTGTTAACCGGAGGGTTGTTGGTTCGAGTCCAACCGGGGGAGCCACCAGGAACGGCCCGTGACCTGCGGAAACGCAGGTCACGGGCCGTTTCGCTTGCCCGATGCATCGGCTATGCATCGTTCAGCGTGTTCGACTCGCCACGAACGAAGCTCGGAGGGATGGATCCGATCGAGGTCCCTCGTAGGCAGGCGTGGGTGCGCGCTGCCGGCAGCAGGAGCCAGAGTTCCGGGGCCGCGCCCGTCCGTCGTCGTCCACGGGCGACGCCCACCACTGACGCTCATAGGCATTTGGCCCCTGTGACTGCTCGGATGCGTGATCGTTATCTCGGGACCTGGTGAGTTCAGGGATATCTGTGAGCGAGGAGTCCCGGCTCGGGATCGCTGACTCGCCCTCCTTGGGCACCGGGAGCTCTCAGAGCCGCGCCCACGGCGTGGCATACCGAAGTCGTTGGTGGTCTGGGCGCTGAACGCGGCTGATCCGGACGCTTGATGGCCGGGTCTATCCGACCTCTCGGCCAGGCAATGGGGCACCAGCCAGGAAGGCTTCGTACTCCTCACGCACATCGTCGTCGACCTGCGGCTGCTGACTGGAGTAACGGCCATCGGTTCGATCTCGCTTCGGACCAGACATCCAGACTCGCTTCGGACCAGACATCCAGAACCCTTCGCCGGTGCCGCCAGTTCCGCACCGTTTGGTGCGACATCGTGGACGGCGACTGGGTCCATCGTCGATCACGGGCGAGCCTCTGACGTTCTTCGTGGCATGTGTGCCGCTGATGACGAAGGGGTTGGAGACGGGCAGGAGGGCTGAATGGGGAGAAGATTTCGGGAACCGAGAGGTGTCAGTGGTTGCCAATGAATGGAGGACGGGAGAGGTGGCGGGCGAGGGTCAGCCCGACCGTGGCGGGACCGCGCGTCGACGTGGATGGAGCCCCTGCCGCTTGGGAACGGTTGGCCGAGGTTCGCAGTCGGTACGCTTGTCGGAAAGGAGGTGGCGCCGATGACGGCCGCTGCAATCGAGCCGGAGCCGGTCCCGCTGATCGTGGACGCGGCAGGTCGGCTGATGGTGCCCGGGACCCGGATATCGCTGGACGTACTCGTTGCGGCCTTCAAGCGAGGCAAGACGCCCGAGGCCATCCACGACGCCTACGAGACCGTCTCCCTCGCGGACGTGTACGCGATCTTCACCTACTACCTCCGACACAAGACCGAGGTCGAGGCATATCTCCTCGAACAGGAACGCGAAAGCTCCGAGAACCAGGCACGCAACGAGGCGAGCCACCCACTCAGTGACGGACTCCGCGCCAAACTGCTGGCTCGGCTCGACACGTGAACCCGCGGTTCCTGGCCGACGAGAACATCGACCCGGACCTCGTCTTGGGACTGCGCCGCAGAGTCGAGGACGTCGACATCGTCCGCGTCCAGGACGTCGGGCTCCGCACCCTGGGTGACCCCGAGATCCTGCAGTGGGCGTCCGATCAGGATCGGATCCTGATCAGCCACGACTTCAGGACGATCCCAGGGTTCGCCGGTGCACGAATGGCGGACGGACTGCCGATGCCCGGCATCATCCTGCTCCGCGCCACGCTCCCGATCGCGGCCGCGATCGATGAACTGGCCGCCATTGCCGTCGCGACCACAGCCGCGGAATGGGTCAACCAGATCGCCTACTTGCCGCTTCGGTGACAGGTCGCTCGTGCAGCCGTCGGCCCACCCCGGTGCTCTTCCGGGTAGAGGTCGGTCGTCACCAACGGTTGTGGACGTCTTCTGCCCAGCCGACCAAGTCCTCGATGGGGATCCAGGCGCCGCTGTCGTCCCTCACGCGGCCGGACCAATGTCCGAAGCACTGATGCGTCCTGGAGGCGAAGACCATGAGATCTATGACGGACTCTTTGAGGTGGAACGGCGTGAACGTCAGGTCAACCTGCCCGCCGGTCACCCGCCACGGCGCCATCCAGTCATCCGGCCGGTAATTCCAATGAAGCTCCTCGCTGATCTTCGACAGACGCCCGTCGACCAGGAGGGAGTTCTCTACCGACCCCGTACCGTCGGTCCATCGGCCACCGACCTGGATCCCGACGATGCGGCCGTCGGTGCGTCCGGAACCAGCGCCCCAGTTCCACCGCACGGAGTAGGGCCAGCGACCCCGGCCATGGTCGAGTGTTGCCCAGGATTCGCCAGCGGGTACGTCATACGCGAGGCCATCGACGTGCACGGTTCCGGTTGCGGGACGAGCGAGGTCCTTGACCGTGTACTGGAACAGGCGGTTTGACCAGGGCACGACCACGCCTAGGCACTCGTGGCCTGCAGGTCGGTGGGCGACGATGTCGATCTTCGTCCGAGCCCCGTGGGCCCGTATCCGGGTGCCGTTGTGGATCTCTTCGATGTCGATCTGCAAGGCCTTGGTGCGCGCCCGTGCCGGTCCGGTACCGAGGGTGTCGGGAAGGACGGCGCTTCGCCCGAGGACACCGATCGCATCGTCCGAGATCGTCTCGCCTGTGGCTCGGTCGAGCAGCCAGATACTGTGCACGGCTGCGTACTCGAGGTCCGAGAGCACGATCGCGAGGATATGGGTCGGAGTGGTCACGGCCCAGTACTCCCAACGCTTGTTGCGGCCCTTGCCGTAGAGCCCGCGCCCGATTCCCGCAGTGGTGATCAGAGGGGTGCGAGTCCAGCCGACCGAGTCGGGATTCAGGCGCCCGTCGGGCAGGGTGAGCGAAACAGGTGCAGTGATCTCCCGCTCTTCAACCAATCGTGGTCCTTCGGCGAGTCCAGGCGTAGGTGAGGTGGAGCGCTCGCGCTGGCGCCTGAACGTTCGGTATGTCATGCGGGCCACTACCTTCTGGTCGGGCGGGCATCGGCGGTCCTTCGGCGGGCTGCTGGGTTAGCTCCGCTCAACACCACGCCGCAGCCGCTCTTTCGAACGTGACTACGCGGCCGGGTAGTGAGCATAGCCAGCCTGTCCGATCGCGACAGTCGCACCTGCCAGATTCAAGCCGCTCTGCCGGCTCGCTGCGGACGGGCCCTGAGGTGGTCGGACGGGCGATCTGTTGGATGCGGTCTCCGTTGCCTCCCGGTCAGTGGGACCGCCGAGCGTGAGCGTGATCGACCGCTCCTAGCGTGACGCGAGACACACCCTCGGTCGTCGTTCCGACGTCCGGGCGAACCCCACCTGGAGGACGAAGTGAGGAACCGCATCTCTAAGCGGAGCCGCGTCGTGATCGCGTTCCTGGCAGCCACCGTGCTGCTGAGCGGATGCGCCGACTCGGGCGACACGAACAACTCGAACGCATCGCTGAGCAAGGAAGAGATCTACCAGGCCGGCTTCGTCGGCGGCGACTCCGCTGCCGGTGACCCCGTCGACGGCGGCACGTTGACGCTTGCCGACTACTCCGAGGCGCGCAGCCTCGATCCGACCAAGACGATCCCCAACGGTGCCGCCGGCGGCAACGCTCTGGCCGCCGTATACGACGTCCTGATGCGTTTCGACCAGCCGTCGAACTCGTTCCAGCCCTGGTTGGCCAAGTCGCTCACCACCACGGACAACACCACCTGGACCCTTACTCTGCGGGATGGTGTGAAGTTCTCTGACGGGACCCCGCTGAACGCCCGGGCGGTCGCTGGCAGCCTCGGGTACTACATGAAGAACGCCGGCTACAACACGCTCCTGCTTGCCACGAACATCAAGTCCATGGTGCCGCAGGGCGAAGACACCGTGGTGTTCACCCTCAACCAGCCGTGGGTCACGTTCCCGAACATGCTGGCCAGCGGCCCGGGGATGATCATGGCGCCGGCGGCCTACGCCGGTGGGCCGGAGAAGTTCACCGCGATCGGCGCCGGGCCCTTTACCGCGGGTGAGTACAAGCCCGCCGAGGAGATGGTGCTGAAGGCCAACCCGGACTACTGGAACGGCAAGCCGCACCTGGACGCACTCCGCTTCGTCTGGCTCGCCAGCGACGCCGACCGCATGACGTCGCTCGCCGACGGCACCGTCGACGCCGCCAACGTGCGTGCCCCGCAGACCGTGGAGAAGGCCCGTAAGGACGGCTTCGCGGGCATCATGACGCCGACCGGCCTGGGCAGTATGTACTGGCTCAATAACCGAGCGGGCCGACCCGGTTCCGACGTGCGGGTACGGCAGGCGATCAACTACGCGATCGACCCGAACGTCGTTGCGCAGCGCGTCAACGGCGGCGCCGGACTCCCGAGCCGCAACATCTACTCGCCGACCGCGCCGTACTACACCGACATCAAGACGGCCGACTACGACCCGGAGAAGGCGAAGGAGCTCGTCGCCGAGGCCAAGGCAGACGGGTTCGACGGAAACGTCGTGTACATCGGCCAGTCCGACCAGGCCTCGCAGACCCAGGCGGTCACCGTGCAGGCGATGCTGGAGGCGGCCGGCTTCACGGTGAAGCTCGACCTGCTTCGCAACATTGCCGACCAGACGCAGCGCATCTACGTCACCCACGACTACGACATCGCGGTGTCGGCGATGAGCATCCCGGATGAGGATCCGTACTCCCGGCTCCAGACGAACCTGGCTGGGGCCTCGCTGCAGAACCCTTCCGGCTACAAGAACGCCGATATGGACGCGCTGCTCGCGAAGCTGCAGTCCGCCGAGGGCGACGAGGCCAAGGACCTCCTCACGCAGATCAACGAGCTGTGGCAGGAGACCATCCCCGGCGTCGCCATGGGCGCCGGCGCGTTCTTCCAGCCGTGGAACAAGAACGTGCACGGCGTTTCCAGCACCTCGGAGACGATCATGCTCTTCGGCGGTGCGTGGAAGAGCTGACACCTACACCTACACCTCGCGGCGCTGGCCCGGCACGCACGACGTGCCGGGCCAGCGTGCGTTCTGCCGGAGCCGCGAGCGGCTGGTTCCGAACGCCGCAGCAGCGGTGTGAACGGCTGTTTGTGCAGGCTGCAGGCGTCGAGCCGGCGCTCCACGGGGGAAATTGCTCTCCAGCGCTGCCACCTGCGGGAAGCTCCTTCGGTGAACTCCGGACGTGCAGAAGTCGCCGCTCGGCGGAGGTGGGTCAGCGGAATGCCGGAGCGAGCAGAGGCCACGGGGCTGCCTGCTCGAGCTGGGCGGCGAGAGCGAGCAGTGTGCCCTCGGTGCCGAGGTCACCGAGGAACTGGGCCCCCAGCGGGAGGCCCTCGGAGTCGAGACCGCAGGGCACCGACATCCCCGGCATACCGGTCGCATTGGCGACGGCGGTGAAACTGGAGTAGTCGGCGCCGCGCTGCCACATCACCAGCGGGTCGCTCGTGTCGAGGACGCCGAGCTCGGGAACCGGGAGCGGCAGCGTCGGGGTGAGGAGCAGGTCGACGTCGGAGAACATCTTGCCCAGCTCCCAGCCGGTCCGCTGGATCGCTACGTAGGCGTCGTGGACCTGCACCGGCGTCATCGAACCGCGGTAGTGCTCGAACAGCATCCGGGTGAACGGCTCGAGGTCGTCGTCGCGCAGGTCGCGGCCCAGCTCGGCGAGTCGGTGCTCGACGTCGGCGAGGAGCGAGACGCCCATCAGGGTGGCGAAACCGGCCGTGAAGGTGTCCGGGTCGTAGGTGAACGTCGTCTCCTCGACGCGGTGGCCGAGCTGTTCACACAGCGCGGCGGTGTGTCGTACCGCCGCGACGACCTGGGGGTCGACCACGCCGCCGTCGGCACGCTCGGTCACGAGGCCGATGCGCAGCGCCAACGGGGCACGCTTCACCTGCTCGACGTACGACGTGGACGGCGCGGGTGCCGCGAGGGCGTCACCGCGCAGCGGTGCACTGGTCAGGTCCAGCAGGAGCGCGCTGTCGCGCACCGAACGGGTGAGCACGTGGTTCGATGCCAGCGGCGAGGCAAGGGTGGTGGCGAGCGGGTAGGTGGTGACCCTGCCCCGGCTCGGCTTGAGCCCGAACAGGCCGCACATGGCCGCCGGGATCCGGATCGATCCGCCACCGTCGTTGCCGTGCGCGACCGGGACGAGGCCGGCGGACACCGCGGCCGCCGATCCGCCCGACGAGCCACCGGTCGAGTGCGTGGGGGCCCACGGGTTGCGGGTCGGGCCGTGGAGCAACGGCTCGGTGCTGGCGTTCTTGCCGAGCTCTGGGGAGTTCGTCATGCCGAGCACGACCATGCCGGCACGCCGGTAACGGCGGACCAGCTCGCTGTCGGCGTCCTGCACGTCGCCCTGCCACAGCCGGCTGCCGCGGGTCAGCGGCAGGCCGGCGACCTGTATGCCCAAGTCCTTGACCAACGTCGGCACGCCGCGCAGCGGCCCCGCGGCCAGGCCGCGGTCCACCTCGGCGAGCGCCTCATCGAATCGCTCCGCGACGACGGCGTTGAGCGCGTCGTGCTTCTCGATCCGAGCGATGGCGTCCTCAACCACCTCCCGCGCGCTCACCTCCCCGGTGCTGATCGCGTCAGCGGTGGCGGTGGCGTCGTCGTACGTCATGCGTTCTCCTCGGCGTGGTGGCAGGCCACGAACTGGCCGGCCCGGAGCTCGCGCAGCTGCGGCTCCTCCTCTGAGCACAGTTCGGTGGCCAGGGGACAACGGGTGCGGAACCGGCAGCCGGACGGCGGGTCCAACGGGGACGGCAGGTCGACCGCCTTCGCCGTCCCGGTCGGCCTGTCGGCGTCGGAGCCGCTCGGCACCGAGTCCAGCAGCAGCCGCGTGTACGGGTGCAGCGCTGAGTGCTCGAGACCCTCGGAGGGGAGCACCTCGCAGGTCTTGCCGAGGTACATCACCAGCACCCGGTCGCTGATGTTCTTCACCACCGCGACGTCGTGCGCGATGAAGACCATGCTGAGGCCCGAGCGCTCGCGTGCCTCTTCGAGCAGGTTGAGGATCTGCGCCTGCACCGAGACGTCGAGGCTGGAGACAGGCTCGTCGCAGAGCAGGACCTCGGGGTCCAGTGCGAGCGAGCGGGCGATGCAGATGCGCTGGCACTGGCCCCCGGAAAGCTCGTGCGGCCGACGGTCGCGTACCGCGTCGGGATCGAGGCCGACCGAGCGCAGCAGCGCATCCACGTAGGCCTCCCTGCCGCCCGCCCGCTCGGCGCGGTCGCCCCAGCCCCAGATCTCCAGTCCCTCGACGACGAGGTCTTTGACCTTGCGGCGCGGGTTCAGCGCCGAGACCGGGTCCTGGAGGACGAGCTGCATCCGGGCGCGAGCGCGCCGCATGTCTCGCTCGGGCAGGCCGGTGAGCTCGGCGTCCCCGAGCCGCACCGAGCCCGACGTCGGCGGGGGTAGCTGCATGATCGCCCGGCCAGCGCTGGATTTGCCGCAGCCGGACTCGCCGAGGATGCCCAGGGTCTCGCCGGGCAGCAGGTCCAGGTGCAGACCGGAGACGGCGTGGACCGTCCCCCGTGCCACCGGGAACTCCACGACCAGGTCGTCGACCACGAGGGTGCGCTGATGTCCTTCGCGCAGGTGCGCGGTGCCGCTACCGGCCATGACAGACCTCCTCGAAGGTGAGTGCGGTGACTGGGTGCAGGCACGCGACCTCGCGCGCGTCGTGGTTCGTCGGAGCGAGCAGCGGCACCTGAGCCGTGCAGTCCGCCTGCGTCCGCAGGCAGCGCGGCGCGAACCGGCAGCCGGCAGGCGGGTTCGCCATGTCCGGTGGGGTGCCCTCGATCGTCCGGAGGACCGTGTGCGGCGGGTCCTCGGGCCGGGGGATCGAGGCCAGCAACGCCTCGGTATAGGGATGCTCGGGCGCAGCGAAGACCTCGCGGGTGGCGCCGGTCTCGACCGTGCGGCCGGCATACATCACCTGGACCCGGTCGGTGCGCCCGGCGACGGCACCGAGGTCGTGGCTGACCAGCACCATCGCCATGGTGCGTTCGGCGACCAGCGAGCCGAGCAGGTCGAGGATCTGCTTCTGCACGGTCACATCGAGCGCGGTGGTCGGCTCGTCGGCGATCAGCAGCCGTGGGTCGCAGGCCAGCGCGATCGCGATCACCACCCGCTGCCGCATCCCGCCCGAGAGCTCGTGCGGGTACTGCCGCAGCCGGCGCGCCGGCTCGGGAATGCCGACCTGGCGGAGCAGGTCGACCGCGCGCTCGGTCGCTTCGGTTCGGGAGCAGTGCAGGTGCAGGCGGAGCGTCTCGGTGAGGTGGGTGCCGACCCGTTTGACCGGGTTGAGCGAGGTCATCGGGTCCTGGAAGACCATCGCGACCTCCGGACCCCAGAGCCGGCGCCGTCGGGACCGGGAGAGCCCGTGCACGTCGTGGCCGCCGAGCCAGACGCTGCCGGTGACGGTGGTGGTCGGGCCGTCGGCGACCAGCCCCATCACGGTCCGGCCGAGCACCGACTTCCCGGAACCGGACTCGCCGACCAGGCCCAGGGTCTCGCCGGGCGCAACGGTGAAGGAGACACCGTCGACCGCACGAACGTCACCGCGGGCGGTATGGAAGACGGTGCACAGGTCCTCGACGACGAGGAGGGGTTCGGTGGTCACAGCTTCGCGCTCCTCGGGTCCCAGCGCTTCTG
>JAKFBZ010000064.1:0-21686 GCA_036676945.1 Marmoricola sp.
GGCGCTTGGTTCGGTCGGGTGTCGGCCTCGCAGACGATCGGGTACGAGCCGTCGTCGGCAGGCCAGAAGTCGAGGTCGATCTCGGCGATGCCGGTCAGCTTCTTGGTCGTCGAGATCGAGCGCAGATAGGTCGTGCAGGTCCGGTCGAGTGCGGCGTACTTCGTCGCGCTCGCGGCCAGGTAGCGCCCCTGCGGCCCCTTGCGGATGGCTTTGCGGCCCGGGAACGCACCGGCCTTCACCGCCACCCGCGCCTGGAGGACGGCGATCCGTTCCCGGTCGTGCTTGCGGGCGCAGTCGACGTACAGCAGGCGCTTGCTCAGGATGCAGGTGCGCAGACCGGTCGGGAACGCCCGCGTGAACACATCGGCGTACATGATCCTGCCGGCGGGCTCCTGGTGGAACAGGCAGGCGAACACCCGCTGGCCCGCGGCGAACTGGTCCGGGGACGGCGGTGCCCAGCTCACGTGCATCCCGTCCGGCAGTGCCGGTGTCATCAGGAGACCGGGCAGGGTGCTGCGCGCCGCGGCCCGGGCGAGCACCGGCCGCATGCAGGCCTCCTGCACCACCCGCGAGAGCCGGCGGTAGAGCGGCAGGTCGGTGCGCAGCAGCGATCCGTACGACGTCAGCTGCGACACCAGGCCGGGGACCTCGACGACCTGGTAGACCTCGACCGGGTGGTCGGCCGCACAGTTCTCGGGCTCGGTGAAGGCCGGCCGGTTCGCCATCACCGTCCGGGCCGCCTCAGGATCGACGCCCGCGTCCTCGGCGAGCCCGGCGATCGCCTTCTCGTCGGACCCGAGGACTTCGCTCGACCAGCACGTCCCGGCGGCGAGCTTCACCAGCGGCTGCTCGTCGCCGCCGTCGCCGCCCGGTTTCCCGGCCGAGCAGCCGATCAGCAGCGCAGCGATGAGCACCTGCAACGGCAGCCGGAGCAGGCGGGCTCCCGGCCACGAGCTGCGGGGTCCCCGGAAACGCGGCATCAGGTCAGTCAGTAGGCGCCATCGGAGACGAGCACGGCCTTGACGGTCCGCAGCATGATGACGAGGTCGATCACCATCGACCAGTTGTCGACGTAGTACAGGTCCAGACGCACGGACTCCGCCCAGGACAGGTCCGACCGGCCGGAGACCTGCCACAGACCGGTCATGCCGGGCCGGACCAGCATCCGGCGGTGGGTGTCCTTCTCGTACCGCTCCACGTCGGCCGGGAACAGCGGCCGCGGTCCGACCAGGCTCATCTCGCCCTTGAAGACGTTGATCAGCTGCGGGAGCTCGTCGATCGAGTACTTGCGGATGAACCGTCCGAACCGGGTCACCCGGGGGTCTGCCTTGATCTTGAACAGGACGCCGTCGTTCTCGTTGGCGTGATCCAGGTCCGCCCGCAGCTTGTCGGCGTTGACGACCATCGAGCGGAACTTCACCATCTCGAACTCTTCGCCGAGGATCCCGACCCGGACCTGGCGGTAGAACACCGGCCCGCGGTCCTGGAACTTGATCATCAAGGCGGTGAAGATCAGCAGCGGCGAGAGGAAGAACAGCACCATCGAGGAGACGGTGAGGTCGAAGGCCCGCTTCGTCCAGCCACCGGCCCGGTCGCTCTGCGGCTCCTCCACCTGCACGAACGGCAGGCCGGCCACGTGTCGCATGTGCACCCGCGGGCCGGCGATGTCGGTCAGCGCCGGGGCGACGAGCATGTCCAGGTCCAGCCCCTGCAACGCCCAGCCCAGGCGGCGCAGGTCGGCGGCCGAGGAGTACGACCCGCCGGCGACGAAGATCCCGTCGACCTGCTGCTCGACCGCCACCTCCCGGACGTGGTCGATGTCGCCGAGCACGGGTACGCCGACGTCGAGCGGGTCGTGCCCGCCCGGGACGCACATGCCGACGAGCCGGTAGCCCATCCACGGCGCCCGGCCGAGGACCTCGACGAGCTCCGCGACCGCGGTCGGGGAGCCCACCGCGATCATCCGGATCGCGAGGCGGCCCTCCTTGCGCGCACGGTGCAGCGTCTGCCGGTCGATGTACCGCACGAACAGCAGCAGCGGTGTGCCCATCACGAAGAACAGGAACGGGTAGCCCCGGGTCAGCTGGGCCTGGGAGAAGAAGCCGAGCGTGCAGACGATGCCGAAGGTGATCATCGACGCGATCGCGATCGCCCGGAACTCCTCGAAGCCGGTCCCGTAGTGACGGACCCGGTAGGCACCCAGCAGGATCAGGATCCCGAGCCAGGTGATGATCACGCCCGGTCCGAGGAAGGGGGCCCACTCGAACGACGGGTCCGGCGCTTCGTGGAAGTACTTGTCGACCTGGTACTGCCAGTCCCAGGCGAGCACCGAGGTCACGAACAGGACGCCGGTGTCGAGGAGGAAGACACCGACCAGCATCTGCCGGATCCGCTGCGCCAACCGGGGCCGGGCGGAAGCGGCGAGCTCTGCCGCCGGCTCGAGCACAGGCTCGGGGCGGGAGAACTCGTGGTCGTCGGACACCGCGCTGCTCATCGGCGCCTCGTGACCGACACCAGGGCCGGCCGGACGTCGAGGAGGTAGACGAAGGCAGCCACGATGCCGGCGAAGGACAACAGGCCGATCAGCTGCGGGAACAGGATGTGCGCGGCGAAGGTGAGGCCGAGGATCCAGAGCCAGCCGGTCTTGGTGAGCTTGTCCGCGGCGAGGAACGCCTGGCTCGGGCGCAGCACCGCATCGACGAGCGCCCAGAGTTTGACGCCCGTCAAAGCGAGATACACGAGGCTGGCCACCCCGGATTCGAACGCAAGCAATTGCACCCGCTCACCCTAGAGCGTCCACGGTCCCGCGTCCTGACTACCGAGACGTTTCCCGCCCGATGCGGTGCAGAACCGCACAGGACCCCCGGTTGCCCGGGGGTCCTGCTCGATGCTGGCGGTGCGTTGCCGTGGTCGGCGAAGATCAGGAGGCCTTCTTGGCGGCCTTCTTGGCCGGAGCCTTCTTCGCGGCGGCCTTCTTGGCCGGAGCCTTCTTGGCCGGAGCCTTCTTCGCGGCGGCCTTCTTCACAGCGGTCTTCTTCGCCGGCTTGACGTTGACGACAGCCTTCACGCCTTCCTTGCGGATCGCGGCGACGAACTTCTCACCGCGGGTGGCGAGCTCGGCGTAGGTGCTGTTCAGCTCCTCGATGGCCTCGTTGAGCTTGGCCTCGAACTTCGCCGGCAGGTCCTTGGCGTCCTTCTGGATGTCGGCGAGGCGAGCCTCGAACTTGGCCTGCGCAGCCTTGGCGTCAGCCTGGAGCTGCTCGACGCGGGTCTTCGCCTGGGTCTGGAGGGCCTTGGTGTCGAGGTCGACCTTCTTGGCACGGGCCTGGACCTCGGTCACGCGGCTCTGGACCTCGTCCAGGCGGGCCTGGGTGGCCTTCTGCGCGTCGGTCGCGTAGCGGCGGGCGGACGCGACGGCCAGCTCGGTGGCGCCGGCGACGGCGAACAGCGGCTTCACGGCCTCGGTCTTGATCTGCTCGGTATTGAACTGGGTCTTGGCCATCTCAATTTCCTTCGGTTGGGTTCGCCACCGCGGGCTCGGCCGCGTGGACGTCTTGGGTGGGGGTTTCTTCAAGGGGTGTTGCTTGAGGGGTTTCCTCGGGAAGGGGAGCTTCGTTGCTCAGCACGTCCGCTGCCGCGGTCGCCCGGAAGGCGAGGTACACCTCGATCAGGGACTGCTTCTGCCGGTCCGTGAGGACCGGGTCTGCGAGGACCGCCAGTTCCACGGAACGGATCTCGTCCTCGTCCGGGTTGAGGATCCCGGCCTGGACGTAGAGCTGCTCGGCGGAGATCCGAAGTGCCTTCGCGAGCTGCTGGAGCACTTCGGCGGATGGCCGGCGCAGACCACGTTCGATCTGGCTCAGGTAGGGGTTGGACACACCCGCCTGTTCGGCGAGCTGACGCAGCGAGACCCCGGCACCCACGCGCTGCTCGCGCAGGTACGCACCGAGGGTCTCGACGGTCATCCCGACCTTCAACTTCTTGGCCACCTCCCCATAGTGCTAACTATTGCTAGCACTGTGCAACTTCCGCCCCGGTGAGACGAGTCACACCAGGGCCGATTTGTCCCGTAGAACAGTCGATTCTTCAACCAACCCGGGGTGCTAGCTGGGTTGTCCCCGGGACACGACCTAGGCTGCCGCCATGCAGCCTGTCATCGCCGAGATCGTCCGCTCCGGGGTCGTCGAGGGACGCCACTACGGCGCGGTGGTGGCCGTGGACGGTGACGGGTCCACGTCGTACGCCCGCGGCGACGTCACCGGGCCGATGCTGCCCCGGTCCTGCAACAAGCCGCTGCAGGCGCTCGCGATGGTCCGCGCCGGTCTCGATCTCGACGGCGAACTGCTCGCCCTCGCGTGCGCCTCGCACTCCGGGGAGGAGTTCCACCTCGACGGCGTCCGGCGGATCCTCGCCCGGGTCGGGCTGGACGAGTCCGCACTCGGCAACCCGGAGGGCTGGCCGCTGCAGGACGAGGTCCGCGACGACGTCCTCCGCAACGGAGGCGGGCAGACGCGGCTGCAGATGAACTGCTCCGGCAAGCACGCCGCGATGCTGGTGACCTGCGTGATCAACGACTGGCCGACCGAGGGCTATCTGCGGCCCGAACACCCCCTGCAACAGGCACTGGCCGCGGACTTCGCCGCCCAGACCGGCGAGCAGGTGGCCCATGTGGCGACCGACGGCTGCGGCGCGCCGCTGCTGTCCACCTCGCTGACCGGCCTCGCCCGTGGCTTCTCCCGCCTCGCGACCGGGACCGACGAGCCCTCGCGCCGGGTCGCCGACGCGATCAGGTCGCACCCCGCCCACGTCTCGGGAAGCACCCGCGACGAACGCGCGCTGATCACCGCGATCCCGGGCTCGATCGCGAAGGCGGGTGCCGAGTCCTGTTACGCCGTCGCGCTGGCGGACGGGCGCGCCTTCGCGCTGAAGACCGACGACGGGGCGTCCCGGGCGCGCCCGGTGGTGATGGCCGGATTGCTGCGTCATCTCGGCGTCGACACCGAGGCAGGGGCGGACACCGAGGCGGTACGCCGCACCGGCGCGGCGCCGCTGCTCGGCGGGCCGCTCGTCGTGGGCGAGATCCGAGCGGTCCTCTAGGGAATCCCCGCCTCTGGCACCATGTGCCCGTGCCTGCTCCCCAGTTCTGCCCGTCCCCGCGCGAGCTCGACGACCTCGAGCTCCTGCTGCACGGCGGCCTCGAACCGCTCACGACCTTCGAGGAGGACGGTCCGGTCTCGCTCGGCCTGCCGGACGAACTGCGTGGACAGCCCGAGGTCGAACTCGTCGACCCGGAAGGCCTCCCGCTCGCCCGGCTGACCCCGGCAGGGCTCGAGATCCTCTCGGTCCCGGCGTACGGGCCGTTCCGGCGGCTGATGCTCGACCCGCGCGAGGTCGCGGCGGCGTACGACGGCGCACTGACCGTGCCGGTCGCCGGCCCGCTCACCGACGCGGACCTCGATGCGATCCAGGCGCAGCGCGCCGGCCGCACGGTCCTGCTCCTCGCCCTGACCGGCCACGGGACGCCCCAGGGTCTGACCTCGGTAGGCCTGGTCCGGGCCAGCCTGGCGGCCGCCGACCTGCTGGGGGACGCAGCGGTGGTGGCGGTCCCGCTCGCCAGCCACGGCGACGCGGACCTCGATCACCGGCTCGGCCAGCAGGTGGTCGCCAACTACGCGCCCGCCGACGTCCTGGCGGTGTCCGGGACGGGCGACCTGCCCGAAGCGGTCGCCGAGATCGTCGCCCAGGACCAGCCCGACGAGCCCGGCGTGGTGGTCTTCTTCACCGGCCTCTCCGGCAGCGGAAAGTCGACGATCGCCCAGGCGCTCCTCGACCGGATCCTCGAGCGCGGCGAGCGGACCGTGACCAGCCTCGACGGTGACGTCGTACGCCGGAACCTGTCGGCCGGCCTGACCTTCTCCAAGGCCGACCGCGAGACCAACATCCGCCGGATCGGCTGGGTGGCCGCGGAGATCGCCCGGCACCGCGGGATCGCGATCTGCTCACCGATCGCGCCGTTCGACGAGACCCGCAAGCAGGTCCGCGCAATGGCCGAGGCCGCCGGCGGGATCTTCGTCCTGGTGCACGTCGCGACCCCGCTCGAGGAGTGCGAGCGCCGCGACCGCAAGGGTCTCTACGCCAAGGCGCGTGCCGGCGAGATCCCCGAATTCACCGGGATCTCCAGCCCCTACGAAGAGCCGGCCGACGCCAGCGTGACGGTCGACACCACCGGCCGCACCATCGAGGATGCTCTCGACGACGTGCTCGCCGCCCTGCCCTTCGAAGCCTGAGGATCCCCGTGACCGACGTGCTGAACGACCTGCTCACCGCTGATGCCCTCGCCGTCCTCTGCGTCAGCTTCGGCGTCGGCATCGTCGTCGGTCTCACCGGGATGGGTGGCGGCGCGCTGATGACTCCCGCCCTGACCTTCCTGGGCATCCCGGCTGCGGCGGCGGTGGCCAACGACCTGGTCGCCGCGAGCGTGAACAAGACCGTCGGCGCCGCGGTGCACTGGCGGCACGGTCAACCGAACCTGCGGCTGGCCGGCATGCTCGTCCTCGGGTCCGTCCCGTTCGCCTTCGCCGGCGGGTTCATCGTGCACGCGGTCGGCGACGAGAACGCCCGCAACGAGTTCCTCACCACCGCGATCGGTTGCGCGTTGCTGCTCGCCGCGTCGTCGTACGCGCTGCGGATGTACCTGCAGCTGCGGCACGTGACCTCCGGCAACATCCTCCGGGACGAGGACCAGCCGAAGATCCGCGCGGTCCCGACGATCCTGGTCGGCGCGTTCGGCGGGCTCCTGGTCGGGATCACCAGCGTGGGCTCGGGCTCGCTCATCATGGTCGCGCTTCTGCTGCTCTACCCGACGCTCTCGGCACTCAAGCTCGTCGGCACCGACCTGGTCCAAGCGGTCCCGCTGGTGCTCGCCGCCGCGATCGGTCACGTGATCACCACCGGCGTCGACTGGGAGGTGCTGATCCCGCTGATCGCCGGCGGTACCCCGGGCACGTTCTTCGGGGCCCGGATGGCCACCTGGGTCTCCCAGTCGGTGATCCGGCGCGGCATCGTGATCGTGCTGACCCTGACCGGCCTGAAGATGCTCGGCGTCCCGCCGGAGTGGATCGGCTTCATCGGCGCCGGCATTCTGCTGCTCGGCCCGCTCGCCTGGGGCTTCATCCGGCAGCGCCACGGACTCCCGAACTTCGACAATGACGCGACCGCCTGGCGGCTCCCCGAGAAGAAGGCCGACGACAAGCCCGAGGAGCCGGTGACCGAGGCCGCTCCGTAGCATCGGGCACATGCGCCTCCTTCTTCTGCGTCACGGCCAGACGCACGGCAACACCCAGGGGGCGTTGGATACCGCCTTCCCCGGCAACGACCTGACCGAGCTCGGCGTCCGCCAGTCCGAGGCCGCGGCCCGAGTGCTCGGCGATCCCGGGGTCGAGGCGATCTACGTCTCCCCGCTGGTGCGTACGGGACAGACGGCCGCCCCCCTGGCTGCCGTCCTCGGGCTCGAGTCGCAGGTCCTCGACGGGCTGCGCGAGATCGCCGCCGGCGACTACGAGATGGCCACCGACCACGACTCGATCCTCGGCTACATCGGCACCGTGGCCGACTGGATCGAGGGCCGCCTCGACACCCGGATGGCCGGCGGCGAGACCGGCCACGAGTTCCTCACCCGGTACGACGACGCGGTCGCCGCCATCGCCGGCGCCGGACACGAGCGGGCCCTGCTGGTGAGCCACGGTGCGGCGATCCGGACCTGGGTCGCCTCGCGGGCGCCCGATTCCTCCGCCCACGCGATGGCGACCGAGGGCCTGGCGAACACCGCTTGCATCCAGCTCGACGGGTCTCCGGCCGAAGGCTGGACGATCGCCAGCTGGTCGTCGGAGCCGATCGGCGGCGCCTACCTCGACGACGAGACGGCCCCGGACCCGACGGGCCACCGCGTGGATGGTGACGAGGACCACTCGCAAAACTAGAACGTGTTCCACTAAGGTGGAGACGATGCGGGGACAGGGCGCGACCCTCGATACGATGTCCGCTGCTGTCCCACGAGAGGCCCTCATGAACCAGACCCACGCCGACTACCAGCTGAGTCAGCTCGACCAGCTCGAAGCGGAGTCGATCCACATCTTCCGCGAGGTGGCCGCGGAGTTCGAGAAGCCGGTGCTGATGTTCTCCGGCGGCAAGGACTCGATCGTCATGCTCCGCCTCGCGGAGAAGGCGTTCTACCCGGCGAAGATCCCGTTCCCGGTGCTGCAGGTCGACACCGGTTTCGACTTCCCCGAGGTGCTCGCCACCCGGGACAGCTGGGTCAACCGCCTCGGCGTCCGGCTCGTGGTGGCCAGCGTCGACGAAGCGATCGCCAGCGGCGTGATCGTCGACGACGGCAAGACCTCCCGCAACCGGATGCAGATCGGCACCCTGCTGCACGCCATCGAGGAGGAGGGCTTCACCGCCGCCTTCGGTGGGGGCCGCCGCGACGAGGAGAAGGCCCGCGCCAAGGAGCGCGTCTACTCCCACCGCGACGAGTTCGGCCAGTGGGACCCGAAGATGCAGCGCCCCGAGCTCTGGAGCCTCTACAACGGCCGGATCCACGGCGGCGAGCACATGCGGATCTTCCCGCTGAGCAACTGGACCGAGCTCGACATCTGGCACTACCTGGGCCAGGAGGACATCGAGATCCCCTCGATCTACTTCTCCCACCAGCGCGAGGTGATCGAGCGCGACGGGATGCTGCTCTCGGCCTCCGACGCCGTGCAGCCCAGGGACGGCGAGAAGATCGAGACCCGGACCGTGCGCTTCCGCACCGTCGGCGACATGACGCTGACCGGATGCGTGGAGTCCGAGGCCGACACGATCAACAAGATCATCGACGAGATCTCGGTCGCGAAGCTGACCGAGCGCGGCGCCACCCGGGGCGACGACCGGTTCTCCGAAGCAGCCATGGAAGACCGGAAGAAGGAAGGCTACTTCTGATGAACAGCCCCGACACCACCACCGACTACGTGCCCGAGGCACGTCCTCGGATGGACCTGCTCCGGTTCGCCACCGCCGGCTCGGTCGACGACGGCAAGTCGACCCTGATCGGCCGGCTGCTGCTGGACTCCAAGTCGATCTTCGAGGACCAGCTGGAGGCCGTCGAGGCCACCAGCGTGTCGAAGGGTTACGACTACACCGACCTGGCGCTGCTCACCGACGGCCTGCGCTCGGAGCGGGAACAGGGCATCACCATCGATGTCGCCTACCGCTACTTCGCGACCCCGAACCGCAAGTTCATCATCGCCGACACCCCGGGTCACGTGCAGTACACCCGGAACATGGTCACCGGCGCCTCGACCGCCGACCTCGGCCTGGTGCTCGTCGACGCCCGTCAGGGCCTGACCGAGCAGTCCCGCCGGCACGCGGTGATCCTCTCGCTGCTCCGGGTCCCGCACCTGGTGCTGGCCGTGAACAAGATGGACCTCGTCGACTTCGACCAGGCCACCTTCGACAAGATCCACGCCGAGTTCACCTCGTTCGCGACCAAGCTCAACATCCCGGACCTCCAGGTGATCCCGATCTCGGCGCTCGCCGGCGACAACGTGGTCAACCGCTCGGAGAACATGGACTGGTACCAGGGTCCGTCTCTGATGCACCACCTCGAGAACGTGCACGTCGCCTCGGACCGCGACCTGGTCGACGCCCGCTTCCCGGTGCAGTTCGTGATCCGTCCGAAGTCCGACGACTTCCACGACTACCGCGGCTACGGCGGCCAGCTCGCCAGTGGCGTCCTGAAGCCCGGTGACGAGGTCGTCGTGCTGCCGTCCGGGATGACCTCCACGATCGCGGGCATCGACCTGTTCGACCGCGAGATCGCCGAGGCGTTCCCGCCGATGTCGGTCACGATCCGTCTCGAGGACGACGTGGATGTCTCCCGCGGCGACATGATCGCCCGGGTCAAGAACGCCCCGACGCCGTCACAGGACATCGACGCGATGATCTGCTGGATGACCAACGAGCCGCTCCGCAAGGGCCAGAAGCTCGCGATCAAGCACACCACCCGCACCGGCCGGGCCCTGGTCAAGGACGTCCAGTACCGCCTCGACGTCAACAGCCTGCACCGCGACCAGGAGACCAAGGAGCTCGGCCTCAACGAGATCGGCCGCGTCCAGCTCCGTACGACGGTCCCGCTGCTCTGCGACCCGTACTCGAAGAACCGGACCACCGGCTCCTTCATCCTGATCGACGAGGCCACCGGCGTGACCGTCGGCGCCGGGATGATCAACGGCTGACCCTTCGTTCGCCGGGCTTGTCGAGACGTCTCGACGAGCCCGGCGGACGCAATTCCGGACCACCTCGACGAAGCGGGTGCGTGCGGCGGCCGGATGCCTGCACCGCCCGCCCCGTCGTACGATGGCGGCCGGGAGGAGGCGGCGATGGCCGATCCGATGGGCGACATCCTCGGGGACTATCGTGCGTTCGCCGCGCAGCAGCGCGACCGCCTGCTCGACCGTGGCATCGACATCAGCCCGTACGAGCTCAGCCATCTCGCCTTCCGCGTGCCGGAGTGGGACCAGTACGTGCACGTGCGGACCCTGCTCGAACGCCACGCGGTCGCCAATCGTGAGAACGTCTGGAACGGCCGCACCATCTCCTTGATCGTGCCCGCCGAGCCGCTCGAAGTCCTCGACGGCAAGCTCGTCCCGCTCATCGAGCTCATCCCGCCCGTGCACCAACGCGTCTACAAGATGGGCTTGGAGCACCTCGGCGTCGTGGTCGGCGACACGTTCGACGCGTTCGTCGGAGCACACAAGCCAGTCCTGACGGGACAGCAGTTCCAGGGCCCGACCAGCACGCCCGACCCCGTCTACATCCTGTTCGAGGACTTCACCCACGTGAAGTTCTACCGGCTCTCACTGCGAGCGTCCGTCGAGCTCGATGCCGGCCCGTTCGAGGACGGGTTCCATCACGTCGACGACTGGGTACCCCAGCGGCTCGTGACCGCGACCGGCCCGAACCCGTTGCCGCGCTGAACGCCCGTCGGGACTCTGCGGGCCTACTCCTCGTGAGGCTGCGACGGGTCGCGCCAGGTCGGCACGGCATCGACGAGGCGCGAGGTCATCGCCTGCGAGGGCGGCACGTACGCCTGGGCGACCTCACCGAGGCCGTGCACGGTGGCGCCCCGGTCCTCCGGGGTCAGGTACAGGGACTCGCCCCGGCCCAGGGCGATCTTCTCCCCTGACTCGGTGGTCACCTGCACTTCGCCGCCGGTGCAGATCAGCACGCTGCCTTCCGCGGGGATCAGCTCCACACCCTCGGGCGCAGCGGCGGAGATCTGCGTGACCGCCAGGGCGAAGCCACCACCGGAGGGCGAGAACACCTCGGTGTCGTAGTCCGGGAAGTCCGGGGTCACCCGCGCCACCCTGGCCATGCCGCTCTCCAGGCAGGTCACCAGCCCGGCGGGGTCGATGTGCTTGGTGGTCAGGCCGGCCCGGAGCACGTTGTCCGAGGTCGCCATCACCTCGAGGCACAGGCCCTTCAGGTGCGCGTGGATCACGCCGGTCTCCAGGTACGCCGCCTCGCCGGGCTGCAGCGTCATCCGGTTGAGCATCAGCGAGATCACCACGCCGACGTCGTCCGGGAAGTGCTCCGCGATCTCGACAGCGGTCTGGTACGCACGCTTGATGTCCATGCTCATCGCGCTCAGCGTGCGGCAGGCGCCCACGATCTGGTGCACCTCGGCCGCGTCGATGCCCTCGGTGAGGAGACCCTCGATCAACCGGACGATGGTGGCGAAGCCGGGATCCGCCCGCAGCTCGTCGGAGAGCCGCTGGCTCAACGGGGTGTTCAGCGGGCCGAGCACGCGCAGGATCTCGGCACTGGGCCGGAAGCCGATCAGGCTGTCGAAGGTGGTCAGCGCGTAGACCATCTCCGGCTTGTGGTTGGTGTCCTTGTAGACACGATGCGGAGCGTCCAGCGGGATGCCGGCCTCCTGCTCACGGGCGTAGCCGAGCTCGGCCTGCGCCCGGGACGGGTGCACCTGCAGCGACAGCGGGCGCTCGGCAGCGAGCAGCTTGACCATGAAGGACAGGTCACCGGCCACGTCGGAGAGCGGCTTCTCGCTGCCGTCGTCGCCGACGACAGCCGACGGACTCAGCGGGTGCGTGCCGATCCAGACCTCGGCGACGGGGGCGCCGTTGCGCCGGTCGCCCAGGAACTGCGGGATGGCGTCCGGGGAGCCCCAGTCGTAGTTCTTCACGCCGTTTCGCAGCAAATGCATTGGTCCAGCCTAATCAGCGGTGCCGTGCCCTGGCGGGACTTTCGCCAGTCAGGCGAGCCGGGGCCGGACGTGCAGTCCGACCTCGGGGTCGACCACGACCTCCTGGCCGGCCGCGATCCCGTCGGCGATCAGGGTGGCGTCCGTGGGGACCGCACGCTTGAGCAGCGCCAGCGCGATCGGCCCGAGCTCGTGGTGCCGGGCCGAGGAGCCGACGAACCCGACCTCGCGTTCGTTGTGCACCACCGGCGCACCGGCCTGCGGCAACCGGTTGTCGGACCCGTCGAGGTGGAGCATGGTCAGGCGGCGCGGCGGACGGCCGAGCGTGTGCACCCGGGCGACCGTCTCCTGGCCGCGGTAGCAGCCCTTGTCGAGGTGGACAGCGCGCGGGATCCAGCCGACCTCGTTCGGGATGGTGCGGTGGTCGGTGTCGATGCCGAACCGGGGCTCTCCGCGGGCGATCCGCAGCGCGTCGAAGGCCCACCGGCCCGCGGCGGGGCCGACCGCGGCGGCGTACTCCGCGAGCCGCTCACGCGGGACCAGGTCGTACCGGCCGTCGGGCAGGTCGCCTCCCGGCCGCCAGGCCACCGCCAGGTCGTCGGTCACGTCGGTGACCTCGACGCGCATCATGAAGCGCATCGCGTCCAGCCAGGTGACCAGAGCCGGTGCCGCACCGGGCTCGACGTGGGCGACGAACGCCTCACCGTCGTCGACGCCGTACAGCGCGTGCTCGACGTGGCCGTTCGGGGAGAGCAGCAGGGTCATCGTCGGCTCACCAGGGGCCAGGCCCTCCAGGTGCTGCGTGGTCAGCGAGTGCAGCCACCCGAGCCGGTCCGGTCCGCTGATCCGCACCACGCCGCGGTTCGACAGGTCCACGAACCCGTCCCCGGACTCGAGCGTGCGCTGTTCGCCGTGGAAGGACCCGTAGTGCGCGGCGATCGCCGTGTCCGGGTCGTTTCCGGCGACAGCACCGGGCAGGTCGAGGAGGGGGCTGTTCATGCTCATCCCAACAGTGTCCTCCCTCCAGCCATTCCGGCCGGAGGGAGGACACCGTGATGTCGGATCAGCTCACTTCTTGTTCAGGCTGAACTGCGCCGAGACCGAGTCCCCGAGGTACTTCCCCGGGTCGCCGGACCACGAAGCCGTCAGCGGGTAGAACCCCGGCTTCTGGTTCAGCGTGATGCTCGTCGCCGCGACACCGCTCGCGTCGGTGACCGCCGTCTTCGACTGGCTCCCGATGACGAAGGTGACCACATAGCCGGCAAGCGGCCGCCCGAGTGCGTCGACGACCTTGGCCGAGACCGCGGTCGCCTTGTTCGGCGCACCCTTGAGACCACCGGTGTAGGTGATGTCGCTGGCCATCGACGAGACCGCGAACGGCTGGCTGCCGGTCGCCGCGGTGTCGAACAGTGCCGAGCCGGCGTACGACGCGGAGACGGTGTGGCTGCCCGCCGTCCTGGTGACCACGTAGTTCAGGCTGGCGTGCCCGGCTGCGTTGGTCATCGCGGTGCCGACCGGGGAGCCGTCGACCGAGAACACCACCGGAGCGTTGTTCACCGCCGCACCGAACTCGTCGACCAGGTCCGCCGTCAGCGTGCTGGTGCTGCTGAAGTCCGCTGCCTGCGGACCCGTGTACGACAGCGTGGTCGCGTGTGAGCGGACGCCCACGGTGAAGGTGCGAAGCGTGCACCCGCCGTCCTTGTCGCAGACGTTCACCGTCGGGCTGCGGTCGCCGACCGTCGCCCACGAGTGCGTCGCCGACGGCCCGCCGTTGTCGATCGAGTCGCCGTCGTCGAACGCCCAGTCGTAGGTCAGCGTCGACTGGTCGGCGGCACCGGGATCGACCGCCTGGGCCTTCAGCGTGAGCGGCTTGCCCCACGGCACCGTCACCGGCGCGCCCGGGACCACGGTGACGTTCGGGTCGACGTTGGACACGTGGACGGTGAAGTCCTTGGTGTCGGTCAGCCCGGTGCTGTCGGTGACCACGACCTGTCCGGTGTAGTCGCCGTTGTCCGCGTACGTGTGCTTCGGCGTGGCCGTGTGCCCCGGGCTGCTGCCGTCCCCGAAGTCCCAGCTGTACGTCGCTCCGTCCGAGCACGGACCGGTGGCCGAGGTCGAGAACTGGATCGGAGTGCCTTCGACACCGTCCGGCGCCGAGACCGCGCCCAGCGTCGGGGCGATGTTGTTCGGCGCGATCTCACCCAGGGCGACGCTGCCGCCGGCGCCCGACATCGCGATCGTCAGGTCGCTCGTGGCGACGTCGATCGTGTCGGTGTACACCGCGACCCGGAACCCGGGAGTGACGGTGATCGGGTTGGGCGCGATGAAGCCTGCCTCCACGCCGACCTTGCTCACGATGTGCAGCCCGGGTGTCGCGGAGAAGGCACCGAGGGCGTAGCCGAGGTCGCCGCCCGCTGCGATGTCGCAGCCGACGAGCAGCGGATCCGTGACCGGGTCCTCGCCCAGGCTCAGCGCATTGGACCCGACGAGCTGGCTCGAGGTCTGCGCGGTGCGCAGGGTCTCCAGCGCGTCCGGGGTGACCGTGACGTCCGAGATCATCTTCAGCGTCAGGTACGGGAAGCCGACGGCGAAGTTGGTCGGGTCGAAGACGCCGACGTCACTGCTCTCCAAGTGGCAGGCGTACGCCGACCCGCCGGCCTTGAGCGCACAGCTGCCGCTGGTCGTGATGCCGGTCGTCACGCTCATCGAGAGGGTGCCGAAGAGCTCGGTGTCGACCGCGACCTCACCGGTCACCGAGTAGTGCACGCTCATCGTCCCGGAGATCGGCCGGGTGTAGGCGACGGTCGGATCGAGGTGCCGACCCTGGCGGACGTCGTCGGGATCCCAGTCGACGGAGACGACCGACGGCTGGCTCCAGTCGGCGGTGGCGCCGAACGACAGCGACCCGTGGAAGGCGCCGCTGGACCACGGATAGGTCTCCGTGCCGAGGCTCTGCGAGCCGGACAGACTGACCGGCACCGCGCCGGAATCGGCGAGTGCCGGTGATGGTGTGGCGGCCAGGCCGGCCACGGCGAGTGCGATGGCGGCCAGGAAGCCGACACCGCGTCGACCCAGACGGGCCGAGGGGGTTCGAGAAGACATGCGAAGGACCTTTCTCCCAGAAAGGAGGCCCGACGATTGGGTCGCCGAGCCCCAACGGTGTGCATGCGGATCTCCCGCAAACCCCCAAGAGCGAGCTGGGTGGCCCGAGATACATCGCAGAAACCGTCCGGACCTTCGGCGCCCGCTCCCAGAGGGCCGAAGGAGGTCCGTCCTTCAGAGAACGCCGACGACCGGTTCATTGCCATAGCCCCTGTGGGCCATGGTGGGGATCAGGACGTGGCGGGGCCTGTGGCGTCGGAGCAGTCCGAGCAGAGGCCGAAGACACTCAGGTGGCCGTAGTCGGGGGTGAAGCCGCGTTCGGCGACCACCGGCCCGAGGGCCGCCTCGACGACCGGGACTCCCACGCTGATCAGTCGCTGGCAGCCGCGGCAGACCAGGTGGACGTGTTCGTGGCCGGTCGCCGCGTGGTACGTCGGAGCCCGGTCCGACAGGTGGGCGTGCCGGATCAGACCGAGCTCGTCGAGCAGTTCCAGGGTCCGGTACACCGTGGACAGGTTGATCGCCTCGGAGTGGGTCCGCACCTCGGCGTACACCTCGTCCGGGGTGGCGTGCCCGAGCGTCTCGACGGCGGCCAGGACGAGTTCGCGCTGCGGGGTCAGCCGGTGACCGCTCGCACGGAGCCGCTGCTGCCAGTCGCCGCTCACGCCCGGTCCCTCACCGTCGTTGCAACTGCGCGTGCGTGTGCGGCTGCAGGTCCTTGCCCATCGCCGCCATGTCGAAGGCGTAGAGAAGGTCGCCGTTGACATAGCCGTAGAGCCGCTTGCCTCCGGTGTACTCCTTGGCCGAGCCGGTCCGCGCGACCGCGTCCGTGACGATCTCGAAGCGCGGCTGCTCCGGGTGCAGCTCGCCGTGCCAGATCTCGACGAAGCCGAGGTTGTGACTGAGCACGACCTCGAGGG
Source organism: Marmoricola sp. (assembly GCA_036676945.1). Classification (GTDB taxonomy): domain Bacteria; phylum Actinomycetota; class Actinomycetes; order Propionibacteriales; family Nocardioidaceae; genus Marmoricola. The sequence continues at coordinate 16,282 of JAKFBZ010000064.1, forward strand.
TGCCGTCCTCCTGCGGTCGGAGGAAGCCGGTCTCCTGGGCCGCCTCCCGCACGTGGTTGCCGTCGGCGTCGATGATCCAGGCGCGGCTCATGTAGTGGATGAACGGGCGGCCGTCCTGCTGGAAGATCACTTCCTGGCCGAACTGGAACGGCTCGATGCCGTCGTACTCGCCGTGGCCGTTGCCGGACCAGGTGCCGATCAACCAGGCGAGACGGGCGCAGTTCGGATGGATGTTCTCCGGGATCTGGAACGGCATCTCAGTCGACCTCGCCGCCGCGGTCGGCGACCGCCAGCATGCGCCGGGTCGCGATCACGGCCCAGAGCCCGACGGAGAGCAGCAGGGCGGCGAGCAGCACCACGAAGAAGGCATCCACGGGATCAGTCTAGTGTTCGAGCATGCGCAGTCTGGTGATCAAGTGCACGGCGGGTGCCGAGGACCCGGAACGCTGCAACCAGGCGTTCACGGTCGCCTCGGCGGCGATCGCCTCCGGGGCGGAGGTGACCCTCTGGCTCACCGGTGAGGCGGCCTGGTTCGGCCTCCCCGGGAAGGCCGAGGAGTTCGAGCTGGAGCTGGCCGGATCGCTGGCCGATGCTCGCGACCTGATCCTGGAGAACGGCACGTTGATCGTCTGCTCGCAGTGCGCCGCCCGCCGGTCGATCACGGAGGACGCTCTGGTCACCGGGGCGCGGATCGCCGGCGCCGCCTCGTTCGCCGAGGCCGTGCTCGGCGACGGCGTCCAGGCCCTGGTCTATTGACGCGGCTTCGTCAGCCGGCGAACGGATAGGCGCGTTCGACCCGGCCGTCCAACGTGGTGGCCAGGTACCCGGACTCGTGGAACTGGTTGGTGACATAGACGTTGGCGTTCGGTGCCTCGTCGAACTGCGGCCGGTAGTTGAGGATGACGTAGGTCATGTTGATGTCCTCGACGTTCAGGGTCCGGCGCGCCTTGCCGATGTTGCGCAGCAACGCCGGGACGTCGAGGTTCGTGGTGTCGACGACGGCGCTGCCGGGGAAGTTCGCGGTCACGCCTCCGAAGTCACTCCAGCCGTTGCCCGGCCGGTAGAGCCAGCCGGCGTGCCGGTTCTTCCCGGCCACCGGGACCTGCACGATCGCGTAGTCGTCGTACAGGGTGAGTTCGACGACCTTTGTCGTCGAGAACTTCTGCCGGTACGCCGCCAGGAACGAGCGGATCCCGGGCCCCGTCAACGCGTACGGCGTCGCCGGCTCGCCCGGGTCGCCCGGGTCCTCGGCTGACGGCTCGCCGCCCGGGTCCTCGGCGGTCCCGGTCGGGGAGACCGGCTCGGGTGAGAAGAGGCTCGGCACCGCGGACGGCGACGACTCCGGCGACCCGTTGACCGCGAAGTAGGCCAGCGCACCCGCAGCCACCACCACCAGCGCGACCACCGCGACCAGGACGAACGCGACCCGGGTGGCACCCGCCTTGGCGGTGGCGACCATGGTGTCGGTCGTGCCGACCGTCCAGGCCTGGGGGACGGCGCCGGCGTTCGCACCGCCGACCGCGACGGTCGGCGACGCACCGGGAGCCGGGCTCGTCGTCGGCTGCGCCGGAGCCGGCGGGAAGGAGACCGGCGGCACGAACGGCGCGGAGCCGGGTGCGAGGGTCTGCTCGAGCAGGTCGAGGTCGCGCGCGATCAGGTCGAGTTCGGCGACGCTCTGCGCCGACTGCACGTTGCCGATCCTGATGTCGCGGTCAGCGGTGCCGATCCGGCCTTCGTCGGCCGCCTTGCGGATCCGGTCCACCAGGGGACCCCGGTCGCGGTCCTTCGGCTGACGGTGCGGGTCGTCCGTGGGCCCAGTGTCCATGCCCAGAGGGTCCCCGAGTCAGCCCAGACCGAGCAACCCCCGGGCTTCGGCCCCGGACATCGGGGTTCGCTGCACGATCCGGCCGAGCTCCACCGCACGCGCGACCAACTGGTCGTTGTGCTCCACCGGCACGCCCCGAGCCAGCGTCAGCACGTCCTCCATGCCGACCCGGAGGTGGCCGCCCTTGCTCAGACTGGCCAGCGCGACAGCCAGGGTGCTGCGCCCGATCCCGGTCGCCGACCAACTGGTCGTCGCCGCGGGGAGTGCAGCGACCGCCGCGACGAGGGCGTCCGCCGTGCCCGGCATCCCACCGGGCACGCCCATGACGAGGTCCACGTGCACCTTGCCGCCGTACGGGAGGCCGTGCCGGTCGAGGAGCCGGTGCAGCGCCGCGACCTGGCCGAGGTCGAAGAGCTCGAACTCCGGGACCACCTTCCGCTCCTGGCTCAGCACGTAGAGGTCCTGCACGAACGGCCACGGGTTCAGGAAGACGTCGTCGCCGAAGTTGGTCGTGCCCATGGTCAGGCTGCACGAGTCCGGAGCGGCGTCGAGCACCTTGAGCCGGTCGTCGAGCGCGTCGTGCACCGAACCGCCGGTGGAGAGCTGGACGACCAGGTCGGTGGCCTCGTGCAGCGCATCGACAGTGTCGGTGAGCCGGCCGAGGTCCAGGCTGGGCCGGTGGTCGTCGTCGCGGATGTGCACGTGGATCATGCCGGCGCCCGCTGCTTCGCAGCGTTCGGCGGTCTCCACGAGTTCGGCCAGCGTCGTCGGCAGCTGCGGACAGTCGGCCTTGGTGGTCTCCGCTCCCGTCGGAGCCACCGTGATCAACAGATCTCCCATGCCCGCAAACTACCCTCACCGCATGCGAGCGGTCCTGCAGCGAGTCACCCGGGCGTCGGTCACCGTCGGCGGCGAGGTCGTCGGACGGATCGACGGTCCGGGACTGGTGGTGCTCCTGGGCGTCACGCACGACGACGGACCGGACCAGGTCGCGTGGATGGCGGGCAAGGTCCGGGACCTGCGGATCATGCGCGAGGAGCGGTCGGTGGCCGACCTCGACGCCCCCGTCCTGGTGGTCAGCCAGTTCACCCTGTACGGCGACGCGCGCAAGGGGCGGCGGCCGACCTGGTCCGCCGCGGCCCCGGGGTCGCACTCCGAGCCGCTCTACGAACAGTTCTGTGCCGCGCTGGAGAGCGCCGGGACCACGGTGGAGCGCGGCTCGTTCGGCGCGGACATGGCCGTCGAACTGGTCAACGACGGGCCGGTCACGCTGGTGCTGGACACGCCCTGACCGCCTCCCCGCGCGGGGAAATTGCCCGACACGTCACTTTTCTTCCCGAGGATCGTTCAAGAGTGCGCCAGGGTGTGAAGACCTGCCACGAGGCGGTGTCTCACCGTCTACACTCCGGTGGTCGAGTGCTAATCGGGATCGAGCCAGAAAGTACGGCGTGGAATTCAGGGAACTGCTGCGGATGGCGCAGCGTCGTTGGCTCACCATTGTTGTTTTCTTCCTCCTGGGCCTGATCGGCGCGGGAGTGATCACCTACACGATGACCCCGAAGTACGAGAGCGAAGCCAAGGTCTACATCGCCACCGAGGTCAGCGGGAACACCGCGGACGCGTACGGCGCGGCCGTTCTCGCGCTGCAGCGGGTGCAGTCCTACGCCAAGCTCGCCGACAGCCGTGAGCTGCTGCAGCGGGTGATCTCGAAGCTCGATCTCGACATGACCCCGCGCGAACTGGCCGACAAGGTCAGCTCCTCGGTCGTCGAATTGACCCAGATCATCGAGATCAAGGTCGAGGACGAGGATCCCGCGGTCGCGCAGGAGATCGCCAAGGCCGAGTCCGAGGCGCTCACCCAGTTCCTGGCCGAGGTCGAGACCCCGTTCGGCAAGTCCACCTCCCCGATCAAGCCGACGATCATCTCGCCGGCGTCGTACAACAGCAGCCAGGTGAGCCCGAAGCCGGTGCTCAACCTCCTGATCGGCGGTGTCCTCGGTCTGGTGATCGGTATCGCGATGGCCCTGATCCGGGACCTGCTCGACACGACCGTCAACTCCGCCGAGGACGTCGAGAAGACGCTCGACGCCCCGGTGCTGGCGAGCATCCAGTACGAGAGCGACGTCCCCAAGCACCCGCTGCTCACCGAGGCGGCCAGCCACTCCGGCCGCGTCGAAGCATTCAGGCTGCTCCGCACCAACCTGCAGTTCCTCGACATCGACACGCGCCCGCGGTCCCTGGTCATCACCAGTGCCATCCCGAGCGAGGGCAAGACCTCGACGGCGACCAACCTGGCGATCGCGCTCGCCCAGACCGGCCTGCGCGTGCTCCTCGTCGACGGCGACCTCCGGCGTCCCAAGGTCGCCAGCCTGCTGGGCCTGGAGCGCTCGGTCGGTCTCACCACGGTGCTCGTCGGCCGCAGCGAGCTGCAGGACAGCATCCAGAAGCACACCGACAGCGGCATCTTCTTCCTGGCCAGCGGCCCGATCCCGCCGAACCCGACCGAGGTCCTCCAGTCACGTGCTGCTCAGGAGCTGTTCGACCGGGTGTCACAGATGTTCGACATGGTGATCATCGACGGACCGCCGCTGCTGCCGGTCTCGGACGCGGCCATCATGGCCCGCGACGTCGACGGTGCGATCCTGGTCGTCCGCCACGGCAAGACCACCAAGGAGCAGTTGCGTCAGGCGGCCGTCCGGCTCGCCCAGGTCGACGCCAACCTGCTCGGCGTCACCGTCAACATGACGCCCAAGCGCGGCGGGAAGAGCTACGGCTACGGATACGGCTACGGATACGGGCCGGAGAAGGCCAAGTCCTGACGACCACCGGGTCTGCACACGACCCGCGGAGGAACTGACATGAAGCTGTCCGTCATCGGCTGTGGCTATCTCGGAGCGGTGCACGCCGCTGCGATGGCCCGGCTCGGACACACCGTCATCGGGGTCGAGACAGACGAGAGCCGTTTCAAGGCGCTCTCGGCCGGCGAGGTGCCGTTCTACGAGCCCGGGCTCCCGGAGATGATCACCGCGGAGATCGAGGCCGGACGCCTGGTCTTCACCCGCGACATCGCCGACGCCGCCGACGCCGAGGTGCACTTCGTCTGCGTCGGTACGCCGCAGATGCCCGGCCGTCACGCCGCCGACATGACCTACGTGAACGGTGCGATCGACGGACTGCTCAAGGTCCTGCGACCCGGCGCCGTCGTGGTCGGCAAGTCCACCGTCCCGGTCGGCACCGCCGCCGGCATCGCGGACCGGCTCGACGAGGCCTGCGAGGACGTCTCACTGGTCTGGAACCCGGAGTTCCTGCGTGAGGGGTACGCGGTCAAGGACACGCTCGAGCCGGACCGGATCGTGATGGGCGTCGGCCCCGGCGAGCGCGGCGAGCGTGCCGGGCGCGTCCTCGGCGAGGTCTACAGGACGATCCTCGACGCCGAGACTCCCCTGGTGGTCACCGACTACCCCACCGCCGAACTGGTGAAGACAGCGGCCAACGCGTTCCTGGCCACCAAGATCTCGTTCATCAACGCGATGGCCGAGCTCTGCGAGGTCACCGGCGGCGACGTCACCCATCTCTCCGA